>NZ_LFLZ01000023.1 GCF_001189845.1 Bradyrhizobium tropiciagri
GGGGAGTCTCCGCGAGTCCGTCTATCACCGTTGATGCGGAGGCGGCCCCTCACCCCAACCCTCTCCCCGTAAGAACGGGGCGAGGGAGCGCTCTTCCGTCGCGGTAAAATCCAGTTTTAACCAAACCGCTCCCGCCAGCTCGGCTGCGCGCCGGGGAAGGGCAGCGCGGTTGCTGAATGAACGCCGCGCGCGATCGCGCGTGCCACCGTGTTGGCGGCGACGGCGCCGAGCTTGGTCAGGCCGAACAGCGGATCGACCGGCTTGGCGCCGGTCGCGGCCGCGAACACCACATCGCCATCGAGCGGGGCGTGCACCGGATAGATCGCGCGCGCCATGCCGGTCTGCGCGATCATCGCAAGTCGTCGCGCCTGCGGTTTTGTCAATTGCGCCTCGGTCACGACCACGACCAGTGTCGTGTTCTCCGCCGCGGTGGCGTCCGCGCCGCCCTTCAGCCGCATCTTCAGCATGTCCTGGGTGAACGCTGGCGGCAGGCCGCGCCCGCCGAACTCGCCGTTCACCTCGAACGGCGCCGCCCAGAACCAGGGACCGCTGCCGACCGTGACGCTGCCGACCGCGTTGACCACCGCCAGCGCTGCGACCTTGATGCCGTCGTCGGTCACGGCGGACGCCGAGCCGAGGCCGCCCTTGAGGTTGGCGGTGGTGGCGCCCATGCCGGCGCCGACGCTGCCGAGTTCAAAGTCATCTGAGGCGGCATTCGCCGCCGCATAGCCGAGATCGCGATAGGGCGGGAAGCGGCCCCACGCCTTGTTGCCTCCGTTGAGCAGGTCGAAGCAGATCGCGCCCGGCACGATCGGGATCACCGCATCGCGGATACGAAAGCCGCGGCCGCGCTCGGCGAGCCAGGCTTGCACGCCGCCGGCCGCATCGAGCCCGAGCGCGGAGCCGCCGGACAGCGTGATGGCGTCGATCGCCTCGACGACGTTGTGCGGGGCAAGCAGCGCGTCCTCGCGGGTGCCGGGACCTCCGCCGCGGACATCGATCGAGGCGACCGCCGGCCGCTCGAACAGGATCGCGGTGACACCGGAGGCGATCACCGCGTCGTCGGCGTGGCCGACGGCAACGCCGGCAATATCGGTGAGAAGGTTTTTCACGATGCGTCCATCCCTGCTGTCCGATCGACCCGGTATAGCAGCCGTGGTGTCAAAGCAAAACGCCCCGGCTGACCGGGGCGGTTTGTAACTCTATCCTCGTCATTGCGAGCGAAGCGAAGCAATCCATTGTCACCGATTACGCGGAAAGATGGATTGCTTCGTCGCTGTCGCTCCTCGCAATGACGGCGAAGGATGGGGAGCCGATCAGGAGCCCTTCGGATTGATCTCGGTGTAGTTGCCCTTGGCGTCCCACTTGTAGACGACATAGTCGATCGCCTTGATGTCGCCCTTGGCGTCGAACGCCATCTTGCCGAGCACGGTGTCCCACTCGCCGGCCTTGATGGTGTCCATCACCTTCTTGGCGTCGGTGGTGCCGGCCTTGGCGACGGCCTGCGTCCACACCTGCATCGCGGCGTAGGTGTAGAGCGTGTAGCCTTCGGGATCGATGTTCTTAGCTTTGAACTTCTCGACGATCGCCTTCGCGGTCGGCTTGTTGCGCGGATCGGGACCGAAGGTGAACAGCGTGCCTTCGGCGGCCGGGCCGGTGATCGAGGCGAACTCCTTGTCGTTCATGGCATCGCCCGCCATCAGAATGGTCTGCAGGCCCTGATCGCGCATCTGGCGCAAGATCAGGCCGGCTTCCTGATGGTAGCCGCCGACATAGACCAGATCGATGTTGTCGCGCTTCAGGCGCGAGACTATCGAGTTGAAGTCCTTGTCGCCCTTGTTGTAGGACTCGAACATCTTCTCCTGGAAGCCGGCCTTGTTCAGCGCCTTCTTGGTCTCGTCGGCGAGGCCTTTGCCGTAGGTGGTCTTGTCGTTCAGGATCGCGACGTTCTTGCCCTTGAAGTTCTTCATGATGTAGTCGGCGGCGACCAGGCCCTGCTGGTCGTCACGGCCGCAGACGCGGGCCACGTTCCAGAGCTTGCGCTCGGTGAACAGCGGGTTGGTCGAGGCCGGGGTAATCTGCAGCACGTTGGAGTCGGCATAGGCCTCGGAGGCCGGGATCGAGGACGACGAGCAGAAATGGCCGGCGACGAACGGAATCTTCGAAGAGCCGATCTTTTCCGCGATCGAGCGCGCCTGCTTCGGATCGCAGGCGTCGTCGTTGGATTCCAGCGCGAGCTTCTTGCCGAGAACGCCGCCGGCGGCGTTGATGTCGGCGACTGCCTGCTCGGCGCCGTTCTTCATCTGCCGGCCGAAAGCGGATTCGGACCCCGTCATCGGGCCCGCGACTGCGATTGTGATGTCTTGCGCGAACGCGCTCGCCGACAATGCGAACGAAGCGCCCAATGCCAGGCCGATCAGCTTCAGTGATTTCATGAGACGTCCCTCGTGGTCGTTGCCTCTTGCGGAAGGGCCCGGCACGCCGGGCCCTCAAACCACGGGCATTCTCGGCTGGTTTCGCGGCGAAGTCACCGGCAATTTTCAGGCAAATCGACGCTGCATCGGCTGCGTCCTGCTGCAGGAGCGGCACGAAACGTGCAGCTAGCCGTGGCGGCCGCCTTCCAGATAGGCGGCGCGGATTTCCGGGCGCTGCAGCAATTCGCTGCCGGTTCCGGTCAGCGTGATCAGGCCGTTGACCATGACATAGCCGCGATGGGCGAGCTTCAGCGCATGGTTGGCGTTCTGCTCGACGATCAGCACGGTGAGGCCGTCCTGCCGGTTCAGCGTGCGGATGGCGTCGAAGATCTGCCGCGCGATCAGCGGCGCCAAGCCGAGCGAGGGCTCGTCCAGCATCAACAGGCGGGGCCGGCTCATCAGGGCGCGGCCGATCGCGAGCATCTGCTGCTCGCCGCCGGACAGCGTGCCGCCGCGCTGCGCGATGCGCTCCTTCAGGCGCGGAAACAGCGCGAACACGCGCTCCAGCCCGGCCTCGCGCTCGGCCTCGCTGCATTCGGTGGCGTCGGCGCCCATCTGGAGGTTTTCCGCGACGCTCATCCGCGGAAAGATCCGCCGGCCCTCCGGTGATTGCGCGATGCGCAGCCGCGCGATCTCGTGGGTCGGCACGCCGGTGATGTCGTGGCCGTCATATTCGATGGTGCCGGCGCGGGCGCGCGGCCGGCCGAAGATCGTCATCATCAGCGTCGATTTGCCGGCGCCGTTGGCGCCGATCAGGGCGACGATCTCCCCTCGATTGATCTCGACGTCGACGCCCTTCAGCGCCTCGATCTTGCCATACGCCGCACGCACGCCGCGCACCGCGAGCAGGGGTGTGGTAGCAGCTAGCGCGCTCACGTGCCGCTCTCCATTACGGCGATCGCCTCTTCCTCGTCGGCGCCGAGATAGGCGGCGATCACCTTGGGGTCGTCGCGCACGGCCTGCGGCGAGCCCTCGGCGATCTTGACGCCGTAGTCCATCACCACGACGTGGTCGGAGATTTCCATCACGACCGACATGTCATGCTCGATCAGGAGGATCGAGGTGCCCTGTTCGTTGCGGATCGACAGCAGCAGCTCGTTGAGCCCGCCGCTTTCGCGCGCGTTGAGGCCAGCCGCCGGCTCGTCGAGGCAGAGCAGCACGGGCTCGGTGCACATCGCGCGTGCGATTTCGAGCCGGCGCTGGTCGCCATAGGCGAGATTGCCGGCGGCATCGTCGGCGCGTGAGAGCAGGCCGACACGATCGAGCCAGGTCCGCGCCAGTTCGATGGCGCGCTGCTCGGCTTCGCGCCAGGACGGCAGGCCGAGCAACCCGAGCAAGGTCAGGCCCGAGGCGCGCATCAGCGCGTTGTGCTGGGCGACCATCAGGTTTTCCAGCGCGGTCATGCCGGGGAACAGGCGGATGTTCTGGAAGGTGCGCGCCACCTTGGCCTGCTTGGTGATGCGGAAATCGCCGAGCCGCTCGAGCTGCATGGTGCGGCCGTCGTCATGGGCGAGGCGGATCGCGCCGCCGCTCGGCCGGTAGAAGCC
Organism: Bradyrhizobium tropiciagri; assembly: GCF_001189845.1. GTDB lineage: Bacteria > Pseudomonadota > Alphaproteobacteria > Rhizobiales > Xanthobacteraceae > Bradyrhizobium > Bradyrhizobium tropiciagri. Next base: position 4,022 of record NZ_LFLZ01000023.1, read on the forward strand.
GGTGATGCAGTTGAACACCGTGGTCTTGCCGGCGCCGTTCGGGCCGATCAGCGCGGTGATCTTGCGCCGCTCGGCCGCAAAGGAGAGCGCGTTGACCGCGACGATGCCGCCGAAGCGCATCATCAGGCGGTCGACGGTGAGGATCGGATCGCCGCTCATCCGTGGCCCTCCTTGACGAGGTCGGACGAGATCGCCTGGTTGCGTTCCAGATACACGGTCGGCGCGCGATGGCCGATCAGCCCGCGCGGCCGCCAGATCATCAACAGCACCATCGCGATGCCGAACACCAGCATGCGATACTGATCGAAACCACGGAACAGCTCGAAGCCGCCGATCATGGTCAGCGCCGCCAGCGCGACGCCGAGCTGCGAGCCCATGCCGCCGAGCACGACGATCGCAAGCACCAGCGCCGATTCCTGGAAGGTGAAGGATTCCGGGCTGATGAAGCCCTGCCGCGTGGCGAAGAAGGCGCCCGCGAAGCCGCCGAACATCGCACCCGTCGCGAACGCGGTGAGCTTGGTCGTGGTGACGTTGATGCCGAGCGCGCGACAGGCCACCTCGTCCTCGCGCAGCGCCTCCCAGGCGCGGCCGATCGGCAGCCGGCGCAGCCGGATCGTCACCCAGTTGGTGAGCAGCGCCATCGCCAGGATCAGGTAGAACAGGAACACGATGCGGTGGGTCGGCGAGAAATCGATGCCGAGCTTGGCCGCAAGCCCGTCGTCGCTGTTGTCGAGCGGAATGCCGAACAGGGTCGGGCGCGGGATGCCGGAGACGCCGTTGGGGCCGCCGGTCAGGCTCTGCCAGTTGATGATGACGAGACGGATGATCTCGCCGAAGGCGAGCGTGACGATCGCGAGATAGTCGCCGCGGAGCCGCAGCACCGGGAAGCCGAGCAGCACGCCCCAGAACGCCGCCAGTATGCCGGCGAGCGGCAGGCAGACCCAGAACGACAATCCGAAATTGGTGGCAAGCAGCGCGTAGGAATAGGCGCCGACCGCATAAAAGGCGACATAGCCGAGGTCGAGCAGGCCGGCGAGGCCGACCACGACGTTCAGTCCCCAGCCGAGCATCACATAGGTCAGGACCAGGATCGACAGGTCGAGAATGTAACGCTGATTGTAGAAGATGACGGGCACCAGGAAGGCGAACACCAGGAGCGCCGGTGCCAGCCAGCGCCCGGCGAACGACATCGCGGCCTGCACCGGCTTCGGGACGATGTGGTCCGTGTCGATCGGTCCCCACCATTGCCGCAGCAGCTCGATGATGATGCTGCCGCCGAACACGGTGCCGACGAGGGCGGCGAGGTCGCCGAACCGCGTCCAGTAGATCAGACCGCCCTGCGGGCCGGCCTCGGTGCGGATGCCGATCATCAGCGAGAACAGCACCAGCGCGACGGCGGCGCTGATCAGGGCTTTCTTGAGAATGAAGGCGCTGCCCGAAGGCTGCGCGGCGTGCGAGGGGCGGGCTGAGGTCGCGCTCACGAAGTGCCTGTCAGACTTTTTCGACTTCGGGACGGCCAAGCAGGCCGGTCGGCATGAAGATCAGCACCACGATCAGGATCGAGAACGCGGCGACGTCCTTGTACTCCACCGAGAAATAGGCCGACCAGAACGTCTCGATCAGGCCGATCGCGAGCCCACCGAGCATCGCGCCCGGCAACGAGCCGATGCCGCCGAGCACTGCGGCGGTGAACGCCTTGATGCCGGCGACGAAGCCCATGAAGAAATCGACCAGCCCGTAATACAGCAGGTACATCATGCCGGCGACCGCGGCGAGCGCGGCGCCGATCACGAAGGTCATCGAGATGGTGCGGTCGACATCGACGCCGAGCAGTGCGGCCATGGTCTGGTCCTGCTCGCAGGCGCGCATGTCGCGCCCGAGCCGGGTGCGCGAGACGAGCCAGGTGAACACCGCGAGCAGTACGATGGTCGCGAGCACGACCACGATCTGGATGTTGGAGAGCTGAACGGCGAAGCCTGCCGGGCCTTCATGCAGCGTGTAGCCGCCGGTGACGATCGGCGGCACCGGCTTGACCCGCGCGCCCTGCGACACCTGTGAAAAATTGGTCAGCACGAACGACATGCCGATCGCCGACAGCATCGGCGCGAGGCGGAACGAGTGGCGCAGCGGCCGGTAGGCGATGCGTTCGATGGTCCAGCCGTAGAGCGCGGTGATCACCATCGAGACCAGCAGCACGATCAGCAGGATCAGCGGGATCGCGGTGAGGCCGAGCGACACCAGCACCAGGAACGAGATCATCGCGATGAAGCCGCCGATCATGAAGATGTCGCCATGGGCGAAGTTGATCATGCCAACGATGCCGTAGACCATCGTGTAGCCGATGGCGATCAGGCCATAGATCGAACCGAGCACGAGGCCGTTGATCAGTTGCTGGGCGAAATAATCCATGCGCCGCCGTCAGAGCCTGTTCGGTTGAGAACCGAACGGGCTCTCGGTTTGATTTGGACGCGTTGTCTTCACGCGAACCGGTCTCCACTTCGCTCGAAAACGCACCGTCGCGGGTGACGCGGCGAGGGCCCCCGGCAGCCTGGTCCGTCGCGTCGCGGTATTTTCTAACAGCGGAACCCCGGCGGCGGCAACAGCGTGGCAGCAGCAGAAAGGGCCTTGTACATAACTACTTTGGCGGGTGCGCTTCCGATGTCACAGGGGTCGAGGCCCCGTCGCCTTGCAATGATCGCGCCGGAACCCGTGTTCCCCGAGCAACTGCGGTCCCGATGCACGCGTTGTCCCCAGCTTGATGAGAGAATGACCAACCGGAGCCCAGATCGGAAGCTCAGCGCCGCAGGATCCGGGCCGGTGTGAGGCTGGGTAATTGAGCAGCTGCAACAAAAAGGGTCTCGCCGCGTTGCGAGGCCTTTTGTCAGTCGATTTGTTTCTGCCGCTGTTATTCAGGCCAATTGATCGGCGAAGCGGCCGCGGAAGGCGTATGAGCCGAAATGCGTCAGCTCGCTGCGCAGATCGAGCCAGATCTCGCCGCCGAGGTCGATCCAGCGCCGGCAGAAGGCGTAGTCTTCGGACAGATATCCGCCGGTCGTCTTGTCGATCATGCATTCGAACAGCGACACGCGGTCGAGGTCGGCGCGAACCAGATTGCCGGTGTTCAGATCGTTGCTCTTGTGGTTCGCCCGGTATTTCAGTTCGGGATGAGCGTCGCACAGCCGGACGAGGGCAGATCGTTTCATCATCAGGAAGCCGGTTCCGGCATATCGGACTTTGGCAAAGCCATCGCCGCGCGCCGTGATCTGGTCGCCGGCCCATGTGACGACATAATCCAGCGAGGATGAGGCGAGGTTCTTGCGCTTGGCGTCCGCGGCCCGCTGCACCTTATCCCAATCGATGTGCTTGAGCGGATAGGCCGCGGCCGAGACATCGGCGCCGCACTCGAGCAGCCGGAATACGGACTCGGGCTCGAACCCGATATCGGCATCGATGAACAGGAGATGGCTGGCGCCGGAGGCGAGGAACTGGTGCGCCAGCTCGTTCCGGGCGCGCACGATCAGCGATTCGTTTCCGATCAGATGGAACACGATGTCGATGCCCCGGGCCGTGGCCGCAGCCTGAAGCTTCAGGACTGACAACACATAGGCCATCTTCAGATCGCCGCCGAAGCAGGGCGTTGCGACGAAAACACGGGTTCTTTCAGTCATTTTACCCCCTCATGCTCCCCAGCGCAGATACTGGCCGGGCCCGATCGCATCGATACCGGGAACCATGGCACCGCGCTTAACCTTAACAAAGGGTTTAAATTGCTGCCGGCAATCGATCGGCGTTACCTCGCCCCCTGAACCGTCGCCGGTCGATAAGGCGCGGCAAGCACGGGAAGCGGCAATGTCGAACAACTGGCGGATCAGCTCCTTCAACGGCGCGCTGCTTGCGGCCTATTTCATTCCGATCTGGACCATCATCGCCTTCAGCATCATGGTGTCGCCGATCCATGGCCTCTATGAGCGGCCGAGCGTGTCGATCGCGCTGTATGCGAGCGACTATCTGCACCTCGGCAAGATGGCGACGGTGCGGCTCGCATGGCTGTTGGCGCTGGCGCGGATCACCGTGGTGGCATTCTTCGCGGTGTTCCTCGCGATGGCCGCGTTCTCGCCGCTGCGCAGAAACAGCAGCGGCGCCGATGAGGCGCTTGCGGTGGCGCTCTGCCTCGGCAGCGTGCTGAGCTTCGCCAGCATGATGATGGCGTCGAAGGTCGGCGAGATCGAAGCGATGCGGATGCATGCGTCCGAGCTTCTGATGCTGCTCGGCACCGCGATCGTGATGCTGTTCGAGACCTCGCCGAAGCGAGCTGCCGTGACTCCTGCCGTCGAGGCGGGGGCGCCGGCGAGTGGGCTATCCCTTCAGCAGCCCTAGCTCGGCAATGATTGCGCCGGCTTCCTTGACGGCGTGGTTGGCTGCCGGCACGCCGCAATAGATCGCCTGCTGCAGCAGGATCTCCTTGATGTCGTCGGGCGTGAAGCCGCCCTCGCTGAGCGCGGCGCGCACATGCAGGCGGAACTCGTCCCACTGGCCGAGCGCGACCATGGTGCCGATCACGAGCACGCGGCGGGTGCGGTGATCGAAATGCGGCCGGGTCCAGATGTCGCCCCACGCGTAGCGCGTGATCAGGTCCTGGAAGTCGGTGTTGAACGCGTTGCGGTTCTTGATCGACTTGTCGACCCATTCATTGCCGAGCACCTTGCGGCGCTGCGTCATGCCGTCGTCGCGGCGCTGATTGTCGTCCATGGATGTCTCCTCTTGATCGATTCTTCACCTCTCCCACAGGGAGAGGTCGCGCGAAGCGCCGGGTGAGGGGCTCAGATCTCACGAGGGAGCGTCATCCCTCACCCGGATCGCATCTTGCGATGCGATCCGACCTCTCCCGATGGGAGAGGTGTTCGAACACGCGGCACTACCGTTGCGTCAGGAAGCCGACCACGGCTTCGGTGAAGGCGTGCGACTGCTCGACATTGGAGATGTGCGCGGCATCCAGCAGCGTCATGCTGGCGCCGGGAATGCCGCTGCGGATCATCTCGCCCGCCGACACGGGCGTTGCCATGTCCTGCTTTCCTGCGATCACCAGCGTCGGGCTTTTGATCTTCGGCAGCAGGGCGCGCTGGTCGAGCGTCGACAGTGCTTCGCAGCAGGCGAGATAGCCTTCGACCGGAGAGGCAAGCAGCATCGCCTTCATGCGCGCCGTGGTCTCAGGCTCGCGCTCGCGGAAGTCGGCGGTCAGCCAGCCCGCGATCACGGTGTCGGCGACCGCGGCGATGCCGCCTTCCTTCACCGCCTTGATGCGGTTCAGCCAGTTGGTCGGATCGGGATAGTAGCAGGCGGTGTTGGCGAGGATGATCTTGCCGAATCTCTCAGGAGCGTTGGCGCCGAGCCATTGCCCGACCATGCCGCCCATTGACAGGCCGCACCAATGCACCTTCTCGATGTTGAGGTCGTCGAGGATCGCCAGCACGTCGCGGCCGAACCGTTCCATCGAGTAGGGGCCAGCCGGCACGCCGGATTTGCCGTGGCCGCGGCGGTCGTAGCGGATGACGCGGAACATCTGCGTCAGCGCCCGCATCTGCGGCTCCCACATCTGCAAGGTGCAGCCGAGCGAGTTCGACAGCATCACGGTCGGTCCGCCGTCGCGGCCATCGACCTGGACGTTGAGCAGGCATCCGTCGGCGTTGATCATCGGCATTATGTTGTCCCTCTCGTCATGCACTTGCCGGGTCAAGCCCGGCAATGACATCGTCGCTACTTGTCATCCAGTGAAGCCAGCAACCGGTCGATCAGCGCCTGCGAGGCACCCTGATAGGCCATCGGCTCGAACAGTTCTGCGATCCGCTTGGCATCGAGATGCGCCGTCACAGTGGCATCCGCCGACAGCACATCGCGCAGATGCTTCTTCTCGGCGACCGCTTTCTTGCTGGCGGCCTCGATCAGGTGATGAGCGTCGCTCTTGCCGATCTTGTCGGCGAGCGCGAAGGTGACGGCTTCCGCCATGATCAGCCCTTGCGTCGCATCGAGATTGACGCGCATCCGCGCCGCATCGACCTCGAGCCCTTCGGCGAGATCGACGATCGCGGCAAGCGCGCCCGACGTCACCAGCATCAGGCCCGGCAAGGTCGGCCATTCCGCATGCCAGGGACCGGCGCTGCGCTCATGGTCCTGCACCTGCGCGGCGAAGATCGTGGCAGCGAGGTTGGGCGCCGTGGTCGCAGCGCCCAGCGCGCTCGCAGCGGCGACCGGATTGCGCTTGTGCGGCATGGTGGAGGAGCCGCCGCGGCCGGCGCCGGCGGGCTCGAAGGCCTCACCGACATCGGTCTGCATCATCAGCGAAACGTCGCGCGCGATCTTGCCGCAGGTGCCGGCGAGGATGGCGAACACCGATGCCGCCTCGGCGATGCGGTCGCGGTGGGTGTGCCAGGGCGCATCGGGCAAGGGCAGGTCGAGCTCTTTCGCAAGCTGAGCAGCGACCGCGAGTCCCTTATCGCCGAGCGCGGCGAGCGTGCCTGCGGCACCGCCGAATTGCAGCGCCAGCGTCTCGCAGCGCAGCCGTTGAAGCCGCTTGCGCGAGCGATGCAGCGCCGCGGCATATTCAGCGAGCTTCAGGCCGAACGGCATCGGCAGCGCATGCTGTAGCCAGGTCCGCGCCACCACCGCGGTGTCGCGGTGCGCGCGAGCAAGCCCGGCAAAGCCGGCAACGGCACGGTCGAGGTCGCCAAGCAGCGCATCGATGCCGGCGCGCAAGGTCAGCATGGTCGCCGTGTCGATGACGTCCTGGCTGGTCGCACCCCAATGCACGTAGCGGGCCGCCTCGGCATCGGCCGTGGCGACGTTGGCGGTCAGGGTCTTCACAAGGGGGATCGCCAGATTGCCGGACCGAGTCGCTGTTTCCGCAAGCGCGGCGAAGTCAAATGATTCGGCCTTGCAGGCCGCGGCAATCGGTCCGGCGCTGGCTGCGGGAATCACGCCGCAGGCTACCTCGGCGCGGGCCAGCGCCGCCTCGAAATCCAGCATGTTCTGCAGGGTGGCGGCGTCGTCGCACACCGCGCGCATCGCGGCGCTCGACAGCATCGGCGCAAGCAGGGGGGAGAGGGCTGTGCTCATTGCGCGCGACCTAACCACTCCTGCGCGTCGCTGCCAATGCCCCTGCGCTGCCGCCATATCCGGCAAGCGGACCGCGCGATTTCGTGAACGATGCGCTTGGCTTGCTGCGGTTGCGAATATGCATCGCTCATCCTCCGAAGGTGGCCTTTCCTTTGCGCCCGGCCTGCTTTACTTGGGGGAAAAGGTTTCTTGCGATCGAGGAGGTCCCCCATGGCCATGACGATGACCGGCGAAGTCCAGCTTGCAGCGCCGCGCCAGGCTGTGTGGGACAAGCTCAACGATCCCGAAGTGTTGAAGGCCTGCATTCCCGGCTGCGAAGAGCTGGAGAAGACCGACGAGGGCGGCTTCCGCGCCACCGCGAAAATGAAGGTCGGCCCGGTGTCGGCCCGCTTCAAGGGCAAGGTCACCTTGAGCGATCTCGATCCGCCGAATGGCTACAAGATCTCGGGCGAAGGCGAGGGCGGGGTCGCCGGCTTCGCCAAGGGCGGCGCCACCGTCGGCCTCGCCGACAAGGATGGCGGCACGCTTCTGAGCTACAACGTGGAGGCGCAGATCGGCGGCAAGCTCGCCCAGCTCGGCCAGCGTCTGATCAACGGTGCCGCCAAGAAGCTGGCCGATGAATTCTTTGCAAATTTTGCAAAGGCGGTGCAGGGTTAGCCCTGCTTCCGGCTGGACTATCTGGGTCCGGCCAAGGCTTCCCGCTATGTCCTGGATGGGTGGCTCCAAAGGTTGCCCATCGCGGGGCGCGCCCATATTATGCCGTCTGGAATGATTTTAAACCGCCTGCTTCGCCGATATGCGGTGGCGCAGATAAGAGAGTGCTGATGGCCAAGATTTCAATGATCGTGAACGGCAACCCCGTGAACGCCAATGTCGACCCCCGTACCCTTCTGGTCCAGTTTCTGCGCGAAAACCTGCGGCTGACAGGCACCCATGTCGGCTGCGACACCTCGCAGTGCGGCGCCTGCGTCGTGCACCTGGACGGCAAGGCGGTGAAGTCCTGCACGACGCTCGCGGTGATGGCCGACGGTCATGAAGTCAAGACCATCGAGGGCTTGGCGGCCGACGGCGCGCCGCTGCATCCGATGCAGGAGGCCTTCCGCGAGCATCACGGCTTGCAGTGCGGCTTCTGTACGCCGGGCATGATCATGACCGCGGTCGACCTGGTCCATCGCAAGGGCCACGACCTCAGCGATGAAGTGATCCGCGAGGAGCTGGAAGGCAATCTGTGCCGCTGCACCGGCTACCAGAACATCGTCGCTTCGATCGCCGCCGGCGCCAAGGCGATGGCCAAGTCGGACCTCGCCTAACAAGTCGACCACGGCTAGTCAGCAATTCATCGCGACCGCGATCAGGACATTCCCAGGAATTTCGCCAATGTACGAATTCAAATATCACCGTCCCGGCACCGTGCGGCAGGCCGCCAACCTCCTGGTGAAGAACGAGGACGCCAAGCTGATCGCCGGCGGTCACACGCTGGTGCCGGTCATGAAGCAGCGGCTCGCGAGCCCGCCGCATCTGGTCGATCTCTCCCATATCGAAGGTCTCGACACGATCGAGATGAAGGGCCGCTCGCTGGTGATCGGCGCCACCGCCAAGCACGCCGAGGTCGCGAACTCCGCGATCGTGGGCGAGGCGATCCCGGCGCTGGCCGAGCTGGCGGGCCTGATCGGCGATCCCGCGGTGCGCCACCGCGGCACCATCGGCGGCTCGCTCGCCAACAACGATCCGACCGCGGACTACCCGGCGGCGGTGCTTGCACTGGGCGCGACCATCGTCACCAACAAGCGCCGCCTGAAGGCCGAGGAGTATTTCCAGGGCCTGTTCTCGACCGCGCTCGAGGCCGACGAGATCATCACCAAGGTGATGTTCCCGGTGCCGAAGAAGGCGGCCTACATCAAGTTCCGCAACCAGGCCTCGCGCTACGCGTTGGTCGGTGTGTTCGTGGCCAAGCGTCCGTCCGACGTCCGCGTCGCGGTCACCGGCGCGGGCTCCGACGGCGTGTTCCGCGCCACCGCGTTCGAGGAGGCCTTGAAGAAGCGTTTCTCGCACAAGGTGCTCGACGGCATCGCGGTTCCCGCCGAAGGGCTGAACAGCGACCTGCACGGCAGTGCTGAATATCGCGCGCACCTGATCGGCGTTTTGACGCGCAGGGCGGTGGAAGCCGCCAACGCCAAGGACTAGCTAAGGACTAGATCCAAGGGACTAGATCCAAACCGGATCCCAAGGACTAGATCTGACGCTTGACCTTACTAACCCCTGTTCGAAGACTGGCTGTTCCATGAGTGCATCGGCGTTACCCACTTCCGTCGATGCGCTCGAGGAGCTGTTGACGTCGCGCGGTTACCTCGCCGAGCGGTCGCTCGCGACCGTGACCTATCTGGCGCTGCGCATGGGCCGGCCGCTGTTTCTCGAAGGCGAGGCCGGCGTCGGCAAGACCGAGATCGCCAAGGTGCTGTCGGCGGCGCTCGGCCGCAAGCTGATCCGCCTGCAATGCTATGAGGGCCTCGACGTCGCCTCCGCCGTCTATGAATGGAGCAGCGCGGCGCAGATGATCGCGATCCGCCTGGCGGAAGCCTCCGGCGATACCGATCGCGACCAGCTCGCCAGCGACATCTTCGCCGAGCGCTTCCTGATCAAGCGGCCGCTGCTGCAGGCGCTCGAGCCCGATGTCGCCGGCCCGCCGGTGCTGCTGATCGACGAGCTCGACCGCGCCGACGAGGCGTTCGAGGCGTATCTGTTGGAAATCCTCAGCGACTTCCAGGTCACCATTCCCGAGCTCGGCACCGTGAAGGCGCCGGCGCCGCCGATCGTGATCATCACCTCGAACCGAACCCGCGAGATCCACGACGCGCTGAAGCGGCGCTGCCTGTATCACTGGGTGGACTATCCCTCGGCCGAGCGCGAGCTCGCGATCGTCAAGTCGCGGGTGCCGAACATCTCCGCAAAACTGTCGCAGCAGGTCGTGCGCTTCGTGCAGGCGCTGCGCAGCCAGGATTTCTACAAGTCGCCTGGTGTCGCCGAGACCATCGACTGGGCCACCGCGCTGTCCGAGCTCGACGCCCGCTCGCTGACGCCGCAGGTGGTCGGCGACACGCTGGGCGCGCTGCTCAAGTACCAGGACGACATCGCGCGCATGCAGGGCGATGCGCTGCAGAAGGCATTGAAGGAAGCGACGAGCGACTAGCCGTCATTCCGGGGCGCGCCATCCGAACTCGGGTTTACCCGAGTTCGGCTGAACTAACTGTCCAAGTCGGCAACAGCCGACTTGGATGGCGCGAGCCCGGAATCCATCGGGCCGCGTTGACGCTGAAGAATGGATTCCGGGCCTACGCCTGGCGGCGTATCCCGGAATGACGGGAGTGGATAGATTTATGCCGATCAACCATCTCAATCCTCCGACCGGCCACATGGCCGACAACGTGATCGGCTTTGCCCGCGCGCTGCGGGCGGCCGGGCTCCCGGTCGGGCCGGGCTCGGTGATCGATGCGCTCGACGCGTTGCAGCTGATCGAGGTCGGCAACCGCTCCGATTTCTACGCCACGCTGGAGGCGATCTTCGTCAAGCGCCATGAGCATGCGCTGATCTTCCGCCAGGCCTTTATGCTGTTCTTCCGCGCCGCAGAGGAGTGGAAGAGCATGCTCGATTCCGTGCCGCTGCCCGACCACGCCAAGAAGAAGCCGCCGCCGGCCTCGCGCCGGGTCCAGGAGGCGATGGCGCAGCCGGCGAAAAGCGAGGAGCGGCCGCAGGCCCAGGAGCAGGAGCTGAAGCTCTCGGTCTCCGACAAGGAGGTGCTGCAGAAGAAGGATTTCGCGCAGATGACCGCGGCCGAGATTGCCGAGGTGACGCGCGAGATCGCCAAGATGCGGCTGCCGCAGGCCGAGCTTGTCACCCGCCGCTACCAGCCGGACGCGCGCGGCTTGCGGCTCGACATGCGCCGCACCGTGCGCAATTCGCTGCGTACGGGCGGCGAGATCATCGACATCCGCAAGCTCGGCCGGATCGAGAAGCCGGCGCCGATCGTGGCGCTGCTCGATATCTCCGGCTCGATGAGCGAGTACACCCGCCTGTTCCTGCACTTCCTGCATGCCATCACCGATGCCCGCAAGCGGGTCTCGGTGTTCCTGTTCGGCACCCGCCTGACCAATGTGACGCGCGCATTACGGGCGCGTGATCCGGACGAGGCGCTGGCGAGCTGCTCGTCCTCGGTCGAGGACTGGGCCGGCGGGACCCGGATCGCGACCTCGCTGCACACCTTCAACCAGCTCTGGGCCCGCCGGGTGCTCGGGCAGGGCGCCATCGTCCTCCTTATATCCGATGGACTAGAACGGGAAGCCGATGCCAAACTGGCCTTCGAGATGGACCGTTTGCATCGCTCCTGCCGCCGCCTGATCTGGCTCAACCCGCTGCTGCGCTACTCGGGCTTCGAAGCCAAGGCGCAGGGCATCAAAATGATGTTGCCCCACGTTGACGAATTTCGCCCGGTGCATAACTTGACGTCCATCAAGGGCTTGATCGGGGCGCTGTCATCCCCGCCGCCGGCGCACCACCGCAGCCTGATCCGTTCCGTAGCCTAAGAAGCCTGACCCGATAGCAGGAGGCCACCATGCTCAACCGCGACGAAGACATCCTTCAGGCCGCCGAGACCTGGCAGAAGCAAGGCCATGGCGTGGCGCTCGCCACCGTGGTCGAGACCTGGGGCTCGGCGCCGCGCCCGGCCGGCTCGAGCCTCGTCATCAATGACGACGGCACGTTTCTCGGCTCGGTCTCCGGCGGCTGCGTCGAGGGCGCCGTCGTCACTGAAGCGCTCGACGTGATCGCGAGCGGCCAGCCGAAGATGCTCGAATTCGGAGTCGCCGACGAGACCGCCTGGAATGTCGGCCTGTCCTGCGGCGGCACCATCCGCGTGTTCGTCGAGAAGGTCGGTTAGCCGTGAAGCTCGAGATATTGAAAGAACTCAACGCCGAGCGTGCCGCGCGCCGCCCTGTCATCATCGTCACCGACACCGCCAATGGCGATCAGCGCCTGGTCAAGGCCGCGGACATCGCGGCCGATCCGCTGCGTGCCGAGCTGTCAAAGCAGCTGCGGATGGGCAAGAGCGGCAACGTCGAGGTCGGGGCTAAGAGGCTGTTCCTCAACGTCTACGCACCGACAGCAAAGCTCGTGATCATCGGCGCGGTGCATATCAGCCAGGCCCTGGCACCCCTGGCGCGCTCGCTCGACTATGACGTCACGGTGGTCGATCCGCGCACCGCGTTTGCGAGCCCGGAGCGTTTCCCCGACGTGCCGCTGGTCGCCGAATGGCCCGACGTCGCGCTGCCGCCGCTCAATGTCGATCACTACACCGCGTTCGTCGCGGTGACACACGATCCCAAGATCGACGATCCCGCGCTGCTGCACGCCTTCGACCGCGAGTGCTTCTATATCGGCGCACTCGGCTCGCGCAAAACCCACGCCAAGCGCGCCGAGCGGCTGCGCGCGCAGGGCGCGAAGGACAGCGACATCGCGCGCATCCACGCGCCGATCGGGCTCGACATCGGCGCGGTGTCGCCGTCGGAGATCGCGGTTGCGATCATGGCCGAGATCACCGCGCAACTGCGTCTACCTCCCAAAGAAAAAGAAGAAGCGGCATGAAGTTCGGTCCCGCCAGTCCGGCCGACGCGATTGGCGGCGTCACCGTGCATACGCTCCGCCAGGGTTCGCTGGTGCTCAAGAAGGGCACCACGATCGGCCCTGAGGAAGTTGAGGCGCTGACCAAGGCCGGCGTCAAGGACGTCGTCGTGGTGCGGCTGGAGAAGGGCGACGTCTCCGAGGATGTCGCGGCCGCCAGCATCGCGCAGGCGGTGGCGGGCGAGGGCGTCAATGTCGAGCGCGCCTTCACCGGCCGCGCCAATCTGTTCGCGGCGCGCCCCGGCGTGCTGGTGGTCGATCGCGCCGCGGTCGACCGCATCAACGGCGTCGACGAGGCCATCACCTTCGCAACGCTCGCTGCCTACAAGCCGGTGGTCGAAGGCGAGATGATCGCGACCGTCAAGCTGATCCCGTTCGGCGTCGAGGGGCGCTTGCGCGACGCCGCCGTCGCGGTGGCCGGCAAGGACACGCTGCGGATCGCGCCTTATGTGATCAAGAAGGTCGGCGTGGTCTCGACCCTGTTGCCGGGCCTTGCGCCGAAAGTGATCGACAAGACGCTGCGCGTCACCGCCGAACGCCTCGCGCCGGCCGGTGCCACCATCATCGCCGAGCGCCGCGTGCCGCATGACGAGACCGTGCTCGCCGCCTCGATCAAGGAATTGCTCTCACTTGGCGCCGAACTCGTCATCGTGTTCGGCGCGTCCGCGATCGCCGACCGGCGTGACGTCATCCCGGCCGCAATCACCGAGATCGGCGGCGCGGTGGAGCATTTCGGCATGCCGGTCGATCCCGGCAATCTGCTGCTGATCGGCAGCGCCGGCGGCGTGCCGGTGCTGGGTGCGCCGGGCTGCGCGCGCTCGCCGGTCGAGAACGGTTTTGACTGGGTGCTGATGCGGCTGCTCGCCGGCATCAAGGTGACGCGGTCGGATCTCACCGGCATGGGCGTCGGCGGTCTTCTCATGGAGATCGTGACACGGCCGCAGCCGCGCACCGTGCCGGACACCGAGGGCAACCGCAACGTCGCGGCGATCGTGCTCGCCGCCGGCCGCTCGACCCGGATGGGCGGTCCGAACAAGCTGCTCGCCGAGCTCGACGGCAAGAAGCTCGCGCGCATCGTCGCCGAGCAGGCGCTGGCCTCGAAGGCGTCGGAGGTGATCGTCGTCACCGGGCATCAAGGCGACCTGGTCGAGCAGGCGCTCGATGGCCTGAAGGTCAGGTTCGTGCGCAACCCGGATTTCGCCGGCGGCATTGCGAGCTCCGTGAAGGCGGGCATCTCGGCTGTTTCCGACAGCGCCGACGGTGCGATCGTCTGCCTCGGAGACATGCCGCTGATCGATGCGCAGCTGATCGATCGGTTGATCGAGACCTTTGCGCCTGACCGTGGCCATCTGATCGCGGTCCCCGTCAGCGAAGGTCGGCGCGGCAATCCTGTGCTGTGGTCGCGGCGCTTCTTCAAGGAATTGATGACGCTCGACGGCGACATCGGCGCCCGTCATCTGATCGCCAAGCATGCCGAGGTGGTCGCCGAGGTCCCGGTCGAAGGCAACAGCGCCTTCCTTGACATCGACACGCCGCAGGCGCTGGAAGCCGCAAGGCGCGGCTAGGATTATCCGCTTCGTCCCGGCGAAGGCCGGGACCCATTACCACAAATGCGGATTGTCTTGCGCGGCTGGGGCCACTGCTTCGCCCATAGCAGCATTCGGTGGTTATGGGTCCCGGCCTTCGCCGGGAGACGAGTGGATAGGGCTGGCCCGTTGGGCCGGTTCGCACAAGCGTAACCCGCCATTACGGGGCGTGACCCTTCTTCACAGACCCCCAGTCATCTTGAAGACCAGTTTCGGCTTCGGCCCCGAAAGGTCGTGAACCAGCGTCGCCATGAAGGCGTCGCTCTCGCAGGTGAAGGCGTTGCTCAGGAGATGCAGTCGACCGGAGATCGTGTAGGCCAACTTGATGCCGCCGCAGGTGTGCTCCACGCTGTTGACTTTGGTGGAGCGGATGTCTTTGAAGAGGTCCTCCAGATTTGACCCCACCAATAGCGGGACATTCTCGCAATCAGCGCAGCCAGTCGGCAATTGCTTTTCGAGCGCCACGGCGTCATTGGGCGGACTGAGAAGCGTCTCGGACAGCAGGACAGTCGGCGATACCCTGAGCAGGCGGGTCATCAGCACTCGGATATCCGGATCCAAATTCAAGGCGTTGGTGCTCTTGATGTACTGACCAATTCGTCCAGTCAGCGCTTCATCCCGGACCTCCTGCAATGGTATCTCATGCACGGCATCTGGCGCGGCAAGCACGGCGATCATGGACGCGTCTTTCGGCGGCAGCGTGGCGACCTGCAGCCGCGTGCTTGTGCCGACGCCGTTCTGGAATTCCTCGTTCTTGTTCGAGAAGCTTCCCTTCGGCAGGCCTGCGCTCTTCCAGCCCTTGGCGATCACCGTCACCTGCTTTCCCTTGGGAATCGTCCCGTAGACACAGACTGAGACGGTCCCTTGTCCGGACATGCATAGGCGTCACGAAACAGGCTGCCTTGTTCGTCGGCGGAGCAGGTGGCTGTCGTCGACAGGATGGCGAATATGACGAAAGACAAGAACTTCATGGCAATCAGGCTTCTCATTCCAAGGTTGTTTTTGCTGAAGCCTACTTGGGCGGCCTCGGTCAGGCCAGCAGGTTCTGAGCCGATTTCAACCTCCTGTTCACCATCAGGAAACGACCCCCGCGTACAGTCCGCGCCGGACTTTGGGGGATTTCCACTTGATCATTTCGACCGCCGCCGCGCAGCGCCGCGCGCTGACGATACTTGTCCTGACGTTGCTGCTCGGGGCTACGCGTTTCTCCGTGGAAAACTTCATCCCCAAGGCCCGCGCGGCCGGTGCGTTCGCGGTCGGCAAGTGCGGCGCCTATGGCCAGGCCTACGACTATCCCGCGGAAGGAGCGGCGCGCGCCGCGGCGCTGAAGCAGTGCAAAGGCGATTGCACCACCGTCACCATGAAGCGCGCCTGTGCCGCGCTCTCGATCGATATGAAGAATCCCTGCGGCGCGCATGGTTATGCGGTCGCGCCAAAGATCTCGAGCTCGCTCAATGCCGCGACCAGGAAGTGCTACGAGTTTGGCGGCAAGGAATGCGTGATCCGCGCCTGGGCCTGCGACGCCAAGGGGTAGGCGGGACGACCCCGAGCCCCGCTCAGACCGCGCCGTAGAAGTGACGATATTGCCAGGCGGCATCGCTCTGCAATTGGGCTTCTGACCACGACTGGGCCTTGAACCGCGTGACCGACATCGGCGATAGATCGACCGGCGGCCGGCCGTCCACGATCCAGGCCGCGAGCGCCTCGCCGACGGCCGGCGAGATCGACAGACCGGCGACGTTGCACCCGCTTGCGAAATAGAAGCCGGTCGCGCCGTCGGCTGGGCCAAGAATGTGATGGCCGTCAGCGGTCATCGTCGGAATGCCGCCGCGAAATTCGCGTACCTTGGCGGTTTGCAGGAACGGGAGCTGATCCTTCACCGCATCGGCGGCTGCATGAAGCACGTCGATGTCGAGCGGCATGTCCTTGACGTCGAAGCCGGGCCCGAGCTTCTCCATATCGAAGAAGCGCGGCGTTTCCTCGTAGACGCCCCAAAGGAAGCCGCCCTGACACGGGCGGGTATACACCGCGGCATCCATGATGCGGATCATCGGCAAGTCGGCACGCGCGCCATCCAAAGGCTCGGTGACGATCAATTGCTGCCGCGTCGGCACCAGCGGCACGCGAATCCCGCTTGCCTCAGCGACCTGCCGCGTCCACGCACCGGCGGCATCGACAACAACAGGACTTTCAACGACGCCGCTCGCCGTGGTCACGCCGATCACGGTGCCGCCGACGATGTTCACGGCGCGTACGTCGGTCTTCGGCAGCAAGATTGCGCCCTGAGCCGCCGCGGCCCTGGCGAAACCGACGGCAACCTGCGCCGGGTCGAAATACCGGTCGTCGCCGATCCGCATCGCCGCGACGACGCCCGTCGGCTGCAAAAACGGATTGAGACGGCTCGCCTCGTCCGGAGGGATCAGTTCGACATCGAGGCCCATACGGCGCCCGCGCTCGAGATCGGTCTCGATCACCTCGGCATCCTGCGGCCGACGCGCAATCTTCAAGCTGCCCGAGTGGACCCAGTCGAGCGGCTGGCCGGTTTCTTCCGTGAATGTTTCGATCTTGCGGCAAGCGTCCTGGATGAGGCCAACCATCAAGTCGCTCGTGCGGGCGCAACTCACCATGCCTGCCGCGCGGGGCGAGGTTTGCGATCCGATCTCATGCTTGTCGACAAGCGCGACGCTGAGACCTCCACGCTTGCTCAGGTAATAGGCTGTGGCCGCGCCCAGTCCGCCCGATCCAATGACAACAACATCGGCCTTGCTGATCATGATGCAATGCCTCGAAATATGTTGATCGTATTCGAATTCTCGAAACCTACTACGCGGCGCAGGAGCTGGCCATTGTTATCCTGCTGGCCCGCGCCTGGACCTGTGGCGCCAAGGGCCAGGGCAGGGGTTAGCTTGTAGCCTGGATGAGCCAGCGGTCTGCCCGGAGGCCTTGCAGGAAACGAACGCCAGCGTCTGACGGGCAGGCGAGGGATGCACGGTCAGAGCTGGTGTTGGCCATCGGCCTGCGGCTAGACTTGCCCCATGCAGTTCGACACCAAGATCGCGGTCGTGATCCGCACCGACCTGGAAGTCTGGCAGAAGCTCAACGTGGCGTCGTTTCTCGCCGGTGGCATCGCAGCTTCCTTTCCCGAATGCATCGGCGAGAACTACGAGGACGGCTCGGAGACCAAATATCTCTCTTTGATCGGCCAGCCGATCCTGATCTATGGCGCCGACCGTGCGCAGTTGTCGCGCGCGCTGGAGCGTGCGCTGGCGCGCGACGTGAAACCTGCGCTCTACACCGAGGACATGTTCAAGACCACGCATGACGCCGCCAACCGCGAAGTGGTGAGGGCGGTCGCGCGCAGCGAGCTCAACCTGGTCGGCCTTGCCTTTCGCGCCGAGCGCAAGGTGGTCGACAAGGTGCTCGATGGGCTGAAGTTTCACACGTAGCGGGCGTGCACGTGAGGTGAGCACGACGGTCACTACCGGCTCACCTCCTTGTCCGGCATGATTTGCAGCAACGGCGTCGGCGCGATCGATATCTGGCCCGTGAACGGCCGATCATGCGCTGCGATCAGCAGCGCCGATGTCGCGACGCCGGTCGCGAACAGTCCCATGGCGATGGCAGATCCCAGCCGATTGTCGCAGTGAATAAGGGCGATTGCCAGCAACTCGCAGACGGCCTGAATGTAAAGGCACCACCACTTGATTGAGTTGACTTCAGACTGGCTGAGGATCAGCCGTTGCCGTCGCGCGTCGAGCGCCGTATCCAGCGCCGTGATGATCTCGCGCTGCGCCGTCTGCTGACCCGGGCTTTGCACAGGCATCGAAATGACCAGCCGCAGCGCCTCGGTGAGGGCGGCAGGTGCCGCCTTGAGCGAAGCCTTCTGGCGCGCCATCAGTGGCCATTCCACAGCGACCGCTTCCTCGACGTGGTCGTGAACGAGGCTGCGCAAGCGCGCCTCCTGTTCCGGCGGCAGGCCGCCGGCGAGAAGGATCACCGCTCGCAGCGCACTGGCTTCGCGGCTCACCGCCGTGGCGGCATGATCGCTGTCACTCCAGACCTGAGCCGCGGTGAAGGCAACGAACAGGCCGAAAATGACGCCGAGCACCGGCAACAAGCCGGCAGAAATCGATTTGAATGACGCCACCCGCGTCTTGGTCGACAGCGCCGCAACGGCCATGAAAACCAGCATCGCGAGAAAATAAGTGAAGCCGAAGACGACCAAGGCCATCCACGGCACTGAAAGGTTGTGTAGCCAGTCGCTCATTGGCGTCTCCCAGCCGATCGCCTGAACCAACTTTTTGCCGCAGCGCATGATCGCGCTGCCTCCCCTGTGGGAGAGCACGAAGTAAGCCTTAACCCGTCGCGCAGGGAAAGCCGGGTTGTTTCCGGTTACACCTGTGGTCCTCGTTTTTTATTGCGCGGGAGCCGTGGGTGCGATCGGCACCCGGCTTTCCGCGCGCTCTCTGATCGAGAGAGGGCGAAGCGAGACCAAACCTCGGGCGGAACGTGCCGCGAGATCGGGGCCGGACGCCCACCCAAGAACAGGAACGTTTCGCGCCGCAGCTGGTTACCCCCTGATCACATTGATAATGACTGACCAGTCAGTCATAATGCAGCCCATGACCAAGCGCATCAAACCATCGACCCGCACCCCGTCTGCCAACCAGCGGACCACGATCCGCACCGCCGCAGCGAGGACCCCGAAGGTGGCTTCGGCGAAGCTGGCCGAGGCGAGGCCGCCTGCGAACCGCGCCGAGAAGTCGGCGGAGCGGCGCGCGGCGATCGTCGAGGCGGCGATGGACGAGTTTATCGCCCGCGGCTTTGCCGCGACGCGGCTCGACGATGTCGCCAAACGGGCGGGCGTCGCCAAGGGCACGCTGTATCTGTACTTCAAGGACAAGGAATCGATGTTCGAGGAGTTGATCCGCACCGCGCTGGTGCCGCTGATCAGCCGCATGACCGCGCTGCCGACCATCACCGGCCCGGTGCGTGACGCGGTGGAGGGGTTTGCCGAGACCTTCATCCGCGAGGTCGTGTCGACCCGGCGCGGCGACATCATCCGTCTGATCGTCTCCGAAGGGCCGCGTTTTCCGGCGATCGCCGATTTCTATTTCCGCGAGGTGGTGTCGAAGGGCCTGACCGGCATGAAGGCGCTGGTCCAGCTCGCGATCACGCGCGGCGAGATCAAGCACCGCGAGCTCGGCGAATTCCCGCAGCTGGTGGTGGCGCCCGCGATCGTCGCGGTGATCTGGCAGAGCCTGTTCGCCCGCCACGCGCCGCTCGACGGGCTCGCGATGTTCAAGATTCATCTCGATCTGATTTTTGGCGAACGGAGGCAGACATGACCGCGTCGCACATGATGAAGCTGATCGCCGCCGTCGCGCTGGCGGCGGCGCTGGCCGGTTGCCAGGAGAAGCGCGATCCGGGCTTCCAGGGCTGGGTCGAGGCCGACATGATCTTCGTCAGCCCCGACGAATCCGGCCGCGTGATCAAGCTCAATGTGCGCGAGGGCGACGAGGTCAAGCCCGGCGATCTGCTCTATTCGGTCGACGACGATCTGCAGCGCGCCGATCTCAACCAGAACAACGCGACGCTGGCGAATGCGCAGCAGAGCTACGACCGCGCGGCCTCGCTGCGCGGCACCGGCGCCGGCACCCAGGCCAATCTCGATTCCGCCGTCTCGGCGCTGCGCGTCGCGGAAGCGCGCGTCAACACCTCGCAGACCCGGCTCGACCGCCGCAAGGGCTTTGCACCGATCGCGGGCTCGATCCAGCAGATCTATTTCCGCGAGGGCGAGATGGTGCAGGCGCAGCGGCCGGTGCTGTCGATCATGCCGCCCGGCAACATGAAGCTGCGCTTCTTCGTGCCTGAGACCGAGCTGCCGAAGCTCGCACTCGGCGACGAGGTGCGAGTGACCTGCGACAATTGCGCGGCCGATCTCACCGCCAAGATCTACTTCATCGCCACGACAGCGGAATACACGCCGCCCGTCATCTACAGCCTCGATGAGCGCAACAAGCTGGTCTACCTGATCCAGGCGCGGCCGAGCCGGCCCGACGTGCTGCGCGTCGGCCAGCCTATCAGCATCTACCTCAATCCCAAGACGCCGGTGGCGGAGCGCAGATGAACGGCGGCCCCACCAGCACGCAGCCCAACGCATCGTCCATCGCGATCGACGTGAAGGGCCTGACCAAATCGTTTGGCGGACGCGAGGTGGTCCATGACCTGTCGATGCAGGTCAAGCGCGGCTCGATCTATGGCTTCCTCGGCCCCAACGGCAGCGGCAAGACCACCACCATCCGCATCCTGTGCGGCCTGCTGACGCCGGATAGCGGCGAGGGCACCTGCCTCGGCTACGACATCCGGCGCGATGCCGACAAGATCAAGCGCAAGGTCGGCTACATGACGCAGCGCTTCAGCCTCTACCAGGATTTGTCGGTGCGCGAGAACCTGGAGTTCGTGGCGCGGCTCTATGGCATGCCGGATGCGCGCGGCGCCGCAGCCGACATGATCGCGCGGATCGGGCTGAAGGGCCGCGAGGAGCAACTCGCCGCCAACCTCTCCGGCGGCTGGAAGCAGCGGCTCGCGCTCGGCGCCTGCACGCTGCCCAATCCACAATTGCTGCTGCTGGACGAGCCGACCGCCGGCGTCGACCCCAAGGCGCGGCGCGATTTCTGGAACGAGATCCACGCGCTCGCTGCCGAAGGCCTCACCGTGCTGGTCTCGACCCATTACATGGACGAGGCCGAGCGCTGTCACGAGATCGCCTATATCGCCTACGGCCATCTCCTGGCTCACGGCACGGTGGACGAGGTGATCGCAGCTTCCGCGCTGTCGACCTGGACAGTGACGGGCGAGGATTTCAACGGCCTGATGGCCGAGCTCACGGATAAGCCCGGCGTCGACATGGTGGCGCCGTTCGGTACCAGCCTGCACGTCTCCGGCCGCGACAAGGCGGCGCTCGAGGCCGCGATCGCGCCCTATCGCGACAATCAGAAGTGGCGCTGGCAGCCGAGCGAGCCATCGCTCGAGGATGTTTTCATCGATCTGATGGGGCGCTCCAAGGACAATTTCCAAGGATAATCGTCGAGGATAAGTGCCATGAGTGCGACGGACACGATCCGGAATGGCGAAGAGAGGGAGCCGGCATTCGGCTTCTGGCGCCGCAGCTACGCGATGCTGGTCAAGGAGTTCATCCAGCTTCGCCGCGACCGCGTCTCGTTTGCCATGATCATCATGCTGCCGGTGTTGCAACTCACGCTGTTCGGCTACGCCATCAACACCACGCCGCGCAATCTGCCGACCGCGGTGCTGACCCAGGAGGACACCGATCTCGGGCGTCGATCCTGAAGGCGATGGAGAACACCTCCTATTTCCATTTCGCCCGCGAGGTCCATACCGTTGCGGAGTTCGACGAGCTCCTGCAATCCGGCAAGGTGTTGTTCGGCGTCGAGATCCCGCGCGGCTTCGAGCGGGCGGTGCGGCGCGGCGACAGGCCCGCGCTGCTGGTCGCGGCCGATGCCACCGACCCTGTGGCGTCCGGCACCGCGCTCGCGACGCTCGGGCCGCTGGTGCAGACCGCGCTGGCGCATGACCTGCACATCGGCGATCCCCCGGACATGCCGTTCGAGATCCGCGCCCATGCGCGCTACAACCCGGCCGCCGAATCGCGCCTCAACATCGTGCCCGGCCTGGTCGGGACGATCTTGACCATGACCATGCTGATCTTCACCGCGCTGTCGGTGACGCGCGAGATCGAGCGCGGCACCATGGAGAGCCTGCTGTCGATGCCGATCAAGCCGATCGAGGTGATGTTCGGCAAGATCATCCCCTATGTGCTGGTCGGCTTCATCCAGGCGGCGCTGATCATCGGCATCGGCGTGTTCGTGTTCGGTGTGCCAGTGCTCGGCAGCTTCGCGCTGCTGGCGCTGCTCACCACGCTGTTCATCACCACCAATCTGTCGATCGGCTACACGTTCTCGACCATCGTGCAGAACCAGCTGCAGGCGATGCAGCTCTCGATGATGTTCTTCCTGCCGAGCATCCTCTTGTCCGGTTTCATGTTTCCGTTCGCGGGCATGCCGGTCTGGGCACAATATATCGGCGAGGGGCTGCCGCTGACCCATTTCGTGCGCATCGTCCGCGCCATCATGCTGAAGGGCGCGGCGATGGCGAACCTGCAATACGACACCATCGCGCTGGTCGCCTTGATGCTGTTCGCCATGACCGTCGCCGTGACGCGCTTCCGCCGCACGCTCGATTGAGGCTAGTATGGCAATACGAAGCATCGAACCTCAGATGCGCGATTGCGCATTGGGGAATCTCGAGATTCCGGGTTCGCTTCGCGCCTCGGAATGACGGGGGTGAGGGAATGACGGAAGTCTTGGACAGGGACGGCGCGGAGAGCGGCACGACGGTCGCGACGGACTTCCATCACGCCCTGATGCGCGGGGTGATGACCACGGAGCTGCTCCGCATCAAGGTGCTGATCGGCACCACGATCCTGCTCGGCGTCATCAGCCTGCTGGTCTATTTCTTTGCCCCCGACGCGGTGAGCCGCGTCTGGCACCGCAACCTCAGCCCGGTCTATGTGTTCTACGTCATCGTGCCGCTGATCGTGTTCGAGCTCTGGGTGCACGAGGCGATCAGCTGGCACATGCGCAAGGGGCGCGACCTGCCGGTGATCCGGCGCTATATCGGTGTGCTGGTGGAGACGTCGCTGCCGACCGTCGTGCTGGCGCTGCATATCGACAGCATGGGCCGCCAGGAGGCGCTCGGCTTCGTGGCGCCGCTGATCTATTTCGTGTTCATCATCCTCTCGACGCTGCGGCTCGATTTCTGGCTCTCGACCTTCACCGGCTTCGTCGCGGCGAGCGAGCTGTTCTACATGGCGGTGTTCTTCCATGCGGCTGACGGCGTCGAGGCCGACCCCAGCATCTACTATCACGCGGCGCGCAGCTCGATCATCCTGATCTGCGGCATGCTGGCGGGCGCGGTGGGCATGCAGCTGCGGCGGCAGTTCGCGGCCAGCATCGCCGCCGCCACCGCGCGCGACCGCATCACCAACCTGTTCGGCCAGCACGTCTCGCCGCAGGTGGTCGAACGCCTGATGACGGAGGGGGCGGCCACCGGGAGCGACATCCGCCGCGTCGCGGTGATGTTCGTCGATTTCCGCAGCTTCACCGCGGGGGCGAGCACGCGCTCGCCGCAGGAGGTGGTCGACAGGCTCGACGGCGCTTTCGCCGTGCTGGTCGATATCCTCGATCGCCACGGCGGCATCGTGAACAAGTTTCTGGGTGACGGCTTCCTCGCGCTGTTCGGTGCGCCGTTCGAAGCCGGCGACGCCGCGCATCAGGCGGTCGCCGCCGCGCGCGAGATGCTGGCCGCCAATGAGCGCACCAATGCGACGTCGAGCTGGCCGCTGCGCATCGGCATCGGCATCCATGTCGGCGAGGTCGTCGCCGGCAATATCGGCTCGCCGCGGCGCAAGGAGTACACCGTGATCGGCGACACCGTGAACTTTGCCGCGCGGCTCGAGGCGCTCAACAAGGAGCTCGGCACCCAATTCCTGATCTCGGCTGCCGTGCGTGATGCGCTGGGCGACGAGTGCAAGGATGCCGTCTCGCGCGGCGAGATCCCGGTGCGGGGCTACGAGCACCCGGTGCCGGCGGTCTGGCAATTGGGGTAGGCTGCAGCATTCAGGTTTAAGGTATCAGGGTAGTTATTGACGCCGTGTCATATACTCATATAGATGACTAGATGAATTCAGTCCTCGACGACCGCCTGCCGCGCTACCAGCGTCTCCGCGACGACCTCGCGGCGCGCATCAATCGCAATGAGTGGCGTCCGGGGGATCTGATCCCGTCGGAGGCCGAGCTCGGCGCGCATTACGGCGTCGCCATCGGCACCGTGCGCAAGGCGATCGACCAGCTCGTCAGCGACGGCGTGCTGGAGCGCCAGCAGGGCCGCGGCACGTTCGTGCGCCGCGCGCGCTTCAATTCCTCGCTGTTCCGCTTCTTTCGCTTCCAGTCCGAGACCGGCGAGCGTCGCGTGCCGCAAAGCCGCATCGTGCGGCGGAAGGCGATGCCGGCGACGACGGCCGTTGCGTCGGCACTGCGCATCTCCGTCGGTGAGCCCGTGATCAGCCTGTCGCGCCTGCGGCTGATCGACGACGTGCCGCTGCTCGCCGAGGAGATCTGGCTCGAGCGGTCGCGCTTCGAGGCGATCCTTGCGCTCGACACCGCCGAATTCGGCGATCTCTTGTATCCACTCTACGAGGAGCGCTGCGGCCAGGTCGTGGTCTCGGCCGATGAAATCCTCACCGTCGAGATCGCAACCGACATGCAATCGCGCCTGCTGCGGCTCGAGGCCAACGCGCCGCTGATCGTGATCGAGCGTCTCGCCTTCGATCTGGAGCGGCGGCCGATCGAATGGCGCCGCTCGCGCGGGCCGGCGGATCGCTTCCGCTACCACGCCGAGATCAGATGAGCGCGGCAAGCAAATAAAACAACACAAGACATTTCAGGGAGGAATGATGGTGAACTGGTACAGCGAATGCTCGCCGCTCGAACGGCGCACCTTCTGGGCAAGTTTTGGCGGCTGGGGGCTCGATGCGCTCGACGTCCAGATGTTCAGCCTCGCCATTCCGGCGCTGATCACCGCGTTCGGGATCAGCAAGGCCGATGCGGGTCTGCTCGGCTCGGTCACGCTGTTCTTCGGCGCGTTCGGCGGCTGGCTCGGGGGCGCGCTCGGCGATCGCTTCGGGCGCGTGAGAGCGCTGCAGATCACCGTGGCGTGCTTTGCGCTCGCGACCTTCGCCTGCGCCTTCGCGGCGAGCTACCCCCAGCTCCTGGTCCTGAAGGCCATTCAAGGTATCGGCTTCGGTGCCGAATGGGCCTGCGGCGCGGTGCTGATGGCGGAGATCATTCGCGCCGAGCATCGCGGCAAGGCGCTCGGCGCAGTGCAGAGCGCCTGGGCGGTCGGCTGGGGCGCGGCCGTGCTGCTCTCGGCCCTGGTGTTTACCTATGCGCCGGCCGATATCGCCTGGCGCATCCTGTTCGCGGTCGGCCTGATCCCGGCGCTTTTGATCCTCTACATCCGCCGCGGGCTGAAGGAGCCGCCGCGGGCCGCATCGCGCGCAGCCGAGCCGCCGTTCTTCGCCACGCTCGGCGGAATCTTCCACCGCGACGTGCTGCGTTCGACCTTGATCGGCGGGCTGTTCGGCATCGGCGCCCATGGCGGCTATGCCGCGCTGACGACATTCCTGCCGACTTACTTGCGCGAAGTGCGCCATCTCTCGGTGCTCGGCTCCAGCGCCTATCTCGCGGTCATCATCGTTGCCTTCTTCTGCGGCTGCGTGGCCTCGGGGATCATCAGCGACCGGATCGGCCGGCGTGCCAACGTGACGCTGTTCGCGGCGGCCTGCGTCGTCACGGTGCTGGTCTATATCTTCGCGCCGCTCTCCAATTCGCAGATGCTGGTGCTTGGTTTCCCGCTCGGCTTCTTCTCGGCCGGCATTCCCGCCAGCATGGCGGCGCTGTTCAGCGAGCTCTATCCCGCCGGCGTGCGTGGCACCGGCGTCGGCTTCTGCTACAATTTCGGCCGCATCGTCTCTGCGGCGTTCCCGTTCCTGGTCGCTATCTCAGCGATCACATCGGCCTTGGGGCTGCGATCGGGATCGACGCGGCGTTTGCCTATTCGCTGGTGCTGGTCGCGGTGCTGATGCTGCCGGAAACCCGCGGCAAGGTTTTCGAGCAGGCCACTGCTGCGCGCGCGTGATGATGAGGAATGATCATGACATCGTACGAACATGGCTTGACGCGGCGCCGGTTTGCCGCGGGGATGGTTGCCGCGCTGTCGGCGGGCGGATTGGCGCGCAAAGTGAGGGCTGAGGTGCCGCAACCGGCGATCGATACCCACGCCCATGTCTTCCATCGCGGGCTGAAGCTCGCGCCGGGCCGGCGCTACGCGCCCGACTACGACGCGCCGCTCGCGCTCTATCTGCAGCAGCTCGACCAGAACGGCATCACCAACGGCGTGCTGGTGCAGCCGAGCTTTCTCGGTACCGACAATTCCTATCTGGTCGAATGCCTGAAGGCGACCAATGGCCGGCTGCGCGGCATCGCCGTGGTAGATCCTACGGTCGCGGCGGACGAGCTTCGCGCGCTCGATCGCGCCGGCGTGGCCGGCATCCGGCTCAATCTGGTCGGCCAGACGCTGCCCGACCTGACGTCGAGCGAGTGGACAGCGCTGCTGGCACAGATCAGGACGCTCGACTGGCAAGTCGAGATCCAGCGCAACGCCGGCGATCTTGCTGTTCTCGCGCCACGACTGCTCGACCAGGGCATGAAGGTCGTGCTCGATCACTTCGCCTTGCCCGATCCCAAGCTCGGCATCGACGATCCCGGATTCCAGGCCGTGCTCAAGCTCGGGGCGACGCGCAATGTCTGGGTCAAGATCTCGGCGCCGTACCGCAATGGTGCCAACGGAGAGGCGTTCGCGAAGCAGGCGTATCCGCTGCTGCGCAATGCTTATGGCGTCGGTCGGCTGCTATGGGGCAGCGACTGGCCGCACACGCAATTCGAATCGACGCAGAGCTACACGAAGAACCGCAAATTCCTCGACGAGCTCGTCACCGACGCCGATGAGCGGGCGCGTGTGCTCGCATCGCCGCGCGAGCTGTTTCGGTTCTAAGCATGATCCGGAAAAGTGCGAAGCGGTTTTCCGAAAAAGATCATGCTCAAACGAGGTGCGGGCGATTGTACCGAGTGCTCTGAATAGCGTCGTTGCAGCCGTGCTACGATGACGCCATCGGTCGCGGATGACCGGAGCACAAGGACACGCACAATGCAGCGGCGCTATATCACTGTCGACGTTTTCACCGACCGCGCCTTCGGCGGCAATCCGCTCGCCGTGGTGCTCGACGCCGAGGGACTGTCGACCGCGCAGATGCAGGCGATCGCGACCGAGTTCAACTATTCCGAGACGACCTTCGTGCTGCCGCCGCAGGACAAGGCCAACGACGCCAACGTTCGCATCTTCACGCCGGTCAGGGAGCTGCCGTTCGCCGGGCATCCCAATGTCGGGACCGCCTTCGTGCTGGCACAGCTTGCGAAGGAGCCGAAGCCGCGTCTGATCTTCGAGGAGAAGGCGGGGCTGGTGCCGGTCGATATCGCGCGAGAGGGCGACAGAGTCGTTGCCACCGAACTGACCGCGCCGCAGCCGCTGTCGCGCCTGTCGCAATTCTCCGCCGGCGAGGTCGCGAGCATGATCTCTCTTTCGCCGGACGATGTCAGGACGGATCGCCAGGCGCCGCAGGTGGTTGGTGTCGGAACACCATTCCTGGTCTTCGAGGTCGCATCGCGCGACGCGGTGCGGCGGGCAA
The DNA here is from genome assembly GCF_001189845.1 of Bradyrhizobium tropiciagri. GTDB lineage: Bacteria > Pseudomonadota > Alphaproteobacteria > Rhizobiales > Xanthobacteraceae > Bradyrhizobium > Bradyrhizobium tropiciagri. The sequence goes on from NZ_LFLZ01000023.1 coordinate 31,775, forward strand.
AGCCGGATGCGGCGGCGTTCGCCCGCTTCTTCCCGCGTGACGGCGCATTCTCCGCGTATTTCTACACGCGCGATGTCCCCGCAGCGGAGCAGCCTTGCGACCTGCAGGCGCGGATGTTCTTTCCGGGATCATCCGGCCTGATCGAGGACCCGGCGACGGGCAGCGCCACGGTCGCCGCGGCCGCGCTGCTTGCAGCGCTTGATCCGCTGCGCGACGGCACCGTGAAGCTGACGGTCGGGCAGGGTTTTGACATGGGCCGGCCGAGCCTGCTGCTGACTCGTGTGCGCAAGCAGGACGGTGCGGTCACGTCCGCGCATGTCGGCGGGGCCTGCGTACAGATGATGCAGGGGACGCTGCGCCTGGAGGGGGACGGCTAGAGCGTTTTCGAGCGAAGTGGGTACTGGTTCGCGCGAAGAAAACGCGTCAAAACAGAAATCTAGAATCCCGTTCCGATAACATCGGAACGGGATTCTAGATCTGCGGTGCTGCGAGGTTCTCGATCTTCACGCCGTCGCGCTCTTCGATGATCTCGGCGATCCAGCGCCGGTGGCAGTGTTCGTGGTCGCGCTCGTAGCAGAGGATGCATACCGGGCCGGATTTCTTGACCAGCGCCGACAGCTCGTCGAGCTCCTCCTTGGCCTGCACCGTCTTGAGGTGCGCCGAATAGATCTTGTGCAGCAGCGCATATTGTCCGCTGCGCGCCGCCTCGCGCCCGCTCTTCGGCGTGCCGAGGCCGCGGAGGTGGACGTAGCCGATGCCGCGCTCGTCGAGGCCCGCGGCGAGCTGGGTCTTGGAGAAGCCGGGACGGCGCGAGGAGGCGATCGCGCGCACGTCGACCAAGAGCTTCACGCCGGCATGCTGGAGCTCGTCGAGCACCGCCTTCGACGGCGTCTGCTCGTAGCCGATGGTGAAAAGCTTCTTTGCCTTCGCCATCACGCTCGCTCACTTCACCCGTTCGATCAGCTCCATCGCGCCGGCGGGCGCGCGGATCTTGCCCTCGTGGATCACGTAGGCGAACACGTCGCGCGGCGCCTTCTTCGGCGCTGTCTTGTCGACCTTGGGCAGGTCGTCCGGCTCGCCGCCGCCGGCCCAGTCCTGAAAGCGCTTGGCCCAGGCGTCGAGCTGCTTCGGCGGATAGCAGGTCTTCAATTCGTCATCGCCCTTCTGCAGCCGGGCATAGACGAAGTCGCTCGCGACGTCGGCAATCGCCGGATATTTGCCATGCTCGGCGAACACCACCGGCACCTCGTGCTCGCGAATGAGGGCAATGAATTCGGGCACGCAAAAACTGTCGTGGCGCACCTCGACCACGTGGCGCAGCGCGCGGCCGTCGAGCTTGCGCGGCAGCAGCTCGAGGAACTTGCCGAAATCGGCGCCGTCGAACTTCTTGGTCGGCGCGAACTGCCAGAGCACCGGGCCGAGCCGGTCCCTCAATTCCAGTACGCCCGAATCATAGAACCGCTTCACCGAATCGCCGGCCTCGGCGAGCACGCGGCGGTTGGTGGCGAAGCGCGGCCCCTTCAGCGAGAAGATGAAGCCGTCGGGCACTTCGCTGGCCCATTTGCGAAAGCTCTCCGGCTTCTGCGAGCCGTAGTAGGTGCCGTTGATCTCGATCGAGGTCAGCTTCGAGGCGGCGTAGGACAGCTCCTTCGCTTGCGTGAGCTTCTCGGGATAGAACACCCCGCGCCACGGCTCGAAGGTCCAGCCGCCGATGCCGATATAGATGTTGCCTGCGTCCGTCTTGGTCGTCTTGGTATCTGTCTTGGTTGCCTTGGTGGGAGCTTTGGCCACGACTGCACTCATCGTGAGGGAGGGGAACAGGCATCGAGAGTAGTCAAAATAATCGTGATTGGCCAGTTTGCCAGATTGGCGCGGGGATGCTTATCGTCGTCGCCGCTCTTCGCTACGATGCGCCAAAACGGAGAACAACACATGCGCATGCTGGTTGCGGCCGCCTTCCTGATCACGTCCTCCGCTGCCATATCGTTCGCTGCAATGGCCGACGAGGTCGACGATGCGCACAAGCTCGCGATCACCGGCCGCGACGCCTACTGGAATTGTCTCGCCCGCGAATATCCCCGCGACAGCAACAAGGCGATGTCCGACCAGGAGTTCACCTCGCTGATCGCCAATGTCTGTCCCTCGGAGCGGCAGAACTTCCGGGTGTCGCTGATCGACTTCCTGTCGCTGCAATTTCCCAAGCAGGATGCCGACGCGAATCTGACGACCGCCAACCGCGCGATCGAGCTGGCGCAGAAGGACATCGTGACCGCCTTCACCCGGCGCAGGGCCGCGGCGAAATAGGTTCCCGAATCCTGTTGCGGCCGGCCGATTTTTGATATCAATCCGCGCAGGCGAGGGGATGATCGGCATGCGCTCACAATCGACGGCAGGGTTCTTGGGCGCATTGGTCGCAGCCATCGCGCTGGCGGCCGCGTTCATCTACGGGCCGTCGCCGAGCCAGCTCCGTAACCCGACCCAGCCCGCAGCAGCGCCGCAGGCGGCACCCGCCGCCGAGGCCGCGCCGGCGGCCCCGGTGCCACGCGGCCCGGTGATCCGGGAAGTCCCGAACAACTAGCGCCCTCCAGACCGCCCCTTGCAAACCGCATGGCGGCTTCCTATCTGGCTCATAACGGCGACGTTGCAGCTTAAGGGCTCCGGCGCTGGGACGACCACGACAAAGTCGGCTGCGCCGGATGTACGCGCGCCCCTTGTTCGTGGTCGTTGGCATTTTCAGGGGTATTTTGCCCCGTTTTCCCGCTTTCCGAGACCGCGTTTGGGCCGGCCCGCCTTGGCAGCGGGGGAGGCTGCGGCTATACGCTGGCGCTCATGAACGAAGCCATCAAGCCGAGCCCCGAAACCGCATTGCCGGCAGCAAGTCTGCCGCAGCTTTCGGTGGTCGTCCCGACCTTCAACGAACGCGACAATGTCACGGTGCTGTACCGCCGGCTCGACGCGACCCTGAAGGACGTGTCCTGGGAGGTCATCTTCGTCGATGACAATTCGCCCGACGGAACCTGGGACGTGGTGCGCGCGCTGGCTCGGAAGGATTCCCGCGTGCGCTGCATCCGCCGAATCGGCCGGCGCGGCCTGTCCGGCGCCTGCATCGAGGGCATCCTGGCCTCGAGCGCGCCCTATGCCGCCGTCATGGACGCCGACCTGCAGCATGACGAGACCCAGCTCCCGAAGATGCTGGGGCTGCTGCAGAGCGGCGAGGCCGAGCTCGTGGTCGGCAGCCGCTACATCGAGGGCTACAAGGCCGACGGCTTCAACAAGCAGCGCGCCGGCGCCAGCGCCTTCGCCACCGAGATCGCGCGCCGCGCGCTGAAGGTCGAGGTCGCCGATCCCATGAGCGGCTTCTTCATGATCCGCCGCGACCGTTTCGAGCAGCTCGCGCCGCAGCTCTCGACCCAGGGCTTCAAGATCCTGCTCGACGTCGTGGCGACGGCGGAGGGCAAGCTGCGCACGGTCGAGATTCCCTACACGTTCGGTGCCCGCCAGCATGGCGAGAGCAAGCTCGATTCGATGGTCGCGCTCGACTTCCTCGGCCTCGTGCTGGCGAAGCTGACCAACGACCTGATCTCGCTGCGCTTCATCCTGTTCGCCGCAGTCGGTGGGCTCGGCCTGCTGGTGCATCTCAGCGTACTGTTCATCGCGCTGGAACTGTTCAAGGCGCCGTTCCCGGAGGCCCAGGCCACCGGCGCGATTGTCGCCATGACCAGCAACTTCATCCTCAACAATTTCCTGACCTACCGCGACCAGCGGCTGAAGGGCTTTGGCATCCTGGGCGGCCTGCTGTTGTTCTATCTGGTCTGCAGTGTCGGCCTGCTGGCCAATGTCGGCGTCGCGTTCTCGGTCTACGACCAGGAGCCGATCTGGTGGCTTGCGGGCGCGGCCGGCGCGCTGATGGGCGTGGTGTGGAACTACGCGATGTCCGGGCTGTTCGTCTGGCGCAAGCGATGACGGTGGCATGAACGCGAACGAGGCGCGGCTGGCCCGGAACACCGCGCTTGCGGTGTGCGCGCTGGTCGGGTTGCGGCTGGCCGCCGCCGCATGGACGCCGCTGACCTTCGACGAAGCCTATTACTGGATGTGGTCGAAGTCGCTCGCCGGCGGCTATTACGACCATCCGCCGATGGTCGCGGTGGTGATCCGGCTCGGCACCATGATTGCGGGCGATACGCCGCTCGGCGTGCGCCTGGTGTCGATCCTGCTCGCATTGCCGATGAGCTGGGCGATCTACCGGGCGGCCGAAATCCTGTTCGGCGGCCAGCGCATCGCCGCGAGCGCGACCATCCTGCTCAACGTCACGCTGATGGCCGCTGTCGGCACCTTGATCGTGACACCGGATGCGCCGCTGCTGGTTGCGTCCAGCTTCCTGCTGTATGCGCTCGCGAAGGTGCTGGAGAGCGGCCGCGGCGCCTGGTGGCTTGCGGTCGGTGCCAGCGCCGGCCTGGCGCTGCTGTCGAAATACACCGCGCTGTTCTTTGGTCCCGCGATCCTGATCTGGCTTGCGAGCGTGCCGAAGCTGCGGCGCTGGTTTCTCTCGCTGTGGCTCTATCTCGGCGGCCTGGTTGCGGCCGGCCTGTTCGCGCCGGTCATCCTCTGGAATGCCGATCACCACTGGGTGTCCTTCATCAAGCAGATGGGGCGGGCCCGGATCGAGGACTTCCGGCCGACCTATATCGCCGAGCTGATCCCGACCCAGTTTGCATTCGCGACGCCGTTGGTCTTCATCCTCGGCGTGATGGGACTCTATGCGCTGTACCGGCGCCGCGCCGGCGCGATGGCCGCGCGCGTGCTGATCAACGGCATGTTCTGGACCATCGTGGTCTACTTCACCTGGCACGCGCTGCACGCGCGGGTCGAGGCCAACTGGTTCGCGCCGGTCTATCCGGCTTTCGCGGTGGCGGCCGCGGTCGCGGCAATCCAGGTGCAGTGGGCGCCGCGCGAGCAGCGCACGATCGATTTCTGCCGCCGCTGGGCTGCGCCCACAGGCGTCGTACTGTTCGCACTGCTGATCGTGCAAGCCAATACCGGCATGCTCTCGGGTTACCGCCGCGACGCCACCGTGCGCAGCGTCGGCGTCGGCTGGCAGGAACTCGCTGATAAGATCGAGGCGGCGCGTGTGCGATCTGGCGCGAGCTGCGTGCTGGCGCCGGACTACGGCACCACCGGCTGGCTTGCCTTCTATCTCCCCAAGGGCACCTGCGTCGTACAGCAGGGCCAGCGCATTCGCTGGGTCAACATATCAGAGCCGAGCCCGACGCAGCTGTCCGGCAAGCTATTGTACGTGCATGAGGTCGAGCAGGAGATGCCGGCCGCGATGCGCGACAATTTCGCCCATGTCGAAACGGTGGGTGAGGCCAAACGCATGCGCGGGCCGCTGGTGATCGAGACCTACGCGCTCGATCTGCTGGAGGGGGCAAAGGGCGACGTCCTGGACCGTTCGCCGCCCCCGGAACTGCAATAAGATCGTCGCCGTTGAGTGTCGGATCGCCCGAGGCCGGGTCGTCTTCCAGGAAGCCCGTCAACCACGCGAGGTTCCAACATGACCAGTTCCGTCCTCAAGCCCGCCGCCGAGCTCGCCAGCACCAACACCAGACGCTTTCCCAATGAGAGCGCGGAGTATCGCCGCGCGCGCCAGGCGCTGCTCGTCGAGGAGATCGAGCTGCGTCGTCATATCGAGCGCGTCGCCGAGTTGCGCCGCGCGCTGCCGCCGGGCGGCGAGGTGACCAAAGCCTATGAGTTCATTGGTGAGGCCGCTACGGCCTCGCTTGCTGATCTGTTCGGCAGCAAGTCCACGCTGATCATCTATAGCTACATGTTCGGCCCGCAGCGCGAGAAGCCGTGTCCGATGTGCACGTCGTTCATGAGCACGTGGGAGCAGAAGTTGCCCGACATCGAGCAGCGCGTGTCGTTGGTGTTCACGGCGCGCTCGCCGATCGCACGGTTGATCGAGGCGAAAAAGGCGCGCGGCTGGACGCGTCACAAGATCTACTCGGATCCGTCGGGTGACTACACCCGCGACTATGTCAACAAAGATGACAGCGATTTGCCCGGCTACAATGTCTTCACGCGCCACGACGGCACGATCCGGCATTTCTGGGGAGGCGAAATGGGCGGAGGCACGATGGACCCCGGCCAGGACCCGCGAGGCGCGCCGGACATGGATCCGCTCTGGACCTTGCTCGACACCACGCGCGAGGGCCGCGGCGCGGACTGGTATCCGAAGCTCAGCTATTGAGGGATGGTTTTTGCTCGATCCCCGCGCGATTACGGGGCGATTGGGAAGGAAATTCTCCCTAGGATTTATCTCGGCATGCGGCGGCGGAGCCGCATGCCGGAATGTCCCATCATGGGACAAAAAAGCCGTTTTGGCGGTCCAATGTCATCTTAAAAAAGCCCTACGCCACAGGCACTTCCCGCGTTGCAGGGGATCGCATCCGGTTAAGTCGCATTTAACTAAAAGTCGCCTTAATGGCCGCCTGTGCCCCCGCGCGACGTTGAGCCGAACACCGTTCGACCGTGCGTCGAGTGAGGGACAAAGGTGGACCTGTTTTGAGCGCCGGGCGTATGGGTACGAGTGCGAGTGCGTATGTTCTTGGGGCGCCAAGCCGCAAGAAATCCTCCCGAAAAATCCTCCCACAGCATTTCCTCGGCAGCGCCGCGGTGGCGGGGCTGGTGCTTGGCTGCGCCTGGACCGTCTACGCCAATATCTTTGCAGCGAACGTCTATCCGTCGGTCGGCAGTGCGTCGTTCGATGCGCCGGTGGTGAAGCGGCCTGTCGCCGTCGCCGCACGGCCGGCCCCCGCGTTCAACGAGGTGTTCGCGTCCCTGACGCCGGCGTCGGCGGCTCCCGCCAAGACCGAGGTGGCGAAGTCGGAAGCGCCGGCACCTTCGCTTATGTTTAACGATCGGTTTGCGGCGGCCTCGCCCGAGGGCGTTGCGTCCAGCGTCGTGGCCGACGCCGCAACGCAGATCGACCCGATCAAGCAGGCGGCCGCTGCGCCAAAGGCCGAAGCGGCGAGGGCGGTCGCAACTGCAGAGCTCGCCGAAACATCGAAGCCGTTGCCAGCGCCGAAATCGGTCGAGACCGCCAAGAAGCAAGCCGCCGCCAATCTGAAGGTGGCGCTGAACGATCCCGCCGCCAATGTGCAGCCCAAGGCGGCTGAGAAGGCTTCCGACCCGAAGCCGGCCGAGGTCAAGCAAGCCGTGAAATCCAGCGGCGTTCGCGACATGGCCGCGCGCGCCAAGGCCGCGGTGATGTCGATCGCATCGAGCGAACGGCAGACCATGGTCGAGAAGCTGTGGGGCAAGCGCGAGTCAAGCGGTGGGCTGCTCTCCTTCGCCTCGGCCGATGCCAATGTCACCGGCAGCATCCCCTCGACGCTTGACCAGAACCCGATGCTCGGCGGCTCGCCGCCCTATGACCGCCAGACCGCGGTCTACGACATCTCGGCCAAGACCGTGTATCTGCCCGACGGCACGCGGCTCGAGGCGCATTCCGGCCTCGGCTCGAGGCTCGACGATCCCAGGTCCTCGCACATGAAGATGGTCGGCGTGACGCCGCCGCACATCTACGAGCTCAAGCCGCGCGAAGCACTGTTCCACGGCGTGCCGGCGCTGCGCCTCAATCCGATCGGCGGCGAAGGCAAGATCTTCAACCGCGATGGTCTGCTCGCGCACACCTTCATGCTCGGCCCGAACGGCGACTCCAACGGCTGCGTCTCGTTCAAGGACTATTACGCGTTCCTCGACGCCTACCGCAACAAGGGCATCCGCCGTCTCGCGGTGCTCGCGCGGATTCAATAGGCGCCAACTGCCGGACGGGCGGGGCGCTCCACGCCCGCGCGTTGTGCGACGAAGTCCAGGTTCCTGTCCGAAGGTCGGTGTGCCGTTCCCTTGAAAGGCTGCGGAGAGCGCTATATCCTGCGATATACAAAGGTGCCAGGGCTAACAGCGCCGCGCTCCCGAGGGTCACAGAGCCCGCGGAGCAGGGGAGGAGAGCATGAGCCGGTCGCCGGGCGTCATGCACACGGACAAGGTTCTCGACGTGCTTGCCGGAGGCGGAGCGCCATCCGACCTGTCGGCGTCGTGGCGCCGGTCCGGCCATCTGCATGCGCTCGATCCGGCGAGCCGCCTGCCGTCGCATCGGCTCGGCCAGGCCGAAATCGCTGCTGCACAGCAGCGCCTCGGTGAATTCCTGAAAGTCGCCCAGAGCACGCTCGACCGGCTGTTCCTTGCGGTGGGCGGTGTCGGCTGCTCGGTGCTGCTCGCGGACCGCGACGGTGTCGTCGTCGACCGGCGCGGTGCGGGCGCCGATGACGCGACGTTCAACGCCTGGGGGCTCTGGACCGGTGCGGTCTGGAGCGAGAAGTACGAGGGGACCAACGGCATCGGCACCTGCATCGTCGAGAAGCGGCCGCTGTCGATCGACCGCGAACAGCACTTCTTCACCCGCAATTCCGCGCTGTTCTGCACCACCGCGCCGATCTTCGACGAGAATGGCGAGTTGGCCGCAGCCCTCGACGTGTCGTCCTGCCGGGCCGACCTGACCGACGGATTTTCCCGGCTGATCGCGACCACGGTCACCGACGCGGCGCGGGTGACCGAGGCTGAGAATTTTCGCCGGGCGTTTCCCTATGCGCGAATTCTCCTGACGCCGCGGAGCGAACGCGCCATCAATTCGCTGCTGGCGGTGGATCGCGACGACCTCGTGATTGGTGCAACGCGGGCTGCGCGCCGCGCGCTCGGCCTCAGCGCAGCGTCGCTGGCGCGGCCATTGCCGGCGGCCGATCTGATCGGCGAGACCCGCGACGATGGTGGGCTCGTTGCCGCGGAACGTGCAGCTTTGCAGCGTGCGCTGGCGCGGGCCGGCGGCAACGTGTCGAAAGCCGCCAGGGACCTCGATATGTCCCGCGCGACATTGCATCGGAAGCTGAAGCAGTTCGGCCTGCACCGCTAGGACGCTCCTGCAAGGCTCGAAATCGGCATCCGAAGCGCTGATGCGCCTGTACCAATTTGCGGCGCACTCTGTCTCAGATTTGCGACAGTTCCCCTGCGTCCGTTGGGGCGAGCATCTGTTCTGTCCGCCTGATTTGGCCGAGCGTCCCGGCCAACGCCGTGTGCATCGGCGTGCCAACGGAGGAACACATGAACAAGGTTGACATGCAGTCCGTGCTCAAGGCGCCGTTTGCCCAGCGCTACGGCAATTTCATCGGCGGCGAATGGCGCGAGCCCCATTCCGGAAAGTATTTCGACAACGTATCTCCGGTGACGGGACTTCCGATCTGCGAGATCCCGCGCTCGGATGCTGCTGACATCGAGGCCGCGCTCGATGCGGCGCATGCGGCGAAGGACGCCTGGGGCAAGACCAGCGTCGCCGAGCGCTCGCTGATCCTCAACAGGATCGCCGACCGGATGGAAGCCAATCTCGAAAAGCTCGCCACCGCCGAGACCTGGGACAATGGCAAGCCGATCCGCGAGACCATGGCGGCCGACATGCCGCTCGCCATCGACCACTTCCGCTATTTCGCCAGTGCGATCCGCGGCCAGGAGGGCTCGATCTCCGAGATCGATCATGACACCGTCGCCTATCACTTTCACGAGCCGCTCGGCGTGGTCGGGCAGATCATTCCCTGGAATTTCCCGATCCTGATGGCGGTCTGGAAGCTCGCGCCGGCGCTCGCCGCCGGCAACTGCGTGGTGCTCAAGCCGGCCGAGCAGACCCCGGCATCGATCATGACCTTGCTCGAACTGATCGGCGATCTCTTGCCCAAGGGCGTGCTGAACGTTGTCAACGGCTTCGGCCTCGAGGCCGGCAAGCCGCTCGCGTCGTCGAACCGGATCGCCAAGATCGCCTTCACCGGCGAGACCACGACCGGCCGGCTGATCATGCAGTACGCCTCGCAGAACCTGATCCCGGTGACGCTCGAGCTCGGCGGCAAGTCGCCGAACATCTTCTTTAGGGATGTCTGCGCGGAAGACGATGACTTCTTCGATAAGGCGATCGAAGGCTTCGTGATGTTCGCGCTCAACCAGGGCGAGGTCTGCACCTGCCCGAGCCGCGCGCTGATCCACGAATCGATCTACGACCGCTTCATGGAGCGCGCGTTGAAGCGCGTCGCGGCGATCACCCAGGGCAGCCCGCTCGACCCGACCACGATGATCGGCGCGCAGGCCTCGTCCGAGCAGCTCGAGAAGATCCTCTCCTATATCGACATCGGCAAGAAGGAGGGCGCCAAGGTGCTGGCCGGCGGCGAGCGCAACAATCTCGGCGGCGGACTGTCGGGCGGCTATTACGTCAAGCCGACGGTGTTCGAGGGCAACAACAAGATGCGCGTGTTCCAGGAGGAGATCTTCGGGCCGGTGGTGTCGGTCACGACCTTCAAGACCGACGAGGAGGCGCTTTCGATCGCCAACGACACGCTCTATGGCCTCGGCGCGGGCGTCTGGAGCCGCGATGCCAATCGCTGCTATCGCTTCGGCCGCGCCATCCAGGCCGGCCGGGTCTGGACCAATTGCTACCATGCCTATCCGGCGCACGCGGCGTTCGGCGGCTACAAGCAGTCCGGCGTCGGCCGTGAGAACCACAAGATGATGCTCGACCATTACCAGCAGACCAAGAACATGCTGGTGAGCTACAGCGCGAAGAAGCTGGGCTTCTTCTGAGGGCTCGGCCCTTGTCTCGGGGCGAGGCAAACGACAGGTTTCGGCGGGATGTCCCGCCGGAGCCTCCATCACGGAGGCCGAGATGGCTGACAAGGTGACCGCGACGCCGGCTGCGCTGAAACTGATTGCGGAGATCGTCGCTGATCACGGGCCGGTGCTGTTTCACCAGTCCGGCGGCTGCTGCGACGGTTCGTCGCCGATGTGCTATCCGATAGGCGAATTCCTGATCGGCGACCACGACGTCAAACTCGGCGAGATCGGCGGCGCGCCGTTCTACATCAGCGGTTCGCAATACGACGTTTGGAAGCACACCGACCTGATCATCGACGTCGTTCCCGGCCGCGGCGGCATGTTCTCGCTCGACAACGGGCGCGAACGCCGGTTCCTGACCCGGTCCGAGATCTGCGCGCTGCCGCCGCGCGAGGCGGAATAGGGCGCCGCGACCGGCGCCGATCTGGAACTGGAGGCCATTGTCGCTATACTGTGCTGATCCAAAGCGAGGCCAAGCTCGGCAACGGATCTGGTGCAAAGCGAACATGTCTCCGACGCCCCCCATCGAAACCCCACCGCCGATCACGACCGAGGCGTTCGTCGAGGCCACAGCGGCGGTTGCCCGCCTCGAAAAGATTTACGAGCGCAACACCGGCTACCTGCGCAATCGCTTCGAGGCCTATGTCAACGGCGTGCCGTTCACGACGCGGGTGCGCGCGCATTATCCGTTCGTCCGCATCACGACCTCGTCGCATGCGAGGCTCGATTCCCGTCTCGCCTACGGTTTTGTCGCGGGACCTGGCATCCATGAGACCAGCATCACGCGGCCGGATATTTTCCGGACCTATCTCACCGAGCAGATCGGGCTGCTGATCAAGAACCATGGCGTGGCGGTCGAGATCGGCGAGTCCAGCGAGCCGATCCCGATCCATTTCGCTTACCGGCGCGACATCAATATCGAGGCGGCGCTGACCATCGCCGACAGTTCGGCGTTCACAAGGTCGCTGCGCGACATCTTCGATACGCCGGATCTCGCGGCGATGGACGATGCGATCGCCGACGGCACGTTCGAGCTGACGCCGCGCACGCCCGAGCCGCTGGCGCTGTTCCGCGCCGCGCGGGTCGATTACTCGCTGCGCCGGCTCTATCACTACACCGGCACCGACCCGGAGCATTTCCAGAATTTCGTGATCTTCACCAACTACCAGTTCTATGTCGACGCCTTCGCGCAATCGAGCCTGCAGCGTCTCGCGTCGGGCGAGGAAGGGATCGAGGCGTTCGTGGCGCCCGGCAATCTGATCACGCGCAGCGCGCGGCTCGGCGGCGGCACCACGGGCGCCGCATCGGAGCGCGTGCCGCAGATGCCGGCGTTCCATCTCGTCGAGCCCGGCTATCGCGGCATCACCCTGATCAATATCGGGATCGGCCCGTCGAACGCGCGCAACATCACCGATCACGTCGCGGTGCTGCGGCCGCATGCCTGGCTGATGATCGGGCATTGCGCCGGCTTGCGCAACACTCAGCGGCTCGGCGACTACGTGCTCGCCCATGGCTATGTCCGCGAGGATCACGTGCTCGATCACGAGCTGCCGCTCTGGGTGCCGATCCCGGCACTGGCGGAGATGCAAGTCGCGCTCGAGGAGGCGGTCGGCGAGGTCACCGGGCTCTCCGGCTTCGAGCTGAAGCGGCTGATGCGCACCGGCACGGTCGCGAGCGTCGACAACCGCAACTGGGAGATCAGCGGGCCGCAGGTGATCCGGCGGATGTCGCAATCCCGCGCCATCGCGCTCGACATGGAATCGGCGACGATCGCCGCCAACGGCTATCGCTTCCGCGTGCCCTACGGCACGCTGCTGTGCGTCTCCGATAAGCCGCTGCATGGCGAGATCAAGCTGGCGGGCATGGCGAGCGAGTTCTATCGCCAGCGCGTCGGCCAGCACCTTCAGATCGGCCTGAAGGCGCTGGAGCGGCTCAAGCAGCAGGAATCCGAGCGCCTGCATTCGCGCAAGCTGCGCAGCTTCGCCGAGGTCGCGTTCCAGTAGAGCATGATCCGGAAAAGTGCGAAGCGGTTTTCCGAAAAGATCATGCTTAAGCAATAAGCTAAAGAGCTGGGCACGCGGCGCTCACGCCGCGGCGCTCTTCCACAATTGCGTCTCGATGCCGATCGCGGCCTTGACCTGCGGACGCGCCTGGATTCGCGAGAGATAGGCTGCCAGCGACGGCCATTGCGCGACGTCGACATCTGCGGAGCGCAGCAGCAGCAGCGCCCAGGCGAGGTGCGCGTCCGCAACCGTGAAGCGGTCCCCGACCAGAAATTCGCGGTGCGCAAGATGCGCCGATGGCACCGACAAGGTCTGCCCGATCCTGGCACGCGGTTTCGCAAGCGATGCCTCGTCCTTGTACCAGAAGGTCGGGAACAGAAATCCCTTGTGGATCTCGGTGCCGACGAAGCTCAGCCATTCCTGCAGGCGGTAGCGATCCGGATCGCCGGGTGCCGGCGCGAGGCCGAGTTCGGGCTTCAGGTCGGCGATGTATTGCAGCACCGCCGCGCTCTCCGTCAGCCGCTCGCCGTTCTCCAGCACCAGCACAGGCACCGCGCCTTTCGGCGAGACCGTGCGGAAGTCGCTATCGTCCTCGACCACCTTCTTGGTCCAGAGATGGGCCATGCGGTAGCGCGCGTCGATGCCGGCCACCATCAGCGCGATCGGCTGGCGAGCGAGCAGGCCATCGGCCAGAAATAGAGCTCAAGCATGATGGTGCTCTCAGGCGAGGGCGTCGCCGCGGGCGATGATCGCGAAGCGGTCCGACAGTTCGGCGAGTGCGACGTCGTGAATGAGCCTTGCCGCAATCGTGCCGCCCTTGCCGTCGGGCAGGTCGCGGGTGGCGCAGCTCTCGGCGTCGATGGTGGTGCGGAAGCCGAGGTCGAGCGCGGCGCGCGCGGTCGAGCTCACGCACATGTGCGTCATGAAGCCAGCGAGCACCAGCTCCTTGCGGCCGGTCGCGGCAAGCTGCGCGCTGAGGTCGGTGCCGGCGAACGCGTTCGGCAATTGCTTCTCGATCACGACCTCACCCGGCCGCGGTGCCAGCGGCGCGACGATCGCGCCGCGCTCCGCGCTGCGATCGAACAGGCTTCCCGGCGCTCCCTTGTGCGCGATGTGGATGATCTTGGTGCCGCTTTCCCGTGCTTGGTTGAGCAATGCGGTCGCGCGCGCGATCGCGGGGCCGGCATCGGGCAAGGCGAGGGGACCGGCGAGATATTCGTTCTGGATGTCGATCAGCACCAGGCAGGCATCGCCGAGGCGCGGCGGGGTGAGGTCGATGGCGGCAAGCTGCATCAAGGTTTTGGCTGCGGTCATGGTCCTGAGATCTCCAGCGGGTTGGCACCGAAAATATAGCCGCGGACCGGCCTGCCGTTATGCAGGGATATTGCAGCCAGTAGCTGCGTTATTGCAGGCGGGGCGGGCACCATGTAGCCTGCCGCGATGAACTGGGACGACCTTCGCATCATCGCCGCCGTCAGGGACGAGGGCACCTATGCCGGCGCCAGCGAGCGGCTGCGCATCGACGAGACCACGGTCGGCCGCAGGCTGGCGCGGATCGAGCGCGCGCTCGGCCTGCGGCTGTTCGAGGCCGCCGACGGCGTCCGCAAGCCGACCCGGCAGTGCGACGTGGTGCTCGCGCACATCCAGGCGATGGCCGCGCATGCCGAGGAGATCGGCCGGATCGGCGAAAGCCTGCCCGGCCCGGTCGGCCGGCTGCGCGTCGCCTCCACCAACGCGATCGCGGAGGAAGTGCTGGCGCCGCGCACCGGCGAATTGCTGCGCGCCCATCCGGGACTGACGCTGCAATTCCTGACGTCGAGCGAGAATGTCAAATTCTCGCGCTGGGAGGCCGATCTCGCGATCCGCCTGCGCAAGCCCGACAAGGGTGATTTCGCGATCTCAAAGCTCGGCGAAGTCAGGCTGTATTTCTTCGAGCCGGCCGCGACGTCGGCAGGCGACGCGGTGACCTGCGCCTATCCCGACGAACTCGGAGCGATTCCGGAAATGCAGTTCCTGCGCGCGAAGCGGCTTCGCGCGCGCTGCGTGACCGACAATGTTCGTATCATCCACAAGATCATCCAGTCGCACCAGGCGGTCGGCGTGCTGCCGGAGCATAGTTGCGCGGACCTTTTGACCGACCGCCGCCTGCGCGCCACGCTGCTGCCGAAACGGCGCGACGTCTGGCTGCTGGTGCAAAGCCATCTCAAGCGCGACGCTGCGACGCGCGTCACCATCGACTGGCTGCGCGCCTGCTTCCAGGACGTCGCGCGCGGCGGGTGACGCGCCCTCGTAATGATCGGACGTGGCGCGACGCCTGGGTCACAGCGCCGGCTAGCTGGTCAACAAGGTGGTGGAGGCGGAGCGGGTGGCGAAGGCCAATCTGATCCGCCGGCAGGAGGAGACCGCGGCGATGCGTTCGCTCCTCAACACCGCCACTGATGGAGGAGAACCCTCTGCTGCTGCGGCTCAAGGAGCTGGAGTCGCTCGAGCGGCTGGTCGAGAAGGTCGGCCGCATCGACCTGCACGTGGGCCAGGGCTAGGGCCTCGATGCGCTCCCGACCAATCTGGTCCGCCTCAAGCGCCCCAGAGCGCGTAACAAGAAGGGCCGCCTACGGGCGGCCCTTCGCTGTCATGAACCAGGTGATGGAACCGGATTGCAGCGTTTACCGTGCACCGAAATTGGAACCCCGTTCCGCGGTTCTACGGTGCGAACATGTGCATTTTGCTGTTGCGTCCGTCGGTGCATTTGCATCTAACTCTTTGAGTACTGCCTGCGGAGAATTCCGCCTTACGGCCAAGCGTTTGGAGTTGGTTTTTTGAACTTGCGTCTGAGTGAGTTGGTTATGTGTCGCATCACCACGGGGCGGCGCCAGTGAGGTTCTCCGGCGGGATCGGTAATCGCCTTCTCGCAACATTGCCGGCAGCGGATCTCGATCTGCTCGGGCCTGACCTGGAAACGGTCGCGCTTGATCAGGATGCGGTCCTGACGCGAGCCGGCGACGAGATCGATTATGTCTTCTTTCCCCATAGCGGTGCGATCCTGCTAATGATCGATATGGCGGACGGGCACACGGTCGCGACCGGTGTGGTTGGGCGCGAAGGCGTGGTGGGCAGTCTTTCGGTGCTCGGCTCGTCGCCATCGGGCATTACCGCGGTGGTTGGGGCCGCGGGCACCGCCTCGCGGCTCCCCGCGGCACGCTTTCATGCCGCTTTCGGCCGTAGTGCCGCGATCCGGCAGGCGATGCAGAAGCACATCCGATCGATGCTGATCCAGTTCCAGCGCGGCTCCGCCTGCAATGCTCTGCACCCGGTCGAGGCCCGCATGGCGCGCTGGCTGCTCCAGCTTCGCGATCGGATCGACAGCGATGTCCTTCCGTTGACCCAGCACGCGCTGTCGCAAATCCTCGGCGTGCGACGAACGACGGTGACGCTGCTGATGCGCAACCTTCGCACGCGCGGCGCAATCCGGTCCGAGCAACGAGGCCGGATCGAGATCGACCGGTCACGGCTCTCGGCGCTGGCGTGCGAATGCCACCGCGTCATGCGTGTCGAGGCCGAGGAGATCTTCTCGGGCCACCAATCCCGCGCGGCGGCTCGAACCGACGATCCGCGCATCTCGGAAGCCGAAACCGACGACGCGATGTGAGCGCGCAGCGAGCGCGATCAACGGCGCCGCCGCCGATCAGGCCGCCGGGTCGAGGCCGCTGTTGTGTCGAGCCTGGCGATCTCGCGCAGCTCTTTCGCCGTCCGGCGCAATTCATTGCGTTCCGGACCCGGCTTCAGCCGTCGTGCCTCGTCGAGAAAGTCCTTGGCCTGCAGCAGCTAGGGCGATGCTTTCGTTGCGACCTGCATGTCCGACATGGTGTCCCTCCATCGCGATCGTCAATGACCTGTGTCGGCGTTCAGACCGGCGGCCCGGCACCGCGCCGCCGCACGCGGATGCTGGGCTCGTCGACCCAGGCCTCGCGCGCGAACCAACTATGATCGGCGCGGCAGAACGGGCAGCGGGTGCGCGAGAAGAACACCGTGCTGCGTCTAAAGCTCTCGCGATCGGTCGTGATGCCGGTGGGTATCGCGTGTCCGGTTTGCGGACATTTCACCATGAGCATGCCCATGTGAGCCCTCGATATTGCTTTCTTGCCTCTTGCAGGAAAGCACCGGCCGGTCGGAATGCGCCTCTTGAAGGTGCGGTTACTTGGGGAGCATCGCGCACCTGCGGCGTTTGACGAAGCATCGGGCAGTGGGGGCTGCGTGCTCGTCTGTGGGCTTATTCCAACCGGCCGGATCCCTCCTCGAACGAATCCTCAATACGACTTTGGGCGCCGCCTTTTTGTCAGGCGGCTTGCTTGATCGCCTTCCCTCTCAAGCGAAAGCCTTCCTCGCAACGCTGCCGCGTCACGAGAGCCGACGCTCCGTGTTTGGTTCAGATTTTGGGTGAGCTTGAAATCCCGTCCCGACGCTACTGTGCGTGAATGCAAGCGCGATTGTCGGTTCGGTTTACGACTCTTGGGAAGAATTTTTTTTGAAATGTCAACTCACACCAACGTATGTTTACGGGGCCTGTGCATGACGTGGATATCGTGAGCAGCAGAACATTTCCGCTTCGCTGTGAGGTTGCGCAGGTCGTGTTGCGGAAGGGCAAGCGATGGATGTGCAGTCGCACATCATCGCTCGACGCTCGGGCGCCGCGAATTGATGGCGCAATTCATCGGGCGCACAACACGTGGTAGTGGATGCCGTAGCCGGACACCGCCTTTGGCACAATTCGCATGGTCCATCGGGCCGGCCGCAGCCGAATTGCTGCAAACAAGGAGTGCCGGGCGGGACATGTTGGGATAACCTTGGTCCGCCGTGGTCCATTCGGCCAGCCGTCAACCCGTCGGTGAAGCCAATGCAGCAGATTGCGGAATGGCTCGAGAAGCTGGGGCTTGGGCAATACGCGCTGCGTTTTGCCGAGAACGGCATCGACGTCGGTGTTCTTCCCGAATTGACCGATGAAGACTTCGACAGGCTCGGCGTCTTGCTCGGCCATCGCCGCAAGATGCTGCGCGCGATCGCCGATCTCAATCAAGCCGAACTGATCGCCGCGTCGGTTTCACCGCACGATGCCGAGCGCCGCCATCTCACCGTGATGTTCTGCGACCTGGTCGGCTCGACGGCCTTGTCGGCGCGTCTCGATCCCGAGGACATGTGGGAAGTCATCCGCGCCTATCGTGCGGCCTGTGTGCGGGTGATCGCGACATACGATGGCGTTGTTGCCAGATTTATCGGCGATGGGATTCTCGCTTATTTTGGTTATCCCCGGGCCCACGAGGATGACGCGGAGCGCGCAGTGCGGGCCGGCCTCGATGTCATCGCCGCAATCGGCAAGCTCGAGATCCGCGCGGACGAGGGGGTTGCGGTGCGGATCGCGATCGCGAGCGGGCTCGTCGTGGTCGGCGACCTCGTCTCCGGCGCCGTGTCGGAGGAGCAGGCGCTGGTCGGCGATGCGCCGAACATCGCGGCGCGGTTGCAGAGCCTGGCGGAGCCGGGTGTCGTCGTCGTGGCCGCCTCGACGCGCCGGCTGCTCGGCAATCTGTTCACGCTCCGCAACCTCGGTCGCCGCGAGGTCAAGGGCATCTCCGAGCCGATCGCGGTGTGGGCTGTCGAAGGCGAGCCGGCATCGGAAAGCCGTTTCGAGGCGGTGCGCACCGCGCGTTTGATCGGCTTCGTCGGCCGCAAGGCGGAGATCGAATTTGCGCTGTCGCGCCAGCAACTGGCGTGGCAGGGCCAGGGCCAGGCGGTGCTGATATCGGGCGAAGCGGGTATCGGCAAATCCCGCATCGTGGCGATGCTCTCCGACAGCTTGGCGCCCGAGACGTATCGCCGTGTGCGGTATCAATGCTCGCCCTATCACACCAACAGCGCGCTGCATCCCTTCGTCGCTCAGCTCGAGCGTGCCGCCGGCATCCGCTCGGAAGATGCGCCGGAGCGGAAGCTGGACAAGCTCGAAGCCATGCTGGCGCTCGGGACGCAGCAGGTCGCCGCCGTGACGCCGTTGATCGCGGCGCTGCTGTCGATCCCGACCGGTGACCGCTATCTGCCGCTCGGCCTGAGCCCGGCGCAGCAGCGGCGGCAGACATTCGCAGCGCTGCTCGACCAACTCGAGGGCCTCGCCCGGCAGCAGCCGGTGCTTGTCGTCTGCGAAGACATGCATTGGGCCGATGCCACGTCGCTCGAATTGCTCGACCTCGCGGTTGACCGGATCAGGGGGCTGCCGATCCTCATGCTCATGACGTTCAGGCCCGAGTTCGAACCGCCGTGGGCGGGGCTCGGCAATGTCAGCCTGCTGCGGCTCGATCGGCTCGACCGGCAGGACACGCGCGCCCTGATCGAGCAGGTGACCGTCGGCCGGTTGCTGCCCGGCGAGATGATGACACAGATCATCGAGCGGACGGATGGTGTCCCGTTGTTCGTCGAGGAACTGACCAAGATGGTCATGGAGTCGGGGCTGCTCGTCGAGAATGCCGGACGCTATCGCCTCGACAATCCGCTGCCGCCGCTCGCGATCCCGGCGACGCTGCAGGATTCGCTGATGGCTCGGCTCGACCGCCTGGCGCCGGTCAAGGAGGTGGCGCAGATCGGCGCAGCGATCGGCCGTGAGTTCTCCTATGCGCTGCTGCGCAGCGTGGCCGGGCGCGACGATCTGACGCTTGCCGCGGCGCTCGCCCAGCTCGAAGAAGCCGAGTTGCTGTTGCGCCGAGGCACGCCGCCGGATGCAAGCTACAGCTTCAAGCACGCGCTGGTCCAGGAAGCGGCTTATGAGAGCTTGCTCAAGAGCCGCCGGCAACTGCTCCACAAGCAGATCGGCGACGTGCTGCGCGCCAAGTTTGCCGAGATCGCCGAGATCGAGCCGGAAGTCGTTGCTTATCATTTCACCGAGGCAGGGCTCGGCGAGACAGCGCTGGCGTGGTGGCGCAAGGCCGGTCAGCAGGCGCTGAAGCGCTCGGCCTATTGCGAGGCGATCGCGCATCTCGCAAGGCGGTCGCCATCGCCGATGAATTTCCCGACGAGCCGGGTCGGATGATCGGCCGGCTCCATCTGCAGATCGCCTACGGCCGCGCGTTGCGGGGCAGTCTTGGACACAGTGCCCCCGAGACGGTGGCCGCCTGGACGCGCGCCCGGCGGTTCGCCTCTGATATCGACGATCCGATCGAACTGGCGCCGATCCAGTCGGGCCTCTTCAACGCCTGCTTGACCCACGGCGAGCTCGCGCCGATGCGGGAGTTGGCGGAGGCGATCATGGGAGCGGCGGAACGGCATCGGGAATCGCCGGTGGCGACGATCGTCGCGCGCTGGACCAGCGGGGTGACCTGCTGGTTCGCGGGCGACTATCTGAACGCGGGCATCCATCTCGAGCAGGCGTTCGCTGCCTATGGGACCGAGCGGGATCCGGCAACGTTCAAGGCGTCGACGCTCGATCTGCCGTTCGTCATCATGAGGTTTCTGGCTCTCGTGCTTTGGCCGCGTGGCGAGATCGATCGGGCCCGGCAGCTCGCGGGCGCAGCAGTGAGCGTCTCCGGCGAACAGCGCGCGCTCGCGCGTGCCAATGCGCTGGTTCACAAGGCGGTTTTCGACGGGCTGTGCGGCAGCCGGTTGCGGCAGACCGAGACGATCCTCGCCCTGGGACTGGCGCAGGATCACACGATGCCGCTGTATGTCGCCGCCGGCACCTATCTCAATGGTTTGGCGAAATGGCGCGCCGGCGACCGGGCGGCAGGTCTCGCGGACATGCAGCGCGGCTGGACACTGCTTCACGAGAACGACTGCTACCTCTGTGATCCGTTCTGGGGATTGCAAATTGCGGTGGCGAACGCAGAGGCCGGCCTTGTCGAGGCGGGACTCGACATCATCAGCGAGCTGATCGACGCGACGGCGCAATCCGGGCAGCACTGGCTGGATGCCGAGCTCCACCGCGTGTTGGGTGAGCTGCGGGCGCGTCGCGACACCCCTGACATTTCCGGCGCCGAGGATGCCTTCCACCGCGCACTCGAAATTGCTCGAAGGCAACAGACGAAGACGTTCGAACTGCGCAGCGCACTGGGACTTGCACGCCTATACGTCGGCAATGGCCGGGTGGATGCGGTGCCGGGGGTGCTTGCGCCGGTGCGCGCAGGCTTCGATGCCGGGCAGGATCTCGCCGAGATCGGGGAGACCGACGAACTGCTCGGCCGTGCGGATTGGCCGGGCCGCCACTCCCATGCATCCTGACGGACGTCCGTGGCGATGAACAAAAACCCCGGCATCGCTGCCGGGGTTTTGCATTTCGTGTCTTGCCTTGAGTGGCTGGATCAGAAGTCCATGCCGCCCATGCCGCCGCCCGGAGGCATCGCGGGGCCGCCGGCGTTCTTCTTCGGCAGCTCGGCAACCATCGCTTCCGTGGTGATCAGCAGCGCGGCAACCGAGGCAGCGTTCTGGATCGCGGTGCGCACGACCTTGGTCGGGTCGATGATGCCCTTCTTGACGAGGTCGGCGTAGTCGCCGGTCTGGGAGTCAAAACCGTGATTGTAGGTCTTGTTCTCCAGGATCTTGCCGACGATGACCGAGCCGTCTTCACCGGCGTTGATCGCGATCTGGCGAGCCGGAGCCGACAGCGCCTTGCGCACGATCTCGACGCCGGTCTTCTGGTCGTCGTTCTTGGTGCGCAGGCCCTTGAGCTGCTCGGAGGCACGGAGCAGGGCGACGCCGCCGCCCGGGACGATGCCTTCCTCGACAGCCGCACGGGTCGCGTGCATCGCGTCATCAACGCGATCCTTGCGCTCCTTCACCTCGACCTCGGTCGCGCCGCCGACGCGGATCACCGCGACGCCGCCTGCGAGCTTGGCGAGACGCTCCTGCAGCTTCTCACGGTCGTAGTCCGAGGTGGTTTCCTCGATCTGCGCCTTGATCTGGGCAACGCGAGCGTCGATGTCGGCCTTCTTGCCGGCGCCGTTGACGATCGTGGTGTTTTCCTTGTCGATCATCACCTTCTTGGCGCGACCGAGCATCTGCAGCGTGACGTTCTCGAGCTTGATGCCGAGGTCTTCCGAGATGGCCTGGCCGCCGGTCAGGATCGCGATGTCCTGCAGCATGGCCTTGCGGCGATCGCCGAAGCCCGGAGCCTTGACGGCCGCGACCTTCAGGCCGCCACGCAGGCGGTTGACGACGAGGGTGGCCAGCGCTTCGCCTTCGACGTCTTCAGCGACGATGACCAGCGGCTTGCCGGTCTGCACCACGGCCTCGAGCAGCGGCAGCAGCTCGTTCAGCGAGGAGAGCTTCTTCTCGTTGATGAGGATGTAGGCGTCGTCCATCTCAACGCGCATCTTGTCGGCGTTGGTGACGAAGTACGGCGAGATGTAGCCGCGGTCGAACTGCATGCCCTCGACGACGTCGAGCTCGGTCTCGAGCGACTTGCTTCCTCGACCGTGATCACGCCCTCGTTGCCGACCTTCTTCATGGCGTCGGCGAGGAACTTGCCGATCTCGGCATCGCCGTTGGCCGAAATGGTGCCGACCTGGGCGATCTCCTCGTTCGAGGTGACCTTCTTCGAGTTCTTCTGGAGGTCCGCAACAACGGCTTCGACCGCGAGATCGATACCGCGCTTCAGGTCCATCGGGTTCATGCCGGCGGCGACCGACTTGGCGCCTTCCTTCACGATCGCCTGGGCGAGCACGGTCGCCGTGGTGGTGCCGTCGCCGGCCGCGTCAGCGGACTTGGAGGCGACTTCGCGCACCATCTGGGCGCCCATGTTCTCGAACTTGTCCTCGAGCTCGATCTCCTTGGCGACGGTGACGCCGTCCTTGGTGATGCGGGGAGCGCCGAACGACTTCTCGAGCACCACGTTGCGGCCCTTCGGACCGAGGGTGACCTTCACCGCGTTGGCGAGAATGTCGACACCGCGAAGCATCTTGTCGCGCGCCTCGACGGAGAATTTGACTTCTTTAGCTGCCATCTGAGTTTTTCCTTGCGAGATTTGATCTGGGAGGGAGGGAGGCGCTTAGGCCGCCTTCTTCTTGGAAGCGGGGACGTCGAGCACGCCCATGATGTCGCTTTCCTTCATGATCAGCAGGTCTTCGCCGTCGATCTTGACCTCGGTGCCCGACCACTTGCCGAACAGGACGCGGTCGCCGACCTTGACGTCGATGGGGGTCAGCTTGCCGGTCTCGTCGCGGCCACCGGGGCCGACGGCGACGACTTCGCCCTGCGAGGGCTTTTCCTTGGCACTGTCCGGAATGATGATGCCGCCAGCGGTCTTCTCTTCGGCGTCGATGCGCTTGACCACGACGCGGTCGTGAAGCGGACGGAATTTCATGCAGTCCTCCTAAATATTTGCGGATGCTGTAGATTTTTGGAGTGTTAGCAGTCCAGCCCAGCGAGTGCCAGACCGGCTGCGCAGGAGATAGGCCAAGCCTTCGCGGCGGGCAAGAGCCTCTAGCAGAAAAATTGGCACTCGCAGACGGTCGCTGCCAGGATCATTTCGGCATCCTTAATGCCGGCCCGAGGGGGGGGGGGCTATTAGCAGTTGCGGTAAGTTGCTGCTAACGCAAGAAATTTCAACAACCTATTAAACATTTGGGCTTGAGATGAGTTAGTCGCGTGCGTCACATTTCTCTCATGTGAGCGCATCCATTGCCGGTGGTCCGGCGGGGAAGGTCGGCCACCGTGTGAATGCGCTCCGTCACAGGAGGTTGGCATGGTCTCGCGAGTTGGTGGGGTTGTTTCCGACGATTTCCGGAAGCAGTTGTTGGGGTATGGGCTGACGACGGCGCAAATCCTCTATCGGATGCCGGATCATCCCTCGTTGCTTCAGACCTATGTCTGGCAGAACTACGACCTGTTTCCGAAATTTCCGGCGCTGCAGGATTTCCTCTCTTTCTGGCAGCGGAAGCTCGAGGGCCCGCTGTTCTCGGTGACGGTGGCGCATTCCAAGCTGGTCAAGCCGGCCGAACTGCGCGCCGTCGACGGCGTGTTCCGGCTGCATTGATCCGCTGAGGGCGCACGGCAAGGAGGCAAGGCGCGGCGATGCGCCTTTGCCCACCTCGCGCGGCGCGACTTGTGTTAGCCTCCCTCTGCCAGAAAAAGACGGGAGGCGAACAATGGCCAAGAAGACGGCATCAAGATCCGCAGCCAAGACCGCGGTGAAGAAGAAATGGACTGGGCTCGGCGCCGGTGCCAAGAAATCCTCTGCGCGCAAGACCATCAAGTCCAAGGGCCGCGTCTCGGCGGCGAAGAAAAGCGCGCCCAAAACAGCAACGACCAAGGCACGGCCGAAGCAGCGCGTCGCCATCAGCCATCACCGCGAAGAGGACTTCAAGGCCGATGGCTTACGCGCCTACGCCAAGTATCGCGACCTCGGCATCGCAGCCGCCTCGCATGGCCTCGCCCAGGCGCATGTGATCCGGCTGCAGGGACCGTGCAATCCTGATGAAGTGTCGAAGCTGCACTTCCACGACGTCGATTTCCAGATGGTCTATGTGCTCAAGGGCTGGGTGAAGACCTACATGGAAGGCGAGGGCGAGACGCTGATGAAGCAAGGCAGCGCCTGGACCCAGCCGCCGCGCATCCGGCACATGATCCTGGACTACTCCGACGACGTCGAACTGCTGGAAGTGATCCTGCCGGCCGAGTTCAAGACGGTGGAGTTGAAGGCGTAGTCCCTCGTTCGTCATTCCGGGGCGCGCGCAGCGCGAGCCCGGAATCATTTCTCCACTGAGGCTGCGGTCCGATGGATTCCGGGCTCGTCCTTCGGACGCCCCGGAATGACACGGGCACACGTCGGGACCCGGATCACCGCTCGGCGGCAGCCCACCTCTGGACACTGACTTCCGCCAGCGCCTCGAATACCGCCGGCGTGCGTTCCAGGCGGGCGATGGTTCGCGCGCCTTCGAGGGCGGCGACCAATGCGGCTGCGGTGGAGGATGCACGCGCGGGAGTGAAACCGCACCCCCTGAAATGCTCGGCAACAATCTCGGTCGAGTCGACAAATCCGCGCGCCACCCGTTTGGTCAGCTCGGCATCGAGCGCGGGTAGCTCGTTCGCCAGATTTTGCATGAGACATCCATACTGGAAGTCAGAGGCCACCATTTCGGCCGCGAATGCGCGGAAAATCTGCTGAACGAAATTAAGGGCATCACCCGCCGTATTCGCCGAGATGCTCCGCAAAACAGCAATTCTCGCCGCGACGTAATGGTCGATCGCTTCTTCTGCGAGCTGTGCCTTGCCGCGTGGAAAGTGAAAGTAGAACGATCCCTTGGGCGCACCGCTTTCTGCAATGATCTGGGTCAGTCCAGTCGCAGTGTAGCCCTGGATGCGAAACAATCGTTCGGCCGTGGCAATCGCGCGAGCGCGGGCGTCAGTCTTACGTGGCATGCCGCGAAGATAATACGTTTCGCTTGACGCCGCTATGGCGATCGCCATACTATGTGATCACCATAGTAGGAGAGCCCGGCGATGCCCTCCGACCAAATCCCAAGTCAGGAAACGTCCCGACGAGCCGTCCTGGCGATGGGGGCGGCGGGCCTGGTTGCGGCGTCACTTCGACCGGCATGCGCAAACCCCATAGGAGGAGCTGACTTGAGCGCATCAACGTATGGCGCGGGCACGCTGCCCAAAGGGGTCCGCTCGCGCATGATCCCTGGGGTCAACGGCCTCGATGTCCATGTTCTCGAGGCCGGTTACGAAAGTTCCGGCAGGCCGCTCGCGCTGCTGCTGCACGGCTTCCCGGACCTGGCTTACGGCTGGCGACACCTGATCCCAATTCTGGCTGACGCCGGGTACCATGTCGTGGCGCCCGACCAGCGGGGTTTTGGCCGCACCACCGGTTGGGTGAACGGCTATGACGCGCCGCTCGAGTCCTTCAGCCTCTTGAACATGACGCGCGACGCCCTCGGATTGGTTTCGGCGTTGGGATATCGGCGCACGGCAATGCTCGTCGGGCACGACTTCGGCTCGCCGGTGGCGGCCTATTGTGCGCTCGCCCGACCTGACGTGTTTCCCTCGGTGGTGTTGATGAGCGCACCGTTTCCCGGTCCGCCGGCGTTTCCGTTCAACACCGCGCAAAGCGAGCCATCGTCGGTTCAACCGAACACTGGAAATCAAGGTTTAGCGGCCGCGCTGGCAGCGCTCGATCCGCCGAGGCAGCATTATCAACAATACCTGAGCACACGGCAGGCGAACGACGACATGTGGCACCCCCCTCAAGGTCTACACGCGTTTCTTCGCGCATTCTTCCACGTCAAGAGCGCGGACTGGCCGGGAAACAAGCCGCATCCGTTGAAGGCGCCAACCGCAACAGAGCTTGCACAAATGCCCACCTATTACGTGATGGATCTCGGCAAGACGATGTCCCAGACCGTCGCTCCATTCCAACCTTCCGCCGCCGAAGTCTCGGCCTGCAAATGGCTCACCGAGCCGGAGCTTGGCGTGTATACGGAGGAGTACGGCCGCACTGGGTTTCAAGGCGCCCTCATGGCTTATCGCGTCTTTTCCGATCCTGGCCTGAACGCTGAGTTGCGCCTGTTTTCGGGCAAGACGATCGATGTCCCGTCGCTCTTCATCGGCGGGGCAAGCGATTGGGGCACCTATGCGGCGCCGGGCGCGCTCGATCTGATGAGGACGAAGGCGGCGACGAGGATGCGTGGCATCGAGCTGATCGACGGCGCCGGTCACTGGATCCAACAGGAGCAGCCGGATCGGCTCGGCACGCTGCTGCTCGCCTTCATCAAGGAGGCGGGTGGGGCGGATCACACCAGCGTTAGGCGGGATGAGTTTGGGTTGAATCGGCTTGGCGCGGTCTTGGTTCACCTCTCCCCGGCGGGGAGAGGTCGGATTGCGAAGCAATCCGGGTGAGGGCTCTTGCTCTCTCGATGGGCCGTAACCCCGATTTGCTGCGCAAATCGACCTCTCCCAAGGGAGAGGTGAACTTTCGACGCCGTTCCAGCTCAACCTAATCTCATCAGACTCTGGGTCGGGGCATGCCTGTCGTCGCTGTTGAAAATGCGGCCCGGCCTCACGTCATCGCCCCCACGATCGCGCCCATCAGGCACGTCGTCAGCGTGCCCGAGACGACCGATTTCAGCCCGAGCGCGTTGATCTCGTCGCGCCGCTCGGGCGCCATGATGCCGAGGCCGCCGATCATGATGCCGAGGCTTGCGAAGTTGGCAAAGCCGCACATCGCGTAGAGCATGATCAGCCGCGAGCGCGGATCGAGCGCGTCGGGGCCGAGCTTCGACAGATCGACATAGGCGATCAGCTCGTTCAGCACGGTCTTGGTGCCCATCAGGCTGCCCGCCGTGATCGCCTGCGGCCACGGCAGGCCCATCAGCCAGCACACCGGCGCCATGACGTAGCCGAGCAGGCGTTGCAGCGAGATCTTCGCGCCGCTGATCTCCGGCAGCAGGCCGATGATCGCGTTCGCCAGATACACCAGTGCGACCAGCACCAGCAGCATCGCGATGATGTTCATCAAGAGCTCGAGCCCCGCGGCGGTGCCCTTCACGATCGCATCCATCGTCGACGACACATGGATATCGGGATCGTCGAGCGACCCGCCGGTGCGTTTGTCCGTTGTCTCCGGGATCATGATCAGGCTGACCAGGATCGCCGCCGGCGCGCCGAGAACCGAGGCGATGACGAAATGCGCGGGCGCGTCCGGGATCAGCGGTGCGAGCAGCGTGGCATAGAGCACCAGCACGGTGCCGGCGATCCCGGCCATGCCGCCGGTCATCACCAGAAACAATTCGCTGCGCGTCAGTTGCGCGAGATAGGGGCGGATGAACAGCGGGGCCTCGACCATGCCGAGGAAGATATTGGCGGCGGTCGAGAGCCCGACCGCGCCGCCGACGCCGAGCGTGCGCTCCAGGATCCAGGCCATGCCGCGCACCACCGGCGGCAACACGCGCCAATAGAACAGCAGCGTCGTCAGCACGCTCATGACCAGCACGATCGGCAGCGCCTGGAAGGCGAGGATGAAATCCGAGCCCGGCGCCTTGGGATCGAACGGTGCCGGGCCGCCGCCGACATAGCCGAACACGAAGGCGGTGCCGGCGCGCGTTGCGGCGGCGATGGTGCCGACGGCATCGTTGATCGCGCCGAAGGCCTGCGTCACCAGCGGCACCTTGATCAGCACCAGCGCGGTGACGACGGTGACCGCGAGCCCGATCGCCGCCTGCCGCAGCGACACTTTTCGGCGATTCTCGCTCAGCGCCCAGGCGATCACGAGCAACGCCACCACGCCGAACGCCGATTGCAACTGCAGCATCACGCCCCCAAGAACCCTCACGCGATTATGGGTGGGGGCCCCGCGCAGCGCAATGCTGTTGCGCGTTCATCTCGAATCCATTGACAAGTTGCAGGCGCTCGGCCACGCAATCATCCATGTCCTCCGCCACGCCGGCCGGCGCCCGCGAACTGCTCGGCCGCAGACCATTCCTGTTCTTTCTGTCGTCGCGCAGCCTGTCGCGCTTCTCCAGCCAGATCGGCGCGGTGGCGATCGGCTGGCAGATCTATGACCTGACCGGCAGCGCGTTCGACCTCGGCATGGTCGGCCTGGTCCAGTTCCTCCCGACCGCGCTGTTGGTGTTCGTCGCCGGTCACGCCGCCGACCGCTTCGAGCGCAAGCGCGTGGTGCAGGCCTGCCAGGTCGCGGAAGCGCTGACCGCATTGTTTCTCGCCGGAAGCACATTTGCCGGCACCATCTCCGAGATCCAGATCTTCGTCGCGACCTTCGTGCTCGGCATCGCCGGCGCGTTCGAGAGCCCGGCGACCGCGGCGCTGTTGCCACTGATCGCCCCGCAAGGTTCGCTGCAGCGGGCCACCGCGATCTCGAGCGGCGCAGCGCAGGTCGCGACCATCACCGGGCCCGCGCTCGGCGGCTTTGCCTACGCGCTGATGCCGAGCGCGCCTTACGGCATCATGATGGTGTTCTGGCTGTTCGGCGCGCTGCTCACCAGTGGCATTGGCCGCTTGCAGCAGGCGGCGGCGAAGAACGGCGAAGTGTCGGACGATTTGTTCGCCGGCGTCACTTTCGTGCGCAGCAATCCGGCGATCCTCGGCACCATCTCGCTCGATCTGTTCGCGGTGCTGTTCGGCGGTGTCACCGCGCTGCTGCCGATCTATGCGCGCGACATCCTGCAAACCGGCCCGCTCGGCCTCGGCATCCTGCGTGCCGCGCCCGCGGTGGGCGCACTGCTGATGACGATGGTGCTGGCGCGGCACACCATCAATCGCCGCGTCGGCCTGCGCATGTTCCAGGCGGTGATCGTGTTCGGCGTCGCGACGGTGGTGTTCGCGTTGTCGCACTGGATGTGGCTGTCGGCGCTGGCGCTCGCGGCGCTCGGCGCCGCCGACACGATCAGCGTCGTGATCCGCTTCTCGCTGGTGCAGCTCGCCACCCCCGACGAGATGCGCGGCCGCGTCGGCGCGGTGAATTTCCTGTTCATCAACGCGTCGAACCAGCTCGGCCAGTTCGAAAGCGGCGTCACCGCGGCACTGCTCGGCACCGTGCCGTCAGCCGTGCTCGGCGGCGTCGCCACGGTTGCCGTCGCGCTGCTCTGGATGAAGCTGTTCCCGACGCTGCGGGATGTGGAGAAGCTGGAGTAGGGCAGGCTCTCTTCACCTCGCCCCGCTTGCGGGGAGAGGTCGACGCGAAGCGGGCGGGTGAGGGGGGCTCTCCGCGAGTTCGTCTCTCACCGTTCTTGTGGAGAGCCCCCCTCATCCCGACCTTCTCCCCGCACGCGGGGAGAAGGGGAAGATCAGCCCCGCCCCACGAACGGCATCTTGGTCGCCATGACCGTCATGAACAGCACGTTGGCGTCGAGCGGCAGGCCGGCCATGTAGGCGACGGCGTCGCCGACCGCCTTCGCATCCATGCGCGGCTCGTGCTTGGTGGTGCCGTCGGGCTGCAGCACGCCGGGGCCGTTGACCATGCGGTCGGTCATCGGGGTCGCGGCGTTGCCGATATCGACCTGGCCGACCGCGATGTCATACATGCGGCCGTCGAGGTTGGAGGCCTTGGTGAGGCCGGTGATGGCGTGCTTGGTCGAGGTGTAGGCCGCCGAGAACGGCCGCGGCGCGTGCGCCGAGATCGAGCCGTTGTTGATGATGCGGCCGCCGCGCGGCGTCTGGTCCTTCATGATGCGGAAGGCGTGCTGGGTGCACAGGAACGGCGCGGTGAGGTTGGTGTTGACGACGGCCTGCCACTGCTCGAGCGGCAGATCCTCGAAGTTCACCGGCGGCGCGCCCATGCCGGCATTGTTGAACAGCACGTCGAGCCGGCCATAGGTCGCCTTCACCTTGTCGAACAGCGCGGCGATCGCAGCCGGATTGGCCATGTCGGCGGTGATGCACAGGCTCTTGCCGGCGGGACCGAGCTTGGCGGTCTCTTCCAGCATCTCCAGGCGGCGCCCGGCGAGCACCACGGTGTAGCCCTTGTCCATCAATGCGAGCGATGCGGCGCGTCCAACGCCGGTGCGGCGCCGGTCACGAGCGCGATCTTGCTGGTTGCCTCGGTCATCTCTCAGTTTCCTCTTACTTGGTTTTTGCTTCGGTTTCGTTCTTGTAGGGTGGGCGTGGAATGTTCTGGTGTGCCGCGCGCAGCGCCGCCGACCAGCGCGAGCGCAGGTCGTGGAAGTAGGGCTCGCCGGCCTCGATGCGATGATTGAGGTCGGCCTCGCAGACGTCGGCGCGCACCACCAGGACGTCGATCGGCAGGCCGACGCCGAGGTTGGAGCGCATCGTCGAATCCATCGAGATCAGCCCGGTCTTCAGCGCCTCGTAGAGCTCGACGTCGTAATGCATGGCGCGGTCGAGCACCGGCTTGCCGTATTTGTGCTCGCCGATCTGCAGATAGGGCGTGTCGGTGGTGCACTCGATGAAATTGCCGGCGGTGTAGACCATGAACAGGCGCATCCGCGAGCCCTTGATCTGGCCGCCGAACAGGAACGAGACGTCGAACGAGATATCCTCCGAACGCAGCGCTTCGCCCTCGGTGGCGTGCACCGAGCGGATGGCGCGGCCGATCCGCTGCGCCGCCTGGAACATGGTCGGCGCGTTCATCAGCGTCTCGAGCTCGCCGGTGTGCGGGTCTTCCATACCCTCGGTCAGGGTCGACAGCACCGACTGGCTGATCGCGAGATTCCCGGCGCTGGCGATCGCCATGATGCGCTCGCCGGGTTTTTCGAAGATGTGCAGCTTGCGGAAGGTCGAGACGTTGTCGAGGCCGGCATTGGTGCGGGTATCGGCAATCATGACGAGGCCGTCGCGCACCAGAATTCCGCAGCAATAGGTCATTTCCAGTCCCCAACGGTCCGAGTTTCTCGGCGCCAAACGTGTAGCCAATTTCGAGGTCGCATCCAACCCTAATTCCCCGTGACGGGACATGCGGCAGCCGGTCAAAAAGGGAGCCCGATCGCGGAGATCGCCCGTCGGCATCTGTTCCCGCCATCAAGCTGTCCGGACTTGTGGGCTCCGGTCCCGCTCTGCGTTGCGCGCATCCGGCAATGATCCGCGCCCCCTGTCATTGCGAGGCACCCGGCCTTGTGATCGACTGCCCGCAACCGACAACAACAAGAATTCCGGGAGGCGAGAATGTCGTTCAAACTGGCCGCACGCGTTGTGATTTTGGGCATCGCGGCGATGGCAGCGAGCCCGGCATCGGCGCAGAAAAAGGGCGGCACGCTGCGGCTCTATCACAACGACAATCCGCCTTCGACCTCGCTGCTCGAGGAATCCACGATCGCCTCGGTGATGCCGTTCGCGGCGGTCTTCAACAACCTCGTGGTGTTCGATCCGGCCAAGGCGCACGAAAGCATCGATACCGTGATCCCCGATCTTGCCGAGAGCTGGTCGTGGGACGAGACCAACACGAAGCTCACTTTCAAGCTGCATCACGGTGTGAAATGGCACGACGGCCAGCCGTTCACCGCCAAGGACGTGCAATGCACCTGGCGGATGCTGATCGGCAAGAGCGAGACGCAGGACTCCAAAACACAGGACTTCAAGCGCAATCCGCGCAAGGTGTGGTACTCGAAGCTGAAAGACGTCAGCGTCAGCGGCGACGATGAGGCGACCTTCGAACTGACCGAGCCGCAGCCCGGACTGCTGGCATTGCTCGCCAGCGCCTTCTCGGTGGTCTATCCCTGCCACGTGCCGCAGCAGGTGATGCGCACCAAGCCTGTTGGCACCGGGCCGTTCAAGTTCGTCGAGTTCCGGCGCGGCGATTCAATCCGTCTCGTCCGCAACCCCGACTACTTCAAGAAGGACCGGCCGTATCTCGACGAGATCACGGTGCGCTCGATCGACAGCCGCGCCACCCGGATGCTGGCATTCGCGACCGGCGACTATGACATCACCTTTCCATCCGACGTCAGCATTCCCCTGATGAAGGACGTCAAGGCGCGGGCGCCGAACGCGATCTGCGAGATGACGTCGACCAATCTGCAGATCAATCTTTTGGTCAACCGCGTCAATCCGCCGTTCGACAATCCGGAGATCCGCAAGGCGATGTCGCTGGCGCTGGATCGCAAGGCCTTCAACAGCATCCTGTTCGAAGGCACCGGCCGGCTCGGCGGCGCGATGCAGGCCAAGCCGGAAGGCGAGTGGGGCATGCCGCCGGAGATCCTCTCGACGCTGATGGGCTACGGCGCCGGTACCGAGAAGAACCTCGCGGAGGCGCAGGCGATCATGCAGAAGCTCGGCTACAGCGATGCCAAGCCGCTGTCGATCAAGATCCAGACCCGCAACTTGCCGACCTATCGCGACCCGGCCGTGATCCTCGCCGACCAGCTCAAGAAGATCTACATCGTCGCCGAGCTCGATATTCTGGATACGCCGCGCTGGTACTCGCGGCTGCAGCGCAAGGACTACACGATCGGCCTCAATGTCACCGGCGTCAGCGTCGATGATCCCGACGGCAATCTGGTCGAGAATTATTCCTGCAACTCCGAGCGCAACTACACCCAGTATTGCAACGCCGAGGTCGACAGACTGCTCGCCGCGCAGTCGCGCGAGGTCGACAAGGACAAGCGCCGCAGAATCGTGTTCGATATCGAGCATCTGCTGGTCGACGACGCCGCGCGGCCGGTCATCCTGCACTCATCGGCCGGCAATTGCTGGCAGCCTTACGTGAAGAACTTTCATCCGCACGACAACAGCCAGTACAACAATCTGCGCTTCGAGGATGTCTGGCTGGATAAGTAACGCATATCGCCCGCTGGCGACGGCATACGCCGTCGTCCTCGTGCGCTTCGCGTCTTCCTTCATTCACGCGACCAAGAGCGGGTCGCGCAGGGACGCGTTGCGATATCCGAAGCCGCTATGGGAGTTCGGATATCAGCTTGGTCCACTCGGACTCGGGCCACGCCCGCGAGGTGCAGGTCCGAATGTTGCCCATCGAGCTGAGAGCAAGCGCGAGTTTTGTAATATTGTCGCCGAGGGGCGCTTCGGCGAGGAGAAGAATGTCATGCTCGCCGGAGGTGAGATAGACCTCCTTGATTTCGACACCGAGCTTCTGGGCGAGCTCTCGCGCCGCTCTGCTGCGCTTGGGAGCTTCCTTGACATTACGAATTCCCTGGTCGGTCCAGTCGATCCTCAATATGAATGTCGCCATGTCGTCCTCCAAGGGTTATGCATTCCCTTGTCTGCCGCGTGTGCGGCAGGCCAACTTGCTTCACGTTGAAGTTGAGGGAGCGCCACATAAGGCAGGCGCTGCTATCAGACTGAGATGCCTGCCGACGGCCTGACCGCCGCCCGTTGCTTCAAACGGCGACGTCGGCCCGTCCCGTCTCAAAGGGCAGCTCGATGTAGATTACGCCACGTCGCTTGTTCGAGAAAGAGGGCTCCCCGCGTTGTGATCGGGAGCGCGGCGGCGAGGCCCGGCGATCCCTCGGGCGTCGACGCGCGCGCCGAGAGAGAAGCCAAGAGAGAAAGTTGCCGCGGTATTGCATCGTTGCGGCCCGAACACCAAATATTTGAAGGTGGGAGGCAGAACCGCTCCAGGAGTGAGCGCGTGGGCAGCAAAAGAGCAAACGAAGAGCTCCCCGTCATTGCGCACTTTGAGGTGCGCCGCCGCAATTATCTCGCGCCCGACGGCTCGATAGACCGGCCGCTTCCCGCCTTCGCTACAGATGCCCGACTGCTCGTTGAACTTTACCGGTCGATGGTGCTCTTGCGCCTGTTTGACCGAAAGGCTGTTGCGTTGCAGCGCACCGGTCGACTTGGAACCTATGCCGTTTCGCTCGGCCAGGAGGCGGTGTCGGTCGGCATCGCGAGTGCGATGCGGGAAGATGACGTTCTGCTGCCCTCTTATCGCGACAATGGCGCGTTGCTCTGGCGTGGCGTCAAGCCGGAGGAGATCCTGCTGTTCTGGGGCGGCGATGAACGAGGCAATCACTTCTCCGGTCCGCGCCACGATTTCCCGTTCTGCGTTCCCGTCGGATCACAGGCACCGCACGCCGCCGGTGTTGCCTATGCCCTGAAGCTGCGCAAGGAGCCGCGCGTGGCCGTCTGCTTGTTCGGCGATGGCGCGACCTCGAAAGGCGACGTTTACGAGGCCATGAATTTCGCCGGCGTTCACAAATTGCCGCTCGTGTTCGTCGCCACCAACAATCAATGGGCCATATCGGTGCCGCTGCGGCTGCAGACGGGGGCCGAGACGCTGGCGCAGAAAGCCATCGCCGCAGGGTTCAGCGGCGAACAGGTGGACGGAAGTGACGTGGCGGCGATGTGTGCCGCCGCCGAGGAGGCCATTGCCGCTGCGCGCGATGGCAAGGGCCCTCACTTCATCGAAGCGGTGACCTACCGGCTCGGCGATCACACAACTTCCGATGATGCATCGCGCTATCGTTCGGCCGATGCAGTGCAGGCGCACTGGAAGGAAGAGCCGGTCGCACGGCTCAGATCCTATCTCGTCGGCCGGAAGATGTGGACCAAAGCGGACGAGGAGCAGCTTGCCGCCGAGTGCCATCAGCGCATCGAGGCGGCGGTGGAGTGCTATCTAAAGACGCCGCCGCGCCGAGCGGAAACCATATTCGACAACCTTTATGCTGAGCTGCCCGAGGCGTATGCCGAGCAGCGCCGCGAACTCGCGGGAGAGGACGATGCCTGAAGTCACGTTGGTCGAAGCCATCAATCTGGCTCTCGGCCGCGCCATGGCGGATGATCCTGATGTGGTCGTGCTCGGCGAGGATGTCGGCGTCAATGGCGGCGTCTTCCGCGCGACCGTCGGCTTGCAGGAGCGCTTCGGTCCGGAGCGCGTCCTCGATACACCGCTTGCCGAACTCCTGATCAGCGGACTCTGCGTCGGCATGGCCGCGCAGGGATTGAAGCCCGTCGGCGAAATCCAGTTCATGGGCTTCATTTATCCCTGTCTCGATCAGCTGGTGAATCACGCATCACGGATGCGCAACCGTACCCAGGGACGGCTCACTTGTCCGATGGTCCTGCGGACGCCGCATGGTGCCGGCATTCGCGCGCCCGAGCACCATTCCGAAAGCACTGAGGCGATGCTCGCCCATATTCCGGGCTTGCGTGTCGTCATGCCTTCGTCGCCGGAGCGCGCCTATGGACTTCTCCTCGCCGCGATCCGTGATCCAGATCCGGTGGTGTTCCTGGAGCCGACGCGGTTGTACCGCGCGGCGAAAGGCGAGGTGGATGACAACGGCGAAGCCTTGCCGCTGGATCTCGCCTTTATCCTGAGGGAAGGTCGCGACGTCACGCTGATCAGCTGGGGCGCGATGCTGAAGGAAACGATGGCCGCAGCGGACGCGCTCGCCGACGAGGGCATCGCTGCCGAGGTTATCGACCTCGCCACGCTCAAGCCCTACGATGAAAACACCGTGCTCGGTTCGGTCGCAAAGACCGGGCGCTGCGTCATCGTGCACGAGGCCGCGCACACCGGCGGATTTGGTGCGGAGATCGCAGCCCTCATTGCGGAGCGCGGACTATCCTCGCTGCTCGCACCCGTGACCCGCGTCACCGGTTACGACACGGTCGTTCCGATGGCCCGCCTCGAGCAACGCTACATGCCGTCGGTCGGACGCATCGTGACCGCAGCCCGAAAGGCATGCCAGTACAACTGAACACCAACGGACCTCGTGCCATGCGCCAGTTCACGTTGCCGGACCTTGGTGAAGGTCTTGAAGAAGCGGAGATCGTCACCTGGTACGTCAACGAGGGCGATCACGTCGTGACCGATCAGCCGCTCGTTTCGGTCGAGACCGACAAGGCGGTGGTCGAGATACCGGCGCCGTCGAGCGGACGCATCGCGCGCCTGTTCGGTACCAAGGGCGATATCGTGAAGGTCGGCGCGCCGCTCGTGGAGTTTGCCGAGGACGCCGGGCAGGACACCGGCACGATCGTGGGCGAGCTCGGCACCGGCGAGCAGCGGCCGGCGGCAGCACCGGCTTCGGCGCCGAGCGCGCAGGGAGCTCACGTGTTTCCGGCAGTGCGGGCGCTGGCGCGCAAGCTTGACGTCGCGCTCGATCTCGTCGAGGCGACGGGGCCCGGCGGCACCATCACGCGGGCCGATGTCGAGCGGGCGGCGAAGCGGATGTCTCACGGCGGACCCGCCGAGCCGCTGCGCGGCTTGCGCCGCGCGATGGCCCAACGCATGACGGCAGCGCACGCGGAAATCGTCCCGGCAACGGTCACCGATGAAGCCGATATCCACGAGTGGCGGCGGGGCGAGGATGTGACAATCCGCCTGGCACGGGCGATTGCCGCCGCCTGCAAGGCAGAGCCCGCGCTCAATGCCTGGTATCATTCCGGCGCGGGAGAACGGCGCTTGATCGGGCGCATCGATCTCGGCATCGCCGTCGACACCGGCGGCGGCCTGATCGTTCCCGTGCTGCGCAACGTCGCGGAGCGGAGCGTATCGGATCTGCGGGCTGGACTGGACCGTCTGCGAGCCGACGCAATCGCACGTGCGATACCCCCGGAAGAGCTGCGCGGTGCGACGATCACGTTGTCGAATTTCGGCATGATCGGAGGCCGGTTTGCCAATCTCATCATCGTGCCGCCGCAGACGGCGATCGTCGGTGCCGGGCGGATATCGGAGCGCGTGGTCGCGCTTCGGGGAGAGGTTGCGGTCCGGCGCACGCTGCCGCTATCGCTGACCTTCGACCATCGGGTGGTGACGGGCGGCGAAGCGGCCCGTTTCCTGGTTGTCCTCAAATCCGACGTCGAGCGCGTTTCGTGACGTCGCTCGTTCGGAACAGCCTCACGACTCCTGCCTTTGTCCTGCCGGTGCATCGACCAGGAATGCCTCGTCCACCGGCACGCCGAGCGCGGTAACCAGCCGGTTGGTCTCGGCCGCCATGCCGACGATCGCCAGCATTTCCTGATACTCGGCGTCAGTCATGCCCTTGGCGCGGGCGGCCGCGGTGTGGGAGTGAATGCAGTAGCTGCAGCCATGCGCCGCGGAGACCGCGACGTAGAGCATTTCCTTGACCTTCGGATCGAGCGCACCCGGCGCCATCACCTCCTTGATGCTCTCCCAGGTCCGCCGCAGCGTCTTCGGATCATGCGCGAGCGCGCGCCAGAAATTGTTGATGAAGTCCGATTTCCGCACCTTGCGGATGTCGTCGAAGACGGCACGCGCCTCGGCCGAGAGTTCGTCGTCGGAAAGCAGCTTTACGGTGGCCATGGTGTGTCCCGATGGTTCGGATGTGAGGTGACAGCGATCATAGCACCTTGGCCGTCATTGCGAGGAGCGAAGCGACGAAGCAATCCATGCCTCGGCACGCGGCCAGATGGATTGCTTCGCTGCGCTCGCAATGACGGGCGCCGAGAGAGTGCGGCCTACGACTGCGTCTGGCTCTGCCATTGCCCGGGCCGTCCGGCCTGGTCGACCTTGACCGCGACCGTCAGCGTCTCGTTGCCGCCGCCATAGCGGGTGCCGCGAACCGGGGCGGCGCCGAGATAGTCGAGGCCGATCGCAACGCGGGCATGGGCGTCGGTGGTGCAGATGCCGTTAGCGGCGTCGAAGCCGATCCAGCCGAGGTCGGGCACGAACGCCTCGGCCCAGGCGTGACCGGCCTGCTGGTTGACCATGCCGTCGGAGCGCAGGAAGTGACCGGAGACGAACCGCGCCGGAACGCCGCCGGCGCGCGCGCAGGCGATCAGGATGTGCGCGTAGTCCTGGCAGACCCCGCGCTTCAGCGCGAACGCCTCGGAGGCCGAGGTGGCGCTGTTGGTCGGGTCCTCGTCGAAGGTCATATGCTCGTAGATCTGCACCATCAGCGCGTGCAGGAAGCCGAGCACGTCGCTGCCGGCCTCCGCGCGCAGCTCGCGCACGAAACTCGTCATCGCCGGGTTGAGGTCGGTCAGCGGCGTGGCGCGCAGGAACAGGCTCGGCGGAAATCGCTCGTCGCTGCCCTTCAGCACCCCGCCGGTGTCCTGGGTCTCGACCAGGCCCTCGCAGTGGATGGTGAGGTCGCTGATCGAACCATGCGTCAGCACATGGGTGACGTTGCCGAACGCGTCTTCATGGGTATCGAGCCGGGAATCGGTCGAGACGTCGATCTGCCAATCGGCGACATACTGGCCGTCATGGCTGCCCGGCGTCATCCGCAGAATCTGGATCACGCCCGAGGCCGCCGGCTCGTAGCGATAGGTGGTGGTGTGGGCTATCCGCAGGCGCATGTGCGTTCCAGTAGGTCAGATCAGAGCTGGCGGCAACGGGATTTTACCTCTCCCATCGGGAGAGGTCGAATTGCGAAGCAATTCGGGTGAGGGGTCAAGGTCCCTCGATAGACCGAACTCCCTCACCCGGATCGCAAAACGCGATCCGACCTCTCCCTTCGGGAGAGGTAAAGACAGTGCCCGCCGACGGCGCCGATTTCACGTCTTTTCCTCTAGATCAGATACTGCTTGGTAATGATCTCACCCAGCCTTGAGTTATCCGCGATGAATTCCTGGATGAATTCGTGCACGCCATGCTGGAAGATATCGTCCATATGGCTGTGCTCGAGCCGGTTCCTGATGCCGCGGGCGTGGCGCTGGGAGGCGCCCTGGCGGCCATAGGCGACGCCGATCTGGTCCAGATTGCGCACCAGATTGCTGTAGCAGCTGGCAAGCGAGCGCGGCAGCGTGTCGTTGAGGATCAGAAGGTCGGCGATCAGCCAGGGCTTCAGGGTTTCCCGGTAGACCCAGTGATAGGCGGTTGTCGCCGACACCGAGCGCAGGATCGAAGTCCACTGGTAGTAATCCAGCGGGCCGCCGACGTGCTCTTCCTCGGGCAGCAGCATGTGATACTTCACGTCGAGAATGCGGGCGGTGTTGTCGGCGCGCTCGAGGTGGACGCCGAGCCGCGAGAACCAGTAGGCGTCGTTGCGCAGCATGGTCCGGTAGGCCGAACCGTCGAAGCGCAGCGAGGTCTCCTGCACGAAGCGCAGGAATTTCGCCAGTTCCTCGCGGTTGGCGGGACCCTTGTTCCAGACCGCCTGCAGCTCGATCCACGCCGAATTGATGGTGTCCCACATCTCCGAGGTCAGCGCTGTTCGCACCGAGCGCGAATTGAGCCGGGCCGCTTCGATGCAGTTCTTGATCGAGGCGGGGTTTGCGTCCGAGAAGGAGAGGTACTCGACGACGTTTCGCTCGTTGGCTTCTTCGTAGTGGTCGTAGAAGGCGGCGCCGACGCCGGCGGTGAGCAGCGCGGAATCCCACTCATTGGTCTTGCCGATATAGGCCGCGGGCAGCGCGGTGACGCGGAGCGTAGCGTCGATCGTGCGCGCTAGGTACTCGGCGCGTTCGACATAGCGGGCCAGCCAGAACAGGTTTTCAGCGGTGCGCGACAGCATGCTTTCAACTACTCGCTCAGTATCCAGGTGTCCTTGGTGCCGCCGCCCTGGCTCGAATTGACCACGAGCGAGCCTTCCTTCAGCGCCACCCGGGTCAACCCGCCGGGCACGATGGTGGTGTTGCTGGAGCCGGTCAGCACGAACGGGCGGAGGTCGACATGGCGTGGC
Organism: Bradyrhizobium tropiciagri; assembly: GCF_001189845.1. Lineage (GTDB taxonomy): Bacteria > Pseudomonadota > Alphaproteobacteria > Rhizobiales > Xanthobacteraceae > Bradyrhizobium > Bradyrhizobium tropiciagri. The sequence continues at coordinate 71,463 of NZ_LFLZ01000023.1, forward strand.
GCGAGGCCCTTGTCGGTGCAGGTCGGGCAGGTCGACAGCGCCAATGTCGGCTGGGCGATGAAGCCTTCCGGCTCGCGCTTGAGCTTGTCGCGGAACGCCTCGATCGTCGCCTTGGTGGCGGCGGGGCCGATCAACATGCCGTAGCCGCCTGAGCCGTGCACCTCCTTGACGACGAGGTCGGCGAGGTTGTCGAGCACGTAGGACAGATCCTGTGGTTCGCGGCAGCGCCAGGTCTGCACGTTCTTCAGGATCGGCTCCTCGCTGAGGTAGAACTTCACGATGTCGGGCATGTAGGAGTAGATCGCCTTGTCGTCGGCGATGCCGGTGCCGACCGCGTTGGCGAGCGTGATGTTGCCGGCCGCGTAGGCCGACATCAGGCCGGGGACGCCGAGCGCGGAATCCGGCCGGAAGGTGAGAGGATCGAGGAAGTCATCGTCGACGCGGCGGTAGATCACGTCGACCCGCTTCAGCCCTTCGGTGGTGCGCATGAACACCTCGTCGTTCTTGACGATGAGGTCGCGCCCCTCGACCAGCTCGATGCCGAGCTTGTCGGCCAGGAACGAATGCTCGTAATAGGCCGAGTTGTAGACGCCGGGCGTCATCAGCGCGACCGTCGGCTCGGCGGAAGCGTTGTGCGGTGCCACCGACCGCAGCGCCGACAACAGCTCGTCCGGATAGCGTTCGACCGGCGCGACGCGGTGGCGCGAAAACAGGTCCGGAAACAGCCGCATCATGATCTCGCGGTTTTCCAGCATGTAGGACACGCCGGACGGCGTGCGCGCATTGTCCTCCAGCACGATGAAATTGTCCGGATCGGTGCGGATGATGTCGATGCCGGCGATGTGGACGTAGATGTCGTGCGGCACGTCCTGGCCGTTCATCTCCGGCCGGAATACCGGGTTCTGGAAGATCAGGTCTTCGGGGATGACGTTGGCGCGCAGGATGTCGCGGCCGTGATAGATATCCTTGAGGAACATGTTGAGCGCGAGCACGCGCTGCTTCAGGCCCTTCTCCAGCAGCGTCCACTCGGTCGCGGACATGATGCGCGGAATGACGTCGAACGGGATCAGCCGTTCCTGGGCTTCGGAATCGCCGTAGACCGCGAAGGTGATGCCGATCCGGCGGAACAAGAGCTCCGCTTCCTGGCGTCGATATTCGAGCGCATCCGGTGGCGTCTCTTTGAGCCAGCGGGAGAGCTCCTGGTAGGCCGGGCGAAGATCCTCGCCGAGGCCGTTCATCTCATCGAACGCGACTGCCATATATCCCGACTGCCCTCCCAAGCCATGTGACACAGTGCATGACTTGATGGGATGGTAGCAAGGGGCGGGCCAGCGCGATATGCATTGGCGTGTGCCATTTGCTAGGGATAGCCAGGAAGGCCTGCCCGAAAAACCGGCTGAGGTCTGCTTAATTCGGCGGCAAAACCCCGTGACATCAAGGCATTGGATCGGCAATGTCAGGGGATCAAGTTAGGGAATGAGACCATGAGCGAGATCGTCACGGCGGGGATATTGGTGATCGGCGACGAGATCCTGTCCGGCCGGACCAAGGACAAGAACATCGGCTTCATCGCCGAATACCTGACCAATATCGGCATCGACCTGAAGGAGGTCCGTGTCGTCGCCGACGACGAGGCCGACATCATTTCCGCCCTTGATGCGCTGCGGCATAGGTACACCTACGTGTTCACGACAGGCGGCATCGGGCCGACCCATGACGACATCACCGCCGACAGCGTGGCGAAGGCGTTCGGGGTCGATATCCACCATCACCCTGACGTGGTGGCGCGGTTCAGGGAGCGCTGGAGCGAGCAGGACCTCAACGAGGCGCGGCTGCGGATGGCCCGGGTGCCCGACGGCGCCGAGCTGATCCAGAGCGCGACCATCCTGGCGCCGGGCTTCAAGCTCGGCAACGTCATCGTGATGGCCGGCATCCCCACCATCATGCAGGCGATGATGGACATCGTGGCGCCGACCCTGAAATCCGGCGTGCGGATGCTGTCGGACTCGGTGCGCGCCGACGCGCGGGAAGGCGACATCGGCGGCCCGCTGCGGGCGATCGCGGAAGCCAACCCCGACACCATCATCGGCAGCTATCCGTTCCAGGACGAGAACCAGAAGCCGAACACCAATCTGGTGGTCCGCTCGCGCGATCCGGAGAAGCTCGCAGCGGCTATGGCCGCGGTGAAGGAGATGCTAAAGCAGGTGCAGGCCGCGCAGAAGAAGCCGGTGGGTTGAAGCGATATGGTCGAGAGAAGTTCTGAACCGAGTGCACAGGATCGGGCCGGCAGGCCGTTCCCGGTCTCGTGGGATCAATTCCATCGGGACTGCCGGGCGCTGACCTGGCGGCTCAACGAGGTCGGTCCGTTCCATGCGGTGATCGCGATCACCCGCGGCGGGCTGGTGCCGGCGGCGATCGTGGCGCGCGAGCTCGGCTTGCGGGTCATCGACACGGTCTGCGTCGCGAGCTACGACCATGACAAGCAGGGCGACCTGAAGGTGCTCAAGGGCATTTCGGAGCAGACCGCCAAGCTCGGCGGCGGCACCGGCAAGGGGCTCCTGATCGTCGACGACCTCGTCGACACCGGCAAGACCGGCAAGCTGGTGCGCGAGTTGCTCCCCGACGCGCATTTCGCCACCGTCTACGCCAAGCCCAAGGGACGTCCGCTGGTCGATACCTACATCACCGAGGTGTCGCAGGACACCTGGATCTACTTTCCCTGGGACACCGCGCTGTCGTTCCAGCCGCCGATCCGGGATGGAGCGGCTTGAGGTAGCCGTCATTGCGAGCGCAGCGAAGCAATCCATGCCTCCGCATATGCGGTACGATGGATTGCTTCGTCGCTTGCGCTCCTCGCAATGACGATCGTGGATAGAGCTGTGCCATGCCCCTGCAAAACCGCGTCACTCCCGCCGGCGACATCATCGCTACCGACCATCGCGGCACCTTCACCGGCAATCGTGGCATCATCCACGATCCCGCGACGCGGACGCTGCTCAACAAGCGCTGGTCGTCGCCGGCGTGGCTCACCTGCGTCTGCGAGTTCAGGGGGCGGCGGCGCGAGGTGATGCGCCGGCAGAGCTGGACCGAGCTGTTCTTCCTTGACGAAGCCACCGCGTTCGCGGCCGGGCATCGGCCCTGCTTCTATTGCCGTCGCGACGACGCCAACCGGTTTCGCGCCGCCTGGGAGGAAGGCAACGGCACGAGCGATCTCAGCGCAAAGGCGATGGATGCGGTGCTGCATGCCGAGCGGCTCGATCGCGGCAAGAAACGGCTGCATGCGCTGCCGATTCCGATTGACGAGTTGCCTGACGGGACGATGGTGCAGGCGGATGGCGAAAGCTATCTCGTTGCCGGAGGCAAGGCGCTGCGCTGGTCGTTCGCCGGCTACGAGCGGGCCGACGTGACCGCACCCGCGATGCTGCTGACGCCGCCGTCGACGGTCCGTGCGTTTGTCGCCGGCTATCGGCCGGCGCTGCATCCGAGCGTGGCGGCCGCTTTGGGTTGAGCCCGCCGGGGCTGTCGTTACGCCAGCCGCTGCCGTGCCAGTTTCGCACCCGCGCCGAGCGCGATCAGCTTGGCTTCGGCGATATCGCGCCGCATCGGCGCCATGCCGCAATTGGTGGTCGCGATGATGTTGCCCTTCGGCACGTGCTTTGCGACCGCCTCGATCACCTTGACGACATCCTCTGCAGTCTCGACCTCGTCGCTGGCGACGTCGATCACGCCGGCCTGCACAATCTTGCCGGGGAGCGCGGCGAGCAGTTCGATCGGCACCTTCGAATTGCGGCATTCGATCGCGACCTGCTGGATCGTGCTCTTGTCGATGACAGGGAAGGTCTCTTCATATTGCCGCCACTCGCCGCCGAGCGTCTCTTTCCAGTCGGTGTTGGCCTTGATGCCGTAGCCGTAGCAGATGTGTACGGCGGTGGCGCAGGTCAGGCCCTCGGCGGCGCGCTCCAGCGCCTTGATGCCCCAGTCGCGCACCTGGTCCATGTAGACGTTGAAGGCCGGCTCGTCGAACTGGATCATGTCGACGCCGTCGGCCTGCAACGCCTTGGCTTCCTGGTTCAACAGCTCCGCGAAAGCGAATGCCATCTTGACGCGGTCGCCATAATATTGGTCAGCGATGGTATCGATGATCGTCATCGGGCCGGGCAGGGTGAACTTCAGTTTGTTCTTGGTGTGGGCGCGCGCCGCACGTGCCTCACCCTCGTGGACACGGCCCTTGAGCTGAAGCGGCGCGACCACCTGCGGCACCATCGCTTTGTAGCGATCCTTGCGGATGCCCATCTCGACCTTGTGGGCGAAGTCGATGCCCTCGATCCGCTCCAGGAAACCGTGCACGAAGTGCTGGCGCGCCTGCTCGCCCTCGGTGAGGATGTCGACGCCGGCATCCTCCTGCAGCTTGACCGCAAGCACGGTAGCGTCGCGCTTGGCGCGGGCGAGTTCTGCGCCTTCGGACTTCCAGGGTGCCCACAGCATGTTCGGTTCTGCGAGCCATTCCGGCTTCGGCAGCGAGCCTGCGATCGTGGTTGGAAACAGCATGGGTGCCTCCCGATGGGTTCTGATTGAGCGCCTGTGTGCCATGTCCTAGAGTGGACGTACAGAACAACAAAAGTCTTTGTGATGGGGAATAGACGCCGATGATCGACCTGCACTACGCGCCGACGCCGAACGGCTGGAAGATCTCGATCATGCTGGAGGAACTGGGGCTGCCGTACACGCTGATCCCGGTGAACATCCGCGCCGGCGAGCAGTTTAGGCCTGAATTCCTGGCGATCAGCCCGAACAACCGGATCCCCGCGATCGTCGACCATGCGCCCGCCGACGGCGGCGGGCCGTTCTCGGTGTTCGAGACTGGCGCGATCCTGATCTATCTCGCCGACAAGGCCGGCCGCTTTCTGTCGCAGGAGTTGCGTGCGCGGTCGACCGCCATCCAATGGGTGATGTGGCAGGTGGGCGGCCTCGGACCGATGCTCGGCCAGCACGGTCATTTCGCGCTCTATGCCGCCGAGAAGATTCCTTATGCGATCGAGCGCTACCGCGACGAGACGGCGCGGCTCTATGGCGTGCTCGACCGCCAGCTCGGCAAGACCGGCGCTTATATCGCAGGCGGCGACTATTCGATTGCCGACATCGCCTGCTTCCCCTGGACCATGACCCACAAGGCGCAGGGCTTCACCCTCGACGACTATCCGAACATCAAGCGCTGGTACGCGACCGTGCGCGCTCGCCCGCAGGTGCAGGCGGGCCTTGCGATCGGAAAATTCGTCAAGGAGCCGTTCGACGAGGAATCACGCAAGAACATGTTCGGCCAGCGTGCGAAGGAGCTGGTCGACAAAAAATAATGTCCGTTATTCCGCGGCGCGACACAGTCGCGAACTCTGCGCCTTGCGGCGTATCCTGGAATGACGAGAATGAATGAGGAAAAGACAAAGGGAAACGCCATGATCGAATTCTTCTTCGACTGTTCCAGCCCGTGGACTTACCTCGCCTGGCACAACATCCAGCCGCTGGCGAAGGAGTTCGGCGCCGAGATCACCTGGCGGCCGATCCTGGTCGGCGGCATCTTCAACACCGTCAATCCGTCGGTTTACGCGCAGCGCGAGACGCCGGTGCCGTTGAAGGCGCGCTACATGAAGAAGGATCTTGCCGACTGGGCGCGCTCGGCCGGCCTTGCGATCAAGATGCCGCCGACCGTGTTCCCGGTGAACAGCGTCAAGGCGATGCGCGGCTGCATCTGGCTCGGCAACGAGAAGATGGTGCCGTTCGTCCGCGCCGTGTTCGAGGCCTATTGGGGTGACGACAAGGATATCTCGCAGGATGCGGTGCTGACCGAGATCAGCACCAAGATCGGGATCGATCCGGCACAATTCCTCGCCGGGATCGGTGACCAGGCGATCAAGGATCAGCTCAAGGCCAACACCGAGGAGGTGATGGCGCGCGGCGGCTTCGGCTCGCCGACGATCTATCTCGACAAGACCGACATGTATTTCGGCAACGACCGTCTGCCGCTGATCCGCGAGGCGCTGGCCCGTCTCAAGGCGCGGGCCGCCTGATGCCGAAAGCCGTCGTCTGCCGCGAGCTCGGCCCGCCCGAGCGTCTTCAGCTCGAGAACTTTGCCTCGGCGCCTTTGCAGCCCGGGCAGGTGCGCGTTGCGATCCGTGCCGCCGGGATCAATTTCCCCGACATCCTGATGGCCGCCGGCGAGTACCAGCTCAAGCCGCCGCTGCCGTTTACGCCGGGCTCGGAAGCCGCCGGCGATGTCGTCGAGGTCAACGACGCTGCCGGTGTCGCGGTCGGCGACAAGGTGATCGTCAAGATGCGCTTCGGCGCCTATTGCGACGAGACGGTCGCCGTGCCGGCGCAGCTCGTGCCGGTGCCGTCGACCTTCGACTATGCGGAAGGCGCGACCTTCCTTGCCGCGCACGGCACGGCGTATCACGCGCTGATCGACCGCGGGCAGATCAAGCCGGGTGAGGCGCTGCTGGTGCATGGTGCCGGCGGCGGCGTCGGGCTTGCCGCGGTCGAGATCGGCAAGCTGCTCGGCGCCACCGTGATCGCAGCGGCCTCGAGTGAGGAGAAGCTTGCGATTGCGAAAGAACGCGGCGCGGACCATCTCGTGCTCTATGCGCGCGAGCCGTTCCGCGATGCCGTCAAGCGCCTCACCGACGGACGCGGCGCCGATGTCGTATTCGATCCGGTTGGTGGAGAAGTGTTCGAGAACTCGATGCGCTGCATCAACTGGGGCGCGCGGATTCTCGTCGTCGGCTTCACCGGTGGCATTGGGCTCGCCCGCACCAACCTGCTGATGATCAAAGGCGCGAGCGTGCTCGGCGTGCGCGCCGGCGAGGCGGTGCGCAAGGACCCCGCACTCGGCGAGGTCAGGTTCAAGGCGCTGAGCGAATGGGCCGAGGCCGGCCGGGTGCGGCCGAACATTTCGCACCGGCTGCCGCTGGAGGATTACGCGAAGGCGATGCGGCTGTTGATCGAACGCAAGGCGATCGGCCGCGTGGCGTTGATGACCCGATAGCTCGTTGTTGGAAGATCGTCATTGCGAGCGCAGCGAAGCAATCCATATCCACCGCGGGGGCGGTATGGATTGCGTCGTCGCTTCGCTTCTCGCAATGACGGCTATGGTGTGCTGAATCTTCCATCCCGCAGAAACGCGATCGTCTGCGCGATTACTTCCCGGTTTCGCACCAGCCAGGGATGCGAGGTTCGGATCACGATGTGATCGGCCATGCCGTCGAGCCTGGTGTTGGCGACCGACACCCTTCCGTCATGCGGCCGCGGCAGGGCCATCGAGGTGATCGGATAGACCGAGCGGTTGCCGGCGATGATGCCGGCTTCATAATCGATTGTGGGCAGCAGCCCGCTGGTCGCGGCATCGCGGCGGGTAACGAGCTGCTGGCCGGCCGGGCCGAAATAGGCACGATAGGGAGCGAGGTTCTTCAGCCGATCGGCGATCTCGCTGCCGCCGTTCGGCGTGCCCAGCATCACGACGCGGCCGAGCCGCGCCGGGCGATGTCGCGCCAGATAGACGCGAGCCAAAAGCCCGCCCATCGAATGGCAGACCAAATGCACGGCGCCGTCGAGGCCTTGCGCGAAGCGATCGAGCGAGGGGTGGATGTCCTCGGCCAGCGCGTCGAGGGGCTTGCGCCGGCTGTCGTAGTCGAGATTGAGCGTGGCAAAGCCGGCATCATCAAGTGCCAGCCCCATCCTGCGAAACGAGCGCGCCGTCCTGCTGATGCCGTGCAGCAGGACGACGCCGTCAGGTGTGGACGCCGCTTGACGCCGTTCGCTCACTTATAGTCGCGCTCTTGCCACCACGGGAAATAGTCGGGCATGTCGGACGAGACCTTGTTCTTGAACTGCGCCGGGCGCTTCTCCAGGAACGACACCACGCCTTCCTTGACGTCCTCGGAGCGGCCGCGGGCATAGATGCCGCGGCTGTCGACCTTGTGCGCCTCCATCGGATCGTCGGCGCCCATCATGCGCCACATCATCTGGCGGATCAGCGCAACAGATACCGGCGCGGTCTTGGCCGCGAACTCCTTGGCCAGCGCACGCGCGGTCGGCAGCAGCTCGTCCGGCGGCACCACCTTGCTGACGAGCCGGCCGGCGAGGGCTTCCTGCGCCGGGAAGACGCGGCCGGAGTAGCACCATTCCAACGCCTGCGAGATGCCGACGATGCGCGGCAGGAACCAGCTCGAGGCGGCCTCCGGCACGATGCCGCGCTGGGAGAACACGAAGCCGAAGCGCGCCGCTTCCGAGGCGATACGGATATCCATCGCAAGCTGCATGGTGACGCCGATGCCGACCGCCGGGCCGTTCACCGCGGCGATGACAGGCTTCAGGCATTTGAAGATGCGCAGCGTCACCTGGCCGCCGCCATCGCGCACCTGCGGATCGCCGTAGTCGACGCTGCCGTCGGCATTGCGCTTGACCGGGCCGCGCCGCGCGTCGCGGTCGAAGGTGTTGGCGCCGGAGGAGAGATCGGCGCCGGCGCAGAAGCCGCGGCCTTCGCCGGTCACGATGATCGCCCTGACGTCGTCGTCCTTGTCGGCCTTGTCGAACGCGTCGATCAGCTCCTGCTGCATCGTGGCGTTGAAGGCGTTGAGCTTGTCGGGCCGGTTCAGCGTGATGGTCAGGATCTGCTCGGCGACCTCGTACTTGATCGTCTCATACGCCATGGGGATGATTTCCTCTCGGTTTTCTTGAATGAACGGCGCTGGCGCGCGTCTCCATTCAGTTAACCCGGCAATCATCCGTTGTGAAGAAGTCGGATGCGCAGGCTTGGCTCCGCGCATCCGACTTGCGTTGAGGCGCTACTTCTTCGGCGGCGTCGGCCACGGCTTCTGCGGGCCGCGCAGGCCTTCGAATGCCTTGCCCATGCCGAGCACGCCGATGTCGTCGAAGCGGCGGCCGATGATCTGGACGCCGATCGGAAAGCCCTTCTTGTCGTAGCCGCCGTTGATCGACAGCGCGGGATTCTCCGACATATTCCACGGCACGGTAAAGCAGATGTGCTCGAACGGCTTCGCCGGGTCGTTGAGCGGTGCTGCGAACTCCGCCGGGAAGTTCACCACCGGCGACACCGGCGAGATCACATAGTCGACCTCGCAGAACAGTTTTGCAGCGGCTGCGCGGATCGCCATCGTCTGATTGAAGCCGCGCACCACGTCAACACCGGAAAGCTTCGCGCCGGCCTCGGCCCAGTTGAGGATATAGGGCAGGGTCTTGCCGCGATCGGCCTCAGACAATTTCGACAGCTCGTCCCAGGTCCGCGCACGCCAGAAATTGTCGAGCCCTTCGAGCATCTCGGGCGTCAGGATGCCGTCGATCTCGGTGATCACAGCGCCGGCGGACTCGAATGCCTTCGCCGCCTTGACGGCGATTTCGCGAACGTCCTTCTCGACCTTCTGTCCGGATCCGGCATCGAGCATCAGCCCGATGCGCAGCTTGCGCGGCGACTTCTCCAGCGCCTTCCAGTTCACCTCCAGCGCCGGCAGGCTCATGCCATCGCGGCGATCGGGGCGCGACAGCACGCTCATCATCAGCGCGGCGTCGTCGACGGTGCGGGTCATCGGCCCCGCGACGCGGCCGACATAGGGCGGGTCGATCGGGACGCGGCCAAGGCTCGGCTTCAGCGCGACGAGGCCGCACCAGGAGGCCGGCAGCCGCACCGAGCCGCCGATATCGGTGCCGAGATGCAGCGGGCCGTACCCGGCGGCACCGGCCGCGCCCGCGCCGGAACTCGAGCCGCCCGGGTTCTTGCTGACGTCCCAGGGATTGCGGGTGAGCGGGTGGAACGATGACAGCCCCGACGACAGCATGCCGTAATCCGGCATCGTGGTCTTCGAGAAGATCACGCAGCCGGCTTCGCGCAGCCGCGCGGCAGGCGGGGCATCCTTCTCCGCTGGCGCGAGCTTGACGCTCATCGTGCCCAGCGGCACCGGCTGTCCCTTGGTCGCGACGTTATCCTTGATGGTCGCGGGCACGCCGTCGAGCGTGCCGGCCGGCTCGGCTTGCTGCCAACGCTCGGTCGAGGCCTTGGCGACCTTCCGCGCCCCGTCGGGGTCGTACAGGTACAGTGCCTTGATGTGCGGCTCCCAGGTCGCGACCTGGGAGATGATTTCCTCGAGCACTTCGGACGGCGAGAACTGCTTGGCACGATAGCCGGCGAGCAGGTCGACGGCCGAGAGATCGTGCAGCGACGTGATGGCGTCCCCTTTCGGCTTATGCATGCGCACCTGCCGGCATGCGTTTCTCGATGATGCGGGCGAACATGCTGGCGCCGATCGGCAGGATCTTGTCGTCGAGAACGTAACCGGGATTGTGCACGGGCACTGAACCGTCATGACCGACCCAGAAATACGCACCGGGAACGGCCTGCATCATGTCTGCGAAATCCTCGCTGCCCATCTTGGGCGTCGAGCGGGTGATTACCTTGGCCGAATCGACCACAGTGCGCGCGACTTCCTCGACCACGCGGGACTGCTCTTCCTGATTGACCAGCACGCTGAAGCCGTCGCGGATCTCAACCGAGATTTCGGCGTCATATGCTGCCGCAAAGCCGGCGCAGATCTCGCGCATGCGCTTGCGGATCAGCGCGCGGATCTCCTCGGAGAAGCAGCGCACCGTACCGCACATCCAGGCATCCCCGGGAATGACGTTGTAGGCCGAACCGGAATGGATCTGGGTGATCGACAGCACCGCTGCCTCCAGCGGATCGACGTTGCGGCTGACGATCGACTGCAGCGCCTGTCCGAGCGTCATTGCGATCACCACCGCGTCCTTGGAACGTTCCGGCATCGCGCCATGGGCGCCATAGCCCTGGATCCTGATGTCGAAGAAGTCGGCCGCGGCCATCGCCGGGCCCGGCAGGATCGCGATCTCGCCATGGTTGAGGTCGGGCGCGTTGTGCAGGCCATAGACCTCGTCGCAGGGGAACTGCTTGAACAGGCCGTCCTTGATCATGGCGCGGGCGCCGCCGAGGCCTTCCTCGGCCGGCTGGAAGATGAAATGCACGGTGCCGTCGAAATTGCGGGTTTCGGCGAGATAGCGCGCCGAGCCGAGCAGCATCGTGGTGTGACCGTCGTGGCCGCAGCCGTGGAAGCGGCCGGGGATGGTCGAACGCCACTTCAGATTGGTGTTCTCTTCCATCGGCAGCGCGTCCATGTCGGCGCGCAGGCCGATTTTCTTGGTGCCGTTGCCCTTGCCCTTGAGCACGCCGACCACGCCGGTGCCGCCGAGGCCGCGATGCACCTCGATGCCCCAGCTCGTCAGCTTCTCGGCGACGATGCCTGAGGTGCGGACCTCCTCGAAGCCGATCTCGGGATGCGCATGCAGATCCCGTCTGATGGCGGTGAGTTCGTCGGCAAAACTGTCGATGCGCTCAATGGTCGGCATGGCTGTCTATCCGTCTGTGCGTGATGGGGAGGTGGGTGTGAACGTGGGGCCGTTAGGCTTGATACGAATGCCGGGCCGCAAATGTTTCCACGGCAGCGTGGCGGTGTCGGCCGGCATTGCGCCGGGCGCGGCGCAGATCAGCAGTTTCTCGGCGATCGGTTCGAAATCGGCGCGGAAATGCACCGAGCTCTTGTTGACCAGGATCTTCTGCGCGGTCGGCTCGATGCCGACATAGCGGTACATCGACTGGTCGGCAAGCTGGGCCTTGTAGGAGCCGACGACGACGCGGACGTCGCCGACCCGGAGGCAGGCCGAAGGGCCCATATCCATGTCGCGGCCGCCGAAATAGGGGCCGGGCGCCACGAACTTGCCGTCCGACAGTTTCTCGACGACGAAAGTCTCCCGGTAGGGCGCGTCGCCGGGAATGCCGGACTTGCCGCCGAGCTCGAGCGTGACTGACGCGCCGACGCCGGCCGTATGTGCAGCCTTGGCCGATTGCGGGTCATAGATCACGCCGGTCGCGGCGCTCGCTCGGTTGCGCACCAGCGCGCGCAGCATGCCCGTGGTGTCGGAATCGCCGCCGGCGCCGGGATTGTCCTGGGTGTCGGCGATGATGATCGGCTTGCTTGCCGACTTCGCCAGTTCCATCGCCAGCTGCACGCCTTCGTCCGGCGAATAGATCCGGCCGTCGAAATCGTCCTCATGGCTCTCGACGAGGGCCACGACCTTGTCGGCGGCCGCATCCGCATCGGCCTGCGTCCGGCCATAGGCGAACACGCTTGGCCCGCAGTCCCTGAAGTCAGCCGCCGGGAAGCCCGGCGCAAACGACAGCGTCGGCACCGTGTCGCTCTCAAGGGCGGCGAGCTTTTGATAGATGCCTTTGGTCGGCTGGTCGTTGGTGCACTGCCAGCTGATCGGGATCAGGAATGGTAATTGCCGGAATGCCTTGGCAAAGCGCTGTCCGGACTTGAGCATCAGCGCCAGATGCCGCGCGCAGGCGCGGCCGGTGTCGGCCATGTCGACATGCGGGTAGGTGCGGTAGGCGATCAGCGCATCGGCATGTTCGACCATCTTGGGCGAGACGTTCGCGTGCAGATCGAGGCTCACCACCAGCGGCAGATCATTGCCGATGGCCTTGCGCACACGGGCGAGGGTTTCGCCTTCACCGTCGTCATGATGCTCGGTGACCATGGCACCGTGCAGGTCGAGATAGACCGCGTCGATCGGCCCGGCCGCGACAATGCCGTCGACCATTTCCGTGACAATTCGCTCGAACGCGTCCTTGCTGACATGCGCCGACGGGCTCGCCGCGGCGAAGATCGTCGGCACCAGCTCCCAGCCATCGGCTTCCGCGGTTTCGACGAATCCGGCGAGGCCGACATTGATCTTGCGCATGACCTTGAGCACGTCGGCGCCATGCGTCATCGACGGCCAGCCGCCGCCATGCACGAAGTCGTCATAGGTTGCCTTCGTCGGTGCGAAGGTGTTGGTCTCGTGCAGGAAGCCGCCAACGGCAATGCGGGTCATCAAGATCTCGACAGGTTTCTTCGATGATGAGGCGATTTGGAAGCAATCGCATCATCCCATCATTTCAGTTGAGCATGACCGTTCGAAAGCCGGTTCGCCTCTTCCGGATCGCGCTCTAGCGCGCGACGTTAAGCGTGTCGTCGCGCCAAGCGCAAGTCGGCGAGCACTGCCGGAATTGCATGCCCTATGGGCGTATTGAAAGGCCCACAGTTCAGGCTAAGGCTAAAGACTAGGCCGTTGCCACAATGCCTTCCGAAACCGGGCGGAAGTTGGCGAAGTCCCAACCGCGCCCGGGTGCCGCATCGAGCAGCGCGCGGGTATAGGCCTGTTGCGGATTGGTCAGTACCTCGGCGGCCGGCCCCTGTTCCACGACCCGTCCACGCTGCATCACAGCGACATCGTCGCAGATTTGTGCGGCGACGCGCAAATCATGCGTGATGAACAACAGCGCGATGCCGAGCCGCCGCTGGATCTCGTCGAGCAGATCCAGAACCTGCGCCTGCACCGAGACGTCGAGCGCGGATACGGCTTCATCAGCCACCAGCACGTCGGGATCGAGCGCCAGCGCGCGCGCGATCGCGATGCGCTGGCGTTGGCCGCCGGAGAACTGGTGCGGATAGCGCGAGATCGCATCGGGCGGCAAGTGGACGAGCTCGAGCAGCTCGCGGGCCCGCGCCAGCGCGTCCTTGCGCGGCATGCCGTAATTGATCGGACCCTCCGCGATGCTCTCGCCGACGGTGACACGCGGATTGAGCGAGCGGTAGGGGTCCTGGAAGATGATCTGGATCTTCTGGCGATGCGGCTGCAACAGCCGCCGCGACAGGTCGGAGATCTCGCGGCCGGCGAGGCGCACGCCGCCCGAAGTCGGATCGATCAGGCGGACAATGCAGCGCGCCACCGTCGATTTGCCGGAGCCGCTTTCGCCGACGATGCCGAGCGTGCGGCCCTTGCGCAAGGTGAGGGTGACGTTGCTGGCGGCGGCGACCTCGCGGGCTTTGCCGTACAGCGACCGCTCCCGGTAGATCTTGCTGAGCTCGTTGGCTTCCAGCACCACCGGCTCTGATGTTTCCGGCCGCGGCGCGCGTGGCACCAGGCTCGGCACGGAGGATAGCAAGTTGCGGGTGTAGTCCATCTTCGGCGTGCGCAGCACGTCCTGCAGCGGGCCGGCTTCGACCAGCCTTCCGTGCCGCATCACCGCGACGCGGTCGGCGATCTCGGCCACCACGCCCATATCGTGGGTGATGAACAGAACAGCCGTGCCGTGATCGCGTTGCAGGTCTCGGATCAGCGTCAGGATCTGCTTCTGGGTGGTGACGTCGAGCGCCGTGGTCGGCTCGTCCGCGATCAGAAGCTTCGGTTCCAGCACCAGCGCCATCGCGATCATGATGCGCTGGCGCTGGCCGCCGGAGAGGCGGTGAGGGTAGGAGGAGAAGATGCGCTCCACGTCCGGCAGCCGCACATGCTCCATCATCGCCAGGATCTTCTGACGCCGCGCACGCGAGTCGAGATCGGTATGGGCGCGCAGCACCTCGTCGATCTGGCGGCCGACCGGCACCACCGGATTGAGCGCGGTCATCGGTTCCTGGAAGATCATCGCCATCCGGGTCGCGCGCAATTGGCGCAGCCGCCGGTCGGTCGCGGTGAGTAGTTCCTCGCCGACCAGCTTGACGCTGCCGCCCGACGGCACCAGCGTGCCCTTCTGCTGCAGGCCCATCACGGTGAGCGAGGTCACCGACTTGCCGGAGCCGCTTTCGCCGACCAGGCACAGCGTCTCGCCTTCGTGCACTTGCAGCGACAGGTCGTCGATGATGCGATGCGCGTCCGCCTTGCGGCCGAGGCCGACGACGAGATTGTTGATGTCGAGGACGACGTTGGAAGAGTTCGTTGTGGTCACTTGCCCTCACGCTGCTTCATGCGGGGATCGAGCGCGTCGCGGGCGGCGTCGCCGATCAGATTGACGCTGAGGATGGCGATCGAGAGCAGCAGCCCCGGCCAGAAGATCAGCGACGGCTTGACCTGGAAATAGGCGCGGCCCTCGGCCATGATGTTGCCCCAGGTCGGCGTTTCCGGCGAGATGCCGGCGCCGAGGAACGACAGGATGGCCTCGGTCAGGATCGCGGATGCGCAAACGTAGGTGCCTTGCACGATCAGCGGCGCGATCGTGTTCGGCATCAGATGCCGCCACATGATCTTCGGCAGGCTCGAGCCGAGCGAGATTGCGGCCTCGACATAGGGTTCCTCGCGCGCGGTCAGCACCACCGAGCGCACCAGGCGTGCCACGCGCGGAATCTCGGGGATGGTGATCGCGATCATCACGGTCCAGATGCTGGCGCCGGACAGCGACACCACGGCGATCGCGAGCAGGATGGCGGGGATCGCCATCAGGCCGTCCATCACGCGCATCATCACCGCATCGACCCAGCGGAAGAAGCCGGCGACGAGGCCGATCAGGAGCCCGACGCCGATCGAGCAGACGGCGGCGCCGAGCCCGATCACCAGCGAGATCCGCGCGCCGTAGATGATGCGCGACAGCAGGTCGCGTCCATAGGCATCGGTGCCGAGCAAATATTGCGCGCTCGACGGCTTCAGCCGCTGCGCCGGCGTCAGCAAGAGTGGATCATGGGGCGCAAGGAGCGGCGCGAAGATCGCCATCAGGATGATGAGGACGAGGCAGACCGTCGCAACCGCGATGATCGGCGTTGACGTCAGGAAGCCGAATTTGACGCGGAACGGCCGGGTGACGGGGAGAGAGGATTCAGGGAGGGTATCGATCGCCATCGCTCAGTACCGGATACGAGGATCGAGCAGGGTGTAGGCAACGTCGATCAACAGATTGACGCCGACATAGATGCCCGACGTCAGAAGGATCATGGCCTGGATCACCGGATAGTCGCGCGCCAGCACCGCATCGACGGTGAGGCGGCCGATGCCGGGCAGGTTGAACACGCTCTCGGTGACGACGACGCCCGAGATCAGCAGCGCGAAGCCGGAACCGATCACGGTGATGACGGGCACCGCCGCGTTGCGCAGCGCATGGCGCAGCAGCACGCCGGTCTCGCCGATGCCCTTGGCGCGCGCGGTGCGCACGTAATCCTCACCCAGCACATCGAGCATCGAGGCCCGCGTCATGCGTGCGATCAGCGCGACATAGATGAAGGAGAGGGTGCAGGTCGGCAGGATGAGGCGTTCGAAGAACGGACCGAAGCTGTCCCTCACGCAGGCGGCGGCCTGCAGCGTGCTGAGCGAATTCGGCGGCGCTTTCGCGCAGGCCGACATGATGCTCTTGTAGCCTTGCACCGGCACCCAGCGCAGGTCGATCGCAAAGAACTGGATCAGCACATAGCCGATCACGAACACCGGCACCGAGAAGCCGAGCACCGACAGCCCCATCACGAAGCGGTCGATCCAGGTGCCGTGCTTCCACGCCGCGATCACGCCGAGCGGCACCGCGACCAGGATCGAGAGGGTGATGGTGGCGAGCGCAACCGCAATCGACGGCTCGAGGCGCGGGCCGATCATCTCGAGGATCGGCTTGTTCGAGATCAGGGAGACGCCGAGGTCGCCGTGCAGCAGCTTGGCGACCCAGGTGTAGAACTGGATGTAGATCGGCTCGTTGAGACCGAGCGAGGTGCGGATGCGATCGAGCTGTTCGGGCGTCGCGTTGTCACCGGCGAGAATGGCGGCCGGGTCGCCCGGCGTCAGCCGCAGCAACAGGAACACGAACAGAGCAACCACGCCCATCACGGGAATGGCGGCGAGGATGCGGCGAAGCAGATATCCGAGCAAATTGGATCCGTTGGGTTGTGGTCGATGAAGTCCCCAGCGGGACCGTTGCACACCGGACCGTAGCACAGATGGTAGAGGACACACTGGAGAACTTCAGCAAGTCCCATGCCATCGGTGCTGCGGTTTTTGCGGTGCAGCTAGTCGGTCCTGTTGGCGTGATCATTCCTCCGATGACGTTCGAAGCAGTCCACCGGAAGGTGGATTGATTTCAGCTTTGCGAGAATGAGCGGATACATCGTCGAGCCCGGCACCGAGCGCCGGCGCCATCGACGGCGTGTCGAGGTCGCGCCAGTCGTCGATCGCTCCTGCGACCATCTGCGCGGTCGCGGCCGACAGCGTCCAGCCGAGATGTCCGTGGCCGGTGTTGTAGAACACGCCCGGAATTCGCCCGGCGCGAACCACCGGCATCATGTTCGGCATCATCGGGCGCAGGCCCGCCCACGGCAGGACTTTCGACGTATCGATCCCGGGGAAATGATGCCGCACCCAATCCACCAGCGGCTGGATGCGGTCGGCCCTGATATCGCGATTGAAGCCGTTGAACTCGGCGGTGCCGGCGACGCGGAAGCGGTCGGCGCCGAGCCGGCTGGTCACGATCTTCGCGGCTTCATCGAGCAGGCTGACGGTCGGCGCAGCGTCCCGGCTTTGCGGCGCATCGAGCTGCACCGTGATCGAATAGCCCTTCACCGGATAGACGTTGACGCGGTCGTTGAGCAGGCCTGCGAGTGGCGGCTCGCGACGCCGGCGCAGATGACGATGCCGTCGGCCTGCAGCTCGTGTCGTGGCGCGAGTCCGGCGTCATGCGAAGCGACGTCATTCCAGCCGATGCGGAAACCGTCATCGCTACGCGCGATCGTGTCGACGTCGGCTTCATGGATGAAAG
Organism: Bradyrhizobium tropiciagri; assembly: GCF_001189845.1. GTDB lineage: Bacteria > Pseudomonadota > Alphaproteobacteria > Rhizobiales > Xanthobacteraceae > Bradyrhizobium > Bradyrhizobium tropiciagri. The sequence continues at coordinate 89,077 of NZ_LFLZ01000023.1, forward strand.
CCGCGCCGCGACGGATGCAGGCCTCGGCGAGGCCGCGCGTGAACTTGTGGATATCGCCGGTCGCATCCGACGGCGTGAAGAAGCCGCCGTAGCAGGCCGTCTGCAGCGCGGGTTCGATGCTGCGGATTTCGTCCGCGGTCACCGGCCGGCGGTCGAGCCCGCCTTGTTGCAGCAGCGTGTTGACGCGCAGGCCGGCCTCGAAGCCGGCCTTGTCGTGATAGACGTGCAGGATGCCGCGGCGCTCGAGATCGAAGGCGATGTTCTCGCGCTGCGCGATCGAGAACAGATGCTTGCGCGCTTCGATTGCGAGTTTTGTGGTCTCGATGGTGTTGGCGCGATAGCGGGTGATGCCGCCGACGAACTCGCCGATCCAGGAATATTTGTGCCAGCTCGGCTTCGGATTCATCAAAAGCGGCGCATCGCTTCTGAGCATCCAGCGCAGTCCCTTCAGAATGGTCGCGGCGCTGTTCCACACCTCCGCATTGCTGGCGGAAAGCTGTCCGCCGTTGGCGAACGAGGTTTCCATCGCGGCGTAGCGATGCCTGTCGAGGACAGTCACGCTGTAGCCGCGTTCGAGCAGGGCATAGGCCGTCGTCACGCCGGTGATGCCGGCGCCGATGATCGCAATATGTGGCATGATGGTCGTCAGGCTCCCGTGGGTTAGAGTCGCCGAACCGCCGGTGAAACCGGCTGCTTCAGCGCCCCATCTGTCACGGTACCTGAGAGCTTGATCCGCATCGGGCCTGCGCCCGGATGCGAACTATCCCCTTCGGTGGACGTCACGGCCCTCGATGAGCGGTCGTGTCCGTCTCTCTCCAGATCGTCCTGACGATACAGTCCTTTTGCCTGAGAGTTTCCGGGGCGGTTGCTCCGTCGGCGCCGAAGCCAACAACACGAATGTTGTCGCTTCGATCTCTCCCGCATCGTCGCGTTGGACGGCCGGACCGTAGGCGAAGCCTTAAAATTGGACAAGGCTAAATTTCGATCCGGCAGTGCCAACGTGTTGTGCAGTGCAATCGACGTCAGTCGAGCGTCGCCAGCAGCGCCGCCATCAGGCGGCCGCGCTCGGCGAGGCTATCGACTTCAATGTGTTCGTTGAGCGTGTGCGCATCGGCGCCGCGAACTCCGAGGCCGTCGAGGGTAGGGATCCCCATCGCGCCGGTGAAGTTGCCGTCCGATCCGCCGCCGGCGCTGCCGTGCGGCAGATCGAGACCCATCGCCGCCGCGAGGCCCTTCGCCTTTTCATAGAGGGCCATGGTGCCGGCATCCGGCTCCCATACCGGGCGGGTGACGCCGCGTGTCACCTTGAAGGTGACGTCGTTGGCGGTTCCGGACAGCGCCAGCATGCGCTCGACGCCGCGGTCGAGATCGGCCTGCCGCTTGGCCATGCTGAGCGCTTCGCCGGTGCAGGTCGTTGCGACGCAATTGACCCATTGGCCGCCATGCACGATGCCGACCGAGAAGGTGCAGTCCTCGCTGGTCATGCCGTCGATGGCAATGATCTGCCGGGCCATTTCCCGGATCGCGGAACGGCCGGACGACAGCGTCGCGCCGGCATGGCTCGGCTTGCCGGTTGCTTCCAGGTTGAAGCGCGCGATCGCGTAGCGGCCGGTGACGACGCCGTTGTTCGGCCGGCCGGGCTCCGGCACCAGCACGTATTTGTTGCGCGCGGCCTCCGCCTCGATGATGTCGCGCGTCGACGGCGTGCCGACCTCTTCGTCGGGCGTGAACAGCACCGTGATCGGCAGCGGCGTCGTGAAGGAGGCGCGGGCGAGCTGGCGGATCGCCTCGATCGACAGATAATTGCCGCCCTTCATGTCGAAGATGCCGGGCCCGAAGCACTTGTTGCCGTCGCGCCGCCATTGCAGCTTCTCGATGGTGCCGACCGGGTGCACGGTGTCGAGGTGGCCGGCGATCAGGATGCCGGGTTGGCCCTGTTTCGGATGAGGAAAACGGGCGCGGACGCAGCCCGCGAAGCCCTGGCGCCCCGCGATGCGTTCGATCGTCGCACCCATGATCGCCATCTCGCGCGCGGCGAGATCGAGCATACGCTCGACCGCGCGCGCATCCCAGGTCGGGCTTTCGCATTCCACCCAGCTGCGCAGGCCCTGCAGCATCGCTTCGGAATCAAAGGGGAGATTGGCTGGGTTCATCGTTTTTCTCACTTGTTGTTCTGACGGCGCCGGCATCGCGCGGTGCTCACGAAAATCTCAGTCGACGATTTTGTAAAGCCAAAATCGCGCGCGCGGCCTCATTCGTTTGTGTACGTCCGATCCCGCCCGAAACCGATTGACGCGCTTTGCGCTTGGTGCAAGTCTCGATTTCGCAAGCCATACAGCATGTTAGTTCGCCTAAATAACGAACCGCATGCATAATGAATAAGCCGGCTTTGACCAGTTACACGTCAGGAGAGATTGCATGTACCCTATCCCGCGTTGGAAGCGCCGCACGCTAGCGGCGGCGTTGTCGGCGATCGCGTTGTCGTTCGCGCCGCAGGAACTATCGTTGACCCAACACGCCATGGCCGCGGACAAGACCATCACCGCGGTGATGCACTCGGATCTGCGCGTCATCGATCCGATCCTGACCACCGCCTACATCACGCGCGACCATGGCTACATGGTCTACGACACGCTGGTGGCGACCGATTCCAACTTCAAGATCCAGCCGCAGATGGCGGACTGGAAGGTGTCCGACGACAAGCTCACCTACACGTTCACGCTGCGCGATGGCCTGAAGTGGCATGACGGCACGCCGGTGACCGCCGAGGATTGCGTTGCGTCGCTGAAGCGCTGGGCCAAGGTCGACGGCATGGGCCAGAAGCTGATGGACTTCACGGCGAGCCTCGAAGCCACCGATGCGAAGACGATCACGCTGAAGCTGAAGGAGCCCTACGGCCTGGTGCTGGATTCGATCGGCAAGCCGTCGTCGCGTGTCGCCTTCATGATGCCGAAGCGGCTGGCCGAAACGCCGCCGGACAAGCCGATTCCGGAACAGATCGGTTCGGGCCCGTTCAAATTCGTCCAGGCGGAATTCCAGCCGGGCGTGAAGGCGGTCTACGTCAAGAACAAGGACTATGTGCCGCGCAAGGAGCCGGCGAGCTGGACCGCGGGCGGCAAGGTCGTGAAGGTCGACCGCGTCGAGTGGGTCACGATGGCCGACGCGCAGACCGCGATGAACGCGCTGCAGTCCGGCGATATCGATTTCGTGGAGAACCCGTCGTTCGACACGTTGTCGATCCTCGAGGCTGACAAGGACCTGAAGGTCGAGACGCTGAACAAGTTCGGCTTCCAGACGCTGGGCCGCATGAACTTCCTCTACCCGCCTTTCGACAACATCAAGGTTCGCCAGGCGGCGCTGCTGGCGGTCAACCAGAAGCAGGTGCTCGACGCGCTGGTCGGCAATCCCAAATATTACAAGACCTGCGTCTCCTTCTTCATCTGCGACACGCCGTTCGCGTCCGAGATCGGCGGCGAGACGTTGGCGAAGGGAGGCGACATGGCGGCGGCCAAGAAGGCGCTCGCCGAGTCCGGTTACGACGGCACTCCGGTCGTCATCATGGCGCCCGGCGACGTCACCACCCTCAAGGCACAGCCGGTCGTCGTCGCCCAGCAGCTGCGCGATGCCGGTTTCAAGGTCGACCTGCAGGCGACCGACTGGCAGACCGTGGTGACCCGCCGCGCCAGCCAGAAGGCGCCGAAGGACGGCGGCTGGAACATGTTCTTCACCAACTGGGTCAGTGCCGACGTCTCCAACCCGATCGCCAACCTTTCGATCGGCGGCCAGGGCAAGAACGGCGGATGGTTCGGCTGGGCCGACGATCCGAAGATCGAGCAGTTGAAGGACGCCTTCGTTCGCGCGCCGTCGCTCGACGAGCAGAAGAAGATCGCGGCCGATATCCAGAAGGAAGCCTACGAACAGGTCATCTACATTCCCCTCGGCCAGTATCAAGGTCCGAGCGCCTGGCGGAAGTCGTTGACCGGCGTGCTCGATGGTCCGGCGACCCCGATCTTCTGGAATATCGACAAGTCCGAGTAAGCTTGCGGCTTGACGCAGAGCGGAATGGCCGGGGCTCGTCCCCGGCCATTTTCGTTTTCACCGCTGCGCGTCGGGTATAGCTGTCGCGGCGGAGCATGCGCCGCTTGGGGCATGGCGACCTGAAGCGCTGATCGGACCGAACCGGCGGCCGCTAAGGCGTGTGGCCTGACTTCGCGCTGCCCGAACTCGACAGGCTCGTGAGCTGCGTCTGTCCGGCGTTGCCGCCGTTGATCCAGACCGCCACGCCGGCGGCAAGTGCCAGCACGACGCACGACACGATCGCGCCGCGGATCCATCGTTGGTAGATCGCGCGCTCGCCGGGCGGCGCATCGCGGAATCTCTGCGCATTGAGCCCGTTGCTGCAATGGGCCGCGTCGTCGCCGTGCTCGAGGATGGAAGCGCCAGGATCGGGCGCAGTGTTGCCAACAATCTGATTGCGACCGGCAATCCGACTGCGATCCGCAATCGTCATCGCCTAGCTCCAAAGAAAATGTATCTCGGAATGCGAGAGCCGCGAAATGCGCGGCCGGAATTTTCCAACGCCTTGGCAATACCACAGTCGGCGACCGCGGCGTGTGAACCTCGCCACAGCCGGAGGACACGATGAGGTGATGCGAGCAGGCCGTGAGCGCCTGGCATGCCAACGGGCGTTCGCACATGGCTTGATGCCGGTCGCGCCGCGCCGATTTGCGCGGAAAGTTGTCGTCTATTTCACAATCTACCTTGGGTTACCGAGGTATTGTCCTACAGGTCGGATCGGCGCCGTCCGAAGACGCACGCTCCAGCCGTGCGTGGACGGCGTGCATTGTTTCGCACCTGTGGATTCACCCAACCTCGGGGAAATTATCATGACCATCAATGTCAAGGCCTATGCGAATGCCGATGATGTCCTGATCGCCTGGCAGCCGGACACCTGGCCGAGCGACTGGGTCGGGTTCCAGCTCGAGCGGCGCAACAACATCACGCAGCAGACCACCGTGCTGTCCAACCGCATCCCGCCGAAGCCCGGCGAGAAGCCGGTGGCCGACGCCGGCATCTCCTCGACCCAATCGCCGTTCCGGCGCTGCATCTGGACCGATCACAGCGTCGTCGACACCGACAACGTCTCTTATCGCGTCACCGCGATGAAGAACGGCGCGAACGGGACGTTCACGCCCGATCCCGCCTCGGTGACGGCATGGACGGCGCCGGTGGTCGCTTCGGGCGATGCGGGCGGCGGCCTGTCGGCCTATTTCAACCGGGGCACCCTGATGTCCCAGATCGTCAGCCGCTTCGTGCATGGCGATACGTCCGACGACGCGCTGCGCAATTTCGTCAAGGGCCTATCCGATCCGGCCAACCAGGCGCGGCGCTACCTTTCCGGCGACGCCCTGCACGAGATCCTGGCCTTTCTGCACGATGCCGACCTGCGCGGCAGCCAGGTGCATGCCGCCATCTACGAGATGAATGACGAGGAGCTGGTCGGCGCGCTGAAGCCGTTCGGAAGCCGCGGCAACGTCCTGCTTGGCAACGGCAGCGCGACCAAACCGAACATCGCGGGTGAACTCAGTAGCGCCGGCTTGACGGTCAAGCATCGCGATCTGTCGAATGCGGGCAGGTCCTCGCCCAGCGTCCACAACAAGTTCGTGGTCGAGAGCGACGCGCATGGCAACGCCATCCGCGTGCTGACCGGCAGCACGAACTGGACCACCACCGGGCTGTGCACGCAGCTCAACAATGTGCTGATCATCGAGAATGCGGCGATCGCCAAGCGCTTCCTCGACCAGTGGGGCAAGCTGGTCGCCGCCGGCAATGCCATGCCACCCGCCCTGAAGGCGTCGAATTCCATTCCGACCAGCGACAGCGACATCTCGGTCTATTTCGCCGCGAGCAACGGCGAGGCGGAGTTCAAGCCGGTGCTGGACCTGATCAAGAACGCCAAGGACGGCGCGCTCTTCCTGATGTTCATGCCGGGTCAATCGCCGCTGCTGAGCGCGCTGCTCGACCGCGCGCAGCAGAACGACGTCTACGTCCGCGGCGTGGTGTCGACGATGATGGCCAGCAAGAACGGCAACATCGTCTCGGTCGGCGGCCAGGTCGTGAAATCAGGCGTACCGGCGCAATCCTTCCATGACGACGTCCAGTTGCCGCATGGCGTCAACGCCACGAACGAACCGTCATGGGCCGATGTCGAGTTCAGCGTCTCGCAGATTCGCAACGCCGGGATGATCGCGATCGTGCACTCCAAGACCATCGTGATCGACCCGTTCTCGGACAATTGCGCTGTCATCACCGGATCGCACAATTTCTCCGTCGCCGCCTCGGAGAAGAATGACGAAAATCTCGTGATCATTCGCGGCAACAAGAAGCTCGCGCAGGCCTATGCGCTGCACATCAACGGCGTCTACGACCATTATTCCTGGCGCGGCTATCTCGGCAGCGGCGGCAATGCGGATCAGATCTATTCGCTCGACGGCTGGAAGCCCGGCGGCGGCAAGGAGCAGGAGCTGGACTTCTGGATGGAGGAGCCGGTGCCGCCGCGCCCGACACGCGCAGGCGGTGGTGGCGGCGGGGGCGCGGCGCAACAGGTCAGCTCAGCTGGCGGGACTGCAAAGAAGAAGGTCGTCAAGAAGGCCCCCAAGAAGGCAGCCGAGAAAGTCGCCGCCGCCAAGCGAACTGCCAAGGCGTCAGTCAAGAAGTCGGCCAAGAAATCTGCGAAGAAATCGGTCAAGAAATCGGCGAAGAAGGCCAAGGCCAAGAAGCCGGCAAAGGCAAAAGCCAAGAAGACAAAGAAGGCCAATGCTAAAAAAGCGAAGGCCAAAAAAGCGAAGGCCAAGAAATAGAGGCCCAATAGAAGCCGTCACGCAGAACACGGCGCGCGGCGCGTGCCCGCAACGATCATCGGCCTGCCGGCAGGCGGCGGGTCAGATGGTTGGTGCGGGCGGTGGGACTCGAACCCACATGACGTTGCCGTCGAGGGATTTTAAGTCCCTTGCGTCTACCAGTTCCGCCACGTCCGCATTGCCAGATCGTGATGCGTTTCCACGGAAACGCATCACGATCTCATCTCTTTGTATGAGCATGATCTTTTCGGAAAACCGGTTTCCACTTTTCCGGATCATGCTCCAGGGCGCGCCGATTTCTAGCGCGTTTGGTGGCGAAGTGGAATTGTCATTATCCACTGCTAACAGGTGCGCTTTCAAAGGCTTAACGTGTGGCCTGCAATTCCATTTGCCTCAGTGGCCGCGCATTGGGATAAGCAGCGCGCCGCCGCGATTGAGCCTCAATCCGGACACCGGCGGCTGCTTTAGGCAATCTCAACACTGTCCGATTAAGAAAGCCGAATGTCTGCTCGTCTCTCACGCCGCCCGAATCTGTTGCGCGCGGCAGTTCTCGTTGCGCTGCTCGGCTCGGCCGCCGGCGTTTCCGGCTGCGCGCAGATCGGCGATAGCGTGCCGTCGGCATTCGCCGATCCCGCCAAATACGACCTGTATGACTGCAAGCAGCTCGAGACCGAGCGCAAGGGCCTCGCCTCCCGCGCGACGGAACAGGAAAGGCTGATGGCCAAGGCGGAAACCGGCGTCGGCGGTACCGTGGTCTCCGAGATGGTGTATCGCAACGAATTGATCTCGATCCACTCCCAGCAGCGGCTCGCGGATCAGGCGTGGCGAGCCAACAAGTGCCACGAGAGCCCGCCGGACAGCCCCGCTGCCGCCGTACCCGCAGCACCCACACCGGCCGCGAATGGGCCGCGCGCCCCACGCGGCCTCGTTCACTAAGTCGACGTTTTCAGAAGAAACTGTTGCTGTTCAGGCGTGCTCGTCTCAGGCGCGCCAGTCGTAGATCCAGTCCTGTCGCGCCAGCATGCGCTCCGGACCGATGGCGCGGATCGCGAGATCGCGCGCGATCGCCAACGGTCCGCCCAGATGATAGATGCGGCCCTGCTGCCGCGCCATGCGCTGCACCTTCAGCACACGTCCGCGCCGCATCCGTGCGTAGCGCTTCAATGCGGCGGGAATGCCTGCGGTGTTTTCGCCGGTGCAGTCGGCCAAGGCCTTGGCGAGCACGGCCGCATCCTCGATCGCCATGCCGGCGCCCTGTGCGGCAAACGGCAACATCGCATGCGCGGCGTCGCCGATCAGTGCGACGGCGCCTTCGCTCCAGCGGCCGATATCGGGCAGGGTGAACAGTGCCCATTTGCGCCAGCCGTCGACCGCGCCGATCAGCATCCGCGCCGTGGCGGGCCAGCGCGCCGTGGCGAACGCGCCCTTGATCTCGTTGCTGTCGCCGGGCGCGCTCCAGCCCGGCCGATTCCAGGTGCCCGACACGATCGCGACCACGTTGATCTGGCGTCCGGCCGAGATCGGATAGGCCACGAGATGCGCGTCGGGCCCCATCCAGAGCTGCACGCGCGGCGCGGTGTATTCACGCGGCAGGGCGGTTGCGTCCAGCGTGCCGCGCCAGGCGATCAGGCCGGAGAATTGCGGCTGCACATCCGGAAACAAATGTCCGCGGACCGACGACCAGATGCCGTCGGCGCCGATCAGCGCAACGGCCAATTCCTCCTGCCGTGAATTGCCGCGGCGCTGCACCACCGTCAGGCCCTTGGCGTGCTTGGTCACGTCCTCGAACTGGCAGCCGAGCCGCAGATCGATATCGGGATGGTCGTTGACGGCGGCCTGCAATGCGGCCTGCAGATCGGCGCGGTGGATCACCCAATAGGGAGCACCGGCGCGGAACTCGGCCGCCCGGCCGAGCGGCATCCGTGCGATCTCGCCGCCGGCCCGCGCGCTCAGGATGTTGACGGATTCAGGCGTGACCGCGCGCCGCGCCAGCGGCTCCTTGAGCCCGAGCTCGACCAGGATACGGCTGGCATTGGGGGAGAGCTGGATGCCGGCGCCGGCTTCCTCGAGCCGCTCGGCCTTTTCCAGCATCACGACGCGAAAGCCCTGTGCCGCCAAGGTCAACGACGCCGTCAGTCCTCCGATCCCGGCGCCAGCTACGATGACGGTTCGCGTCAGCGCCACGGAGCGGTCAGGCGACCTTGTCTTTCAGTACGCATTCCGGCGGCCGCGCTTCGCCGGCAGCAAGGTCGGGCGCGAAGCGATAGAGCGTCGAGCAGTATGGGCAGATGATCTCGCTGTCGTTGCCAAGGTCGAGGAACACGTGCGGATGATCGAACGGCGGATTGGCGCCCACGCACATGAACTCCTGCGATCCGATCTCGATCACCGAGACGCCGGCATCGTTATGGAAGTGCGGGACGACGTGGTCGGACATATTCTCACCTTGGTGGCAACGATGGGCAGACGCAATCAACAGCATGCGGCATCGCGAAATGCCGCGCACCATACTGGCGGGAACAGTTGATTCCTAGAGCCCCGATGGCTCATTTGCTCATGCAAATTCGACACAATCTTGTCGTCCCAGAGAAGCCCTTCTTTGGTCGGAGCCGTTGTGTCGCAAAAACGGCACACTATGTCCAAGGCGAACTAAACAAGGCGAATTAAACTTGAGGTTTCAAGCGGAATGAACGGGGTGCGGCTCGGCGTTGCGGTGGCTGGCCTGGCGGTAAGTGCTGCCATGGGCGCGGCTATTTGGCCGCATGCCCGTGACGCCGGCGCGGTGCTGTCAGCGCGGGACGATCCCGCTGATCTCGCCGACCTCAGGGTCAATTCCGTGCTGCGCAACAACCCGGCGTTGATCAAGGACAATATCGAGGCGGCACTCGCCTCCGGAGACGCCGATCTTGCGACCAGCTTTGTCGCGCTCGCGGGCAAGAAGAACATCGCGCTCAGTGCGGAACTCACCAAGCGCGTCGACGACGCGCGCGCCGAGCAGTCGTCCACCACGCATTTCGCCAAAGGGTTCGCCACCGGCCTTGTGACCGGCAACGCCGACGATGTCGCGAGCCTGTCCGGCACGGTCGCCGGCGACCTGTTCGTGTTCGGTGACATCAGGGATGTCGTGCGCGAGGGCAAGCACCTCGTGATGGGCGAGGACACCGACCAGCTGGTGCTCGGCCTTGCGGCCGCCGGGCTCGCCGTGACCGCGGCGACCTATGTGTCGGTCGGCGGCGCCGGGCCTCTGCGCGCCGGGCTGACGCTGGTCAAGGACACGCGCAAGGCGGGGCGCCTGAGCGAGGGCATGATCGAATGGGCCGGGCGCTCGACCCGCGAGATGGTCGATCAGCCGGCGCTGCGCGAAGCGGTCGCGTCCGGCTCGGTGCTTCGGCCGGCGGAAACCGCAACCGCCATTCGCGCAGCGTTCCGCGCCGAGAAGGCCGGCGCACTGGTGCGTGTCGCCAAGGACGTCGGGCGCATCGGCGAGGCGGCCGGCGTTCGCGCCGCGCGCGACACGCTGAAGGTCGCGGAGAACCCGCAGGAAATCGCGCGTGCGGCGCGCATCGCCGACGTGAAGGGCGGCCAGACCCGCGCGATCCTGAAGCTGCTCGGTCGCGGCGCACTGCTGCTTGCCGCCGGTGCATTCAATCTCTCGATGTGGGTGTTCGGCGCGCTGTTTGCGCTGTTCGGTTTCCTGTCGTCGATCAAGGCCACCACCGAGCGAACCACGGCGTGGTGGCTGAGACGAAGCAAGCGCGCCGCTTGAAGCGGCAGATGGCTGCCACGGCTACTCTGGCGAGTATGCCCGTCCAGGGCTAAGCTTGCGGTCGCCGGTCGATCGCGAATCCCAAATCCCGATCTCAAGAAAAAACGGAATCGATGATGCCGAGTTTCCACCACGGCGATGTTGAAATTGCCTATGTCGACGAAGGCGCGGGCGAACCGATCGTGCTGGTGCACGGCTTTGCCTCGAGCAAGAACGTCAACTGGATCTATCCGACCTGGGTGTCGGAGCTCGTCAAGGCCGGCCGTCGCGTCATCGCGCTCGACAATCGCGGCCACGGCGAATCCGCCAAACTCTACGATGCCGCGCAGTACGAGATCGCGATCATGGCAAGCGACGTGATCGCGCTGATGAATCATCTTGGCATCGCGCGCGCCGACATCATGGGCTATTCGCTGGGCTCGCGGATGACCGCGATCCTGGCGCGGGAAAATCCCGAACGGGTGCGGTCGGCGATCCTCGGCGGCATCGGCATCGGGCTGATCGAGGGCGGCGGACCCGGCGAGGCCGTCGCGCTGGCGCTGGAAGCGCCGTCGCTCGACGATGTCACCGATCCGGTCGGCCGCACCTTCCGCGCCTTCGCCGATCAGACCCGCTCCGATCGCCGCGCGCTCGCCGCCTGCCTGCGCGGCTCGCGCCGCCTGATGACGCGCGAGGAGGCCGCCGGCATCCGCGTGCCGGTTCTGATCGCGGTCGGCAGCAACGACGAGATCGCGGGCTCGGCGTCAGCGCTCGGCCGGATCATTCCGGGTTCGCAGGTGCTCGACATTCCGAACCGTGACCACATGCGGGCGGTCGGTGACAAGGTCTACAAGACCGGCGTCATCGACTTCCTGTCGCAGCGCAAATAGCTCGCCGGCTTCGTACTCAGCATCGTCCTTGGCGAAGGCACGCGCAGCCGCGATCAGCACCACGAAGGTCGCGACCCACACCATGCGCGCGCCGTAGCGGTCGTGCGGCCCCGAGATCACGCCACAGATCGCGGCATTGCCGAGCAGTGCGAGCGTGACGGTGCCTGCCAGCAGCGTCAGATCGTCGAGCCGGCGCTGCCACAATCCGCGGCCGAACAGCAGCACGGTCAGCAGCATCGAGGCCAGCGCGACCGGCACATGGATGCGGTTGATCGCGGTGAAGTCGAGATGCCACTTCTGTTGCCGTGCCGCGCGCATCGGATCCACAGCGTCGCCAGGGTCTGGATGCCGAGGTTGAGCCAGAAGCCCGAGGTCTCGCCGGCATGGAGATAGATGCCGAACACCGTGGACCGGCTCGGCACCAGATAGCCCTCATACCAGCGCGCCAGATAGCCGCCGGTATCCCATTGGAGCAGCGGATAGCCGTTCCAGAAGGCAGGCGCGAGGAGGAGGAGGGGAATGGCGATGGTGGCGATCCAGACCGACCGGGCATCGGTCAGGCGGCCGCGTAACGTCTGGGTATTGATGATGTTTCCCCCTTTTTATTGGGGCCGACCATGCCCAAAACCACACTGGAGACGAAATCCGCCAATAGTTGCAGAAGCACGGCTTGATTTCGGCAAAATCCCGACCAACTCCCCTAGACGCCGGTCCGGGGGCGCAGGGGGTGGGTTTACCGTACCGAGCCTCCCGGGACGCGCTGGGTCCACCGTGCTATAACGCACATCAGAACAACCGAATTGCGAGAGCAGCTATGGCAGTTCATCAGGTCAATCCGCAGGGGAGCAAGCTGGCGGCGCTCGATCCGATCTGGGATCGGATCCGCGGCGAGGCGGAAGACATCCTGCGGCGCGAGCCGGAGCTCGCGACCTTCATCTATGCGACCGTGCTGCATCATGAGCGCCTCGAAGATTCAGTGATCCATCGCATTGCCGAGCGGCTCGACCACGCCGCGCTGTCGGGCGACCTGATCCGCCAGACCTATGGCGAGGCGCTGCGCGACGAGCCCGATATCGGCAACGCGTTCCGCGCCGATCTCGTCGCCGTCTATGACCGCGATCCCGCGACCTCGCGCTTCATCGACCCCTTGCTCTATTTCAAGGGCTTCCATGCGTTGCAGACCCATCGTCTGGCGCACTGGCTGCATCAGAAGGGCCGCAAGGACTTTGCCTTCTACCTGCAGAGCCGCTCCTCGGCGGTGTTCCAGACGGACATCAATCCGGCGGCCAGGATCGGCCGCGGCATCTTCCTCGATCACGCGACCGGTTTCGTCTGCGGCGAAACCGCCGTCATCGAGGACGATGTCTCGATCCTGCATGGCGTCACGCTCGGTGGCACCGGCAAGGAGAACGAGGATCGCCATCCGAAGATCCGTCACGGCGTGCTGATCGGCGCCGGCGCAAGATCCTCGGCAATATCGAGATCGGTCATTGCGCGCGCATCGCGGCGGGCTCCGTCGTGGTCAAGCCCGTGCCGCACAACGTCACGGTCGCGGGCGTGCCGGCGAAAATCGTCGGCGAAGCCGGCTGTGCCGAGCCGTCGCGCACCATGGACCAGATGCTCAACGCGATCGGTCTTTGATTTCATTCGCTTTCTGATCGGCAGCGCGTTTCAGCGTGTGCGCAACATCACGTCGCCAAAGCCTGAAAAGGCTCTGGCGATCTTTGCCGTCTCGTCCTAAAACCTCCCCGAAAATCATCGACCCGATTGGAGACGGCCGTGGACGTTCAGGAAGTCAGGAAGCTCGACGCGTATCTGAAGCGCGTGTTCAGCAATCCCAAGATCCGCGTGGTGCCGCGGCCCAAGAAGGATGACTCCGCCGAGGTCTATATCGGCGAGGAGTTCATCGGCGTGCTGTTCGTCGACGACGAGGACGATGATCGCTCGTTCCAGTTCCAGATGGCCATCCTGGAAGAAGATCTCGCCGAGTAAGGCGGAATGGCCGCGCTACCTGCCGAGCCGTCATTGCGAGGAGCGCAGCGACGAAGCAATCCATGCTTCCGCGTGTGCGGCTCGATGGATTGCTTCGCTTCGCTCGCAATGACGGAAACTTACTAACCCTTCGCGCTGTGCATCTGCGCGGAGAGGCGGCCCATCGCCGTGGCGATGTCGCGCCATTGCGCGAGCCAGCTGCGCGGAAAGCGGAAGGTCAGGTCGGCGCCCTCGATGCGCTGCTCGCTCAGGCACATGCCGGGTGTCGAGGTGTCGCGGGTGCAGCGCGCGACGAGCTGCGGCTCGGCTGCGGTGAACAGGTCCTCGCCGCCATAGGGCGTGCCCTCGCGGAACGCGCGCGCCGTCAAGCCGTCATCGGTATTCGCACGCTCGTCGAGATAGCGCGGGTAGATCGTGCGCAGGCGCATGTCCGGCGCGAGTGAATCGTGGTGGGCCGCGATCGACACGAAGATGCGGTCGATCGGCTGCACCTTGTCCTCGACCGTATCGGCGCTGTAGTGCTTCGGCGCGGCGGGTGCCTCCAGCGACGGATAGAGGAAGCTCAGATCGACCCGCTCCTGCGGCCCGGAATGGCGCTGGATTTTCATGCGCACGGCCATCGTCGGCACGTTGAACAGCGTGCCGCCGACGCTGACCGGCAGCCGCGACGGATCGCTCGCCGGGACGGTCGTATAGGTCGGCCACAACAGATAGGCGACGAGCGCAATCGCGCCGGCCGCGATGACCGCCGAGGCGATGATCGGGACGAGATGCGCGCGTGGATTGCGGCGGGTGTCGCGGGCGAGATGCTGGGCGGTCGACAGAAGCGTCATGAACGAGGCAAAGACCGGGTCGGGGATGGTCGAATCACCCGCCGAATATGCCATGAGGCGAAGAATTTCCGTACGATTCCAACGGAATCCCTCAGCGAATGGCCATGCGCAAACGCCACGCCAGGCGAGCCCGATTAACCTTTCCTTAAGGATGATGTGGCGGCCGGCGGCCAATTCTGCGAAGCAGGGGTGAGTAGCCAGTTGCGTAGCGGAAGTTCCCGATGTTGCCCGATACCTTGAATTCCCTGTTCTCGCTGTTGATTGGCTTTGCGTTCGCGGGCGCACTGGCGAGCGGCTATCAGGCGATGGCGGAGCGCCCGGCCGGCTTCGGCCTGCTGCAGGAGGGCGTGGCGCCGAAGACCTTCGCCGCGGTCCCGTTCCTCGTCTTCGCCGCACCCTTCATCATCATGCGCAACACACTGCGCGGCGCACGCATCGAGCGCCGCCGTTTCGAGTTCGTGATGATGGCAACCGTCATCTCCGGCTTCTGGAGCCTGATGTCGGGCACCTTCTTCATGATGACGCTGCGCGCCGCGGGCGTGCTCGGCTGATCCGATCATGATCCGCGCCGGATCATCCCGGCACTTGCTTGAAACCATGTCCGCCGCTGTGCCAAGGTCACCCTGACCAGAGCTTCGGTTCTGATTGCTCAGACCACGGCCCGGATTTTTGTTTTGACGCGTTTTCTTCACGCGAACCGGTGTCCACTCCGCTCGAAAACGCTCCGAGGAGACCTTTATGGCGATCTACGAACTCGACGGGCAGGGGCCCGATCTTCCCGCCGACGGCAGCTACTTCATCGCCGACAACGCCGTCGTGATCGGCAAGGTGCGCCTCAAGCCGGGAGCGAGCGTCTGGTTCGGCGCGGTGCTGCGCGGCGACAATGAGTGGATCGAGATCGGCGAGGGCTCCAACGTCCAGGACAATTCGACTTTGCATGTCGATCCCGGCTTTCCCCTGACCATCGGCAACAACGTCACGATCGGCCACAACGCGATCGTGCATGGCTGTACGCTGGAAGACGGCGTGCTGATCGGGATGGGATCGATCGTGATGAACGGCGCGCGCATCCGGCGCGGCAGCGTGGTCGGCGCCGGCTCGGTCATCACCGAGGGCAAGGAGTTTCCGGAAAACTCCCTGATCATCGGTGCGCCCGCGCGCGCAATGCGCACGCTTGATGCCGCGCAGGCGGAAGCGTTGTCGCGGCCGGCCAAGTCCTACGCGATCAGGGGACCGCAGTACAAAGCCGGACTGAAGAAGATCGGCTAAAGCATGATCCGGTTTTCCCACGCGACAAACGCGCAGCGTTTGCGCGGAGATCATGCTTAGACAATAACTCTGGTTCTCAGCGCTTGCGGCCCTGCTTGCGCGCAGCCTTCGGTGCTGCGGGGATAGGCTTTGCCGCCCCTTGAAGTCTTGCGCTCTTGCGCAGCGCATCCTTCAGGTCGATCGGAATACCGTGCTTCCTGAGCAGGTCGGCGAAGGCCTCGTCTGCGAGCTCCTGCAAGGTCGCCATCCGGTCGCGTCCAAGCTGCTTGAGCTTGTCGAAAGTATCGTCGTCAAATTCGATCAGCTTGCGCAAATTGCATTGCTCCCAAACCTTATTGCTCCAACGCCCGTGGGAACCGGCGTTTTGCGGACCCGTTGATGTCCGCAAGGGAGAGTTGCCATGCGCAAATTATCCGCTACCGCCGCGTTCGCGACAATTGCGATTCTGCTGACGCCCGCGGCGACCGTCGCCCAAGGCACCGGGAGCGGCAACCGCTCGCCGGCCAGCCCGGCATCGCCGCAAGTCACGTCACCGCCGCCCGGCACCAACAGCGCCGGCACCGCTCAATCTTCCGGCCGGCTCAACTCCGGTGAGGGCGTCACGACAGGCGCGGCATCGAGCGAAAGCTTCGACAAGGCGATTGCCGACGAGAACAGGTCAGTCGAGCAACGGCTGAAAGGCATCTGCCGCGGCTGTTAACTTTTGACGGCTGCGCCTTGATGAACGCGGGTCGCGCAGAAGTGAGCGCGACACAGGCGCGCGCCAGAAGCCGCGATCCTAGATTGAGTTAGCATGCGCGGGACGCGGCGGAGGAGGCTTGAAAAGAAGAGCCTTGGGAAAAGGAGTAACGGGTGATGTTGCGTAAAACGATGATCGCCTTGCTGGCGACGGTATCGGTCGGCCTGTTCACGGTCGACACCGCGTCGGCTGCCGGCGGCTTCCACGGTGGTGGTGGTTTCCACGGGGGCGGCGGCTTCCACGGTGGCGGCGGTTTCGGCGGCTTCCACGGCGGTGCATTCCGCGCCATGGGCGCGGGCGGCGGCTTCCGGTCGGCTGCGATCGGCGGCGGTTGGGCTGGCGGTGGCGGCTGGCACGGCGGTGGCTGGAATGGTGGTGGCTGGCATGGTGGCGGCTGGCACCGGCGCGGCTGGGGCTATCCGTTCGCGGCGGCAGCAATCGGCTTCGGGCTCGGCTATGGCGCCTACGATTACTATGATGGCTACTACGGCAATCCGTACTACGCCGGTTACGGCGACGACGATGGCTACGGCTATGGTTATGGCTACGGTGACGGCGGCTGCTACGTCGTGCGCCGTCGCATGCTGACACCGTATGGCTGGCAGGTGCGGCCGGTGCAGGTTTGCAACTGAGCCATCCGCTGACGCATGGCCGGTCCATCCGATCGCCATGCTGATGGTCTTGGAATGTTTGGCGCGCCTCGGTGTCTTGATGCCGAGGCCGTCGCGCATTGGTATGCAGCTTGCTTTGTGTGACGGCAGTTGCGTGAGCGTGTCGCGAAAACACATGGTCCGGCTGCGGTTGGAGCCGGGCCTCAGAGGACATCCGAGATGCTGACCATTCCTGATCTGACATTGCTGTTCATGGTGGTTGTTTCGAGCCTTGCCGTTGCGCTGGTCTACATGCTCCACGAGCTCGAGCCGCAGCTTGCGCGGTTGCGGCAGAAGGGCGGTCGCATCATGCGCGATCGCGTCAAGTAGGCGGGCAACGCCGTTCGCTGCGCTATAGCCGTAGCGATGCTCCAGATGCAGAGCCGGTCAGCCGGGCCGGTCGTGCTGCTTCGGCCATGTATCCGGAGCCAGGCCTTGGCGGTGCAGTCCCGAGACCGGGATTCCAGCGCCCCAAAAAACAAGGCCGTCGACGTAGTATACCGTCAACGACCTTGCCAGCCCCGGATATTGAAATCGGCTCACGCCATCCGGTGATTTAAGGATGACTCGGATTCGAAGTCGGATGTGTGAACCAGTTCACAAAGTCCGGATTAATTCACGGTAACGGGCACTCATACGAGGCCGCTGTCAGCAGGCCCGGAGTCCGCAAGTTCCACCTTAGCTGCTGATGTTGTTCGGCATTTGGCGCATTTTGATGGCCGCGACCGGGCGATCGCCATTTTCGGTCGTCAGCCGCGCGATCTGTGGCGCTTGCGGTTGGCGCTCCTTGTGGCCTTCGATCGCTTGCGCGGCTCGGGCTCGGCGGCCGGCTCGTTGGCCTGCGCGCTCGCCAGCGACTGGCGCAACCCCTCGACCTGCTCGGTCAGTGCGGCGACCTGGTCGGACAGCCTCTTGGCGTCGGCCTGCTGCAGCGCGAATTGCTTGCGCATGGTCAGCAGTTGGTCCTGCACTTCCTGCAACTGGTCGATGGATTCCTGCTGGGTCGCTTCCATCCCCTTGGTCTTTTCCACCAGGGCCTCGGAAACCTGCGCGGTCCGTGCCTGCAACTGGCGGACGGCGACCATCCGATCGGTCTCGGGCACGTTGCCGCTGAAGCTGCGCCACAGCGCGATCGAGCCGATCCCGAACAGCACGAGCACCAGCGCCACGGCGCCGATCGCGATCGGCTGCACGCCAATTAGGCTGCTGGCTTGTGAATTCCGGGGGGCAAGTTCGACCATGCGACCAGAACCGGACATCAATTGAAAGGTTCGAAATAGCACAACCTTGCCGCGGGCAAAACCCGGGGCTTCACGCCGACGGCGCGGGGCCTGCAAAATTCGCCGCAAATTCCGAGGCTTCTGCCCCAAAACGGGACTGTGCGGCGCCTCAGCCCGCGGGCGCGATCAGGCCGACCCTCATGTCCTTCGCCAGGTAGACGCAAGCGCCGTCGGCGAACACGCGGCCGTCGGCGATGCCCAGCACCAGGCGGCCGCGCCGGACCTGACGCAGGTCGACCTCGTAGCGCACGAGTCTCACGTCCGGCGTGATGTGCCCCCTGAACTTGACCTCGCCGACCCCGAGCGCGCGGCCTTTGCCCGGCGAGCCCGACCAGCCGAGCCAGAAGCCGATGATCTGCCACATCGCGTCGAGACCGAGGCAACCGGGCATCACCGGGTCGCCGGCAAAGTGACAGGCGAAGAACCAGTGGTCCGGCGCAACGTCGAGTTCGGCCGCGACGCGGCCCTTGCCGAACGCGCCGCCGTCGATGCCGATATCGGTGATGCGATCCATCATCAGCATCGGCGGTGCCGGCAGCTGCGCATTGCCGGGGCCGAAATAGCCGCCCTCGCTCGAGCGCAGCAGATCCGGCTCGGCGTAGGACGATTGCGGCGTGTGAAAATCGTGCGGGTTGAACAAGATGGCCACCGACCTTGGGGTTAAAGTTGAACGTTAGGTGCGGCTGCGCCGCGTGGCTTTTGACTTGGTGGGCGGGGGGCCGGCCGGCAGGCGCAGCGCGGCGGCCATGAAGGCCCAGATGTCGGAGGTCAGCCTTGCCGGATCCGGCCGCCGTTCGCCTGTCAGCGCGCCGATCAGCGCCTGACGGATGCCGCCGATCATCAGCGCGATGGTGAGGTGAGGGTCGAGCTCTGCGGGCACGATCCCGTCGCGCTGCGCGGCTTCGAGCATGCGCGCACCGGCTGCGAGCTGGCGGCCGGTGAAGGCGGTCTCGACGTCGAGGACCTCGGGTGCGCGGCTCAGCGGGCCGATCACGAGGGGCGCGAACGGGTGCTCATAGTGGAAGGCGACATAGACGCCGATCCGCGCCTTCTCCCGGTCCGCCCAGTTTTTGGCGGACAGCTTGGCGCCACCGAATGCCGCCTCATCGAGGCGCTCATAGAAGTCCTCGACCACGGCGGCGATCAGGCCGGCCTTCGATCCGAAGTGGTGATAGGCGAGCCCGACCGAGACCTGCGCCCGTCTCGCGACGGCCTGCATCTCGAGGTGCCCCTGGCCTTCGATCAGTTCCTGTTGGGCTGCCGCGAGCAGCCGTTCGCGTGTCCCGAGGCTCGTTGCGCCCATCGCTTGTCCATGGCTGAATTGAATTCAATTCAACCGAGCGGCTGCTAGGATGTCAAGCCTCGGTCTGCCGGACGGCCGAGCGAACCGGCGAAAGGCGTGCGATGGCGTTTGCGATCAAGACCGAGATCCGTGAACCGCGGGCGAAGGCGTTCAGCTTCGCCGCGCAGAAGACCATCTATGGCGGCAAGCTGATCGTCGCGGGTGACGTCGTGTTCGTGTTCGCGAGCGAGAACGAGGGCGGCAATGGCCTGATCGCGCGTGGGATCGTGACCTCGGCCGAAGCGGTGCCGCGCAAGGCTGGCATCGCCAGGCAAACGCCGCGCGTCGGCATCGCGGTTAGGCGCGTTGCGTTGGCGAGGCAGCCGCTCGGACGCGAGCAGCTCAAGCGCTTCAAGGATTGGGATGACGGCCGGCCCGAGACCGAGCTCGACTTCAAATTCTATCGGCAGGCCACCAACAAGATCGTCGGCATCACGGACCAGACCGCCGCGTTCCTCGAGCGCTTCTTCTGATCAGCGGTCGCAGCGTCTTCCCAAAAAAGGTTGCGGCCAGGCTTTGGGGGAAGCCTGGCCGCGCGCGAACCGGTCTGGGACGGGGAGGGGTGGGGATGTGACCGGGTCGCGAACTCGATTCCTTGTTGCTGCTCAGCGCGAGCTTGCGGTTGAAATTGCGGGGCGGCTGTCGCCGAGCGAGACCCACACATTGGGATCGCTCTGCGATTGCCGCTTGACGAAGCGGTAGCCGGTCTCCGTCCAGGCGACGATGCTCTCGTTCTGGTTATCGAGCACGAATTCGCCCTTGTCGGTCTTCACCGTCAGCACCGCGTGGCCTTCGCCCTTCTTGTCGCGCACCACCGTGATCAACAGCGCCGAGCGCGGCCAGCCGGCATCCATCAGCATCTTGCGCTTCAGGAGCACGTAGTCCTCGCAGTCGCCGTAGCCGTCTGTCGGCAACGACCATTTCTCGATCACGCCCCAATGATCCATGTCGGTCATCGGCTTGATGGATTCGTTGACCCACTTGTTGACCCGCACGAGGTCGCGCCAAGCGGTCTGCGACATCACGATGTCGCGTGGTTGCGTCGCGGCGCCGCGGCATTCGGCCGGATTGTCGGCGCAGAATTCGACCCAGCCGATCGGCGAACGCGCAACGTCGCCCAGGCTGGCGTAGACCACGTCGCCGGCCTTGGCCGACACGCACGTCGCAAACAGAATGGCGGCAACCGCCAAACCTTTCCCCTGTCCCCTGAACCCAAACATCGTAGCCCCCGTTCTTCTTGTTGGGACCACGTTTCGCACAAAGCTTTTGCGCCGCCGCTAAGTACGCAAAGTAGATTTGACGCGAATACTGGTAAAAGCTGCGGCGAATTCGATCTTTACTTGAATCGAATTCGCGTAAAATTTGAAACAACTGCAATTGATTCAAATTTTATGCATTAACGCGGCAAGCGTTGGCCCAGAGCGGTTTGTTGCGCCAAACGGCGCGGCCATTAACCGCCGATTGCGCCGAGCCAAACGCGGCAAAGGCGGCCACCGGTGCACCGGTGGCCGCCTTCGCGGGCTGAAAACGGGGGGCTTGCGCGGTTTTTCGCTTTACCTCGCGGTAACGCTCTCTTCGAGGGTTTCCGCGGACTGCTCGTGGACGAACTCGAGCGCGAAGCCTTCCTCGAGGTTTCGCACCACGCGGGCCTGCACCCGGCCGAGCATCACCAGCGATTTGAGCGGCGGGCGGTTCTCGGCGGCAATAGCCGCACCGGACAAAGAGAGGTCGATGATGCGGCAGGTCATCCGCGTGCCGTCTTCCTGGGTGAGCAGCGCGATCGGGTTGCGCGGCACGATACGATCGTGACGGCGATCCTCGGGCAGATTGAGGATATCGCGGTTGGCGAGCCAGGTGAGCTGGGCGGCGAGCTTGTCGCGCTTGCGCGCGGTGGCGCCGATCGTCATCGCAAAGCCGTTGTCGATGATGCGGGTGATGCGGCCTTCGACGCGGCCGATATGGTCGAGATAGGCGATCACGCGGTCGCCGACATTGCCGATGCCGGGCGCCAGCAGAGCGAGGCCGCCCGGGGACATGTTGATAATCTGGCAGGGAAACTCGCGCCGGTCGGGCAGCATGTAGCGGCCGAGCAGGTGCACCTTGACGCGCTGGAAGCGACGCCGCTCCTCGGCTACGGGGACGACGTTAGTTTTCTTCTGTGCAAACGACATCACGACAAACCCGGCCACCGGCCATTCGGAGCCCCGATGACCCTAAAGCTGATAGGGTTAACGGGGCGTTACGGTTGTGAAATGGAACCCGGACACGGAGCGAGAGCGATCAGCGACGTTCGCGTGCGCCGTACCCGGAAGCGTCAGGCTCCTTGATATGCCGCGTCAGGTTCTCCGAACCATCGCGCCGCGGCTCGAGCAGTCTCCTTCAGATCCGGCTCGATGTCTGTGGCCCAGGCCACAAGCCCGTCAGGACGCACCAGCACTGCGGTCAAGCCCAGCCGATCCCTGGCCTCGCCTGCGACATAGCTGATCCGGCCTCGCCAGCGATCGGCAAGCGCGCGCAAGGGCGCGCGCGGGCCGAAGTCGAGCAGCAGGCCGCGCCCGTCTCTGAGCAGTTCGCCGAGCCTCATCCCGCAAGCGAGCTCGAAATCCGGCGCGCTGCGGCCCACCAGCGGATGGCCGCCGCCAAGCTCGTGGCAGAGCGAAACGCCCCACACCCGCTCGGCAAAATATGTCGCGCCGTCGGGCGTTGCGATCAGATCGCGGATGATGGCTTCGAACGCGCGCGTGCTCCGGCTCGGCCGCATCAGCGCGACCTGGGCGCGCGACCAGTCGAGAATCTGCGCGCCGACCGGATGTCGCTCACGCGAATAGCTGTCGAGCAAGTCCGCCGGCGCGTCGCCGCGGATCGTGGCCGCGAGCTTCCAGCCGAGGTTCATCGCATCGCCGAGCCCGAGGTTGAGCCCCTGGCCGCCCAGCGGAGAATGGATGTGCGCGGCGTCGCCGGCGAGCAGCACGCGTCCCTTCCGGTATGCCGTCGCCTGACAGGCGCGATCGGTCCAGGTGGTGGCAAGCTGGAGCGCCGTCAACGTGACGTCGGTGCCGGAGACGCGGCGCAAGACGGCCTGCACATGCTCGCAGGTGATCGGTTGGGTGCGGTGGAACGCGCCGCCGTCGAACTCGACCATCGCGATGATGCCGGGGATTGCGTACGTGTACATGCCTGTCGGCGTATAGTGGCGGCCCGCGGCGAGCTGGTCCGGATCGGCGATCTCGACCTCGACCGAATAGCCGGTGAACTCGGGATCGGTGCCGACGAATGCAAAGCCGGCCGCCTTGCGCACGATGCTGCGGCCGCCGTCGCAACCGACCAGCCAGCGTCCGTGGAATGTCTCGCCGCCGGCGCGAATGGCGACGCCGTCATCCGACTGCTCGCATGCCTCGCGCCCGCGCCGCGACTGATCTCGACGCCCATCTCGGTTGCGCGAGCGGCGAGGGCGAATTCGAGCGACTCCATGTCGACCGCCATGCTGGTGCCGGCCGGACTCGGCAGGCGAAACGGCCATTGCGACGTGTCGATAGCGTCGTGATAAAACTGGATGCCGGCGAAATGGCCCGCCGGGCGGCGCGGCTGTTGCATCCCATGCGCGGCGTTCGACGCGTTGCTGCCCGCGCCATGCTTCGCACGCTGGAGCGCTGCGATCTCGTCCAGCATCCCGCGACGATCGAAGGCTTCGATGCTGGGCGCCGAAAGGCCGCGCATGCCGAACGGCAGCCGCTTCAACGGCGAATGCGGGTCGGCGGCCTGCTCCAGCACCAGGACCGAGAGCCCTGCAAGCCGCAGCTCGCAGGCAAGCATCAGGCCGACGGGCCCGGCACCGGCAATCACGACATCATGGGGAAGGTGGTGGTGGTGCATGAACGGCTCCTATGTCGGTGTTCGACCGGAGCGGTTCGTCGGGTTGAGAACCACACGGACGAACAATGGGCGCCTGGATGGCGTCCGGTGTTCGTCGTGGGGATCCCGTGCACGCGGCAGGAGACCAGAGCTTTCGCTTCCGAACGGACTTCGTTCGCGAAAGGACTTGGGCTTACCAAACCAAGTCTGCCTTTTCCGACAGGGGCGATATAGCGGCATCGTGACGGATCTGCAACCCGCGCGGCGGACAGCACCCGCGTTCGCTAGGTCCTGGCGATCGCACCGGCATTATCAGGGCCGTCGACGCGGCGGGCGCCCGGGCGCGGCGCAAGATTGTCCGGCGTCTTGATGTTGCGCGCGAGACTTGCCGCCTCGAATGCCTTGATCAGCCACCAGCCGAGATCGATCTGCCCCGGCAGCAGCCCGAGCTTCGCTGAGCCGGGATAGGCGTGATGATTGTTGTGCCAGCTTTCGCCCATGCTGATCAGCCCGGCGATGCGACATTGTAGCCCTGGGCCGCGACGCCCTCGATGATCCAGGTCTGTCCGCCCTTGCGATGCGAGTAATGACCGATCAGCCAGTGACCGGTGACGCAGACCGCGACCCGGACGCAGATGCCCCAGACCAGCCAGCTCCACGAGCCGATCGCGAGGAACAGCAGCGCCCAGGGCAGTTGCTGCCACATCCAGCTTCGCTCGACGAATGCATAGAAGCGATCATCGGCAAGCCGCGGTTCGAGCCGGAACAGCGGCGGGTGCTTCAGCACGAGCCTGCAGTGCAGCTGCCACCAGGCATCGCGCCAGAAGCCGGCTGCGTGGCAGGAATAGGCGTGACAGGCCGCCTGGCGTTGGGCCCAGTCGCGGAAATCGTGCAGCCGCACCATGCCGTAGGGGCCGGCCATCCCGACCAGCGTGCCGAGATAGACGCAGAGCCGCTCCAGCCACAGCGGGCAGTCGAAGCTCGCATGGATCAGGCGGCGATGCATGCCGACCGAATGTCCGAAGCACAGGGTGATCGCGCTGGTCACGATGAACAGCGCGAATGCGCTCCACGAGAACAGCAGCGGCCCGAAGATGATCGCGACCGAGGTCATGCTGCCGAGCCACAGCGACTTCGCCGGTGCCCATTGCACGCGTCCATCCAGCGGGTCGGTGCGCTCGTCCGCGAAGATTCGTTCGGAGCCGGGCTGTAGCTTCATTCCGTAACCTGAAATTGTGCCGCAGCTTGGGATGGAGCTGCTGTTACTGTCAATCCGCCACGCCCGTCCGTCGTGTCGCAGCAGGCATTGGCAACCCCGGCGGGTTCACCTAGCCTCGACAATGAGTAGGCTCATGGGGTGGAGACGTTCAATCATGCGACTGAAACCGTGGCTTGTGCTAGTCGCGGCCATCCTCGCAGGCTGCGGCATGGCACGAGCCGCCGAGATGCGCGTCACCTTGCTCGGCACTGGAACGCCGACGCCGCGGCTCTCCAGCTTCAGCGCCTCGACGCTGGTGGAGGCGGGGCCCGAGAAGCTGATCTTCGATCTTGGTCGCGGCTCGACGATCCGCCTGTTCCAGAAGAAGATCCCGATCGGCGCGATCACGGCGCACTTCATCACCCATCTGCATTCCGACCATGTCGTCGGCCTTCCCGACATGTGGCTGACGGGATGGATCGGCACGCCGTTCGGCTCGCGCAAGACGCCGATGGTGATCTTCGGACCGAAGGGCACCGTCGCGATGACCGAGAATCTCACCAAGGCGTTCTCCGAGGACATCCGCATCCGCATCGATGATGAGGACTATCCGCCTTCGGGTGTCGCGTTCGCGGCCAAGGACATCGCGCCGGGTCCGGTCTACGAGAAGAACGGCGTCAAGGTCACCGCGATCGAGGTCAATCACGGCGAGAAGATCAAGCCGTCGTTCGGATATGTCGTCGAGTATGACGGCAAGAAGGTGGTGCTGTCGGGCGACACCAAGCCGGACGAGCGGGTGGCCAAGGCGGCCGGGGGCGCCGACCTTCTGATCCACGAGGTCGCGGTGATCGATCCGGACCTGTTCAAGGCCTATCCGAATTACCGTGCGATCGAGAACCATCACACCTCGCCGGAACAGGCCGGCAAGATCTTCGCAGAGGCGAAGCCGAAGCTTGCGGTTTATTCGCACATCGTGTTCGCGAGCCAGCCGCCGACCCAGGACGTGCCGGAGGATGTCCTGCTGAAGCGGACGCGCACGACCTATCAGGGGCCATTGGTGATCGGGCACGACCTGATGTCGTTCGTGATCACGGACAAGGTCGAGGGCTTTGCCCCCGACGGCACCGCGCTGAAGTGACAGCGCCGGCGTGAAAACGAACGCGGCTAGGCTATTTGGCCTCGGCGTCCATGGCCGGCTCGACCGTCGCCGCCGGCGGTTCAACGGTCACGGCTTTCAGCACCTTGCGTTTCGCCGCGCGGATCTCGAGCTGCAAGGGCGGCTGATATGACCCGGCGGGCGGCTCGAACATGAAGGCGTGGTGCCCGTCGCCCTTGTTGAGCTTGAGCAGGTCCTTGCGGAACTGATCGGCGACGACCTCGGCAACGAGCTCGCCGTTGAAATAGATATCGATCGTCACCCGTTTGTCGGGGTGCTGGTCGTACAGGGCCCAGCCGGCGATCCTGTTCTCGTTGAAGACGTCGACATGGCCGGTGATCTCGCCCGAGAGGCTCTCGATGCCGGCTTCGATCACCTCGAGGTCGCTTCGGTAGATCGATCGCGTCACATCGAAGCTGAAATTCGCCGTATCGACGCATTGCTCCAGCAGGTTCTGCCGATGCTCCTTCATGCGTTGCAGCGTGTCCAGTTCGCCCAACTTGACGTACATGCCAACGATGCCTTCGATACCTGAATTCATGGTGTCGTCCCCGCAATGCTACTAACTTCTGCGCACTCAGCTGCGTTCACAATCGATGGTTTCTTGCGATGCTTCCTTGCGGAAAAATACCCCCGTCAAGACTTGAAGCGCCTCGTCCCGCCAAGGTCAGTCATGAAGACCTTCATGACAGGCATTCATGACATCCCAATCGTCCTGACCTAAACTCGGTGTGGCCGTACCCGGCCCAACGACAAGGACAGGGAGAGCGAACCGATGGAGCAGATCCGCGTCTGCACGCATGATGGACCTGGAGCCAAGCCCGTAATCCGGACCGTGCCATGGCCGGAAATCGGCAAAAAGGCGGCCTTGATCAAGGTCGGCGCCTGCGGGGTTTGCGGAACCGACCTGCACATTCTGAAGGGACATTGGCCGAAGCCGCTGCCGTGGCCGTTCACGCTCGGCCACGAGCTCGGCGGCGTGATCGTCGAATGCGGCCCGGAGTTCACCGAAGACTTCATGAGCAAGCCGCTCAAGGTGGGATCGAAGGTGATGATCCCGCCTTTGATGCCGTGCGGCCGCTGCTACTACTGCGTCCATTATCCCGAGAGCGCCAACAAGTGCCTGACGCCGGTCTATTACGGCCGCTATCTCGGCTTCGACAAGGCTCCTCACATGTGGGGCGGCTGGGCTGAATATGTCTATGTCGATCTCGACATGCTGCCCGGCACCAAGATCTACAAATTGCCCGACGACATGTCGCTGCGGCTGGGCGCACTCTCCGAGCCCTTGACCTCCTGCATCCGCGCTTTCAACCGCGCGACCCGCGCCGGCGGCTTTTCCTGGGGCGGCACGGTGGTGATCCAGGGCTCCGGGCCGATCGGCATCCTCGCGGTGGCCGCCGCGCAGGAGATGGGGGCAGGGCGCGTGATCTGCGTCGGTGCACCGGAGACGCCGCGGCTCAAGCTGGCGCGCAACTTCGGCGCCGAAGCGACCGTCGACATCGAGCAGCTCAGGACGCCGGAAGAGCGCATCACGGCGGTGCGCGACATCGTCGGCGGCTTCGGCGCCGATCTCGTGATGGATTGCTCGGGCCATCCGACCGCCGGCCCCGAAGGCATCGAGATGCTGCGCGACGGCGGCACTTACGTCGAGATGGGCCAGTTCACCGATGCCGGCTCGATCAATACGTCATGGCACCGCATCTGCACCAAGGACCTCAACGTGCTCGGCTCCTGGGGCTTCACCGGCAACGATTTGCCGCTCGGCGTCGACATGCTCTACCGCACCCGCGACAAGTATCCCTGGCTCGACATGCAGACCATCTATCCGTTCACCGAGGACGGCGTCGCACAGGCGGTCGCGGATGCAATGGCGATGAAGACGGTGAAGTCGACCATCGTGCCGTGGCCGGAGCTGGTCGGGTGAGGCAGGCAAATGGGAGTGCTGCAATTCCTGTTGCAGTGCTCCCAAAGGAATAGCGCCCGGGTGCTGCCGATCATGCTCTGATATCGCTCGCCGGGACGACGGCCCGGCGCTAACATCCGATCATGCAGTCGAACCGCGTGCCGCCGAGTGCAACGTTTGCGTGGGGAAACCTGTCCGAGGACTTCCCGCTGTTCAGGACGCTCACCGCGGAGCAGCGGCTGATCGCCTTTGGCGCGATGACCCGGCGCGACTTGGTGCGTGGCGAGCTGCTGGTCGAGCAGGGCGGCGCCTCGGACGCCTTGTTCCTGGTGCTGCATGGCGCGCTCGCCGTGTACCGGACCGATCATCCCGAGCCGATTGCGGAGCTTCGCGCCGGCGAGCTGGTCGGCGAGATCGGCTTCTTCGCCAACATCCCGCGCACGGCCAATGTGATCGCGATCCGCGATAGCAGCGTGCTGGTGCTGACGCGCGCGGCCTATGCGCGGCTGGTCGAGGAAACGCCCGGGATCGTCGAGGCGCTGCTGGCCGCGCTCGCGCAGCGGTTTGCCATCCAGACCGCGCGGCTGTTGCCGCTCCGGACGTCACCGAAGGCGCGCACCGTCGCGCTGATCTCGGGCGGACGCGAGCCGGTGCCGGCTGGCTTTGAACAAAGGCTACGCCAGGGCCTTGCTGCCGCCGGCGCCGAGATCGTCGACCTCGCGCGCGTCCAGGCGATGTTTCCCGGCCGCACGCTTGATGCCTCCGAGGTCGCCGACTGGCTCAACCGGATCGAGTACGACGCGCCGCTGGTGGCCTATTTCGGCGGCTCCGAAGCATCGGAATGGGCGCGCAAGACCATTCGCCAGGCCGACCTCGTCGTGTTGGCCTGCCGCGGCCAGGCGCCGGCGCCTGATCTGACCGAGCTCGAGAGCTTCGCCTGCGCCGTGCATCCGGCGTCGGCGCGGCGCCTGGTTCGCGTTCACGACATCAGGCAGAACGAGGTCAGCGGCACCGCGGCCTGGCTCGCGCGGCTGCCCTGCTTCATGCACCACCATGTCGCGCTCGAGGACCAGATCGATATCGACAGCCTGGTGCGCTTCCTGTGCGGTCGCGCGGTCGGGTTCGTCGCCGGCGGCGGCGGCAGCCTCGGCACCGCGCATGTCGGGGTTTACAAAGCCTTTCGCGAGCGCGGCGCCATGTTCGACATCTTCGTCGGCACCAGCGTCGGTTCGGCGATGGCGGCGGGCTTTGCCAAGAACTACGACGCCGAACATCTCGAGCGGGGCACGCATGAGATCTTCGTCTCCAGCCGCAGCTTCCGCCGACCGACCTGGCCGCGCTATGCGCTGCTGGACCACAAGGCCTTCGACGCGGCGCTTGCCGATCAGTACGGCCACAATTGCCGCATCGAGGATTGCTGGCGGCCGTTCGCGGCGGTCGCGACCAATCTGTCGACGCACAGTCTCGAATTGATCCGAACCGGCCTGCTGTGGCAGGCGGTGCGCGCATCCAGCGCCATTCCCGGCCTGCTGCCGCCATTCTACACGAAGGACGGCTCGATGCTGGTCGACGGCTGCCTCGTCGACAATGTTCCGCTGGCGCAGATGCACCAGATGAAGAGCGGCCCGAACCTGGTGGTCCATTTCGGCGAGCCGGCAACCGAGATGTTCGACGTCGACTATGCCGCGCTGCCGGGAAGGTTCGAGCTGCTTGCGACCCTGCTGATGCCGTTCCGGCGGAAGTCGCTCCCGGCCGCGCCGAGTGCCGTCAATGTGTTGTGGCGAAGCCTCGTCGCGCATCAGCGCTACGACACGCTGCCGACCACGCCGCTCGATCTGGTGATGCGCCCGCCGACGCCCGACGGCATCGACGTGACCGATTTCGACCGCCATCAGGAGATATTCGAGTCGTCGTATCGCTGGGCCCAGGAGATCATTGCCGCCTCGGAGGCCGCGCATAACCCGGCCATTGCGGCGATCGTCGCGTCCGCCAAGAACAGGGACAAGGATACAGGCAAGGATGCAGACAACAGCGCGGATCAGGTGACGACGGCGACCGCGCCGGTTTCCCATCAGGCCCGTGTCGGTTGAGCTGCTTGCAGGCGCCGCCGAAGTCGACCATCGTGCCGGACTGAAATCCGGAGAACACGATGCCTTTCGATTTGATTCTGCGCGGCGGACGGGTGGTCGACCCGTCGCAAAAGCTCGATGCGGTGACCGACGTCGCCTTTGCCGGCGGCAAGGTCGCTGTGGTTGGCCGAGAGTTGAAAGCCGATCCCACAACCGACGTGCGCGACGTCTCCGGGCTGATCGTCTCGCCGGGGATCATCGACCTGCACACCCATGTCTATTGGGGCGGCACCTCGCTCGGCATCGACGCGGAGGAATTCTGCCGCAACTCCGGCGTCACCACCTCAGTCGACACCGGCAGCGCCGGCCCGGGCAATTTCGCCGGCTTCCGCAAGCATGTGATCGAGCCGAGCCAGGTCCGCATCCTCGCCTATCTGCATGTCTCGCATGCCGGCATCTTCGGCTTCTCGGACCGGGTGATGGTCGGCGAGAGCGAGGAGTTGCGGCTGATGAATCCGGTCGATGCCGCGCGCGTCGCGGACGAGAACCGCGACCTCATCGTCGGCATCAAGGTCCGCGTCGGTCTGTTCGCCTCGGGCACCTCGGGGCTGGTGCCGCTCGAGATCGCGCTCGAGGTGGCGGAGCAGGTCGGCATGCCCTTGATGGCGCATATCGACCATCCGCCGCCGAGCTATGAGGAGGTGCTGGCGCGCTTGCGCCCGGGCGACGTGCTGACCCATGCGTTCCGTCCGTTCCCCAACACGCCGGCGACCGCGCAGGGCACGGTGAAAAGGAGCGTGCTGGAGGCGCGCGAGCGCGGCGTGCTGTTCGACATCGGCCATGGCAAGGGCTCGTTCGCCTTCAAGACCGCGCGCGCGATGCTCGCCAACGGCTTCTATCCCGACACCATCTCGTCCGACATCCATCAGCTCTGCATCGACGGTCCGGCGTTCGACCAGGTGACGACGATGTCGAAATTCCTCTGCATGGGGATGTCGCTGCCGGATGTGATCGCGGCGTCCACCGCCAACGCCGCGATGGCGTTGCGGCGGCCGGAGCTCGGCAGCCTCAAGCCGGGCAGCGTCGGCGATGCCACGCTGCTCTCGATCAGGCAAGGCCAGTTCAACTATGTCGACGTGGTCGGCGAACATCTGACCGGCGATCGCAGGATCGCATCCGAAGGCGTCGTGATCGGCGGCCGCTGGTGGCATCCGAGATAGGGCGCGTGCGCTTATCAAAATTTCGGCTGCGACGTTTTGACCCGCCGCTGAACTTTAGTCGTTCAGCGGTGCACTAATAGACGGCTGGGAGTTTAACGCCCAGCCGAGTGCATAGTGGTAGCGGATACCTCTACGGCAAGGGTAAAGCGACTACATTTCTGACGTTTAATGATTAGCCGGCAATTCTGATTGTGCAGAGGGAGACGCTACCTCTTCAACGAGGAGGGAAGCCCATGCAAGTCAAGCATATTGTTCTCGGCACTTTGACGGTCGCGTGCCTCGCTTGCGCCGCAATACTACTTTCGCAAGTTGGCCAGGCTCAAGATGCGAAGTTAGCTGCGGCGATGCAACTCTTGGAATCCGGAGCCAACAAGCTGGGCCCGCCAAAGATAGAAGGCACGGATTCCGTGGCCGGCAAAGAAGTCCCTGCCATCTATTTTGGTCAAACCAAGATGAACAACAATTTTCAACTGGTTGATGAGGTCGTGAGTCAAGCTCAGGGCACGGCTACGATCTTCGTGAAACATGGTGATGAGTATATCCGCGTCGCCACCAACGTGAAAAAGGACGATGGTTCGCGCGCAATCGGAACCATTCTGGATCCTAAAGGCAAGGCCATCGAGTCCATCAGGAAAGGCGAACCGTTCTACGGAGAGGTGGACATTCTCGGCAAGCCTTACATCACCGGGTACAAACCCATCTTGGATTCTTCGCGAAAGGTGATCGGAATCTACTACGTCGGTTATTTGAAGTAGACCACCGGCGCGTTGGAATGCCGAACCTGCTCGGGTCATTCTTGCCGCTACGACAGCGCAGCCAGGTCGAGGTGGCCCGGCCACGAGAGCCCCGGGTTTTTCCGAGGCTGCTTCCATACGGACAGAAGCGCGCCCACCTGGCACGTCACGCTATTTGCGTTCGATGAAAATCTGCCGGCAGTCTGCCGGGCCAATATTCTCCGACGAGTGTGAAGCGATGACGGGGACCGCATTCACGCTGCCGGCCTTGGTGTGGGTATCGGTGGTTTTTCCGTCAGGTGCGTAGAGCCTCGTATCGCAATCAGTCACGTGGTAGAGAACCGACGGAAGAGGATGGCCGTGCACCTTGTCATGAACGCCCTTCTTTCGCACCGTCTCGATGACGCGAAAGTTTTGATCCTCGAAGATCACTTTATAGACGTCTGGGTCCCCTTCAAACGTTGGCGGCGCGGTTTGCGCAACCGCGGCGGATGACACCAGATACAGGGCCGCGAATCCGCCCAGCGCGAATGTGCGGTCTCGAGTCATTTCGCAACTCCTCATTGGCGACGGTTGAGTTCTTCACGGACGTCGGGACGCGCCGCGGAATGCTTCGATGCTTCGACAGGCTACGTGGCGATTTGACGTCGGCGGTACCGGATCGGATCATGCGCGCGCTTCGCCATTTCCACCACTAGCCGGCGTAACCGCAGTGACATCACTTCCGGACTACCTCGATTGGCGGAAGCGTCGCAGCGCGCCGCGCTCCGACAGGTCAGCGAACGGCAAGTTCGGCTGCGATGACGACGGGAAAGTTGAGTGGAAGGTGGGCGACGCCGATTGCGGTCCGTGCATGCGTGCCGACGTCAGGGCCAAAGACGTCCAGCAGGACGGCCAGGGGCCGAGAGCGGACATTCCCGCACACTTCTCAATCGCTTGAAAGTGCGGTCATATGGCGCCCGCTCGCACTTGGCGTTTTGCGGCGAGGGTGTCCGTTTGCATGGGGAGAATGCGCGTGAAGGAGCTCGCTGGAAAGACCGCGTTCGTGACCGGTGCTGCGTCGGGCATTGGATTGGGGATCGCGACCGCTTTGGCCCAGGCGGGGGCGAAGGTCATGCTGTGCGATATTGAAGAAGCGGCTCTGTCCGCGGCGCTCGAGCAACTGAGGCGCACCAACGCCGATGTCGACGGCGTGAAAGCGGACGTCTCGCTCAAGGCCGAACTCGTGGCGGCCGCCGAAGCCACGACTACGCGCTACGGCAAGGTGCATATCCTCGTCAACAACGCGGGCGTCGGCGGCGGTGGCCCCTATGGCACCTGGACCGACGCGTCGTGGAATTGGACCCTCGAGGTCAACCTGATGGCGACCATCTGGGGGATCGAGATTTTCGGGCCGTTGATCGAGCAGCATGGCGAGGGTGGACACATCGTCTCCACGGCCTCGCTCGCTGGCATTATTTCAGGGGCGAGCACGGCCTACAACGTTTCGAAGTATGGCGTCGTCGCGCTGTCCGAGGAACTGCGGCAGGAACTCGCGCCTCGCGGGATCGGCGTGTCGGTGCTGTGTCCCGGGTTCATCCGCACGCACATCATGGACTCCAGGCGCAACCTTCCCAAGCGCTTCGAGGGGGAGACGCGCACCTTGCCGACATCGGGCCCGCTTGCCGAGCGGATCAATCAGGTCCGCCAACGCATCTCCGATGGCATCGATCCCATGTATGTCGGTGAACTCGTCCGCGAAGGCGTCGAGAACGACTGGCCCTATATCTTCACCGACCTCGAATTCGAGCCGGTCGTCGACGCGCGCTTCGCCGCAATCAAGCAAGGCTTTGACCAGATCCGCGGGCGCAACCCGAAACGTTGAGCACGGGCCCGTCCACCAGCTGCTGGGAATGATGCGCAATCGCAGCATGCTTGTCGCGCCGATCGATGTCGCGCCACCGGTGCTGCGGTTCATCCCGTCATCAAAAAAAGATTGGCAGCGCGAATAATGTTCACGCCTTGCGTCGCCATGGCCGCTCCACATGTCCGCATCGCAATTCTTGGGTCAGGTTTGGGTCCCCAAACCGCCCAGTTGCGAATTGTGGAGACGGACTATGGACTTCGTCGGTTTTCTTAATGGCTTGGGTTTAACCCAACCGGCCATTTGGACCGCAGTTTTGATCGCGATCGTGATCCTGCTGCGCGTATCGAACGTATTTCGCTACATTCCCAACAATCAGGTCGGCATCGTCGAGAAGCTGTGGTCGACCAAGGGCTCGATCGATGACGGCTTCATCGCGCTGAACGGCGAGGCCGGCTATGAGCCGGAGGTGCTGCGCGGCGGCCTGCACGTGATGTTTCCCCTCATGTACCGGATCCATCGCTCGGACCTCGTGACCGTCGGCCAGGGCAAGATCGCCTATGTGTTCGCGCGCGACGGCGCGGCGCTGGAGCCGTCGCAGGTGCTCGGTGCCAACGACACCGAGGACAAGTCGGACTTCCAGGACGCGCGCCGCTTCCTGCGCGGCGGCGGCCAGAAGGGCCCGCAGCGCAAGATCCTGCGCGAGGGCACCTATGCGATCAACACCACGCAGTTCGCCGTCATCACCGACGAGCGCGTCTACGGTCACGCCTTGAGCGAGCGCGAACGCGGCGTGCTCGAGAGCATGCAGCTCACGATCACCGAGCGCTGGGGCTTTGCCCCGGTCGTGCTGGCGGCCGACCACGACCTGGTCGGCATCGTCACCGTGCATGATGGCCCGTCGCTGCCTCCGGGCGAGATCATCGCGCCCGAGGTCGGCATCGAGCTGCGGGATGCTGCGACCTTTCATAACAATTTCCAGGAGCCGGAGAAATTCCTGAGCGCCGGCGGCTATCGCGGCCGCCAGCTCCAGGTCATCGTCGAGGGCACCTGGTACATCAACCGCCTGTTCGCGACCGTCGAGGCGGTGCCGAAGACGGTGATCCCGGTCGGCAATGTCGGCGTCGTCATCTTCTACACCGGCCCGCGCACCGACGACGTCTCGGGCGAGCAGTATCGCCATGGCGAGCTGGTGCTCAACGGCAGCCGCGGCGTCTGGAAGGATCCGCTGTTGCCGGGCAAATACGCCTTCAACACCTATGCCGGCAAGATCGAGGTGATCCCGACCGTCAACTTCATCCTGAAATGGATGCGCGGCGAGGTCGGCGCGATGAAGCTCGACGAGAACCTGTCCGAGATCTCGCTGATCACCAAGGACGCGTTCGAGCCGACGCTGCCGCTCTCGGTGGTGATGCACATCGACTACAAGAAGGCGCCGATGATCATCCAGCGGTTCGGTGACGTGAAGAAGCTGGTCGAGCAGACGCTCGACCCGATGGTCTCCGCGTTCTTCAAGAACATCGCGCAGAAGATGACGCTGATCGAGCTGTTGCAGAACCGCGCCGCGATCCAGGCGGAAGCGGCCCACGACATGAAGGCGAGGTTCGAGAGCTATTCGCTCGACCTTCAGGAGGTCCTGATCGGCACGCCGCGGGCGGCGCCCGGCGACCACACGATCGAGAACATCCTGATCCAGCTCCGCTCGCGCCAGATCGCGCGCGAGCAGATCGAGACCTATCAGGAGCAGGAGAAGGCCGCGGTGCAGGAGCGCGCGTTGAACGAGGCCAAGGCGACGGCAGCGGCGCAGTCGGCGCTCACGCAGTCGCTGATCCAGGTCAAGGTCAACGAGAACGAGGGCGCGGCGGCACTCGCCCGCGCGCAGAAGGATGCCGAGACGAGGAAGGTGACCGCAGCCGCGGTCGGCCAGCAGTCACGGCTGGAAGGCCAGGGTGAGGCCGACCGGGTGCTGGCGGTCGGCACCGCCAACGCGCAGGCGACCAAGCTGTCGGTCGATGCCTATGGCGGGCCGGAGTACCGGCTTGCCGAGCAGAATTTTGCAAAATTCGCCGACGCCTTGACGCGGATCAATCAGCCCTTGGTGCCGCAATTCCTGATGTCGAGCGGGCAGGGCGCGGAGGGCAACAGTGCCGGCCTGATCCCGACGGCGATGCTGAGCTCGATGTTCGGGCAGATGATGCCCGGCGCATTGGAGAAGCTGAAGGACGAGGCCCCGAAGGCCGCGCGCCGGACCAACGGGCAGTAACCGCCGAGGCACCTCTCCCTTTGGGAGAGGTCGCGCGAAGCGCCGGGTGAGGGGGTACGGTCCTTGTTGGAGCCGCGGCCCCTCACCCGATTT
>NZ_LFLZ01000024.1 GCF_001189845.1 Bradyrhizobium tropiciagri
GGGGGCGTCCACCCCATCAACCACCGCATTTGATCGTGAACGGGATTGTGGCTCCAGCGACGCGCAACAATGCGCAGTTGGGGTAATGGGTCCTGGCTTTCGCCAGGACGACGCTGAGGACGTTTTCAATTTTGGCGCGGCTTGTCCGGTCGCGCGCGCGATGGCAGGATTACCCCATTCTGGGCAAGATCGGACACGGCCATGCCACTCATCCGGATTTGGGTCTATGACGGCATCCTGGCTTCGGGCGTTGCCGGCATTGTCGACGTGTTCACCGCCGCCAATTCGGTGGCGGCGAGCCGGCCTCGGCGCGGCGACGGCAAGCCGGCGCCGTTGCGGTGGCGCGTCGAGTCACTGAATGGCCGGCCGGTGCAGACGGTGTCCGGTCAGGTCATCGGCGTCGACGGGCCGATCAGCGCGCGCTCTGCGGCGGATGCTGTGGTGATTCCGGGGCCGTTCGTCGGTGACATCGAGCGCTTCTTCGCGCGGCTCGATGTGATCGAGCCGTTGCTGGCCGCGCTGCGGCGGCAGCACGAGCGCGGCACCCTGCTCGCGTCCTATTGCACCGGCAGCTTCATCCTCGCCGAGGCCGGCCTGCTCGACGGCCGGGTCGCGACCACCCATTGGGCGAAGGGGCGGACATTCGCGATGCGCTATCCGGCGGTGGACCTGCGCGTCGCCGAGATCCTCACCGAGCAGAACCGGATCATCTGCTCGGGCGCGGTGACCACGTCGCTCAATCTTGCGCTGCGGCTGGTCGAGATGTTCGCCGGCGCCGACGTGGCGACCGAGACCGGCAAGCTGATGCTGATCGACGGCAACCGCGTCTCGCAGGCGTCCTACGCCAGCCGCACCCACGACATCAGGCATTCCGATGCACTGGTGGCGCGGGCGCAGAGCCTGATGGAGAGGTCGCTGCAACGGGGCTTCAGCCTCGCCCGGCTGGCCCGCGGCCTTTCGGTCAGCGAGCGCACCTTGAACCGCCGCTTCAAGCTCGCGGTCGGCGAGGCCCCGCTGCAATATCTGCAGGCACTGCGCGTCGATGTGGCCAAGCGTCTGATCGAATCCAGGCGGCTGAAGCTTGACGCCGTCAGTGCCAGCGTCGGCTACAACGATCTGTCGACCTTTCGCCGCCTGTTCAAGCGCGAGACCGGGCTCTCGCCACGCGAGTACCAGCGCCGTTTTGCGCGTGCCGCCTGACGCTGTGTCCGAATTACCTCTGAGAATGGCGATACTGCCACTGCTGCCGGAGGTACCCCGCGCATAGACCTCGAGTTGGCAACAACAGGAGGTCTCTCAATGCCAATGATCGATGTGACGATTCCCGAAGGAGCCCTGAAGCCGGAAGCGGAAGCGCGCCTCGTCAAGGAGCTCGGCGATATCCTGATCGGTCACGAGGGATTCGACCCGGCCAACAAGGTTGCGCAAAGCGTCACCGTCGTGTTCGTGCATCGGCCGGACGCGGTCTATGTGGCGGGCGCGCCGTCGCCGACGCCGCGCTATCGCATCGTCCCGACAGTGCCCGAGGGGCAGTACACCGAAGCCTCGCGCGCGGCCCTGGTGAAGGACGTGACCGCCGCCGTGGTGCGCGCCGCCGGCGGGTCGTTCGAGGATGTGGCGCCGCAGGTCTGGGTGTTTCCAACCGAGATCCCCGACGGGCAGTGGGGCAGCCGCGGTGTCATTCGTCCGCTATCGGACATCCAGGCCTTCATCGCCGGCGAGCACGAGCGCGAGGTCGGCGCAGCGCGCCTTGCGCGGCGGCGGCGCATCAAGGCGCTGGAGCTTCTTGCGGGCGCGCTCGATGCGGCGGGCCGCGGCGTCGACTAGTACATGGCAGCGTGCAAGGGAGCGTCATCCGTGATGACGCTCACAACCGTGGTGATGGCGATTGCAACGTTGGAAACGATTTAATCGTCATGTGCGTGTCGCATCAGTCCAAACAGCTGTCGCAATAGTCCAAGTGTCCAGACGCAAGTTGCGCCAATAGAAGGTGCTTTGGCGTTTCGTTGCGCGCACGCCGTCATTGTGTCGCGTCGGCAATCCGGCCAACAAAAAGCAAAATCGAGATTGATGGAGGGCGCGGCTGACGCAGCGCGGTGATCTCACGACACGCCGCGTCGTCGCAGCCGTCTTTGCCCTCCGATTGTCTCCAGCATCGAGGATCGATCCGTGATCAAGGTTTTTCGCCGCTTGTTCGTTGCCGGCCTGCTGTCGCTCGGCCTGGCGCTGCTGTCATCTCACGGCGCCCGGGCGCAAGGGGCCAATACGGGGACCGACACCATTCTCGTGCTCGATGCTTCCGGCTCGATGTGGGGCCTGGTCGACGGGCAGAGCAAGATCTCCGCTGCACGCCAGGCGGTCGATGCGATCCTGTCGAAATGGAATCCTGCGGATCGTCTCGGCGTCATGGTCTATGGCCATCGCTCGAAGGGCGATTGCAAGGACATCGAGCTGATGGTTCCGGTCAGCAAGTTCGATCCGGCGAGGATCAAGGCTGCGATCGACGGCATCAACCCGAAAGGCAAGACGCCGATCTCGGATTCGCTGCGTGCCGCCGCCGAGGCGCTGCACTCGACCGAGAACAAGGCCAACGTGATCCTGGTCTCCGACGGGATCGAGACCTGCGCGCCGGATCCGTGTGTGGCCGCGGCCGAGCTGAAGAGGGCCGGCATCGGCTTCACCGCCCATGTGATCGGCCTCGACGTCGCCGATCCCGCGGCCAAGAGCCAGCTGCAATGCATCGCGCGGGCGACCGGCGGCGTCTATCTCGATGCCGGCAACGCCGCGAGCCTGACCGGCGCGCTGACCAAGGCGGTGGCGGCGACGCAAGGCACCAAGGTCGCGAGCGAGGCGCCGCCGAAGCCGGTGGCCGCCGATCCCTATCTCGGCAAGAACATCCGCGGCGTGGCGCGGCTCGCCGAAGGGCTCGATCCGATCAGCGACGAGGACGTCAATTGGGGCGTCTACAAGCGCGCCGGGACCGAGAAGGGCGAGCATGTCAACACCTTCTACGGCGCGCCGTTCGCCGACAACATCGCGCCCGGCGATTACATCGTGGAGGTGAGCTACCGGCAGCTCAAGCGCGAGTTTCCGCTCAAGGTCGAGAGCGGCAAGCCGACTGCGCTCGACGTCATCCTCGATGCCGGTTACGTCACCAGCGAGGGCTCGGTGGCAGGCGGCGCGGGCAAGGTCGACGATGTGGTCTGGCAGGTCTTTGACAAGGGCGGCAGACTGATCGCGCAGGAATACGACGCGGTGCCGCGCTTCGTCCTCGCCGCGGGCAGCTATACGCTGACCCTGACCAAGGGGCAGTCGAAGACCAGCAAGCCGTTCTCGGTCGCTGCCGGTGACTTCAGCAACGTCCAGCTCACCCTCGATGTCGGCAAGCTGATCGTGACCTCCACCTATGCCGAGGGCGGGCCCAAGGTCGAGAAGGACATCGTGGTCGCGGTCCACCAGCCGGCGAACTCGAACGGCGACGAGGGCGAGAAGGTCGCGCAGGAATACGACGCCGAATCGAAGTTCGATCTGCCGACCGGCAGCTACGAGGTGAGGGTGGCGGTCGGCGAGGCCAGGGGAACGGTGCGCGCGGAGGTGAAGTCCGGCGCGCCGAGCCGCGTCACGGTCAATCTCAACGCCGGCGTGGTCGGGATCAAGGCCGACGGTGCCCAGGAGATCGACATCGTGGGCGCCGAGCGCGACATCAACGACGAGCGCAAGCGCATCTCTGTGACGTATGATGCAGCCGCCAACGTCGCGCTCAGCGCCGGCGACTATGTCGCTGTTGCCATCTATGCCGACGGCCAGAAGGCGGAAAAGCCGTTCTCGATCGCCGCCGGCAAGCGCCAGACGCTGGAGATCAAGCAGTAGGGCGACGGTAGCGTTGTCTCTTGGGTGCGCCCGCGAGGCTCACACGTCTTGCAAGGTGGGCACGCTCTTCTCTTGTGAGGTGAGTACGCTCTTCGGCTCCCTCCCCCCTTGTGGGGGAGGGTGGGGAGAGGGGTAAGCCCCGGGCGAGATGATTGACGAGAGCATCGCTTTCGCAATCTCGGTCGCGTCGTCGAACTGAGACCAACATGGAAAGAGTGTGCCGTGTGGCACCCCTCTCCCCAACCCTCCCCCACAAGGGGGGAGGGAGCCCGACCGCCTGTGCCTCCCTTACCGCAAGCGAGAGAGTGGACTTCGCGTAGAAGCACCACTTATCACGCCCTTGCCGCGGCGTGGGCGAAGGTCACCTCGATCAGCGTGCCGGTGCGGCCGCCGGTCCGGATCTGGAATTTGGCGCGGTTGGCTTCGACCAGCGCCTTGGTCAGCGACAGGCTGACGCCGCCGGAGCCGGCCTGATCGGTCGGCGTCGGGGCGCGGAACGGCTCCAGCGCGGCGGCGACCTCGTTGTCGTTGAGGCTCTGGCCGGTGTCGCGCACGCGCAGCATCACCTCGCCGAAATCCGACAGCGCGGTCGAGACGATCACCTGGCCGCCGGCATTGGCGAGATGGATCGAGTTGCCGATCAGGTTCAGCGTGATCTGGCGCAGCGCGCGGGCGTCGGCGACGACAGGCGGCAGCGTGTGCGCGAGCGAGGTGCGGATGATGATGCGCTCGCGGTTGGCCTGCGGCTGCATCACCGCGACGCAGCTCTCCACCATCTCGTTGAGGTTCTGGCTGGTGAAGGCGAGGTCGAGCTTGCCCGTCTCGATCCGCGACAGATCGAGCAGGTCGTTGACGATCGCGATCACCCGCTCGCCGGAGGCGCGGATGTCCTTCATGTATTCGACATAGCGCTCGTTGCCGAGCGTGCCGAAGCGCTCCGATATCATCACCTCGCGAAGCCGATGATGGCGTTGAGCGGCGTGCGCAGCTCGTGGCTGATCCGCGCCAGCATGTCGGTCTTGGCGTTGGCGGCGCGTTCGGCGAGCCGCCGCGCCTCGCGCACTTCGCCCTCGCTCTTCCTGGTCTGCGAGAGATCGCGGAACACGGCGAAGAAGTTCGGTCCGTCGGCGCGGGTGCGGCCCATCGTCACCGACAGCGGGATGAGGCCGCCCTGGCGCACGCGGCCGAGCGTCTCGCGGCCATGGTCGAGCAGGCTGGCGACGCCGGCGGATTTCACGCTCGTGAGATAGTCGAAGATGCCGTGCTGGCTCTCCGGCGCGAACAAATCGGCGAGATTGCGCGTGATGAACTCGTCGCCGTCATAGCCGAACAGCGCCTCGGCGCTGCGATTGCAGGAATGGATGTTGCCTTCGGCATCGAACATGATGATGCCTTCAG
This sequence comes from Bradyrhizobium tropiciagri, assembly GCF_001189845.1. GTDB lineage: Bacteria > Pseudomonadota > Alphaproteobacteria > Rhizobiales > Xanthobacteraceae > Bradyrhizobium > Bradyrhizobium tropiciagri. Next base: position 5,269 of record NZ_LFLZ01000024.1, read on the forward strand.
CCGCGGTGTCGAGGATGGCGCCGAGTTCTTCCGCGTCGGCGTGGCGGCCTGCGGCGGCGGCGGTGCAAGCACGGGCTCGGCGGCCGCGGCCTCCGGCTCAGGATCGCGATCAGACAGGGCAGCCGCGATCGCGGTGTCCTCGTCGAGCGTGCGCGAGAAGATCAGCGCCAGCGCGCAATCGTCGTCCCAGCTGATGGTGTGCAGCCGTGCCTCCGCGGACACCTGCTCTGCCTGGCCGTCCTGGTTGGCGGAGATCGTCACCGGGGTGCCGGTGCTGGAGCTGCTGCTTGCCTGCGAGACACCGGGCTCGACATAGAGTGCGTCGAGCCCGCCGGCGGCTTCGAGCGCGTGCAGGCTGTCATAGCCCATCCGCGCGAGGAAGGCGTGGTTGGCGTAGAGCAGGCGATCGAGCCGGTAGATCAGGATGCCGACCGGCAAGAGATCGAGCAGTGCGCGGTCGCGCCGGGAGTCAGCGCGCGGCGCGGGCTCGGCCGCGGCGAGCCAGCTGGGTTTTGGCGCGTCGGCCGGTGTCTCCGGTTGCGCGACCGTCTCTGGCTGCGATGGCGCCTCCGCCTGCTGCGATGGTTCGTTCGCGGGCGGCGCTTCGGCAACTGGCGCGATGCTGGCGCTCTCATTCGTCGTCGCGGTGAGGCCGGCCTCGCTCTCGAGCCGCGCCGACAATTGGCGCGCGAGCTCGTTGAAGGCGTTGTTCTCGACCGGCGTCAGCGACGGCGGTCTTGTGTCGCCGGCGGGGCGGAACGGCACCACATTCGGTGGCGGGTCCTGGCGCACTTCGTGCGCTTCCTCGTTCGTTTCCACGGCGTGATCCGGATCGGCTTGGTTTGAAGTCTCTGCTGCTATCGGCTCGGTCAATTCCTCGGGTGGTGCACTCGCGGTCGTATCGGGCGGCGGCTCCGCATGCGGCGGAGGATTTTCATGCGGCGGCGCATCGGTGCGCCGCGCAGGCGCAACGCCGGCCGACAGCGATCGCGGCGCGATCGAGCCGCTGAAGAACTCATAGCGGCGCAATGCGGCGAGTCGCGCAAGGCCGTCGAGGTCGCGACACACACCAAAGCCACGATAGCCGGCGAAATTCCGGCTGCGATCGAACACCGGCAGGCCGGACAATTCGACCGGCAGCCGGCCGCCGCCGTCGACGGGCCAGTTCAGCGTGATGCCGCTCCAGGTGTCGTGGCTGGCGAACGCCTGCAGGACGCGGCCTTCGGGATCGAGGCCGAAACTCTCGGCGATGTCGCTCCACAGCCTGCCGAAGCCTGCCGCGGTGTGCAGGCCGATCAGGCGGGTGAATTCGTCGGAGCCGAGCGAGAAGCGGGCCTCGTGGTCCATCTGCCACATGAAGCGCAGCGGATGCCGCCGCACCGGCAACGGCTCGTCGAGCCAGGATGGCGGCGGCGCCGACGCCAGCGTCGCTGGCTCCGGCTCGGCGGCGGGCGGCGGAGCAGGCGCATCCGCAATCGCATAGGGCGAGGGATCGGCAGGTGGCGCCGATGTTTCCGAAGTGGGCGCGTGTGCGGTCTCTTCGGGACCGGGCGTGGGCTCAGGTGCGGGCGCTTCGACCCCTGTCTCAGCGGGCAATTCGATCAGCGCTTCCGATATTGGCTCCTCGACCGCGGCGGTTTCGTCAGGCGTGGTGTCGAGAGACGTGGTCTCGACTGGTGCTGGCGCTTCGTGCGCGCGTTCTGCCGATGCGAGAGGTGGAGCAAGGTACGCAGGCGCTTCGAGCTCTGCCTCAGCGGGCACCTCGATCAGCGCTTCCGATATTGGCTCCTCGACCGCGGCAGTTTCGTCAGGGGTGGTGTCGAATGCGGCAGTCTCGATGGGCGCGGTCTCTGCGTGTGTCTCTTCCGACGCCGGAGATGGAGCAACGTCCGCAGGCTCGGATGCGATCGTGCTGACGACCGGCTCGATCGCGACCTGCTCTTCCAGCTGCGGATCCAGCGCATCGAACAGCGTGAAGGTGGCCGGCATGTCGCAGACCAGCGCGGGGGCTTCTTCCTGCGCGGTTGGTTGCTCGACGGCGGCAGGTACCGGCGGCGGCGCCACGGCTGCGGCCTCTTGCGGCGCGGCTGTGCCTGCCGGCGCTTCCGGGACAGCCGTCTCCGGCGCAACCGGCTCCGGCACGACCGGCGCCGCAGCTTTGGCGGCGAAATGCAGGGCGGGCTTGATCAGTGCGATCAGCGCGCGATCGGCGCCGCGGCCGATCCGCTGCAGCACGACGCGGCCGACTGCAACGCTCGCCGCCGCGCGGCCCTGCGCCAGCGCTTCGCCGCGCGCGGCATCGAGGCCGGCTTCGGTGAGATCATGCAGGCCGGGCAGCGAACGCGCCGCCTCATTGGCTGCGATCAGAAGTCCGTCGCCGTTGAAGGCGGCGGCCGGACGCGCCAGTCCCTGCACCAGCCGTTGCAAGCGCTCGGCGAGCGGCATGCTGCGGCCACTGGCATTGAGCGAGGTCATCAGGATGCCGTGGCTGCCGTCTGACAGCTCGATGCGCGCGCAGCCGCAGGTCGCGAGCATGCCGAGTGCCGCGCCGAAGCCGCGCAGCCGCTCCAGCCGCACCGCGCCGTTGGCGGCGAGGTTGTAACCGAGCCGCGCGACCTGGCGGCGATGTGGATCGGCCGGGCCGAAGGCGCGCTTCGCCAGCTCGGCGCCATTGGCGGCACCGAATACCTGCGCGCCGACCGGATTGGCCCAGAGAATCCGTGCGCCGTCGGCCGACCACAGCCATGCCGGCAGGGCGCCCGTCGCATGGTCCGCCAGCCTCACATCGCCGAGCGCCTGGATCTGGAATTCCGCGTCACTCATCACGCAAGATTTGACCGCATAGGTTTGGCTTTTTCCTCGCATTGCCGAAGCGCCGGCAGCCGCAGGACGACAGCCTTAACAGAAGGTTAGTATCGCAAGCGGGGGGCGGCAGGTCCATGTCCGCAGCGAAACTGCCCCCGCCAAAGGCGGGATAACGTTAACTCGGCTGAACGATCCACAGCCGATTGGCGTTGTCCGGCAGAGCGGCTGCGACAGCGTGTTGCGGAACCAGGGCGGCGCCGCGTCACACCTGCGATTGCAGTGCCGCGATATATCGCGCCGTCTATTCTACCTTGTAGTCTACCCTGTATTCCACCTTGGGCCCGCAGGGCCAACCGGCGGGCCGATCACCAAGCGAGGGAGAGCGACCATGAGCGACAACGGGCGTGACCATTTCGAGATCCCCAAGTTCGAGATCCCCAAGGATATGCGGTCGATGGCGGAGGCGAGCTTCGATCAGGCGCGCAAGTCATTCGAGCAGTTCGTGACCAACGCGCGCGACACCGCCGGCAAGCTCGAGGAGCGCAATGCCACGATGCGCGCCGGTGCCAAGGACCTGTCCACCAAGGCGCTGTCCTATGCCGAACAGAACGTGCAGTCGTCGCTCGACTATGCGCAGTCGCTGCTCAAGGCCAAGGACCTTACCGAGGTGATGCGGTTGCACAGCGAATATGTGCAGGGCCAGATGCGCGCGCTCGCCGAGCAGGCCAGCGAGATGGGCCAGGCCGTCAGTCGCGCCGCGATGGATGCGGTCAAGCCGAAGAGCTGACGGGACCGCCGATCCGGGCCGGCTGTGGCCGGCCCGGGCGCGGTAACGCATATTCCGCCACATAAAAAATATGGCGTCGCACGCGATCGCACGTTGCGTTGCACAAAATTGACATGATATGGGTGTTTATTAGGCGGGCCCGACGAAGGGCACTCCCGTGAATCAAGGCAGCGTGATCCATTTCAGCGCTCCCGGCCTGCTGGCTCCGGGACGTCCGCAATGGTCACATCTACTCACCCGTTGCGAAGGATTACACGTATGACCAACCCGTCCGATCCGTTTTCCGCCTCGATCATCCCGTTCGAAGTTCCCGAGCAGGTCCGCGCGTTCGCCGAGAAGGGCGTGCTGCAGGCCCGTGACAGCTACGCCAAGTTCAAGGACGCTGCCGAGACCCACAACTCGACCGTCGAGGCCGTCTTCACCTCGATGAACAAGGGCGCGACCGCCTATTCGGCCAAGCTGATCGAGTTCTTCAAGGCCAACACCAGCTCGTCGCTCGACTTCGCCCAGGAGCTGTTCAGCGTGAAGTCGCCGACCGAAGCGGTCGAGCTGTGGACCTCGCACGCCCGCAAGCAGTTCGAGACCTACACCGCGCAGGCCAAGGAACTGGCCGAGCTCGGCCAGAAGGTCGCCAGCGAGACCGCCGAGCCGATCAAGGCCAGCGCCGCGAAGTTCACCCAGCAGCCGGCCGCCTGATCGCGATCTGCCTGAGATAGCGAAAGGCCCGGACCTTGTCGGTCCGGGCCTTTTTGCTGCCGCGGACCGCTAAGCGGCCCGAGATAAGACCGGAAATCGGCGCGTTAAGCGCTTGCCAAAGACGGGCGTTGCACCTAGTTTCCGCCCGAAATCGCCGCCCCCTTGCGCGGGGCCGTGCGTCAGGATGCAGTTGTAGCTCAGTTGGTTAGAGCGCCTGTCTGTGGAACAGGAGGTCGGTGGTTCGAGCCCACCCAACTGTACCAGCAAAATCAATTTCTTACACTAGCACCCCTCGATGCCGCGAGCAGTCACCATAGCACAACTGCGGCGGAGAATGGATGACATACCACGAAATAAGTCGCTGATAGCTATGCTAGTTTTTGCGTCATGGCTGAAAGGCCGAGCTCAAATCGCAATTTTCAAAGTCTGCTAAGACAGGAGGTCAAATGAAAAAATATGCATAAAGATCAATATTTTGTCTGCGATTTTGCTCTTTCATAGCTACCGATTAGCTACCACTAGGGCTGGAACGCGATCTGGTTCTAGGAACAGTTCATTGTGACATCATGGCTGGAAAGACGCGGGTTTCAGCAAGACAAAGAAGCTGCCCGGAAAGGCAATTGTCAGAGGCGGTGCGGGAACGGCCCCGCGCGGACGGTGCGCGGCATCCTCAATGATGCCGTCGCGAGGCGGCATCATTGAAGCCAACCCGGCCCATGGCGTCCGCAAACCCAAGGGCAATGTATGAAGGCGTCGATTACGTGCCTCGGTGGCCTGCGCGATGGAGGTGCCGAGGCTGCTCGGTGAGATGCGTGTCGCCGCAACTCGCCACTTCGCCGAAGCGCACAATCTGCACGATGAAAACGCGAAAGGCCAGGTTCGCCGGGAAAGCCGCAAGGAACTGCGCTAGCGGCTGGATATGCGCAAGCGTCGTTTCGCCACTGTCACCGGCCATGACGCAAGCCGCACGATGCGATCTGCCCGGCCTTTGGTCGCCAACACCTGCGGGACAACGCAGTCGCTTATGTGGAGATAAGCGAACGCTCGTCGGCCTTAGCTTGCGCAAATTGCTTTGGTGCCTTGAACCTCGCCAGGACAGTCTCGGCGGCCTCTCCCGCCAAATCCGAGATGAACTTGCCGATCTGCTCTCGAGTCTGGATACCAAGCAGTGGCTTTGGCTCTGAGAGAAAATCGAAGAACGCGCTTCCGATCCTTGCGTTGACCGCAGCGGCCGGGAATAGCAGCTCGGCATGCGTTGCATATTTTTCGTCACCCAGGAACAGCCGGGTAACTTCCGTTGCAGCCTCGGCGCGATACTCCCAATGCGAATTGAATTGGTCCTGCAGCCACTCGTAGGTGATCTTGCCCGTGTGCTCCCTGAGCGCCCTTATTAGCAGCACGGATTGAACGACCGCATTCTGCGCTCCCTGACCACCGATCGGATCGAAGGAAACTGCGGCATCGCCGATCGCGGCAACAGGGTGTCCATTTTTCGTGCGGGCAACGGCACGCCGAACGGTCGGCGTGACTGCGCCGAGGAACCATGAGTGCGGGTCCTCATGCAGCGGCTCGAGCTGCTCGACCAACGCCAGATCTTCCGGGAAATATGTCGCGAACAGCTTCACCACGGCGTCGCGCGCGCTTTGGGTATCGGTCGCGGATTTGAACAGGTCGATCCACGGACTGCCTGGCTTGGCGAATCCGATGAAGGCTCGTGTGGCGCCGGCATCCTTGTGCAGGTAGGGGCCAAAAAAAGTTTCACCAAAATCGGCATGGATGGTGAACCAGTTGTGCCTGGCGCCGTCCGAACTGCGATAGGCGAACTGGTGATCGGCGCGATCCGCCCCCTTGAACGTCGCAAGCAGTAGATGCCGCTGCGGCTCCGCGTAGACAGTGCGATCCGGGTCAGCCGGGAACAGCGAGGACAGGCTGCCTTTTCCAGTCGCAACGAGGGTGAGATCGACCTCCGCGGCAATTGCATCGATATCCTCTGTCGTGACCGTACGCACGACGAATTTGCCGCCTCGGGCGAGGAAGCGACCCAGCCGATCGTCGGCGCGGAGCCGCGTATCGACAGCTTGCGCCCGATAGTTGAACGGACGGTCGAACTCGATGATCGGAGTTCGGGCTTCGCCGGTGCCGGAAAATATCCGAACGCTCATCCCGGTGCTGGTTCCGATATCGTAGAGGTCCTCGATAATCTCGGCATCGTATTCCAGGGATTTGCCGAAGTAGACGGCGGTCCCGGTCGGAGGCACATCGTTGCGCAGCGACGCGCGGTCTCGATCGCTGTAGATGGTGACGTCAAACCCGGCGTTGACGAGGCCAAGCCCGGCCGTCGTCCCGGCGAGACCTGCTCCGACAATGGCGACTTTCCGTTTGATGTTCGACACGTGGCTCTCCTGAAGAAATTGCTTATGCCAAGAAGCGAGGCCCGGGCATGCACCGTCTCAACGGGCTAAACTGCAGAGCGCGCAATCTTCTAACGGGTGTGCTGCCCAGCCCGACGAACGCCGGCACTCCATGCATATGGAAGGGCCTCGCCATTCAATTCATGTGCGCCGATTGCACGAAGCTTGAAGATCGCGGGATTGTGGGAAGCGATGGTGCGCGCGTTGCGCCAGTGCCGATCGATCGCGAGCTTCTCGGAGCTGAGAGAGGCCCCGCCAACCTCGAAAAGCGCGGTCACGGCGTCGAGAACCAGCTTGATGACGACCACCTGGGCCTCGGCTGCCGCGAGCTCGGAGGCATCGAGCTGCTGAGGGTCTTGGTGGCGACCGTCAAGGGTCCGCGCGAGCTCGTCGACCGCCGCGAGGACCGTCGCTCGCGCAGCGAATGCCGCGCTGAACAGCTGCCCGATGACCTGCTGCACAAGGGGATCATTCCGCGGCAGGTCGGCGACAGCGTGGGAAAAGGTGCGGGTTCGCGCCTTGATCCATTCGGTCGTATCGATGGCGGCGCGTTTTGCGATTCCTGCGAGGGTCGCGAGCAGGATCAACTGAACGTGGGCGGTTCCGAAGACGCGGCCTTCCGTTCCATAGCCCGGACCGACAATGCGGTCCGGACCGACCGTTACATCCTTGAACTCGGCCGTGCCGCTCGCGGTTAGCCTCTGGCCGAAGCCGTCCCAGTCGTCCTGAACGTCGACGCCGGGCTGGTTGGCGTCGACAAGAACCGTGACCCGTTTGCCGTCCTGGTCTGCCGCCACGATCAGATGATCGGCATAGAGGGTGCCAGTCGTATAGTATTTTGTGCCATTGAGCCGGAGCGCGGCTCCCTCCGACGTCACGGCGGTTTGATAGCGATCGACCGCGCCAATGCCAGGTTCAGTCACCGCGACGCCGAACAGTGCGCCGTTTGCGATTGTCGTGAGCCACCGCGCTTTGACGGTCTGATCCGTGTTGAGCCGCAAGTCCTCGACCAGGTTGAAGTGAGCTCTCAACGCCTGAGGCAGGTTGGAATCGGCGGCTGCAAGCCCGATCAGCAGGTCGAAGGTCTGACGAAGAGTTGCGCCAAGTCCCCCGAACTCAACTGGTACGCGCAAGGCCCCGAAGCCTGCCTCCTTCAACAGTCTGATCTCGTCGAATGGCAGTGTGCGGTTTCGTTCGCGCGCCACCGCCCCCGCCGCGATCTTCGCGAAGATCGGTGCAAACCGTGTTTCCAGCTCGTTGTCGCTCGTCGTGGGGTTTGCAACGTGAATGGTCATCGTTCCGCTTCAGCTCGTTCTGACATCAATCTTGATGCCTTGAAGAATAGTCTGCTCCCGGCCGTGAGCCAGACTGTATTTGCGCTGGATCGAAGACGAACGTTCGGAGCAGTGCGTCGTACGAAGAAAATTCTGCCGTACACCATGATGTCTGAATCTGTCGCGGCGCTATTCGCTCTTCGTCGAAGATCGGCCGAGATGAACGCGACGATGGTCAATTCGAGAGAAGTGTTCTCCGAAGCGAGGCGCGACGCGGCGGATCGTATCGAGATTCAAATGCGTCGGGGCGATTTATTGTCGTGGTCCGTATGAGTGCGCTGCTCAACGTTGCTCGACGATCACGGATTGGAATTCGTCGAGAGAGATTTTCTCATCCCGCAAATGGCTGCGACGAAAGATGCGCATCGAAAAGTACCGATAAACGCGATGGACCATCGATCGCTTGTTGTGGCGAGATACCGTCGAAGGAAGCGAGAGCATCGCAAATGAGCGATGCAACGGAGAGATGTGCATGGCGCGACAGATTCGGTTCAACGCGTTCGACATGAATTGTGTCGGCCATCAATCTCCAGGTGTCTGGGCGCACCCGCGAGATCGCTCTTATAAGTACAAGGACCTCGACTATTGGCAGGACCTTGGGCAAACGCTGGAACGCGGGATTTTCGACGGCATCTTCATCGCTGATGTCATCGGCTATTATGATGTGTACAAGAATTCCCTGTTCCATGCACTCGAGCAGGCGGCGCAAATCCCGGTCAACGATCCCTTGCAGCTTGTGGCGCCGATCGCGCTCGCAACCGAGCATCTCGGCATCGGCATCACAGCATCGACCTCATTCGAGCATCCCTACAGCTTCGCCCGCAGGCTCTCCACCGCGGATCACCACAGCAAGGGCCGTGTCGGCTGGAACATCGTGACCTCGTATCTGGAGAGCGGGGCGAAGAATATTGGTCAGGGCGGATTGCGCCGCCACGACAATCGGTATGAGGTCGCGACCGAATATGTCGAGGTTCTTTACAAATTACTCGAGGGTAGCTGGGAGGAGGGGGCTGTCCTGCGCGATGCCGGGAAACGGATCTTCACCGACCCGTCGAAGGTTCATGAAATCGGGCACAAGGGAAAATACTTCGACGTGCCGGGCTATCATCTCTGCGAGCCGTCGCCGCAGCGGACGCCGCTGCTCTACCAGGCGGGTGCGTCGGGCCCGGGCAAGGCCTTCGCGGCTCAGCACGCGGAATGCGTGTTTGTCGCCGCACCGATCAAGCCGGTTCTGAAATCCTATGTCGCCGAGGTGAGGCGGCAGGCGGCCGAAGCCGGCCGCGATCCGCGCAAGATCCTGACCTACAATCTGGTCACGGTGATTGTCGACGAAACCGACGCCAAGGCGGAGGCGAAGTTCAGGGAGTATCAGCAATACGCCTCCTACGACGGCGCGCTTGTGTTCATGTCGGGCTGGAGCGGCATCGATTTCGGGCAGTATGCGCCGACCGATCTGGTCAAGAAGGTCGAGACCAACGCGATCGTGTCCGTCGTCGATCATCTTGCCAGCGGCAGCAAGTCCTGGACCATCGAGGAGCTGGCGCGCTGGGGCGGCATCGGCGGCCTCGGTCCGGTGTTCGTCGGCTCGCCGTCGACGATTGCCGACATCCTGCAGGAGTGGGTCGAGGAGACCGACGTCGACGGCTTCAACCTCGCCTATGCGGTGACGCCGGAGACCTTCGAGGACGTGGTCAATCTGCTGGTGCCGGAGCTACAGAAGCGCGGCGTCTATCCGACGGGCTATCGTCCGGGGACGCTGCGCGAGAAGCTGTTCGGCGAGGGGCCATATCTGCCGTCGAGCCATCCTGCTGCGGCCTATCGTGATATCGAGGCGGTCAAGCGGAGCGCCGCCCAGGCGGCCGGCGTGGCCGGGCGACAGCCGGTCGAGGCCTGAGGCGCAATGTCCGGACCGATCCTGCAACTCCGCGACGTGTCCCTGTCCTTTCAGGGCATCAAGGCGCTCAACGCCCTGAGCTTCGAGGTCGCGCGTGGCGAGATCTGCGCGCTGATCGGTCCGAACGGAGCCGGCAAGAGCTCGCTGCTCAACATCATCAACGGGGTGTATCGGGCCGACAGCGGCAGCGTCACGTTCAATGGCGAGCGGTTCATCCGGATTCGCCCGGCGCATGCGGCGCATCTGGGCGTGGGCCGGACCTTCCAGCATAACGCGTTGTTTCGTCACTTAAGCGTTCTCGACAATGTGCTGGCCGGACTGATCAGGCATTCCCGAACGACGCTCCTCGAGCACGCCTTTGGCCTTGGCCGGGATCGACGCGAGTCCCGCGAGTTCAAGCGTCGGGCGGACGAGATCATCGCGTTCCTGGACCTGACCAGGCATCGCGACACAGTGGTGGCGACGCTTCCCTATGGCGTTCAGAAACGGGTCGATCTCGCACGCGCATTGGTCGGCCGTCCGAGCCTGCTGTTACTGGACGAGCCGATGGCCGGAATGAACCAGGATGAGAAGCACGTGATGAGCCGCCTGATCCTAGAGACCAATGCAAGCCTCGGCACCACCATCGTGCTGATCGAGCACGACATGAGTGTCGTGATGGGGCTCTCGCATCACGTGGTCGTGCTCGACTACGGCCGCAAGGTTGGGGACGGCTCTCCGGAAGAGGTGCGCAAGAATCCGGACGTGATCTCGGCCTATCTGGGCACGGCGCATTGAGGTCGAGATGAGCTTCTTCATCGAAACGCTGGTCGGCGGTCTGCTCGCGGGCGTCATGTACTCGCTGGTTGCGATCGGCTTCGTGCTGGTATTCAAGGCCTCCGGCGTTTTCAACTTCGCGCAGGGGTCGATGGTATTGTGCGCGGCACTCACTTTCGTGTCGCTGCGCGACAAGGGAATTGACTTCTGGTTGGCGGCGCTGATCACGCTGGCGGTGATGGTTCTGATCGCGATCGCGGTCGAGCGCGTCGTCTTGCGGCCGCTGGTCAATCGACCGCAGATCACCCTGTTCATGGCGACGCTCGGAGTGTCCTTCGTGATCGAGGGGCTCGCACAGATCGTGATGGGTGCGAGCGTGCACGAGCTCGATCTCGGCATCGTCGATACGCCGATCGAGATCGGCGGGGTTCAGGTCAGCCAGTTCGACCTCGTCGCAGCAGGCACCGCCGGGATTCTCGTGGTCGCGCTCTCGATCTTCTTCAACAAAACCCGCGTCGGGATCGCGCTGCGAGCGATCGCCGATGATCCGCAGGCTGCACTCTCGATCGGGATCCGGTTGCAAACCCTGTGGCAGATCGTTTGGGGTGTTGCCGGCTTCGTATCGCTGGTTGCGGGCCTGCTGTGGGGCGCACGCCAGGGCGTGCAATTCGCGCTGACTCTCGTGGTGCTGAAGGCGCTGCCGGTGCTCATCATCGGTGGGTTTACCTCGATCACGGGCGCGATCGTCGGCGGCCTGATCGTCGGTGCGGGCGACAGCCTGGCGGAAATCTACCTCGGAAGCCTGTTGGGAGGCAGCGTCTCGACCTGGTTTTCGTATGTGCTGGCGGTCGCTTCCTCCTGGTCCGGCCGGCCGGTCTGTTCGGCGAAGCGCCGATCGAAAGGATTTGACGCATGTCGACGATCGGCACAGAAGCCATCGAAGGGTTCAACCCGTCGCACGAGACCGCGCAGAGCGTGCGCGACCGGCTGCGCGCAGGCTCGGTTGTGGTGTTGCTCGCCGCACTCGCGGGCATTCCGCTTGTAGCGAACGACTACTGGCTCAACGCCGTCCTGATCCCGTTCCTGATCATGTCGCTCACGGCACTGGGGCTGAACTTGCTGATGGGCTATGCGGGACAGGCCTCGCTCGGCAGTGGCGGGTTCATGTCGGTCGGCGCGTATGCGACCTACAATCTGCTGCTGCGCCTGCCGGAACTGCCGCTGCCGGTCAGCCTGCTGCTCGGGGGCATCATTTCCGGGCTGGTGGGGGTCGTCGCGGGGCTGCCGAGCCTGCGGATCAAGGGCTTCTACCTCGTCGCATCGACGCTGGCGACCCAGTTCCTGCTGGAATGGCTGTTCAATCAATATGGCTGGTTCTCGAACTACTCGACCTCGAGCTCGATCTCGGCGCCGCGGCTGGCGTTCCTCGGCCATGATCTCTCGAGCCCGGCCGGTCGTTATCTCCTGACCCTCGCCACCGTCGTGGTGGTGACGGCCGTTGCGGCACGGCTGGTTCGCAGCCAGACCGGCCGGACCTGGATGGCGATCCGCGACATGGACACCGCGGCTTCGGTGATCGGCATTCCCGTATCCGCCGGAAAGCTGAAGGCGTTCTTCGTGAGCTCGCTGGTGATCGGGATTGCGGGCGCGCTCTGGGCCTTTGCCTATCTTGGCACCGTCGATGCACGCAGCTTCAATCTGGACCGTTCGTTCCAGGTGATGTTCGCGATCATCATCGGTGGCATGGGCAGCGTCCGTGGCAATTTTCTCGGTGCTGCCTTCATGATCTTCGTGCCGATCCTGCTCGATCATCTCGGGGGCGGGGTGTTCGGCGGCGCGGTCGATCCCGGACAACTCGAAAACTTTCAGAAGGCGCTGTTCGGTGCGCTGATCGTCTGGTTCCTGATCAAGGAGCCGCGCGGTCTTGCAGCATTGCTGTCGCGAGCGTGGACGCGGCTCGCATCGCGGATCAACCGTTAGCACACGACAAACCCGTCGCATGTGGGCGTGAACCACCTGCGCGGTCGAACATGAATTCTAAGGTCAAATGGAGGGTAAGCAGATGTCTTTGTGGAAGCAGAAGCGGATCATGAGCAAGGCAGTCGGACTGGCGGCGCTCGCTTTGTCGGCCGCTGTCGGTACCAGTGCCTCGGCGGAGGAGGCAAAAACGCAATACTTCCCGCTCGCGACCTTCCGGGTCGGCGCCTATGCGTCGAGTGGCATCCCGGTCTGGGCCGGCGAGATCGACTATTTCCGCTACATCAACGAGGTGGAAGGCGGCATCAACGGAATCAAGCTCGTCTGGGACGAGTGCGAGACCAATTGGGAAGTCGAGAAGGGCGTCGAATGCTATGAACGCGTGAAGGCTGGCAAGAACGGATCGCCGGTTCCGATCTTCTTGCCGCATGGTGATCCGATCTCGAAGGCGCTGACCGAGAAATCGGTGGCCGACAAGATTCCGCTGGTCACGATCGCGTATGGCCGGACGGAGGCTATCGACGGGCGCGTCTTCCCCTACAGCTTCCCCGTCGTCTTCAGCTTCTGGAGCGAAGCCTCGTCGGCGGTCAATTTCATCGCGGAGAAGGTCGGCGGCAAGGACAAGCTGAAGGGTCTCAAGATCGCGACCGTCTATCACGATTCACCTTACGGCAAGGAAACCCAGGTCCCGCTCGCCCATCTCGCGAAGACCTATGGCTTCGAGGACATCCAGATTCCGGTGCCGCATCCCGGCAATGAGCAGTCGGCGCAATGGGCCAAGATCCGCCAGCTCAAGCCCGACTGGGTGTTCTTGCGCGGCTGGGGCGTGATGACGCCGGTCGCAATCAAGACCGCCGCCAAGGTGGGCTTCCCGGTCGATCATATCATCGGCGGCATCTGGTCGGGCTCCGAGGAGGACGTCCGGCCCGCCGGCGCGGTCGGCAAGGGTTATCTGGCGGTCACGCCATTCCCTGCGGGCGCCAATTTCGAGATCCATCAGAAGCTGAAGAAGTACATCCTCGACAAGGGCCTGAGCGATCTCAAGGATCCCAAGAGCTTCGGCTCGGTCTACTACAATTCCGGCGTCGACGAGGCGATCGTCGCGGTCGAGGCGATCCGGACCGCGCAGGCACATTTCGGTGTGCGGCCGATCAATGGCGAGGAGGCGCAGTGGGGGCTCGAGCATCTCGACCTCTCCGAGAAGCGTCTCGCGGAAATCGGCGCCACAGGCCTGCAGCAGCCGCTTAAGCTTTCGGCCAAGGACCACGAGGGCGGCGGTGCCGGCAAGGTGCTGCAGTGGGACGGCGAGAAGTGGAACGTGGTGTCGAACGGCTGGGTGAAGTCCGATCGGGACCTGTTGCTGCCGCTGATCTACGAGCGTGCAGCCGCCTATGCCCGGGAAAAAGGCATCACGCCGCGCGACGCGACCAACTGACGTCGCCTGAGGGATCGCTATGAGCACGTCTTCGTTTCTCGAGGTCGACAACATCGAGGTCCTCTACGGTCAGGCGATCCTGGCCCTGCGCGGCGTGTCGCTCAGGGTCGAGCAGAGATCGGTCGTTGCTCTTCTCGGCGCCAATGGCGCCGGGAAGACCACGACCTTGAAGGCAATCTCCAACTTGCTTGGGTCCGAACGCGGTCACTTGAGCCGTGGCGCGATCACGTGGCGCGGCGAGGTGACGAGCCGGCTTGACCCGGCCGATCTCGTTGCCCGGGGCGTGGTCCAGGTTCTTGAAGGCCGTCATGTCTTTCCCCAACTTACGGTCGAGGAGAATCTGCTCAGCGGCGGCTTCGTGCGTCGGCCGAGCCGTCGCGCGCTCGCCGACGATCTTGAGCGCGTCTACACTTGGTTTCCGCGGCTCAAGCAGCGCCGCAGCGCGCGTTGCGGCCTGACGTCGGGCGGCGAGCAGCAGATGGTCGCGATCGGGCGCGCGCTGATGACGCATCCGACTCTCGTGCTGCTTGACGAGCCTTCGATGGGGCTCGCACCGATCATCGTGGAGGAGATCTTCCACATCATCCGGGATCTCAACAGGAACGAGGGGGTCAGCTTTCTGCTGGCCGAGCAGAACGCGCATCTCGTGCTTCAGTTTGCCGATCACGGATACATTCTCGAGAACGGCAGGGTCGCCGCGTCAGGCACGGCGGCCGAGCTGGCCGAACGTGACGACGTTGCAGAATTCTATCTTGGTGCCGCACCGGCTGGAACGGCGGTATCCCTTCAAACCCCGATCGTCTGAACAGGAGCGACGCCTCATGGCCATTCGTTTCGGATATTGGATGCCGCTCGGCAGCGGCGGATTCGTCATCAGCAACGTGCCCCAGCGTACCGATTGGACGCTCGACTACAATGCTTCGCTCGCGCGGGAGGCCGAAGAGCTCGGTTTCGAATATGGCCTGGCGCCGGCACGCTTCATCGCGAGTCATGGCTGGGAGCTGCAGCAGGAAGCCATCACCTGTACGGCGGTGCTCTCGGCCCAGACCAAGCGGCTGAAACTCATCAGCGCGATCCACACCGGCTTCTGGCATCCCGCGATGATCGCGAAGGTGGGCGCTACGATCGATGTCTATTCGAAAGGGCGATTTGCCATCAACATCCTGACCGGCTGGTTCAAGGATGAGTTCCGCGCCTTCGGTGAGCCCTGGCTGGAACATGATGAGCGCTACCGTCGCTCGGAAGAGTTCATCCAGGTGCTCAAGGGGCTCTGGACACAGGACCGTTTCACCTTCAAGGGCGATTTCTACAGCATCAATGATGCCTGGTTGAAGCCGCGCCCGATCTCGCAGCCCTATCCGGAGATCTTCCAGGGCGGCAATTCCAAGGCCGCGCGGCGGATGGCTGCGAAATATTCGGATTGGTACTTCCTCAACGGCACGACGGTCGAGGGTGCCAAGCAGCAGATCGACGAGGTCCGCGCGCTCGCCAAGGCAGAGGGGCGCACCGTCAAGTTCGGGCTCAACGGCTTCATCATCCAGCGGCCGACCGAGCGGGAAGCGCTCGAGCAGCTCGAGGCGATTGTCGCAGGCGCAGACCCCGAGATCGTGCAGGCCTTCGCCGAACAGGTGAAGCAGGCCGGCGCATCGACTGCGGACAAGATCGGGATGTGGGCGGATTCGAGCCACGCCAATCTGGTGCAGCCCAACGACGGCTTCAAGACTCGCTTATTTGGTCCTCCCGAGCTGATCGCCGAGCGCATCCGCGCTTACGAGGCCATCGGCGTCGACATGATCCTTTGCGCCTTCCTGAACTTTACCGACGAACTGCCGGCGTTCGGCCGCGAGGTGATTCCGCTCTTGAACTCGGCCAAAGCCAGCAGAGCCCATGAGCCTGAACCGGCTTGAGGCGGCCGCAGCAGAATGTGGAAAAGGAATGAGTTGCGACCGTATGCGAATTCAAAACAAAGCGCGCGCAAAGTGAACGATTAGCAGCGCGCGCGTCGCTATTTTCGCAGCTTGCTCGACACATTGGAACTGACGACGCATCATCACCACGCATCGACGGACACCGCGCCGGTCGTTGTAACGGTTCTCGTTGATCAACTTTGAATCATCAGATTGGGACTGGAGCTTCGAAATGAGCAAATCGGAACGACGTCACAAGGTCAGCCGGCGTACCTTCCTGCGGGCGACGGGTGCTGTGGGGCTCGTGGCATCCGGCGGCATCGCGGCGAGCAATGTTTATTCGCCGGCGATCGCCGGTCCGGCGCCGAAAATCAGGTTGGCCTGGACCGAGGTGGCCGCCTGCCACTCGCCGCTTGGCTTCGGCCTGGCGAAGGGGATTTATGCCAAGCATAACATCGACGTTGAGCTGTTCTACCAGGGAGCGAGCGGCCAGACATTGATTCAAGCACTGGCGACGGGCAAGGCCGACGCCGGCGCCGGCCTGATCGGCGACTGGCTGAAGCCGCTGGAGCAGGGATTCGATGTCAAGCTGTTCGTCGGCTCGCACGGCGGTTGCCAGCGCCTGCTGGCCTCGCAGGCGTCGGGGATCAAGGATGTTGTGGGTCTCAAGGGCAAGACGATCGCGAGCTATGATGTGGTTTCGCCGCCGAAAGTGGCCTTCCAGGTGACACTCGCGAAGGCGGGCATCGATCCGGAGACCGACGTCACGTGGAAGGTCGTGCCGTTCGATCTGGTCGGTGAAGCCGTCAATCGCGGCGAGGCTGACGTCGCGGCCCATCTCGATCCCTGGGCCTACTCGATCGAGAAGAAGTTCAACTTCGTCAAGATCGCCGATACCCAGACCGGCGTCTATCAAGGCCATACCTGCTGTGTGCTTGGCGCCAACGGCCCCTTTCTGAACGCCAACAAGGACGCGCTGCGCCGGCTTGCGGAGGCCAACATCGAGGTCCACGAGTACACTGCGAACCATCCCGACGAGGTGGCGGCCTGGTATCTCGAAACACTGAAGCCTGCGGGTTTGACGCTTGCCGAGCTCACCGAAATTCTCGGAACTCTGGTCTATCACGATCATCCGATCGGGCAGCCACTGGTCGATCAGATCAGGGTGACGGCGGAGGACCTCAAGCTCGTCAAGGTGCTGGACGCCTCGACGGATCCGAAGGCCTTCGCCGAGCGGGTTACCGTGAACCTGCTCGGCTGAGATTGGCACAATGAGCGAGGCGCAAGCGCTCGATGGCGCGGCCCAGGCGCAGCTGACATCGTTTCGACGGCTGTGGCGCGACGGCTTGTTCGCCGCGCTCTCCTGGGGGGCGGCTGCACTGGTGACGATCGGGCTGCCCGACGTCGTTCCCTGGGGAAGTGCCGGTCTGTTCGCCGCGATCACCGGCGCACTTGCTGTGCTCTTCGTGCTACTGTCACCGGTCGTCTACCGGCTCGGGCGCGCTGGCGAGGTCATGATCCATTACGGCCCATGGCTCGTCGCAATCGGCGTCTGGCTTGCCCTTTGGGAGCTCTCCACCGCAAAATTCGGTTGGCTGCCGAAGCCGTTCTTCTCTCCGCCACACGGGCTGCTCAACGTCTATGTGGCGGACGGAACGCGCCTGTTGATCTGCATCGGCTATACGCTGAGATTGTGGTCGCTCGGCTTCCTGTCGGGCGTGGCCGTCGGCTATGCCATCGGCGTGGCGCTAGGTTGGTCGAAACGATTCAGCTATTGGGGCATGCCCTTCCTCAAACTGATCGGGCCTGTGCCCGCGACGGCATGGATTCCCTGCACATTCTACTTCTTCCCGACCACGTTTGGAGCAAGCGTCTTCATCGTTGCTCTGGCGTCCGGCATTCCGGTTGCGATCTTGACCGCGTCGGGCGTCGGTTCGGTCAACCGTTCTTTCTACGACGTGGGGAGAATTCTGGGTGCTGACAATCGCTATTTGATCCGTCGGGTCGCAATACCCGCGTCGCTGCCCCACGTCTTCGTCGGCCTTTTCATGGCGCTCTATTACTCCTTTGCGGTGCTGGTCGTAGCGGAAATGCTCGGCGCGAAATACGGCCTCGGTTGGTACATCCAGTTCCAGACAGCCTATTCCGGCTACGCCAACGTCTATGCCGCCCTGATCATCATGGCCGCGCTCTGCGCCGGCATCGTTCGCCTGCTGTTCGTCGTTCGCGACCGCCTGCTGCGCTGGCAGGAGGGATTCATCTGATGCCGAGCGTCCCGCTTGCCTCCAGGAGTCCCGAACTCGTGAGCTCCGCGATCGATGTTCGAGCGGTAAGCCATCAGTTCAGCCTGTCCGGTTCGAAGCTGCCGGTCATCGATGCGATTGATTTCAGCGTCGTGCCCGGAGAATTTGTCGCGTTGTTGGGGCCGTCGGGCTGCGGCAAGTCGACCTTGCTTCGCCTGATCGCCGGTCTCGAGTTGCCGAGCAACGGCTCGATCCTCGCCGACGGCCTGCCCGTGATACGCCCCGATCCGTCGCGCATTCTGGTCTTTCAGGATCCGACCCTGTTTCCCTGGACAACGGTCTGGAAGAATGTGGCGACCGGCCTGGAGGCACGAGGGGTGCTCAAGCAGTCCCACGCGCGGGTGGACGCCGCCCTGTCCCTCGTCGGCCTCAGCGAATTCGCTGCGGCCTATCCGCATCAACTCTCGGGTGGCATGGCCCAGCGCGCGTCGCTGGCTCGGGCGCTCGTCAACGATCCGAAACTGCTGCTGCTCGACGAGCCGTTGGGCAAGCTCGACTCGCTCACGCGGCTGACGCTGCAGGCCGAACTGGTCCGCCTATGGCAGCGTAACGGCTTTACTGCGATCCTCGTCACGCATGATGTCGAGGAGGCGCTGCTGCTGTCGTCGCGCATCGTCGTCCTGAGCGAGCGACCCGCCCGCGTCAAGGCCGAGTTCAAGTTCGGCAAGCCCTATCCGCGGCATCGTGACGATCCTGAGCTCGTCGCGCTACGGCGGAGAATCCTCGACACACTCGGCCTCGCGACCTGAGGTGAGGTCGATGCGGCATGCACGAACTTGTCTGGCGCTGGGCATCGGCGTTCTCGTGCTCGCAGTGCTCTGGTGGTGGATCACATATCGTGATGTGGTCGGCTATGCCTATTTGTCGACGCGCGAAGCGGGCTTTTGCCTGGTCGGCCGCTCGGATCTTTGCGATTTAGCGCGGGCGCTCTGCCGCGGGACGCATCCCGCGATTGCGCTGGGTTACTGGTGGGGTACGTTCTGGATCGGTGTTGCAATCGCTTCGCTGAGCCTGGCATTGCCAGCACAGCGGCAGTCGTGATGGCCTCCACCTCGCTTGTTGGACCCGATAGATTCACGAACGATGTGGGTCGCGCCTCCCAGCTGCGCGCGAACGAAGGGATGACGCGTTCGCGCATGCGTACGCGGACTACTGCAAGATATTGTCACAGCAAATCGCGCAGGCTCTTTCCGGAGGGCGGGAAGAGGGCGACCATGGCACCGGCCGACCGGCTCTCCGCGCAGTTGCCCTTCGTCAAGCTCCCATCATTGCGCCGAGTGTCTGCAGCCGCCTACGAACGCCACCGTCATCCTCGCGCGGGAAGAAACTCCCGACGCGAATTTGGCTTGGCGTTGAGCCGGTCGTGTTCTTCAGAAACCGGCGCAGACTCCTCGCGTCGGAATAGCCGAGCTCCGCCGCGATCGCCTCGACGCTGTCATCAGAATCTCGCAGTCGGCGAACCGCGGACTGCGCCAGGGTGCGCTCGCGCGCGTGACGAAATCCGCCGTCGATCGCCAGCCGCCGCCGCAGTGTAGACGTGCTGACGCCGGCCTCTTTGGCGAGATCCTTCAACCGTGGCCGGCGCCGTCACGTAGACCCCCGCGGCCATTGAGCGACAGGTCTTCCGGCTCGACAAAGTCGAGCCACAATCGAAAGCACTCCCAGTGCGGGTTGGCCCCGGCCCGGCCCGTGCCGCGCCTGCCGAGCAGGGCGCGCGCAAACCGCATGCCGGTGACGGCCCCGTGACGGACGGGAGCGCCGAGGGCGAAGTGACGTTGGCCGAGATTGAAGTGAAAGGTATCGCGAGTCGTCACATCGACGACCGGCATTGCCGTTCCAAGAAAGTACATGCAATGCATGAACATCCAGCTGAGGTAGATATCCTCGAGCAGAACGGCATCCGCGTCTCGCGCCGAGTCAGCGTGGATATTGAGAATCGCCAGGTCGCTCGTGGTTTTGAGCTCGATCTGAACGGCGCTGGACGCGGTTCTATAGAGTCGCCCGACCGACAGGATCGCGTCCTCCAGCGTGGCGCAGCCAAGGGCTACTCTCAGCCCGAGAGCCGTGTAGGCGGGATCGATGCGGGCGCGCGTCAAGCCATGGGCTGCATCACTGATCCCCAACGCGGTGTTCAGACACAGCAGCAGATATTGCGCCGGACCGACCACGTCGCGGTTGTCCCCGTAACGCAGGTCGATCAGCGATGCCGCCATCATCTGCTCGAACGGCAGGCCTTGGCGAACCACGCCGCTGACGTGCCGGGTGATCCAGTCGAATGGCATGCGCTGATGCATGAAGCCTCGCAATCGCCGAGCCGTGGCGCTGATCCTAAGGGTAAATTGGAAGGGTCGCAATTTGCGCGGGGCCGGATCAGCCGGCCGCTCTGATCTCTCTGATCGCTTTTGTCCCCCCAATCCGCATGTCTCGGTCAGCGCGGGACGTCGGGCTACCGGCTACGCTCGAAATTGACTTGGTAGCAAGGAGCGCCCGATGGACCAGATCACCACCCCGCGCCAGCGTCGGCCGGAACTTGAGCAGGCTTTCGCACATCTCGCCGGGCTTGCCGCGTCGGCTGACCTCACCGGGATATCCGATCCGCTCCTGCAATTCGTTGCCGTCATCAGAGCCCTGATGCCGCGCTATGGCGACGTCGGCGCGGCACCTGCCCTCGACGGCGTCGAGGTTGTGCCGGTCGATGCCGGAGGCGTGCCGGCGGAGTGGGTCGTTGCGCCCGGCGCCGATCTCGCTCATCGCCTGGTTTACATCCATGGGGGCGGGTGGGTCGGTGGCTGTCCTCGCGACTATCGAGCCATAGCGGGTACGCTGGCGAGGCTCTCCGGCGCGGCCGTTCTGATGGTTGATTATCGTCTGGCTCCGGAGCATCGCTTTCCCGCGGGCCTGGACGATTGCATCACTGCCTTCGGCTGGGCTGCGCGCCATGGACCTGATGCGCACCGTCAGAGAGAGCATGAAGCGCAGGTGCATCTCAGTCTGGTCGGCGATTCAGCGGGCGGAAATCTGGCCGCCGCGACCTGCCTGGAATTGGTGTCCAGGGGCGCGCGCGTGCCTGATCGCCTGGCGCTGATTGCCGGTACCCTCGACAACCAGTCGCCGCCGGATCGGACTGCAACAGACGACCAGGTTGCGACGGCGGAATCTCTCGCTGCCGCCACCGCCGCGTATCTCGGTCCGGGCGGAGATCCGTCGGATTATCGTGTCTCGCCGGTTCGTGGACCGCACGCGCTGCTTGCCGGATTTCCACCCACCCTGTTGCAGGTGAGTGCGATCGAGACACTCGCTTATGACAGCCGAAATTTCGCGGCGCTGCTCGCGAACGCCGGTGTCCGGGTCAATCTGAGCATTTGGCCGGAGCTTCCCCACGTCTGGCACGCTTTTCTTGGCCTGTTTCCCGAGGCGAGCGAGGCGTTGCAGGAAATTGCGGCGTTCGTGAACCGGAGCATCGATCGCTGAGCGGTAAACCACGCTGAAGTCTTCGGTCCGCTTGCAGGCTCGCACGAGAACGATGTTCTCATCAACTATCGAGCCAGGCGTCTGAAAAATCCCCCGCGGTCAGGTCGACGCTGTTGTAAAGATTGCGCACGCGCGCATTGCTGACGAGGGTTGTCTCCAGCGCTACCAGTGGCAAGGCTGGCAGGTCGTCACTGGCGATCTGTTGGATCTGCCGGAATTGATCCGCGCGCCGCGCTTCGTCACGTTCCGTGGCCGCTTGCCGGAACAGCTCATCAACCGTCGGGTTATTGTAGTGGGCCGCATTGACATAGGGCAGTGGGTGCTTGATTCCGTCGGACCAGTAGATCCGCTGCACGCCGACCGTCGGGTCGAACAGCAGGCCGAGCCCGTTGAGGTTGATGTCGAAATCACGGTCGTAATAGACCCGCTTGATAAAGGTACCGAGATCGCCGTCGAGGATGTCGACGCGGATGCCGGCACGGCCGAGGGCGGACCGCAGGTAGCCGGCAGTCGCCTTGAATGCCGCCCCCGGAATGAAGGTCAGCTTCAGTGCAAACCGGATGCCGCCGCTTCCGCGCTTTAATCCCGCCTCATCGAGAAGGCGATTGGCCTCGTCGAGATTGAAGGGATGGTCGAAGCTCGTCGGGTCGAAATAGGATGAAAGCACTTCGGGAATCGGTGAGCGGATCCGGCTGGCATAGCCGTAATAGATCCACTGCCGGATGAAATCGCGATCGATCGTGCGCGCGATGGCGTGCCGCACGGCGCGTTGGGCGAGGTATTGGTTGTCGAGGCTGAACTCCAGCACGGCGGCGTTGTTGAGATAGGCGTCTCGCTGCGACGAGACGACAAGCTTCCCGCCTTCTGCCAGCCGTTTCACATCGCCGAGGGAAATGCTGCCGCTGGTGTCGGCTTCTCCCGTTTCAAGCGCCGTGGAGGCCGCGGCCGGATCACCAACGAACTTGACCACCACTCGATCCAGAAAGGGCCGCTCGGGCCGCCAATATTGTGGGTTCCGGCGCAGGCTGACGTGGCTGCCGCGTTTCCATTCCTCGAAGATGAATGGACCGGTTCCGATCGGTGCGTTGTTGTTGGGGCTGCCGTCGAGATTATCGGGTTGATAGGCGTGACGCGGAACGATCGGCGATTCCGCAGCCGCGAGCGCCTTCAGGAAGTAGGGTGTTGGCTTCGACAGCTTCACCACGGCGGTCAGCGCATCAGGCGTTTCGACACGATCGAGATTGGCGAAGCTGATCCGGCCGCGCGGCCCGACCTTTTGCAGCGCTTGCAGCGAAAACTGGACATCGGCGGACGTGAAGTCGGCGCCATCGTGCCATTTCACGCCGGGACGCAAAGCGAAGGCATATTCGAGGCCGTCTGCACTCGATTTCCAGGCCGTCGCCAGAAGCGGACGCGGTGTGAAGTCTGCATCGTAAGCCAGCAGACCCTCGGTAATTTTGGTGCTGATATTGCGGGTCTGCGTGTTGGTGTCGAGCAAGGGAACGAGCGTTCGCGGCTCTCCCTGCGTGACGACGGTCAACGTCCCGCCGCGCCGCGCTTCGGCCGCGAGCGCAGGCGAGCCGGCGAGCGGCAACGCGAGCGCGCCGGCCCCCGCCTTCAGGACATTTCGCCGATCAATGAGACCGCGGATACGATCGTAAGTCGTCACCATGTGGCAAGCTTTCCGTTGTTGCGTGTTGAGAGCGTGCGGCCTGCTCGCGCAACGTCGCCAGGATCGACCGTTTCAGCTCGCCGAACGTGGGCGTCGCGATGATCTCCTGATAGGCGCGCGCCCGCGGATAGGGGACGGCGATCTCTTCGACGATCCGGCCAGGGCGGCCGCTCATGATGGCGATGCGGTCCGACAGGAACAGCGCTTCTTCGATGTCGTGCGTGACGAACAGGACGGTGGAGCGGCGCTGCTCGCGCGCGGCCAGCAGCAGCTCTTGCATCGCGAGTCGAGTCTGGGCATCCAGTGCCCCGAATGGCTCGTCCATCAAGAGGAGCAGCGGCTGCGATATCCAGGCGCGGGCGATCGCGACGCGCTGGCGCATTCCACCGGACAGCTCATAGACGGCATGATGCTCGAAGCCGCGCAGGCCCATCATCTCGACCAGCTCTCGCGCCCGTGGCCGATATTCGGACGCCGGCGCCCGGCCAGACGCGATGCGAAGGTGATGTTGTCGATGACAGACAACCATGGGAACAGCGTCGCTTCCTGAAACACGATGCCGCGATCGGGAGACGGGCGTCCGACCGGCTTGCCATCGATCGTCACGCGGCCGTGCGTGGGTTGTTCGAAACCCGCCAGCAGGTCGAGCACGGTTGATTTACCGCAGCCGCTGGGTCCCAGCAGGCACACGAATTCGCCTTCCGCAACGCCAAGCGAAAATCCGTCGAGCGCGACGGTCTTGCGTCGGCCGCGCCGGTCTTCGAAGCGCTTCTCGACATCTTCAAGCACGATCAGTGGAGAGGTCGTCATCTCAGGCGCGTCCTGACCAAGGGGCCACCCAGCGCTGCAGCCCCACGAGCGCCAGGTCCAGCGCGTAGCCTGTGCCGCCGAGCATGACGATGCCAAGCATGACGACGTCAGTGCGCAGATAGGAGCCGGCGTTGACGACCATCCAGCCGACGCCGGCGTCGGAGGCGATCATCTCGGCCGCGATCAGCGTCGTCCAGCCGATCCCGAAGGACAGGCGCAGCGTCACGAACAGCTCGGGCAGGATGTGGGGCAGGATCACGTAGCGAAACAGCGCCAGGCCGTGAGCGCCAAGCGCCTGCCCGGCGCGGATCCGTTGTCTCTGCACGGTGGCGACCGCAGCCGCCGTTCCGACAATGATGCTGAGCGCGGCCGAGATGAAGATCAAAAGAACTTTCGAGGTCTCGCCGATGCCGAACCAGAGGATCACGAGGGGGATCAGTGCGAGCTTCGGAAGCGGCCGCAGGAACTGGACGAAGGGGTCGAGCACGGCGCCAAAGCCCGGCGCCGCTCCCATGGCAAGCCCGAGCGGCACGCCGATCAGCGTCGCCACGGCAAACGCGCCCAGAGCGCGGGCGAGACTGAGCGCCAGATGCTGCCAGAGCGGGGTACCACGATAGCCGTCCCGCACCAGATCGATCGCGGTCGTCACGATCTCGGATGGCGGCGGGAGCAACAGCGGTTCGACGAGATGAGTGCGCCCGGCGATCTCCCACGCCAGCGTGACGCCGGCGACCGCGGCGAGGCCGATCAGGAAACGACGGATGGCGTTCAAGATGGGAACGCGCGCCGCAACAATGCGTAGTTCACCGCGGGAACGAATGAGGCGGGGACATCGTCGCGTTTGATCTCGCCTGTCTCGGCCAGGAAGGCAGCGGCATCGCCGAGCGCCTTGATGAGCGGTGCATCCTTTGCTGCGACCGGCCCCTCGCCCCAATATTTCGGACCGAGCTGATCCTGGAAGGTGGGATAGCGCAGCCCGGCCAGGGTGTCGCGCACGGCTTCGAACGGTGCGCCGAAATCCTTCGCCAGAATCCGCGACACGCCCTCCGGATCGGACCGGTATCGGTCGAACTGCGCCTGAACGGTCTGCAGCCAGGCCACCACTGTCTCGGGGGATCGCTCGGCGAATTCGCTCCGCACCACGGCACTGTTCCAGACAAAGACGCCCGAGGGCTGCAATTGTTCGGAGACCAGCAATTGCTGGCCGCCGTCCGCCAGAAGTTCCGCCCAGAACGGACCATTGATGTAGGTCGCGTCGATGTCACCGCGCTTCCAGGCGGCGATCGTGTCCGGCTGGCTCAGGGGCAGGCGCTTGATCTTGCTGGCATCGAGCTTGTTGATGCGGATCACGGCCTCGAGCGCGAACGCCATCGTGGAGGCGGGAGCAACCGCGATGCGCCTGCCCTCGAGATCCCTGAGCGTGGTGATGCCCGGTTTGGCGACGAGCCGCTCGCTGGTGGCGACGATCTCCGGCGAGCCCAGAATTTGAATGGGCAGTTTACGCGAAAGCCCGGCCACGATCGGCGTGTTGCCGAAGATCGCGAAATCGATTTGCTTGGCGGCAAGCAGCGACAGCGCCGGCCCACCTGATGGGAACGGCACCCACTCGACTTTGACACCGAGCGACTTGTCGAAACTGCCGTCGGTCTTGCCGACCACCCAGGCTCGTGCCGCCGTCAGATAGCCGATGCGGACGACATCGGGCTTCGCCGTGGTCTGCGCGCGGCTGCGTGCTGCCGTCAGTGACAACGCGCCGGCGCCGAGGCCCAGTCGCAGCACGTCGCGTCGTCCCGGCCTGCCCGTGCGGATATATGTCGTCATGGTACACCTTCGTGAATGAGGTGCGCAGATCGTCATCGCGACGGCGTCGAGTCAATCGCGGCCGGAAAATAAGATATTCGTTTCAGCGTGCCGCGAACGAACGCAATGAATTGCGCTTCCGTCGCGCGTGATGAATGAAATTCATTCTTCAGGAAGACGCCGAAACCGACCTTGATGAAGTTCGCCGTCTGCGGGCCGAGCAGAACTGAATCGTTCTCAATTCGCGAGCCTATTTGGAATTGACGGCGGCAAGCGTGAACGCCCAAATGCGCGTCGCAAAATCCTCGTGTCTTGAAGGAAGTTCGCATGAAGCGCTTGTTGTCGTCGCTGCTGGTGTTGCTCTCGGCTGCGTGGTTGCCGGCTTCGGCGAAGGAGCCGCGCCAACTGGTCACGCAGGATTATCACGTCGCGTCGGCGACGCCGGGCGTTCAGATCTTCCTGCGAAACAAGCGCGCGAAGGACCTCATGACGTTCGACGCCTCGCGCACGGTCCTCTATGTCCACGGGTCGACGCAGCCATCGGAAACCGTCTTCGATCTGGCTCTGGGGCAAGGATCGTGGGCGGACTACATCGCATCGCATGGCTACGATGTCTGGCTCGTCGATGTCAGGGGTTACGGTGGCTCGACGCCTCCCACAGACCAGTCGAAGCCATTTGCAACGACCAGGGAGGCGGTCGAGGATTTCGGTGCCGCGGTCGACCACGTCCTCGCCCAGCGCAAGATATCGAAATTGCAGCTGATCGGCTGGTCGTGGGGGACGCTGATCGCCGGCAGCTACGCAGCCGCACAGCCGCAACATGTCGGTGGTCTGGTTCTGCTGGCACCGCCCTGGCTCTCATCGTCCGGCGGCAAGATCCCGGAAGCGGCCTGGCAGGAATGGATCGTCGACGCGGCGTTGAAGCGCCTTCAGACCGGCGTACCGAACGGACAGGCCGAGGCGATCTTCCCTCCGGCATCGAAGAAGATTTGGGAGCAGGCTCTCCTCTCTGTCCAGCCGGCTGCCAACGCGCATAATCCGCCGCGTTTCCGCTCGCCGACGGGCGTCGTGGCCGACGGCGCCGAGTACTGGAGCGTCAACAAGGCAATCTACGATCCCGGCAAGATTTCAGCGCCGACGCTCATCATTCGCGGTGAATGGGACGAGCTGACCCCGCTCAGCCAGTCGCAGGCGCTGTTCGCGCTTCTGCGCAACGCGCCCGTGCGTCACTTGATCGAGATTCCGCGCGCCACGCATTTCGTCGAGGTCGAGACGGGACGCGACGTGCTGTTCCGTGAGGTGCAGAGCTTTCTTGATCGCAATTGACGGGTCTTGGGCGATTGATGGCGTCGGTTGCGCGCAGCGCGCGGAACGGTGTCGTCGCTGATGAAAGAATGTCGCCGCGATCACAATGCGCGGAGCATGGTTCTTCCATTCCGGAAATCATCTTTGGTTTAGAGTTTCATTGAGCGCGCGCGGAGTTTTTCCCATTATACGCTACCTCCATTCAACACAGCTGTAAGATGGCACGACAATGAAAAACCGCTTGCTCGCACTTATTGCCGGAGCCACTCTCCTTGCCGCGCCTGCTTTGGCCGATCAGAAGATCAAGGTCGGAATATCCGGCGGTGATTCCGAAATCGTCTGGGCGAAGGTGAAGGAGATCGCGGCCAAGGACGGGCTCGACGTCCAAGTGGTGGTATTCAACGATTACCTGTTGCCGAATGCCGCGCTTGATGCCGGTGATCTCGACGCCAATGCGTTCCAGCACAAGCCGTTCCTCGACAATCAGACCAAGACAAGAGGCTACAAGATCACTCCGGTGGGTGAGACCATCGTTGCGCCGATCGGCTTCTACTCAAAAAAGGCAAAATCAGTCTCCGAGATCAAGGATGGATCATCGATCGGCATTCCGAACGATCCCTCCAACGGCGGCCGCGCACTTCTGCTGCTGCAGGCTCAGGGCTTGATCAAGCTCAAGGATGGGGTTGGCATCTTGCCGACCGTGCTGGACATTATCGACAATCCGAGGAAGCTCAAGATCCGCGAGATCGATGCGGCGCAGCTCCCGCGCAGCCTTGACGACGTCGACGCGGCGGTGATCAACACCAACTATGCCGTACCGGCCGGGCTGATCCCAGGCAAGGATTCCATCGCGATCGAATCCTCCGTCAACAATCCGTATAATAATTTCATCGCCGTCCGCGAGCGCGACAAGAATGCCCCCTGGGTCGCCAAGCTGGTGGAGGCCTATCAGAACGACACCATCCGACAACTCATCAAGGATAAGTTGCCCGGACAGATCCCCGCGTTTTGAGGCATGAGACGGGCGCATGGACTCATCAATTGGGCGTTTGGCGTTGGCCGCAGGCATCGTGCTCGCCAAGCGGAAGCCCCAAGGCACTGGGCTTCGCGTTCCTGCCGCTTATGGGAAATGTGACGTCGGTTGTTGGCCCCCTTGGTGGAGGGGAAGCGAGTGTCGCGTCAACGCTCGCTGCGATACCTGATGGCCCTTCTTTCGTAACTTCGAAGGTCCTTCTTGGCCCCGAGGCCGGCGGACTGAGGGCCCAGTCCATTCATCATGGCAAATTTGGCATGCAAACGAGCGCCTCTTTGCAACACTCTTTCATTGCGGGATTGAAGGACGAAAGCCTTTTTTCGATGCGGCTGATTACAAAGAAGCTCCGTCCGCGCACGGTCGAGCGCGCTTCCCGTAGCCACCACCCGCGAGCCGAGGAACGGCAATGTCCACTTCCCGACGTCAGATCATCACCAGCGGCCTCGGTCTCCTTGGTACGGCCTTGCTTTCGCCACGCGTCAGTATCGCCGCGCCGGGCGGCGTTGTGCCGAAGGAGTTCAAGGTCGGCTTCCAGAAGGGCGCAGCCATTTTGGTTCTGGGGCGAGAGCAGCAAGTGATTGAAAAGCGGCTGAAGCCATTGGGTGTGGACGCCGTCCAATGGGTGGAATTTCAGTTCGGTCCCCCTATGCTGGAAGCTCTTGGCGCGGGGGCTATCGACATCGGCTCGGTGGGCGACACACCACCTATCTTCGCGCAAGCCGCCGGCTCCCCGTTGGTATATGTGGCGTCCACGCCGTCCGCCGAGCACGCCGTGCTGGTGCAGCACGATTCGCCTATCAAGACCCTTGCAGAACTCAAGGGCAAGCGCGTCGCCTTCTCCCGAGGTTCCAGCGCCCACAACGTAGCGGTCAAGGCGCTGGAACTGGCCGGCCTGGGCCTCAAGGATATCGTGCCGACCTATTTGGCGCCTGCGGACGCCACTGCCGCCTTTAACGGCGGTACCATTGATGCCTGGGTGGTGTGGGATCCGTTCTACGCGATCGCTCAGGAGCGCTACAATGCGCGCATTATTGCCGACACCTCCGACAAGCGGCTGGCCAGCTCGTCGTACTACCTGTCGAGCCGTGACTTCGCCGACAAATCTCCCGCTGTGCTGTCCGCTGCGCTCGACGAGATCGGCAAGCTGACGGAGTGGTCCGGCCAGCATCGTGATGAACTGGCCAAACTGGCTGCTGCCGCCACCAGTATCGACGAGAAGTCATGGCGCGCTGCCTTCGCGCGGGCAAGCTTTACCTTCGGTGAGGTGACTTCAGCGCAGGTCGCTCAGCAGCAGCAATTGGCTGACACCTTTTATGAACTTGGCATTGTGCCCAAGAAGGTCACGGTTGCCGACATCGTTTGGCATCAGCCCAAGAGCTGACGTCGCCGCGGCGTATCGGCGACGAAATCGGGTGCGTCTCTCAGGTGTCCTTCAGGAAAATGGGATCGATCTCCATGGATGGAGGTGGAGCGGCACTCATGAATACCGGCTGGATTGTGTGTGATTTGAACTGCCACGAATTGTCGTCGTTCAGCACACACTCATTGATCAAATCCGCCACCATCATTGGAGGATTTGACTGTCGCGTGGATGGATAGGTCAGACCACCGTAGAAAACGATGATGCCCACCACCGTCGCGGAGCGTTCGCTGCTCGACGTGACGTGCAGATTGGTGATCAGGTGGCGCACGGCCTTCACGCCGCTGATCGCCAGTCGATCCGCTGCCTTCTGGCCGATTTGATTGGCGCGCCACTCATAAAATGCGCGGATCTCTTCACGTCCTTCAAACCGGTTGTGACCCACGATCTTCACACCGTCCGGCGTGAAGAAGTCATGCGCCGTGCGCCCGTCGTTGAAGTCGACGTCATACCAATATGTCACCTCGAGACGATGAAGGGCATGCCAGAGAAGCAGGTCGTCGTGGGGCGTCATCGGCATGCAGACTACTCCGGAGAGCTGGCGGCGCCGCCGCCGACCTTCATCCGCGAGCGGAACCGATGGAACGCTTAGTGCATTGCTGCGAAGGTCGCGAGATCCATCTCGCCATCGCCCTATGCTCCGACGATAGCATCATGCAGGTGTTTTGCCCGACGTGTCAAACAGCTTGATCCGACGTGTTGCCGTGCGCACATCGCTATTCGTGCAAGCCCTTGATCTGACGCGGCTCGGCTACTGTGCATGGGGATGTTTTCGCCGTTTTGGCGAGAAGTCAGTTTACGCCGAGCGCCGCTGCGGCATCGGGCGGTCGAAACGGCTCGGTACTGGATCAAGCCCGGGCCTGTCGCGCAGCATGCCGTCGCGATACTCGCCTCGGAACGGGCCGCGTTTGCGCAGCAGCGGCACGACCTGGTCCGTGAAGACGGTGAACTGTGCCGTCTAGGCAATATAGGCATTGGATGAGCGGTCGCGGGTTCGGTTGGCAAAGGAAAGGGCGATAGCTCAGCGATCGTCCGCGCCAGCCTGAGAGCGGGCGGACGCCTGAAAGACAGCGCGATAGCGCACTGGACTCGTGCCGAGCCGCTGTCTGAAATGATGCCGCAGCGCTTCGACCGAGCCGAACCCCGTGGCGGTTGCGACGCCTTCGATTGGAAGCTGCGTCGCCTCGAGAAGCTCCCGAGCCCGCGACACCCGTGCCTGCACCACCCATTCGCCAGGTGTCATGCCGGTTGCTTCCTCGAACCGTCGGATGAAGGTGCGGCGGCTCATTCTTGCCCGCGAAGCGAGACCGTTGATCGCCAGGTCTTGATCGAGGTGGCGTTGCGCCCACGCAAACACGGAGGCCAGCGCATCGCCCTCAGCCTTGCGAACGGGTTGCGGAATATACTGCGCTTGCCCGCCTTCGCGATGAGGTGGCACGACAAGCCGCTGCGCCACCTGATTGGCGATCTGCGCGCCATAGTCTCGTCTGACGATGTGGAGGCACAGATCGAGACCTGCAGCCCGCCCGGCCGAACTCATGATGTCGCCATCGTCGACGTAGAGCACGTTTGGATCGACTTTTATCGTTGGATATTTGCGTGAGAGCAGTTCGGCTTGCGCCCAATGCCCTGTGGCACGGCGACCATCGAGCAATCCGGCGGCAGCGAGGACGAACACGCCGGCGCAGATAGATGCGATCCTCGCACCCCGTCGATGTGCACGGCGGAGTGCGTCGAGCAGCGCTGCAGATGGCGCGTCCTCGGTATTCTCCCATCCGGGAACGATGATTGTGGTGGCTTGCCCCAGTGTCTTCAGGCTCGCATCGGCGACAATTCTGACGCCGTTGTTCGCAACAAGCGGCCGTCCTGGATGCTCGGTGCAAACGACGACGCGATACCAGCCAGCTCCCATATCGGTCAGGCCGAACACTTCGACGGCCATCCCAAGCTCAAAAGCGTTCACGCCATCATAGGCGAGCACGGCGACAAGTTGCTCCCGTCGTGACGGAGCTGGTTTCTGGGCGGCGCGGGTGCGGAATGGCATCATCTTAACGCTATACGGCATTCGTGCCACTCGTCAATCCGCCTCGCTCGTCACATTATCTTGGCGAGATGGAGAACACTGTGAGCTTTCGAATAGCGACCTGCGAATTTCCCGATCGTGCTTATGAAGCAGGGGCGATGTGGCGCAGGCTCGAAAGTGAGTTCGCCAAAGCGCCCGTCGATCTCTTGGTCCTTCCCGAGCTGGCAGGCGTTGACAGCTTTTGGGAAAGTCCCGTGTTCAGCGAGGCGGTCTGGCGTCAAGCCGTTGCCACGCATGCCGGGATCTCGGACGAGCTGAAGCACCTCACGGCGAAGCGTATCGTCGGGACGCGGGCGGTCGAGGTGGATACACGGCGGTGGAACGAGACCTTTCTTTGGAAACCGGAGACCGGTCTCATCCGAGGCAGACCCAAGGCGTGGCTTCCCCAGCAGGAAGGTGGCTGGGAAGCCACCTGGTTCACGCGGGGGCCACAGAACGTGCTGCCGGTGCGGGACGGCAGACTCTGTTTCGCCGAGCTGGTGTGCACGGAGATCATGGTGAGCACCGCGGTGCGCTGCCTCGGACAGGCCGGGGTTCAGTTGATTGCGGCGCCGCGAGCGACCGGCAGCCATGCGCGCTGGGAAGTGGCGACGCGGATGGCGGCGATTGCGGCCGGCGCCTTCGTAGTCACGGCAAACCGCCGCGGCGGCAACCTTGCCGGCGGGAGCTGGATCGTGGCTCCTGACGGGGACATCCTTGCGCGCACGAGCGAGGCCAATTCAATCATCAACCTTGACATTGATCTGGCCGCGGCCGACGCGGCCAAACAGACCTATCCGCGCAACGTCAGGGATTGACTGGATTGAGGAGCCCCCGCCGATGCTCGAGGAGTTGACCTATCTTACGTCTGCCGAGGAGCTGCGGCCACCGTATCTTGCGCCATCGGCGCTGATGCGCGCCAAGCTGCTCGACCGGCTGGATCGCCATTGCTGCAACTTCATTGCGCATGCGCCGCTTGTCATCATCGGCTCTTCGCATCCCGAGCGCGGCTACGACGTCAGCCCCAGGGGGGATGCCCCGGGGTTTGTGCATATCTTCGATCCCCATCACCTGGCGATTCCGGATCGGCCCGGCAACAACCGCCTCGACACGATCGAGAATCTCTTCGCCAATCCCGCAATCGGCCTGCTGTTCATCATTCCCGGCATCGAGGAATTGCTACGGGTCAACGGCACCGCGCGTCTCACGCGTTCGCAGAAGCTCCTCGAATTCATGGCCGTCGGCGGCAAGATCCCGAAGCTCGCCATCATCGTGAGCGTCACGGAAGCATTCCTTCATTGTACGAAGGCGCTCAAGCGCAGCCGTCTCTGGCAGGGCGATTATCGGCTGGATCGGGCCAAGCTGCCGTCGCTCGGACAGATGATTTCCGATCAGACCGAGCCCGCGGGTCTTACCGTCAAGGACATCGAGGCGCGAATTGAAGCCGACGCGCAAAAAAATCTCTATTAGCAACGGAAATGACGGATGAAGCTGCAACTCCTGCGAAACGCAACATTGAAGCTTACTCTCGGCGAGCGGACGATACTCATCGATCCGTTCTTCGCTCCGAAGCACAGCCGCCCCTCCATTGCGGGACGCTCACCAAATCCGCTGGTCGATCTCCCCGTGAGTATCGATCGGGTCCTGGACGGCGTCGAGCTCGTTATCGTTTCTCATCTCCATTCGGATCATTTCGATTCCGTGGCGCAAGGTCTGGTCCCCAAAGATCTGCCGATCGTCTGCCAACCCGGAGATGACACCAAGATACGCTCCTTTGGCTTCGAAAAGGTCACGCCACTTCACGACAACCTTGTTTGGCGCGGCGTTAAGCTCACCCGACGCGAAGGTCGTCACGGCTTCGGCCCTGTCGTCGAGAAGATGGGGCCGGTCATGGGGTTCAGCGTTGAACTGGAAGGCGAGCCGAGCCTCTATTGGGCGGGCGACACGGTCCTTTACCCGCCGGTCGAGGAGACGATTCGAAGCACCGACCCGGATATCATCGTGATTCATCCGTCCGGAGCGCTCTGGGAGGGGCAATCGATAGCCATGGATGCGGAGCAAGCCGTGACGCTCGGCAGCACCTTTTCGCGTCCGATCATCGTCGCGACCCATTTGGAGGCTCTTGATCACACGACCGTCAGCCGAGATGACCTGCGGCACAAGTTGCTCGCCCAGAACATCGCTGCCGAACGATTTCTGATCCCCCATGACGGCGAAGTGCTGACCCTCGGCGTCCCAGCTTGAGCAGAAACGACGACGAAGTGCGATGGCCATTCCAACAAATTGGACGGACAAGAAACAGACAGTGTTAGTGTGCGTACCATTCGCGGCATTCCCAACCCTCAAGCCGGTGGAGCAATTGGATGACGAGATGGGTTGCAATCTTTGAGGACCATCCTGAAGCCGAAAAGGGCTGGATACGGCAACAGCACTCGCAAGATCATTTTGCCTATCTTGCGCAAAATTGCGGAAGGATCCTTCTCGCCGGCGGGCTACGGAATTCGCCGGACGAATGGTACGGTGGTGGATTGTGGGTATTGGAAGTGAAAGATCGGAACGAAGCCGTCTCGCTCTGCGAACAGGATCCATATTTTCGACTTGGCCTGCGACGAGGATATCAACTCTACCTATGGGGCAAGGCACCGTGCTACGGCGATGTCCAACTATAGCTCTGGAGGCCGTGTGGTCGGGCATGACTGGGATTGTTCCGAAGTCAGGGCTTGGTGCGCATGCCTCAATAGTTTGCTCATCGCACTATGCGACGGATCACCTGGCCGTCCTCGAAAAAGGACGGTCACTTCCGGGAAAGATTGACCTCGCGCGGTCAGTGGAAAAGCGTTCTCATCCCCAAGTCCGGGGCGTCATCCCACAGCAATGCGCGTTTTGATCTCAACTCCTGGACATGAACGCACTTCGATGAATGTCGTAGCCCCGCTGCTCTTTCTGGTCATGTGGAGCAGCGGTGCCATTTTCGTGAAGCTTGGCCTCATGAGTTCGTCCGTCTGGACGTTCCTCGCCATCCGCTCCACCGGCGCAATGCTCGTTCTCGCGGTCGTCTTGGCCATCGGCTTCCGATCTGACCTTCGCGCCGCCTTAATGTTGCCTCGTCGGATCATTCTCTGGGCGGTCTTTGTCGGCGTCTTGCTGCAGGCAGGCTACCAAGGCGCGTACTTTCTGGCGATCGCTCACAAACTGTCACCCGGCACACTCACGATCATCCTTGGCGCTCAGCCCTTGTTGACGCCATTTGTCGCCCGGGAACGGACGTCATGGGCGGGCAAGGCGCTCCTGCTTACAGGATTTTTCGGATTGGTATTGGCGGTTGCCGGTACACGCGAGTTGGGTGATGGTTCGGTGCTGGGACTTACTTTCGGGGTAGTTGCGCTTGCGGCTATTACGGTAGGGGCCGCCTTGCAAAAACAGATCGGGGTCACCGTGGCCCGCTCGATCCTGTGGCAGTATATCGGCTCAGTACTGATCTTTGGCGCGATCGTAACGGTGACCGGCTGGTACGCCACCCCAAGTATCAGCTTCCTGGTCTCTGCGACATGGATGATCCTGGTCGTGTCCGTTGGTGCGAACGTACTGCTCCTATATATGTTGTCGCGACATCCGGCCTCGAAAGTTGGTGTCGTATTTTACTTTGTACCGATCGTTACCTTGATCGGGGAGCATTACATCTACGGTACGGCTCACAGTGCAGAAGCAGTGATCGGGGCCGCGATCGTCGTCCTGTCCTCACTGACATTCGCCAAGCTCGACGTCCTGCTGTCGCATCTAAGCACGCGCACAGCGGACAAATCGTAGTCAACCGAGTGCATTATAGTGACGCCTTTGATTGCACAGCGTCCCGCCAGCTACCTTACGTCAGTCTGCGCCATCCACGATGCAGGCATCAGGCTCAAGGGAGGGCTGCCACTTGTCGGTATGGTAGCCGAGAAAAAGAACGATCGATGCTTCACTCGGGGAGATAGGGCTTCATCGCAGATGATGTTCGTCTGTGAGCTATCTGGGCGAGGGAAACCCGACGGTACTTGAGGCGACTGCGGCAATAGGTGACTGGAAAATCAGTCCATGATGGCCATGAAAGGACGTTCTGCAAACTACGGTGGAAGTTAGAACGACATTGGCGTCAAACGTCGAAAAATGAATTTCAGTCCCATCGAATTGTAGGCAAGAGTTTGCGAAGCTGACTGCGTCTCAAACGAGACGGAGTACATCGAACGAATGACAGATGCGTCGTTTCTTTCTTCGTCTGCCGGCGAGGCGGCGACGCGAGCGGTTGTCCGCATGGAAGTCGCCTTGCGAACAGGCGCACCGATGGTGACGGTCGTGGCGGATGTGCCGCGCGAGAGCGACGCATCTGCGTCCCGCGCGCAAGCGGTGCAGTGGCGTTCATTGCTTCTGCCTTGGCTGCCACCATTGGGATTGCTGGCTGTTTGGCAATGGTTGTCGGCTACGGGCATAGTCTCGACAGCTATCGTGCCCGCGCCATTGGACATCTGGAACGCCGCGCGCCAGCTTGCCGAACGCGGAGAATTGCAACACGACATCCTGGTCAGCCTGCGGCGCGTCGCGATCGGCTTCAGCATCGGGGCGGCAAGTGGCCTGTTGTTGGGCTTGGTCGTCGGACTGTTCGTTGTGGCGCGTGACCTTCTCGATCGCTCGCTGCAGATGGTCCGGACGATCCCACATCTCGCACTCGTGCCATTGATGATCCTCTGGTTCGGGATCGGCGAGGAGCCGCGGCTGATTCTCGTCGCGATGGGATCGCTGTTCCCGGTCTATATCAATACTGTCGGCGGCATTCGCAATGTCGATCCCAGGCTGATCGAGCTCGGTAGGTCCTATGGACTGGGGCGCGCGGAGCTTGTGTGGTCGATCATCCTGCCGGCGGCGCTGCAGCCGATCCTGGTCGGAATCCGCTATGCGCTTGGCGTGGCCTGGTTGACGCTCGTCGTCGGCGAAACGATCGCCTCGCGCGACGGCGTCGGATACCTCGTCCAGAATGCCCGCGAGTTGCTCCGCATCGATATCATCATGCTGGCCATCATACTCTATGCGATCGCGGGCTGGCTGTCCGATCTCGTCACGCGCCTGATTGAGCAACGCCTGCTCCGCTGGCATCCCAACTATGCCGATCGAGGGGCGCCATGAACGGCGCAGAAGTCAGCCTGCGCTCGGTCAGCAAGTCATTCGCCGGCCGCTCGGTGCTGCGCAAGGTCGATCTCGACATCGCGGCCGGCCAGTTTGTTTCGATCATCGGCCCGAGCGGCGCCGGCAAGTCGACGCTGCTGCGCCTCGTGGCGGGGTTGGATGCGCCTTCCGTAGGCCGTATCGAGCTGCGTACGACCGGCCACAGGGCGGATGTCCGCTTGATGTTCCAGGAGGACCGCTTGCTGCCGTGGCGAACGGTGCTCGGCAATGTCCGATTGGGCCTCAAGGGCCGGGACCGGGAGGCTCGCGACATTCTCCGCGCCGTGGGATTGCAGGGACGCGAGACCGAGTTTCCGGTTGCACTGTCCGGCGGTCAGCGCCAGCGGGTGGCGCTGGCCCGAGCGCTCATCCATGAGCCGGACCTGCTGTTGCTCGACGAGCCGTTCGGTGCGCTCGACGCCATCACCCGCGCGGCGATGCAGTTGCTGCTGGAGCAATTGCTCGCTGCACGGCCCCGGACTGTCCTGCTGGTTACGCATGATGTGGAGGAAGCGCTGCTGCTCTCCGATCGGGTGCTCCTGGTCAAGGATGGCGGCGTCGCGCGGGACCTCGTGTTCGACCGCCAGCGTCCGCGTCACCGCGGCGATCCGGCGCTGGCCGCCCTGAAAGAAGAACTGCTCGACGGCTTATTGACGGCAGAAGGCAATTTGCCGGCGGTCGCATGACATATCGAAAGGATATTTGCATGACTTCGAGAGGTCCAATTGTCGGGCGTGGCCGCTCCGTTTCGCGGCGAACATTCCTGGCGTCGGCCGGCGTCACCGTCGCAGCTGCCGCCGGCATGCGCGGCGGGCCGCTCGCGCATGCTGCCGACGCCGTTCCGCCGCAACTAACCGTGGCAGTGATCGGCGATGGCCGAACCGGCGTTTGGGCCTCTCTGCGAGCCGGAGCCGGCGGTCGCAATCTCGAGCAGGACCTCGGGACCAGGATCATCTGGCAACCGGGATTCACCGCTTCACTTCCCGTGATGGAGGCGGTGAAGGCGGGAGCGGTCGACTTCACATTCGCGACCGCAACCGCCGTCGTGAACGCCGTGCCGGCGCGTGTGCCGATCGTGCCACTTGCGGCCTATCCGCTGCCGGCCGACGAGGTCGATTTCCTGGTGCAGGCCAACTCTGCGATCAGGACCGCGGCGGATCTGAAGGGCAAGAAGATCGCCCATCAGAATGGGACGACTGGCACCTACAGCTTGATCAAGTATCTGGAGAGCGCCGGGCTGAGATTGTCCGATGTGCAAGCGGTCAGCCTGAGCGGAGCGGACGCATTCACGGCGTTTGCGCAAGGGAGCATCGACGGCTGGATTCACTGGCAACCCGCCACCGCCCTCGCACTGACAAAGCTCGGCGACAAGGCGCGCCTGTTGTCCGACGTCAAGACCTACGACTACGCCTTCTATGTCGCGCGAGGCGAGGTCGCGGTGAATTATCCGCAGGTCCTTGCCAAGTTCATGAAGATCATCCGTGAGACGCAAGCCTATATCTTCGCGCATCCCGCGGAGTCGGTCGCGCTGTGGGCTTCTCAGGGCGGCTTCCCGCCCAACGGAACCGAGCAGGCGGTGTACGAGAAGCTGGTTCGCGACGCGAGACTATCGGAATCCACGGCGGTGGCGTTGAAGCCGGTCGACGAAGCCGCTGCCGCATCCACCCAGGACCTGGCGGATAATTTCCACGCCCTGGGCGTCTTGCCGAACAAGGTCGACGTACGGTCTTTCCTGCTTGGCGCGCAATTCGACGCGGCAAAGCAGGCCGTCGCCTTGGCACTCGGTGCATAGCCAGCGACACGAAAACCAAGGCACACGGAGAAAGTATCACATGGGTATCCAGGCTGGCGAGACGGTCTTTATCACCTCTGCGACCACCGGCCTGTTCGGCCGCTATCTGGTCAGCGCAGGCACGAACCATTTCGTTTCCGATCAGCGTGCCGCTGCTGGCGGGCCCGGCGAGGCGATCACGGCCGGCGAGTTGCTCCTGTCGTCTCTTGGCAGCTGCTCGCTCGGCCTCATCCAGAAGACCGCGAAGGAGCACGGCATCGTCTTGCGCGAGGCGGGGACCGAAGTGTTGTTCCAGCGTCACGCCAGCGATCCCACGCAGTATGAAGCGATTCGCATCGCAGTACGGCTGTCCGGGGTGACTGCGCGTGAGGCCGAGACGCTGGTCGGCGGCTTCACCTCTAACTGTCCGATCTACAACACGCTAAAGCGTGGCGGGCCCGTCGAAATCACCTGGACCGTGAGCTGATCATGACTGCCAAGAAATTGCATCTTGCTGCCTTCGTCTCCGCCGGTCCGGTCTCGGGCAGTCATGGCGGATGGCGGCATCCGAAAGCGGACGGCGACCTGCTGTCCGCTGCCTACTACCAGAATATCGGCCGGTTGCTGGAGGAGGGCCGGTTTGACCTGCTCTTCATTCCTGACATTGTCGCCATTCCGGATACGCTTGGTGGCAGTCTGGACAGCCAGCTCCGCTATGGGGCCCTGGGGGCTCTGCGGCTCGATCCGCTGGTGGTGCTGTCGGTCATCGCGGGCGCGACCAAGCACCTCGGGCTCGGCGCGACCATCTCCACGACCTACACCCAGCCGTACAGTCTGGCGCGCGCGCTGGCGACGCTCGACCATGTCAGCGGCGGTCGCGCTGCATGGAACATCGTGACCTCATTTCAGGAAGCGGAAGCCCGCAACTTCGGGCTGACCGAGCAGCTCTCGCGCGACGAACGCTACGACCGCGCCGATGAGTTTCTCGATGTCACGACCAGGCTG
The DNA here is from genome assembly GCF_001189845.1 of Bradyrhizobium tropiciagri. Taxonomy (GTDB): domain Bacteria; phylum Pseudomonadota; class Alphaproteobacteria; order Rhizobiales; family Xanthobacteraceae; genus Bradyrhizobium; species Bradyrhizobium tropiciagri. Next base: position 45,119 of record NZ_LFLZ01000024.1, read on the forward strand.
TGGGACTCCTGGCAGGACAACGCTCTGGTTCGCGATCGTGAGGCGCCGCTGTTTGCCGATCCTGCCCGGGTACACCGGATCAACCATGCCGGCAAATGGTTCAACGTCCAGGGTCCGCTCAATGTCAGTCGGCCGCCGCAAGGCCGTCCGGTTTTCATCCAAGCGGGGGCGTCGGCACGTGGCCGCGATTTCGCGGCGCGCTGGGCCGAGATCATCTTCGTAACTCCCGGCTTGATCGACGTAGCCGTCGAATTCCGGAATGACCTGCGTGCCCGGGCCGCGCGGTTCGGCCGCGATCCGGACTCGCTCAAGGTGCTGCCTGGCATCGTTCCTGTGATCGCCGACACCGAGAAGCAGGCCCAAGCGCTGCACGATGAGCTCTATGGGCTCGCCCATGCCGAGGCCGGACTCTCGACATTGTCCTATCATCTCGGTGTCGACCTCTCGCTGTTTCCGCAGGATCAGGTCTTGCCGGAGAACCTCAATGTCCCCGGCGTCGAGGGGCACTATCGCGAGGTCTCCGAACTCACCCGTCGCTCCGGTCTCAACCTCGCCGAGCTCGGGCAACGTTATGGCGCTGGGCGTACAACCAGCGGCTTCACCGGCACTCCCGGTCTGGTCGCCGATCGCATGCAGGAATGGTTCGAGGCCGGAGCCTGCGACGGCTTCATGCTGCAGATCCCTTATCTTCCCGGCGGCGTCGAGGACGTGGTGCACCGGCTGGTACCCGAGCTGCAACGCCGCAGCTTGTTCCGCAGGGAATATGACGGCTCGACTTTGCGGGATTCGCTCGGGCTGGCTCGGCCGATGAGTTGATTCGTACGGGCGATGCCGGCTGATCCTGCACGGTGCTGCCAGAAGATTGATGAAGGCTTTCGCTGTTCGACCAATTGGGTGAGACGGACGTGACAGCGTTCCCGCATCACTCCCCAATTATCAGGGGATATTCGGAGATCCGCCGTTGCGTCACGTTCAGGCAGCATCGGATTGTCGGCTTCGCATCGTGTTGGATCGATTTCATCCGTCAATGATGCTGGCTTGCGAATTATTTTTCAAACTTCGCTTGTGGACAGCGTGTCGATCGTTTGCATGTTGCGCTCATGCGCGGCCACGAATTAGATCGCACTGCAACAGAAGCGATGCCTGCAAATAATGGTTGAGGCGCAGACATTCTCCATCCTCCAAATGGAAAATGTTCGATGCGCCGGTGACGCAGGCATTGGAAAAAAAATGCAGGTGACGCGAATGAAGAACAATAATTTGCTCGTAAACGGAATTGCGATCGCGTTGCTGGCGACAAATGCGGCACAGGCAGCGGATGCGCCAGTTTCCGGCGGCTCGCTGACATGGGGTGTCACGACAGAGCCATCCTGCTTCGATCCGCACCGTTCATCACAGCAGGCCGCGTTCTTCGTCGCGCGCAACTATATCGACTCGCTGATCGCGAAGAAGACCGACGGCACTTTCGCTCCATGGCTCGCGGCGGAGTGGTCGATTTCAGCGGACGGCAAGGAATATACCTACAAGCTCCGCGACGACGTCGTTTTCCATGACGGCGAGAAATTCGACGCAGCGGCAGTCAAGGCAAACTTCGACTTCATCTTCAAGCCGGAGAATGCCGCAACCGCCGTCTCCCTCTTGCAGACTTTCGATCGCGCCGAGGTGGTCTCGCCCTATGTCGTGAAACTCGTCCTGTCAAAGCCGGATTCGAGCTTCCTGGAATCGACGTCGAACGTGAAGCTGGGTCTGATTTCGCCGAAGGCGCTGGAAAAGGGTGACCTGTGCGGCGGTGGGCGCGCGCTGGCAGGCACCGGGCCGTTCATCTTCGAGGGCTACACGCGCGGCCAATCCGCGGTGTTCATTCGCAATCCCGCCTACAAATGGGGACCGGGCAATGCGGCCCATGACGGCCCGGCCTATCTGGATCGCGTGACGTTTCGGTTCCTGCCCGAATATGCCGTGCGCACCGGCGCTTTAACGTCGGGGCAGGTCGACCTGATCGAGGGGGTGCAGCCGACCGACGCGCCGCTGTTTGCCGAGCAGCCGGGTTTCAAGCTGCTCGTGGGACCATCCGGCGCCAGCACCTCCTTTACCTTCAACATCAACTATACGCGTCCACCGGCTGACGACGTTCGCGTGCGTCGTGCGTTACGTGATGGCTTCGATCTCGAGCCGATCGTCAAGCAGGTCTATCTGGGAACGGTGCCGCGCGCCTGGTCGATCATCGGGCCTGCCAATCCTGCGTACAACAAGGCGCTCGTCGGCTCCTGGGGCAATGACATCGCGGGGGCCAACAGGCTGCTCGATGAAGCGGGCTGGACCGGCCGCGACTCCGAAGGCTTTCGAACCAAGGATGGCAAGCGTTTGTCGATCGAGGTCGGCTATCCACAGCCTTATGTGCGGGACAACCGCGATATCCTGATCCAGGGTGTTCAGGCGTCGCTGCGGAAGAACGTGGGTTTGGATCTGAATTTGCGGCTCATCACTGCCGGCGAGTATGCCAAGAACAATGCCAACGGCACCTGGACGATCTATCCGAACACGGACAATCCCTCTGATCCGGCGCGCGAGCTCTGGGACATGCTGGGCTCGAAGGGATTCCTGTATGCCAACATCTCCAATCCGGATCCGGTGATCACCGGCCAGATCGATGAGGCGCTTGCGTCGACCGATCCGGTACGCAAACGGGAGCTGACGGACGCGGTCCAGAAGCGCGGCGTCGATCAGGCCTTCATCGTGCCGCTGTTTGCGCCAAGCTGGTTCCTGGCGGCCAAGAGCACCGTCAACGGTTTGAGTTTCGAGGCTGGCCTCGACTCGCCGTCCAGTGCGTACGACTTCTGGATCGCGAAGAAGTAGGGCAGCTGGATGTGGTCCCGTATCATATCCAGGCTGTTCACCAGCCTGGTGGTCGCCTGGGCGAGCGTGACCGCGACGTTCCTCGCGCTCCACGCTCTGCCGGGGCGCATCCAGGACATTCTTGCCGGAGACCTCGAATATCCCGGCCTGCGCGAAGCGATCGCCGCCGAATGGGGGCTGAACCGTACTCTGCCTGAGCAGTATCTCGACTTCCTCTTCCGTACCTTTCGCGGCGATTTCGGCACCTCCTACGTGCTGCGGCAGCCCGTGATCGAGGTGGTTGGTTCACAGCTGCTGCCGACGGTCGAGCTTGCTCTGACCGCAGGCGTGCTCGCGGTCGTGATCGCAGGCGGCATCGCGCTCCTGACGGCCGGCCGCGGCAGTTTCTCGCGAGAGATTGCATCAGTCGTCGAACTGGTTTTCGCCTCGACGCCGGTATTCTGGCTCGGCATTCTGCTGCTGATGGCATTCTCCTTCAACCTGCGCTGGTTCCCCGTATCGGGCGCGAGGGGTGGAAGTCGATCGTCCTGCCGTCGATCACCCTGGCGCTGCCGACGGCGGGTCTGCTGACGCAGGTCCTGCGCGAGGCCATGGAGAAGACGCTCGACGCGCCGTTCGTGACGACGGTGCGGGCGCGCGGCGTCGGCGAGTTCATCATCCGGTGGCGACACGTGCTGCGGCATGCCTTGCTGCCGGCAGTGACGTTGGGGGGCTGGCTGATCGGCGGCCTGCTTGGCGGCGCGGTGATCACCGAAAAGGTATTCGGCCGACCGGGCCTTGGCACGGTGACGCTCGGCGCTGTGCTTACGCATGATGTGCCTGTGGTGTTGACCGTGGTGCTGCTCGCTGCATTCATCCACGTCGCCGCCTCGACCCTGCTCGACATCCTTTATGTGCTGATCGATCCGAGATTGAGGGCTCAATGACCGCGCCGTCGCACCGCTCGTTCGAACAAGCCGTCCCTCTCGATCGGCCCGAAGACCTCGTCGGGTTCGAAACCTCGCTTCCAGTGATCGCGGTTCGGCGTCGTCCGCCCCTTGCGTTCACGGTGGCCGTGGCATTCGTGGTGCTCCTGATCGCTGCGGCGACGGCGCCGTCACTATTCACCCATTTCGATCCGCTCGTCGGCGATTTCAGCGAGGGTCTGAAATCGCCGGGCTGGGCGCATCTGTTCGGCACCGATCGCCTCGGCCGCGACGTCTTTGCGCGAACCGTCTACGGCACCCGGTACTCGCTTCTGATCGGCTTCGGCGGCGTTGCCGTCGGGCTCGGTCTGGGCGTGCTTCTGGGAATCATCGCCGGCCAGCGCAATCGGATCCTCGATGAATCCGTCTCGCGTCTGTTCGACATGCTGTCGTCCTTTCCGGGTGTGTTGCTTGCGATGCTGATCGTCACCTTCCTCGGCCAGGGCATGCTCAACATCGCGATCGCAGTCGGAATCGCCGGCATTCCCAAGTTCGGCCGGGTGGTCCGGGCACAGACTCAACTGGTGCGTGACGCGGATTACGTGACACAGGCGACAGTCTATGGGCTGAGCCAGTGGCAGGTGTTTCTGCGGCACGTGTTGCCCAATGTGCTGGTCGCCATCCCGATCATTGCGACCGTCTATATCGGCAGCACGATCCTGATCGTATCGGGTCTCAGTTTTCTGGGCCTGGGCCCGCAACCACCGACGCCGGAATGGGGCGTCATGCTGGCGGAAAGCCGGGACGTCCTGCGTGTGGCGTGGTGGCCGGGCGTGTTTCCGGGCCTTGCCATCACGGCCACCGTGATTGCCTTCAGTGTAATCGGCAATTTCCTGCAGAAGAAGTTCGAGGGGCGGGTGGCATGAGCACCGACCAACCCGCGATCGAGCATGTTGGGCCGCTCGTCGAAATCCAGGGCCTGAATGTGGGCTTTGTCGCCGCGAATGGCGGCCGGCCGATCGTGATCGACGTCGATCTGACGATCCGGCCCGGCGAGTGCGTCGCACTGGTCGGCGAGTCCGGTTCAGGCAAAAGCGTGACCGCGCGAAGCCTGTTGAACCTCGCCGGAGAGGGCGCCAGGACGACCGCCCGTCGCTTCGAGATCAAGGGACGCGATGTGCGCGGCTATTGGGAGGCCGACTGGCGCAAGCTGCGTGGAACGGTCACCGGTCTCGTCATGCAGGATGCGCTGGTCTCGCTCGACCCGCTGCGCACGATCGGACAGGAGGTCGCCGAAGTGATCTCCAGTCACAGGATTCTGACCGATCCTGCATCGATCCGGGAGCGAACGCTGGACACGCTGTGCAAGGTCGGTATTCCCAATGCTGCGGATCGTGCGTTGCAGTACGCGCATCAACTCTCGGGCGGATTGCGCCAACGTGCGCTGATCGCATCGGCAATCGCCGCCAATCCCGATCTGATCATTGCGGACGAGCCGACCACGTCTCTCGACGTCACCGTGCAAGCGCAAGTCCTGCAGGTGCTCGCGGAACGAATCCGCGAAGGTGCGGGCGTATTGCTGATTAGTCACGATCTCGCTGTCGTCGCCGGAATCGCGGACCGGGTGATGGTGATGCGTGACGGCAGGGTCGTCGACAGCGGACCGACCCGCGACGTGCTGACCCGGCCGCGACACTCCTATACGCGGCAGCTGATCGCGGCGGTTCCGTCGGTCCGCTCGCGCGGAGCGCGGCTCGCGTCGGCGCGAATTGAGCTTGCGGCAGTGAACGTCGGAAACGGAGATGCCGTTACGATCACGCGTGAGCCGTTGCCGGACCGCCGCGAGGCCGGTGAGGTGGTTCTGGAGGTCGAGAAGATCTCCAAGAGCTTCATTTCGCCCCAGGCGATGGGGCGCGTCCGTTCGACTGTGTTGCAGGACGTCAGCTTCGACGTTAGGGCGGGCGAGGTTGTCGGCATCGTAGGCGAGTCGGGTTCGGGCAAATCGACCTGTGCCAGGATCGTTCTCGGCCTGCTTTCACCCGATCAGGGAGAGGTGCGGTTGCTCGGCCGCCCCTGGTCGGCGATATCAGAAGCGGCGCGGCGGCCGCTCCGGCGTAAGCTGCAATATATTCCGCAAGATGCGCTCAGCAGCTTCGATCCCCGCTATCGCGTTCAGGACATCATCGCCGAGAATCTTTCGGACATGCCGGGGCGCAAGCAACAGCATGAACGCATCGTTTCGCTGCTTGAGCTCGTCGGTCTGAGTGCCGAATACCTCGAACGCCGGCCGAGATCGCTATCCGGCGGCCAGCGTCAGCGGGTCTCGATCGCGAGGGCATTGGCGGTCGAACCCGCCCTGATCGTCTGCGACGAGCCGGTGTCGGCGCTCGATATCTGCATCCAAGCTCAGGTGCTGGACTTGCTCGGGGAGTTGCAGTCGAAGCTTGGCATGGCACTGCTCTTCATCTCGCATGATCTCGGCGTGATCGAACATCTGGCCGATCGGGTGCTCGTTTTCCACGACGGTCGCGTGGTTGAGCAGGGGACCGTCGAGGCGGTGCTCGGACATCCGCAACAGCGCTACACCCAGGCGCTGCTGGCCGCAGTCCCGGATATCCAGCGTGGATTGACCGCCAGGGCGCAAGTGGCCGGCGCATTCGTCGCCGGCCCTTCCTAAGGGGACAGAGGCCGCAACAGGAGGATAGCGATGACGCAGATCGATCAAGCCTGGGGCAGTGGCCCGTCGTCACGATATGAAGGCCTTGCGGAGCCCTTTCGGCCGTTATTCCGCTCGATCAGGGACACCGCCGTCGCACGCGATCTTGAGCGGCGCCTGCCCTATGACGAGATCAAGGCGTTGCGCGCGGCTGGCTTCACGACCGTGCGGGTGCCGGACGAGTTTGGCGGCGCCGGCGCGACGCTGCCGGAGCTGTTCAACCTGCTGATCGAACTGTCGGAGGCCGACTCGAACGTCACCAATTCGCTCCGCTCGCATTTTGGCTTCACCGAGGATGTGCTCAACTCGGCCGATCCGACGCGCCGCGAATTGTGGCTGCGCCGCATCGGCGAGAAGACCCTGTTCGGCAATGGGCACAGCGAGGTCGGCGACAACAAGTTGCAGGCCTTCTCGACCACTGTTTCCAGCAGGGACGGCCGGCTGGTGCTCAACGGCCGGAAATACTACACGACCGGCACGCTGTTCGCCGACTGGATCAACATCGCGGCCCAGCATGAGAATGGCGAGCCGGTCGGTGTCGTCGTTTCCCGCCATTCGCCCGGGGTTGAGGTGCTCGACGATTGGGACGGCTTTGGCCAGGCGCTCACGGCGAGCGGCACGACGATATTCAAGGATGTTCCGGTCGAGGGTAACCAGGTTGTCCCGGCGACTGCGCGGTTCAGATATTCCAATCCGTTCTACCAACTGGTGCACCTTGCAACACTCGCGGGCATTGGGCGCGCCGCGGCCAACGATGTTGCCCAACTGGTCAGGCAGCGGACGCGGGTTTTCAGTCACGGCAACGCCGATCGTGTCGCGGCGGATCCACAAATCCTCCAGGTCGTGGGCAGGGTGCGCGGCAACGCCTATGCGGCGGGGGCAATCGTGCTCAAGGTGGCTGAAGCCTTGCAGCGCGCCCATGAATCGCAGCTCTCTCGTGATGAGGATCGAATTGCCGCTGCCGTCGCCATCGCCGAGCTCGAACTCGATCAGGCGGTCACGGTTGTCTCAAGCCTGATCCTGGAAGCGACCACGATCTTCTTCGATGCCTTGGGTGCGTCATCGGCAGCGCGCAATCTGGCACTTGATCGCTACTGGCGCAATGCGCGGACCATCACCAACCATAACCCTCGCGTTTATCGGGATCGCATCGTCGGTGATTTCGCGGTCAACGGAACGCCTCCGCCGGGCCAATACCGGATCGGCACGGCGTAAGACGGCGGCAGGCTGCGTCGCCTGCCGAACGACGCGTCTGTGACTGCGACGGTTTTCCTTCACACCGCTTAAGCGGTGGAACGAATGTGTTGTCGATCCAACCTGCGGGGCTCTGTTCATCGTTTTTGTCGTAGCTCGATTGATAAGCAGGCCGTGCGGCCGCACAATTTCGTCGTCGTAGCTTACTCAAGCGAAGGGAATTGCGATGAGCTTCAAGTTCAAGGACGTGTTCACCGGAACCCAGGCTGCATTGAGCGTAGACCCGGCGCAGGCTCAGGCCGCGTTCCATGCGCAGTCGCGCCTCGGTGATGGTGTCAACAGCGCCGTTTCAATCCGCCAGTTTCATGTCGCGGTGGACGAGCCTCCGGGCCTTGGCGGGAATGACACCGCGCCGAACCCGGTCGAATACGTCCTGGCTGCATTGGGGTCCTGCCAGGAGATCACCTACCGGCTCTATGCGGACGCGCTCGGCATTCCGCTTGATAGTGTCTCGGTTCGTCTCACCGGGACAATTGATCTGCGCGGCTTCTTCAACGTACAACCAGACATCCGAGCGGGCTTTCAGGGGATCGAAGCCGAGGTGATCCTCGACAGCTCAGCCCCGGAAGCGGAGCTGGAGCGTCTCAAGCAGGTCGTCGACACCCATTGTCCGGTGCTCGATATCCTTCGCAATCCGACGCCTGTGCAGCTTTCGTTGCGGCGGGGATCGTTGAGCGTGGCGGCCGAGTGATTGGACCGCGAGGTTTCGAGCATGACGTTACCCCTGCGATTTGGCGTATGGGCGCTCACCCATGGCAGCTGGGCCTCCCGACATCATCCCACTGATCCGCCCGATGCGTCATGGAAACGCGTTCGTGCCCAGATTTTGCAGGCCGAAGCGCTCGGGTATGAATCCACGCTGCTTGCGCAGCACATCATTCATCCAAGCGGTGATGACCAGGATCTGCTCGAAACCTGGACCGGCGCGGCCGCACTTGCCGCCTTGACCGGCCGGATCGAGCTGATTGCCGCGATCAAGCCCTTGCTGGTGCACCCGGTCGTGCTCGCGAAGATGGCGCTGCAGATCGAGAATATCAGTGAGGGGCGGTTCGGCATCAACTTGGTCAATGCGTGGTACCGTCCGGAACTGGAGCGCTCGGGAATTGGCTTTCCCGATCATGACGATCGCTATGCCTATGGGCGGGAGTGGGTCGAGATTTTCGAGCGGCTGACATCCGGCCATCGCGTGGATTTCCAGGGTCGGCACTTCAGCATCGAGGCCTATCAACTACGTCCGCGTGATCAGTTCCGGCCACGACCGGCGATCTATCTTGGCGGCGAGTCGGAGGCGGCACGGGCGCTCGCGGCCCACGCCGCGGATGTCTATTTCATGAATGGGCAGCCGCTTCGGGATATTCGCGCTCTGATCCAGGATGTCGCCCACAGGCCGCGTATTGGAGCGCCGATCCGCTTCGGGATGTCCGCCTTCGTCATCGCCCGCGAGACGGATGCCGAAGCGGAGGCCGAACTGACGGAGCTGTTTGCCATCTCGGAGCAGGACAAGCCGGCGCGCGCCCGGCTGGTGGCGAATGCGGATCCCGAAGCGCAGATGTTCAAGACGGCGGCCAAGGAGGCGAGAGTCGGGACCAATGGCGGCACCTCGGCGCGGCTGGTCGGAAGCTATGACACGGTCGCTAGGCGTATCGTCGAGTTCAATGCGATTGGTGTCGAACTCTTCATGCTGCAATTCCAGCCGGTCGACGAGAACATGGCGCGCTTCGCCGAACACGTGATCCCCCGCGTGCGGCACTTGCAGGGCAAGGCCGCAGCTTAGCGGCGCGACACCCTGCGGGTCTCGCTATCGAGGACTTGCAGGGTGTCATTGCATTTCACCAACCGAAACGTTTTCCGCGTCGCGCTGCATCGGCAGCAATCGTCTATTTCGGCAGCGCAATTTGACATGGACACGAAATCATCGCGACCATAACGTTTTGAAGACGTCAAAGGCGAAATTGCGCCGTTGATGCGCGAACTTGAACGCAGAAATTTTCGAAGGTAGTCCCGATGAGCTTTCGTCCGTTGCATGATCGTGTGGTGATCCGCCGCATTGAGGAGACCAACAAGACCAAGGGTGGAATCATCATTCCCGACACGGCGAAGGAGAAACCTCAGGAAGGAGAGGTCGTCGCTGTCGGCGGCGGGGCGCGGGATGAAACCGGCAAGCTACATCCACTCGACGTGAAGAAGGGCGATCGGGTCCTGTTCGGAAAATGGTCTGGGACCGAGGTCAAGATCAATGGTGAAGATCTGCTGATCGCCAAGGAATCCGACATCCTCGGCGTGATCGTCTAGACCTCGTCATCAACAATACCTCAACGATGTCAAACCGCGCAGTCTTGCACGCGGCAGGGACAGTTTTGCTCGAAGGACAACGCATATGGCTGCAAAGGATGTGAAATTCTCGACCGATGCCCGCGATCGCCTCTTGCGCGGCGTCGATACACTTGCCAACGCCGTCAAGGTGACGCTCGGTCCCAAAGGGCGCAATGTCGTCATCGAAAAGGCATTCGGGGCTCCGCGGATCACCAAGGACGGCGTGACTGTCGCCAAGGAGATCGAGCTCGAGGACAAGTACGAGAACATCGGTGCGCAGCTCCTGCGCGAGGTTGCCTCAAAGACGAATGACCTCGCCGGCGACGGCACTACGACTGCCACCGTGCTGGCGCAAGCGATTGTTCGGGAGGGCGCAAAGGCCGTCGCGGCCAGCCTGAATCCCCTCGACCTCAAGCGCGGTATCGATTTGGCCGTCGCCGAAGCGATCAAGGACATCGAGAAGCGGGCGCGAAAGGTCCAGTCCTCCGAAGAAGTCGCTCAGGTCGGCACGATCTCGGCGAACGGCGATGTCGCGGTCGGAAAGATCATCGCCAACGCCGTCAAGAAGGTCGGCAACGATGGCGTCATCACCGTCGAGGAGGCGAAGAGCCTCGACACCGAGCTCGATGTCGTGGAGGGCCTCCAGTTCGACCGTGGCTATCTGTCGCCCTATTTCGTCACGAATGCAGAGAAATTGCTGGTCGAGTTCGAAGATCCTTATCTTCTGATCCATGAAGCCAAGCTGAATTCGCTGCATCCCTTGCTGCCGGTACTTGAGGCGGTCGCGCAGTCCGGCAAGCCCCTGCTGATTGTCGCCGAGGATGTCGAGGGCGAGGCGCTCGCGACCTTGGTCGTCAACAGGCTCCGCGGTGGACTGAAAGTGGCTGCCGTGAAGGCGCCGGGGTTCGGCGATCGGCGAAAGGCGCAGCTCGAGGATATCGCGGTCCTGACCGGGGGACAGACGATCTCGGATGAGCTCGGGATCAAGCTCGAGAATGTGACGCTGTCGCAGCTTGGCCGTGCCAAGCGGGTCCGGATCGACAAGGAAAACACCACGATCGTCGGCGGCGCCGGCAAGCGCAAGGATATCGACATCCGGATTGCCCAGATCAGGGCGCAGGTCGAGGAGACCACTTCGGAGTATGACCGCGAGAAGCTGCAGGAACGCCTTGCCAAGCTCTCGGGCGGCGTTGCCGTGATCCGCGTCGGTGGCGCGACCGAGGTCGAGGTCAAGGAAAAGAAGGACCGTGTCGACGACGCGCTCAACGCCACGCGAGCGGCAATCGCGGAAGGCATTGTGCCCGGCGGCGGCGTTGCGCTGTTGCGGGCAAAGGCCGCCATCGGCCGGCTGAGCCATGGCAATGCCGACGTGCAGGCGGGAATCAACATCGTACTCAAGGCGCTGGAAAGTCCGATCCGGCAGATCGCGGAGAATGCGGGCGTGAGGGGTCCATCGTGGTTGGGAAGATCCTGGAGCAGCGATCGCCGACCTACGGCTTCAACGCACAGACCGAGGAATATGTCGATCTGATCGAGGCTGGCATCGTCGACCCGGCGAAGGTGGTGCGAACTGCATTGCAGGATGCGGCCTCGGTCGCGTCATTGATCGTGACCACGGAAGCGTTGGTCGCCGAACTGCCGAAGGACAAGCCAGCAATCGCAGCTCCCGGGGCGGGGGGAGAGTTCTGAGCAACCGGCCGGCCGTCTCGCCGGTCGATTGATCAGAACGGGGCTGTCGCGAGGAGAAACGACCAAACGGCGGCTTTGGTCGGGTCTCCCGCGACAGTCGGCTCCACCACCAAGGGACGAGCCTTCCTCGCCGCAGCAAGAAGGGAAGACAGTGTCACAAGAGAGCCTGTATCGTCCGTCCAAACTGGGCCGGTCATGGCGATATTTCGCGATTGGCCTGGTGCTCGTTGGGTTGCTTGCCAGCGCATCGCTGGTTTCGGCCGATGAAAGGCCGCTCAGAATCGGGCTCGCGACCAGCATATCGAACCAGGCTGCCGAGATTGCGGCGCGCGAAGCCAAGGCACAGGGCCTGAACGTCGAACTGATCGAGTTCAACGACTGGAACACGCCAAATCGCGCGGTAGCCGAAAAGGAGATCGACGCGAATCTGTTCCAGCATGTCCCATTCCTTGAATTCAGCATCAAGAATGCGGGCTACAAGCTCGTTCCCGTCGCGCCGGCTTTCAGTACTCCGTTCGGACTTTATTCCAAGAAGTTTAAGTCGATACCAGATCTCCCGGACAATGCCCGGATCGCGATCTCGAGTGATGCCGTGAACACCGGTCGAGCGCTGCTGCTCCTGCAGCGAGCCGGCCTGATCGAGCTCAAGCCGGGGGCCGATCATCGTGCAAAGATCGAGGACATCGTCACATACCGCAAGCCATTGAAGCTGGTCCAACTCGAAGGTCCGCAGATTGCGCGTTCCCTTGATGACGTTGACGCCGCGGCAACCTATCCGACGTTTGCGAGGCTTGCGGGGCTCGATCCGTCCTCGGGTCTGATCTTTGAGAATGACCCGATTTATGCCTTTCAGTTCGTGACGCGGCCGGAATTGAAGGACGACGCGCGCCTGAGCCGCTTCATCGCCGTCTATCGTGACTCCGAGGCTGTGCATGCCAAGTTGCGCGAGCTTTACGGATCGCTCGTGACCTTCCCGGGGTCGTAGGCAAGCAGAATGGTCTCGATTTCCCGACGAACCTTCGTCACGGCAACCGTGGCTGCCCTCGCGGCGCCGGCTCGCGGTGCGCGGGCGCAAGAGGGCAGTCCCCGCGCCGGCGGGCGGCTATCCTTCGTGATCCAGCCCGAACCGACCACGCTGGTGTGCTTCAACACGACGGAGGGGCCGGCCATCCAGGCTAGCACCAAGGTCGTCGAGGGGCTGCTGACCTACGACTTCGAGCTCAATCCCAAACCGCAACTCGCAACGGCCTGGAGCGTCAGCGAAGACGGGTTGCAATATCGTTTCGAGTTGCGGCGGAACGTGAAATGGCATGACGGCCAGCCGTTTAGGGCAGCGGACGTTGTCTATTCCATCGGTCTTCTCAAATCCGCGCATCCACGTGGTCGTACGACCTTTGCCAACCTGCTCGAAGCCGGTGCGGTCGACGAGCATACGGTCGTGCTTAAACTGTCGAAGCCGGCGCCGTACCTGCTCTACGCGCTGGCGGCGGGCGAGTCTCCGATCGTTCCGCGTCACATTTACGACGGTAAGGGCGATCCGCTGCAAAACCCCAACAATCGTGCGCCAATTGGGACCGGGCCCTTCGTCTTCAAGGAATGGGTGCTCGGCAACTATGTCGGCTATGTCCGCAATCCGAACTACTGGGACAGCCCGAAGCCATATCTTGACGCCTTGCTGGTTCGCGTAATCCCTGACGGGGCTGCGCGCGCTGTCGCGTTTGAAACCGGTGAGCTCGACCTCGGTGGATCGACGCCCGTTTCGCCGCTGGACCTCGAGCGCTTCCGCTCCCTTCCGCATCTAGGCCAGGAGACGCGTGGTTACGAATACTCTCCGACGCTCTACGGCCTGGAGTTCAATCTGGATCATCCGATCCTGAAGAGCCCGCAAGTTCGCAAGGCGATCGCGCATGCGGTCGACCCCGCCGTGGTGCTGAACGTGGCATGGTACGGACTGGGAGAACGGACGGTCAGCATCGTCAGTCCGACCTTGAAGCGGTTCTACAACGCCAAGGTCCCGACATACTCTTATGATCCCAAGGCCGCGGCCAAGCTCCTGGACGAGGCCGGCTTCCCCTTGAGAGGCCGTTGGCGGTTTGCGCTGACGCACGACTTCCAGCCCTTTGGCGAGAACTTCAAGCGCAGTGGCGAAGCCCTGAAGAGCGCGTTGGCCGCCGTTGGCATTGACGTAACCGTTCGCGGGCAGGATTTTCCGAGCTATCTGAAGCGCGTCTATACCGACCGCGACTACGACTTCACCTTTCACCCCTTCACCAACATGTTCGATCCGACGGTCGGTCTGCAGAGGTTCTTCACCAGCGACAACTATCGCAAGGGTGTGGCCTTCACCAATGCGAGCCATTACTCCAATCCGGAGGTCGATCAGCTCTTTGCCCAGATTGCCGTCGAATCCGACGCGACCAGGCGCAGGGCGCTGATTGATCGCTTTCAGGAGGTTGTCGCGGATGAGCTTCCGGTGCTCCCCTTGATGCTGAGCAAGCCCGTGACGGTCTACAACCGGCGCGTGGTCGGGCACACCATCGATAGTGCCGGTGTGCAGGGCAATTTTGCGGAAGTCTGGCTGCGCGGCTAGGTCGGGCCTGCAGTTATCTCGGCGTGATGGCATGCGACCCGCTGGCCGGAGCGAGCGCTGCGCAGCTCAGGGGACTGCTGCGTGCAGAGCTCCGTTGCGAGCGGACAGCGCGGCTGGAAACGGCAGCCTTTGGTCGCGTTGCGCGGGTCCGGCAGGTCGCCCGGCAGGGGCGCCGCATAACGGCGCCGCGCGGGATCCGGGATGGCGTCGATCAGCGCGCGGGTGTAGGGATGCAGCGGATTCTTCCAGATTTGCTGATGGCTGCCGGTTTCGACGATGCGCCCGAGATACATCACCAGCACCCGATCCGACAGATAACGCACGACCGAGAGGTCGTGGGATATGAAGAGCAGCGACAGCTTCAAGTCACGCTTGATGTTGGCGAGCAGATTGAGGATCTGGGCCTGCACTGATAGATCTAGCGCGGACACCGGCTCGTCGCAGATGATCAGATCCGGTCCCAGGACCAGCGCTCGTGCGATTCCGATGCGCTGACGCTGGCCGCCCGAAAATTCGTGCGGATAGCGTGCAACCGTGTCCTCCGGCAAGCCGACCTGGGACAGGATTGCGCTGACCCGCTGGCGTCGGTCGGCGCGTGAGCCTACGCGATGGACGTCGAGCGGTGCCAATAGAATATCGCCGATGGTGTGGCGCGGATTGAGCGAGGCAAACGGGTCCTGGAACACCATCTGCAGCCTGCGTCGGTAGGCCCGCAGTCGCCGCTCCGGCAGCGCGGTGAGATCCACGCCGTCGAACGCGATACGGCCGGCCGACGGTTCGACGAGCCGCAGGATCGTCTTGCCGAGGGTCGACTTTCCGCAGCCGGACTCTCCAACGAGACCGACTGTCTCGCCTGGCGCGATGTCGAGCGATACGCCATCCACCGCGTAGAGCGGCGCAGTACCGACCCGATAGGTGGTCTTGAGATTAGTAACTGACAGCAGCGTCATGATGCAGACCGCGAGATGATTCGGAGATATCGACATGGCAGGCAACGCGCCGTCCAATCGCAGCGTCGCGTTCGTACGGGACATTGGTCCGGCACTGCGTCAACCGGACCGGACATCGCGGTGCAAAGGGACAACCTGCCTGGGTTGCCGCGGACGCGATGTTGCCGGGTATCTCCGACAGCCTAGCGCTTCGATAGTGCAGATTTTCGTGCAATCGCGGAGATGCCGCGAGTAGCCCCTGCGTGTAGGGATGCAAGGGATGCTCGAACAAGACGTCCGGTGGCGCCTCCTCGACCTTTCGGCCGGCATACGTGACGACGACACGGTCGGCCCATTGGCCGACCAGACCGAGATCATGGGTGATCAGCAGCAGCGACAGCGACAGTTCGCGGCGCAGGCGATCAAGCAGCTCGAGCACCTGGGCCTGGATGGTCACATCGAGCGCGGTGGTCGGCTCGTCCGCGATCAGGATCTTCGGACGGCACGCCGCCGCGATCGCGATCATGACGCGCTGGCGCATGCCACCCGACAGTCGGTGCGGATGATCATCCAGGCATCGCTCAGGGTTGGGAATGCGCACCAGATCGAGCAGCTCGGCCGCTTCGCGTCGCGCCTGTGCCTTCGACAGGCCGCGATGCACCTGGAGAACCTCCGCGATCTGTCGGCCGATGGTCAGCACCGGGTTGAGTGACGTCATCGGTTCCTGGAAGATCATTGCGATATCGCGACCCCGTCGGCGACGCATCTCGACCTCGGGAAGCGCGAGTAGATCATCGTCATCGAGGCGCACCCGACCGGAGGCAATACGCGCGGTGCTGGGGAGCAGGCGCATCAGCGCCAATGCCGTCAGCGATTTTCCGGAGCCGGATTCGCCGACGATGGCAAGCGTCTCCGCCGGCGCCAGGCTGAAGCTGAGGTTCCGCACCGGCGTTGCGCTCGGAAAGCCGATGGTGAGATCGCGGACGTCGAGCAGGGGTGCCATCCTATCGCTCCCGGCTGAGACGCGGATTGAGCACGTCCGTCAGCCCGTCGCCGATCAGGTTCAACGAGAGTACGGTCAGGACGATGACGAGGCCCGGAAGCGCGGTGAGATACCACGCCGTTCTGATCAACTCGCGTCCGGAGCCGATCATGCTGCCCCAGCTCACGACATTCGGGTCGCCAAGTCCGAGGAATGACAGCGCCGCCTCCATCAGGATCGCGGTCGCGACCATCACCGACGTGGTCACGATGATTGCCGGAAGGGCATTGGGCAGGATCTCGCGGACGACGATGCGGGTGTCGCTGAAGCCGAGACTGCGTGCCGCCATGACGAACTCCTTTTCGCGCAGCACCCGAAATTCGGCGCGGACCAGCCGTGCAATGGTCGGCCAGGTGACGAGCCCGATCGCCCAGGTCACCGTCGCAATCGAAGGTTGGGCGATCGCGACCAGCACGACGAGCAGGATAAAGCTCGGAATGGTCTGGAACAGTTCGATGACCCGGACGAGGAAGTCGTCGATGCGGCCGCCCCGATAGCCGGCGACCGCACCCACCACAGTGCCGACCGTCACGCCGATCGTCGTGGCGACAAAGCCGATCAGGAGTGAAATCCGTGCTCCATGCATCAGGCCGGCGGCGACATCGCGTCCCAGCGAGTCGGTTCCAAGGGGATAGGCGAGATCCTGTCCCGGCCACAACAGGGGACGCGCAACCATCGACAGAGGATCGCCGGGATAGAGAACCGGAGCGAACACGGCCGCCGCGATGATCACCAGCAGCAAGACGGTGCCCGCTACGAACGAGGGATTTCGTCGCAGACGGTCAGGCAACCAGGATCGCTGACGGCCAGCGTCGATCGCGATCACATGCGTGTCGGGCGCATGAATATTCGACCATTCGGGGCGGTCCGGGACAGGCCGCGGCCGATCATCAGCGGAGTGCTCGGTCGGGCGGGTGGAGTCCAACGTGGCGTCGGTCATGGTCAGCGCGTCTCGATGCGTGGGTCGAGCCAGGCCTGCACGAGATCGACCGTGACATTGGCGATGATCACGAGCAGGGAAGAAAGCAGGAGAATTCCGAGCAGCACGCTGAAGTCGCGGCTCATCACGGCCTCGAAAGCGAGGCGGCCGAGGCCGGGCCAGCTGTACACCGTCTCGACCACCACGGCGCCGCCGAGCAAACCTCCGAAATGCATGCCGGCGACCGTCGTGACCGGCAACAGGGCGTTACGCAAGACATGACGCACTGTGATCGTGAGTGGAGATAGCCCTTTCGCGGCTGCGGTACGCACATAGTCCTGTGCCTGGGCTTCGAGCATGGCGGCGCGAGCCAGTCTGGAGTAGATCGCGATGTAGAACAGCGACAGCGAGACTGCGGGCAGAACCATGTAGCGGGCACGATCGATCAGCAGATCGAAGCCGCTGATGTCAGCGCCGATCGTGGCCGCGCCGCCGCTCGGCAACCACCCCAGCTTGACGGAAAACAGCAGGATCAGCATCAGGCCGATCCAGAACCCCGGGATCGAGTAGAACAGCGTGACGACGATCGAGATCACCCGGTCGGGCCATCGGCCGGCGAACGTAGCCATCACGATGCCGAGCGCGATGCCGCCGGCGAGGGCTATGACGAGCGCCGTCGTCATCAATGCCACGGTGCCGGGCAGTCGCTGGCCGATGATGTCGGCGACCGGAAGGTTGTAGCGCGGCGAATAGCCGAGGCTCAGATGGGCGAGATTGTCGAGATACGCCACGAGTTGCAGCAAGACTGGCTGGTCGAGGCCGAAGCGGGAGCGGAGCGCGGCGACCGTTTCCATCGTCGCCGATCCGGATTCGCCGGCAAGCACGTCGGCTGCATCGCCGGGCGCGAGCTGCAGCAGAAAAAAATTGATGACGATGATTCCGATCACCGTCGGTACCGCCTGCCAGATCGTGCGGCGAAAAGTCTTTCCGATGCGCTGGATGCCTGACATGTTTGTTC
This sequence comes from Bradyrhizobium tropiciagri, assembly GCF_001189845.1. Taxonomy (GTDB): domain Bacteria; phylum Pseudomonadota; class Alphaproteobacteria; order Rhizobiales; family Xanthobacteraceae; genus Bradyrhizobium; species Bradyrhizobium tropiciagri. The sequence goes on from NZ_LFLZ01000024.1 coordinate 63,350, forward strand.
TAACTTTCGCGCCGTGTCGAAAAAATACGTGTGCTCATGCGTTCGCTCGTCACGTGTCGGGAGTACCGAGATCGCGCAATGTGGAACGTGCCGCGCGGTTGACAACGGCAAAGCCCGCCGCCAACGTCGATGCATTCACGTGCGATCGTATCGATGTTGCGGATGCTCCACGGACGGCACGTATCACCACGACGGACATGACGATGACGATAGTGCACAAGCCCGGCGACATTGTTGGCTGGCCGCTGTTTCCGAGCCCGAGCCAGTTTCCGGAAAGTCCTTTGTCGAAGTCGCTGAAGCAGCCGTTGCTGCTTGGCCTGTTCCTGCCGATCCAGGCCGGTGGCTGGAGCGCGTCGACCTTGCCGCGCTCGACGACGTGGACGTTCGACTACAATCGCGATCTGACGCTCAGTGCGGAGTCCTTCGGCTTCGATCTCGTGTTCGCGCTGTCCCAATGGCTGCCGAAGGGCGGCTACGGCGGCGTCTTTACGGGCGAAGCGCTCGATTCGTTCATCACTACCGCTTCGCTTGCCGCTGTCACGTCGCGGATCATGCTGATCTCGACGATCCACGTGCTCTACGGACCGATCCATCCCCTGCATCTCGCCAAATACGGCGCCACGCTGGATCATATTTCGGGAGGGCGCTGGGGGATCAATGTCGTGACCGGGCACCGTGCGATCGAGCACGAGGCATTCGGCTGGAACCAGATCGAGCATGACCGACGCTACGAGCTGGCGGCCGAGTTCATCGAAGTGCTGCAGCGGCTGTGGGGCGACAAGGAGAACTTCTCTTTCGAGGGAGAATCTCCCTGGTGCCTGAGCAATGCGTTCGTGACTCCCAAGCCGCGTTTTGCGCGTCCGATCCTGGTCAACGCGACCGGATCGGATGCCGGCATTGCGTTCGCGGGCCGCTACTCGGACATCGTCTTTGTCACCAGTCCGGCGGGTTCGTCGTTTGCGAGCGCGATCGAGGCGCTGCCGCCGCATGTCCAGCGCGTGAAGCAATCCGCCATCGATGTCGGACGAGAGGTACGGACGCTGCTCAATCCGATGGTCGTCTGCCGGGAGAGCGAGCGTGAGACCTGGCAGTATCACGACGCTATCGTCGACCATCTCGATCCGGTCGCCAGCATGCAGAACTTCGCGAGCGATGCGCATGCCTGGAAAGGGCGCGTCGGCGTCGATGCGCCGAAGCGGCGCGCCATTGGCGGCAATATCGAGGTGATCGGCACCCCCGAGCAAGTCGTCGAGCAGTTTGTGCAGCTCAAGAAGGCCGGGATCGACGGCCTTCAGCTCAGCTTCTTCGATTTCAAGCCTGATCTCGATTTCTTCGGTCGCCGCGTCCTGCCGCTGATGGAGCAGGCCGGACTGCGCCATGCCGTGCCGAAGCTCGAGGTGGGTTGACCGGGGTTCCATGAGGTCAGGCGGATGCGGCTTCACGCGTCCGCGCCGCCGCATGGGGCCGGAAGCTTGCGGCAGGATGCGAGGACGGCAGGCGTGCCCGACCGGCGCCGAAGATTTTCTCCCGCAAGGTCCCCGGAGCATATTCGGTCTTGTAGACACCGCGGCGCTGCAATTCCGGCACGACGAGCTCGGCGAAATCCCGATACCCGCCCGGCGTCACAGCGTAGCTGAGGTTGAAGCCGTTGATATCGGTCTCATCGACCCAGGCCTGGAGCTCGTCAGCGACTTCCGCAGGCGAGCCAACAATGACGGGGCCCCGGCCGCCGATGCCATTGTGCTCGATGATCTCGCGAATGGTCCAGGGGCGCTCGCTCCTGGAGAAGGAATCGATCATCGAGGTGACCGCGTTGTCCTTCTTCGCGGTCGGAAAGGGATCATCCAGGCTGTAGCGGGAGAGATCGATTCCGGTCCAGCCGGACAGCAGCGCGAGCGAGCCCTTGGGATCGATATAGCGTTGATAGTCGCGGTATTTGGCTTCCGCCGCGGCGTGGGTCTCCGCGACGATCACGGTCGTCAGGGCATAGAAACGGATGTCGTGCTCGTCGCGGCCGAACGCCCGAGCGCGTGCCCGCGTCTCGGCGACATTGGCCGCCGTGCGTGCCTTGGAATGCTCCCCCAGGAACACCGCTTCGGCGTGCCGGGCGGCGAAATCCTTGCCGCGATTGGAGGCGCCTGCCTGGAATAGGAATGGCGTCCGTTGCGGAGAGGGATGGACGAGGTGGATGGCGTCAAGCTTGAAATGCGTGCCGTGGTGATGAACTTTGCGGATGTGCTGCGGATCCGCGATCACACCTTTGGTGGGATCGACGATAATGGCCTCGTCGTCCCAACTACCTTCCCAGAGCGCATAGACGGCATCGAGGAATTCGTCGGCAAGATCATAGCGGGGGTCGTGCGGCATGATGCTGTCGCGGCCGACCGCGCGTGACGCGGCGTTGGAATAACCGGTCACGATGTTCCAGGCGACGCGCCCCTTGGTCAGATGATCGAGGGTCGAGAAGCGGCGCGCGAGCGTGAACGGCGGCTCATACGATACGGGGGCCGTGACGCCGATGCCGAGATGCTCGGTGACATGCGCCATGGCCGAGACCAGCAGCATGGGATCGAGCTTCGGAATTTGCGCGCCGCTGCGCAGCGCCGCGTCGGCCGTTCCGGCATAAACGTCATGAATGCCGATGCCGTCGGCGATGAAGATCGAGTCGAACTTGCCGGCCTCGAGAATGCGCGCCACGTCCGTCCAGTAATCAAGCGTATCGAAGTCCAGCGAGCGGTCCTCCGGATGGCGCCATAGCCCGGGAGAAAGGTGAACCGGGCTGAAGATGGCGAAGCCGTTGACCTGGATTTGCTTGGGCACGACGGACTCTCTCGGCTACTGGAATGTGGACGGCTCGGGATGGACACCGGTGAGAAACCAGTTCCCGACATTGCGCGTCTTGTATTCGGCGGGATTGTGCAGCGTGTGGATGCGCACATTGCGCCAGAAGCGGTCATAGCCATTGGCAATGGTAGCGCAGCGTGCACCCATTACCTCGAAGATGCGGCTGGTGACATCAAGCGCAACTTCACCGGCATGGGCATTGGCGCCGGCAATCACGACCGCGGCCTCGCCGCGCTCCTGGGGCGTCAGATCGCGGCCGCGCGACCAGACCCGGTCGAGCGTCGCGGCCGCCTCATCCGCGAGCAGCGTGGCCGCTTTCACCCGCGTATAAAGCTCGCCATAGACCCGTCTGACCCAGGGATCATCGGTGTGCTTTTCAACGCCCGAATGAAGCCAGGGGCGGGACGTTTCCCGCGTATAATCGCGCGCGGTGATCAAGGCGCCCTGCGCACTGCCGATGAAGACATTCAGCAGGGTGCTCTGCTGCAGGAAGGGCGTTACGGTCTGATAGGGACGGCCGCCGTCAAGCTTGTGGTCGAGCACCTCGTTTCGATGAATCCGGACCCCGGTGTAGGTGACGCGCCCGCTTCCAGTTTGGCGCTGGCCGAAGCCGTCCCAATCATTCTCGATCCGGATGCCGTCCCGGTTTGCCGGAATGGCCGCGAAGCTCCGTGCATTGGTGTCGCGGTCTTCCCAGGCGACCTGCAGATAGTCCGCGATATGCGATCCTGATGTGAACGGACGAAACCCGTCCAATATGTAGCCATCGGCATCGCGACGGCCGAACAGGCTCTTCGAGAAACTGTTTGCGGTATTGCCCCAGAACCAGTTGCCGGCAGCGGACCGCCGGAAGATATCGGCAGCTTGCTCGGCCGTGCCGCGCAGATGGGCGGCATGCTGGGAGCCGAAATGGTAGCCGTAGAGGTGTCCCAGGGCACCGTCCACTTTGGCAAACTCACGGGCGATCTTCAGCGCGGTCGACCAGCGTTCGCCGGCGCCGCCGAATTCCGTCGGTATCAATAGGTTGAGAAGGCCGCTCTCCTTCAGCAAGGCCAACTGCTCGAGCGGTTTGCCACCGGCGCGGTCGCGCTCGGCGGCGTCGCGCGCGAAGATCTCCCGCAGCCGCACTGCCTTGGCAAAATGGGGATTTGATGTATCGAGATCGAAACTCATGAGGATATCCCGTGCGAGATCAGCTTTGCAGCCAGACGTCGGCAAAGTTGGCGGACGGCCCGTCGATCGTCGTGGTGTGATCGCGGACCTTGCGGTTGACGATGGTCAGGTTTGGTCCCGTCACCAGATTGATGTCGGGCAGGTCGGTCGCAACGATGACCTGGAAGGCGTAGAACAGCTCACGGCGCTTTGCCGGATCGCTTTCGATGGCGGCCGCTTCCAGCAGCCGGTCGACCTCAGGGTTGCTGTAGCCAGATCCGTTTGAGAAGGGCACGCCGGGTTTGAAGTTCTTCGACCAGTACAGCCGCTGCACGCCGACCGTCGGATCGAACGAATGGCTCATGCCGTTGCTCATGAAATCGAAGTCGCGGTTTGTGTAGGTGCGCTTGAACCAGGTGGGAACGTCCTGTGCGCGCAGCGTCACGCCGATGCCAATCGTGGAAAGCGCCTGGCGCGTGTAGGCGCCAAGCTGCTGATAGGTCTCGCCATAGGGCATGTAGTCATGGAAAACCTTGAATCGCGTACCGTCCGGCCCGCGCGGCAAGCCTGCGGCATCGAGCAACGCTTCGGCCTTCTTGGGCGCGAATTCGTAGTGCGGAATCCCGGGATTGTGGAATTGCTTCAGCGCCGGGCTGATCGCAGCCGGCGCACTCTGTGTCCATCCGTAGAAAACGATGCGGTTGATCGCGTCGCGGTCTACTGCATGCGCGACGGCACGCCGGACCTCCGGCTTGGCAAAGTAGGGATTGGCGAGGTTGAACTCGAGCCGGTACACGATGGCTGATAGTCATAGCCGCGTGTTTCGATCAGCAGGTTCGGGTCGGCCTTGAGCGTCTCGATCTGCCCGAGCGGCACCGGCGTATCAGGCGCGTAGTGGATCTCCCCGGTCTCGAGTGCAACCGCGCGGGCGTTGGCGTCGGCGATGAAGCGGATGACGATGCGGTCGAGATAGGGCTTGCCGGGATCCCAATAATTGGGATTGCGCTCCAGCACGATGTGGCTGCCCTGTTTCCATTCCCTGAAAACGAAGGGACCAGTTCCAATCGGCGCGCGTCCGTTGGGATTAGCCAGGGGATCGGTGCCCTCATAGATGTGCCGCGGCACGATCGGCGATTCTGAGGCCGTGAGGGCGGCGAGCAGATAGGGCGCGGGCTTGTCGAGCACGATTTCCGCAACATGCGGATCGGGCGTGCGCACCTCGCGAACCGAGGCCAGCGTGCCGCGGCCGCGTGGATGATGCTGCTTGAGAAGCTCGATGGAGTGCGCGACGTCCGCCGACGTGAAGTCGCGGCCATCGTGCCACTTTACACCGCGCCGGAGCTCGAACCGATAGCTGAGCCCGTCTTCGCTCTTCTGCCAGCTGGTCGCGAGCTGCGGGCGGGGATTGAAGTCCAGATCGAAGGCGACGAGCCCCTCGGTCACCTTTCCGCTTACGCGGGTGGTCGGGCCCGCGGTGTGCGTCAGGCTGACGAGGATGGGAGGCTCGGGCTGGATCACGACGTTCAACGTTCCGCCATGCTGGCCTTCATCGGCTGCGCGCGCTGAAGTCACCATTGGTCCGCCGACAAAGGCGCCGGAGGTCAACAGCAGAGCCTTTGTGATTTGCCGGCGCGTAAGCCAGTTCATTGCCGATCGCACGTCAGTTGTGAACACTGTGTCGCAATAATCCACCTCGAGGTCCGACAATCAATCCTGCGGCGCGCTTCCTCGCATAATGAAAATTTTGCTGCTGCATGCGTGGCACGTCGCGCTCGCGAACGCGCGCCGTTGCTGTGAACAACAAAAGCAAATTCTCTGCGAAACATGATCAAGATTGAGGCGGTACAACTTGCGCGGCGGATCCGGCGAGATAACCTCTCCGTGCGCCGCGGTCTGACGCGGGGGCGCGATGTCGCTGAATCGACGGACCTTCAATCGCGGCCTTCTGGCTTCCGGCGCCGCCGGCCTGCTCGGTCCATCACAAGCGATGGCCGCCGATGCGAAACCGGTACCCGGCGGCACCTTGAACTGGGTGTACTATCCCGACCCTTCCGCGATCATCGCGATCAACACGTCGTCGGGAACCGGGCAGACGATCGGCACCAAGATCAACGAAGGGCTCCTTGCGTACGACTACGATCTCAATCCGAGGTCGGTGCTGGCGACATCCTGGACCATCAGCGACGATGGCAGGCGCTACACGTTCCGGCTGAGACCGAACGTGAAATGGTCCGATGGACGGGAGTTCACGTCGGCCGACGTCGCATTTTCCATCGAGCGGCTGAAGATCGCTCACCCGCGCGGCGCATCACATTCGCGAATGTCGAGGCGGTCGAAACGCCGGACCGTCTGACCGCCGTGATCGTGCTGTCAAAGCCGGCCCCCTTCCTGATTTCGGCACTGGCCGGTGCCGAATCTCCCATTGTGCCCAAGCATATTTACGAAGCTCTCAAGCCCGAGGAACAGCCCCGGCTCGAGCAGACGATCGGGACCGGCCCGTTCCTTCTGCGGGAATGGGTTCCCGGCAGTCATCTTCTGTTCGTTCGCAATCCGAACTATTGGGATGCGCCGAAGCCTTATGTCGACCGTCTGGTGCTGAAGGTCGTGCTGGATCCGGCCGCGCGTGCGGCGGCGCTTGAGGCAGGCGAGGTCGATATCGGGGCGACGCCGGTGCCATATGGCGATATCGAGCGTTTCAAGGTCGACAAGCGGTTCGTGGTCGATACCACGACCTACGCCTATTCGGGGCCACAGCAGCAGCTGTTCTTCAATTTCGATACGCAGATCCTCCAGGATCGCCGTGTGCGCAAGGCGATCGCTCATGCGATCGACCATCGGGCGTTGGTCAACGTCGTGTTCTTCGGCTACGGCCTGATCTCTCCGTCCCCGGTCAGCACGGCGTTGCCCAAGTTCTACGATCCGAAGATCCAGGCGTGGCCGTTCGATCCGAAGGCGGGAGATCAATTGCTGGATGAGGCCGGCCTCAAGCGAGGTGCGGGCGGCATCAGGGCCAAGCTCAGGCTCACGCAAAATCCATTCCTGCCCGCGAGCTTCGCCGATTTCCTGCGCAACTCCCTGCGCCGGATTGGCCTGGACATCGAGATTCTGCGGTACGATCTCGCGACCTACCTGAATGTCGTCTATCGGGATCGGGCATTTGACCTGACGATCGAAAGCCTCTCCAACACGTTCGATCCGACGCTCGGCGTGCAACGCGCTTACTGGTCGAAGAATTTCCGAATCGGCCTGCCGTTCTCGAATGCGGCACATTACAGCAATCCCGAGGTCGACCAGCTGCTGGAGGCAGCTGCGATCGAGCCGGATGCCGAGAAGCGGCGCGCGATCTGGTCCAAGTTCCAATCGATCGTCCACGAGGAGGTGGCCTCCGTCGACATCGTTGCGGCGGGCGGCGTGATCATTGCCAACAAGAAGGTTCGAAACTTCGCTCCCGGCGCTGAGGGATTGAACGGGAGCTTCGCCGATCTCTGGATCGACCCGTCCGTCTAGGCCGTGACATCACATTCTTTTCCTTTCGCCTGCCTGCGCAGAAGAGAAATAGCGCATTACGCGTCAAGAATGAAAATCTGTGAGATTGCGCAGGGCGATCATGGATCGTCATACTCTGACGGCAACGCCGGGCGGGTGATGGTGCGGCGAGGAATGTGTTGATGATCGCAAAACGCAAACTCTTCAGTCTCCTGCTTGCGGGGGCCGGTCTACTGTTCGGTTTGAGGTCGGGGCTTGCCGCCGATACGCTCACGGTGCGGATCGGATTCGCTTCCGTCGGTGCCGACAATCGCCAGTTCTCCGGCGGCTCGTCCGCGGCGGTTGCCCATTCCGAGCATTATCTCGATCGGGAATTGCATGACCGGCCGGACGTGAAGGTCGAATGGTATTTCTTCAAGGGAGCAGGCCCCGCCGTCAATGAGGCCTTCGCCAACAACCAGCTCGACTTCGCGATCCAGGGCGATCTGCCCGAGATCATCGGCCGTGCGAATGGTCTAAAGACCAGGATATTGCTCGCATCCGGTGCCCATGCGCCGATCTATCTTGCGGTTCCATTCGGCTCGGCGATCCGAAAGGTTGCCGATCTCCGCGGCCGCAAGGTTTCTATTTTCCGTGGAACCAACAATCATCTCGCCGCCGTCAAGGTGTTGGCCGGCAACGGTCTCCAGGAGCGGGACGTTCAGATCATCAACATGGATACGGCCACCACGAATGCGGCGTTGACGTCAAAGGATATCGACGCTGCGTTCGGCAACTTCCCGCTGGCCAGCCTCGCCGAGAAGAATATCGCGGAGATCATCTACACCACCAAAGGCGACAATCCGGCCTATGAACGGCATTCGACGCTGATCGGGCAGGATGCCTTTATCAAGGCGCATCCCGATATCACGCAGAAGATCGTCTCGGCGATCGTCCGTGCTGCGCGCTGGGCGTCGGACGAGGCCAACCGGGAAGCGTTCTTTGAGATATCGGCCCGAACAGGCTTTCCGGCGTCAGGATATCGCTTTGACTTCTCCAACCAAGAACTGAAGTATCGCAACACCCCGATTACCGATGCATCGATCATCGAGAGCTATCGCGTGCAGGCCAAACAGGCGAAGGAGTTCGGTCTGCTTCGCCGCGACGTTGACCTCAATGGCTGGTTCGACCGTTCATTCCTGGATGTTGCGCTCAAGGAGCAGGGTCTCGTCGGTTACTGGCAGGAATATGATGCGAGCGGACGGCCGCAGGCGGCGGGACAATGAACGTCGCCGCGCAACTGCGGACAACGGCAGTCCCTGACCACGGGCAGGGGCGGCTGGAGGTGCGCAACGTCTCCAAGTCGTTTGTCGTGAATGGCGCGCCCGTTGAAGCGCTGCGGGACGTGTCGCTCGACGTCGCGGGCGGCGAGTTCGTCGTTCTCCTGGGGCCGAGCGGCTGCGGGAAGTCGACGCTGTTGCGGCTGATCGCCGGGCTCGAGCCGGAATTCCGTGGCAGCATCAGCCAGGATGGCAATGCGATCGCGGGGACGAGCCTGGATCGCGGCATCGTCTTCCAGGAGCCGCGACTGTTCCCCTGGGCAACGGTTTCCCAAAACATCGCCCTCGGTCTCAAGAATGCGCCGCTCAGCGACCGGGCCAAGCGGGAGGCCGTTGCCGCGCATATCACGTTGGTCGGACTCGATGGATTCGCGCAAGCATATCCGCACCAGCTCTCCGGTGGCATGGCCCAGCGCGCGGCGATTGCGCGCGGCCTCGTCAATCGCCCCCGGCTGCTGCTGCTGGACGAGCCCTTTGGTGCGCTCGACGCGCTGACGCGGGCGCGGCTCCAGGTCGAGCTACAGCGAATCTGGGCGCACGAGAGAATCACGATGGTCCTGGTGACCCATGATGTCGACGAAGCTGTGCTTCTCGGCGACCGCGTCATCGTGCTCGCGCCTCGGCCCGGTCGTGTGTCGCGGATTTTCGCGATTTCCGCGCCAAGGCCGAGGTCGCGAACTGACGATGATCTGGTCCGAATTCGCAACGATGTACTGCGCGCGCTCGGCGATGGTGAAGAGGACGGCTCCGGGGGCACGCCGATCAGCGGCCCGGCATGAGTGATGCAGCTCTTCGCACGACACTTGAGCCTCGGACCACCGCGGTGGCGGGTTTTCGACGTATCTCCGGTCGCGTCAGTGCAGCGGTGCTTCGTCAGCTCACGAAGCTTGGCTGGTTGCTCATCCTGCCGGCCATCATCCTTCCGATCTGGATCGTCGGCACCAACCATGGCTGGCTTCCTGAGCAGATCTTGCCTCGGCCCCAGGATGTGCTGCATACACTGCGGGACATGCTCGCGAGCGGCGAGCTTGCCCAGCATGCGGGCTACAGTTTGCGGCGCGTCGCATTTGGCTTCGGGATCGGCGCGGCCGCCGGCCTGATTACCGGCTCCGCCATGGGACTGTCGCGGCGCGTCGACGACTATGTCCGTCCGCTGTTCACAGCGATCGCCCAGGTGCCGGCACCGGCCTGGATTCCACTCGCGATGCTGCTGCTCGGCATCGGGGAGGGGCTCAAGATCGTCGTGATCGCAAAGGCGGCGTTTGTGCCAGTGGTCATGAACACCAGCGCGGGCATCGGAAACGTGCCGAGGGCGTTCATCGAGGTAGGAGAAACGTTCCGCTTCACATCCCTGCAGATGCTGCGCCACGTCGTCCTCCCGGGAGCGATACCGCCGATCTTCACAGGCCTGCGCTACGGGCTGACCCACGCCTGGATCGCGCTGGTCAGCGTCGAACTGCTGGCCTCGTCGGAGGGACTCGGCTACCTCCTGGTCTGGGGCCGTCAGATGTTCTGGCTCGATACCGTGCTGGTCGCCATGATCGTGATCGGCGTGATCGGCTTTGTGAGCGACAAGATCCTCGCCGTTATCGAAACCGGCCTGCAACGCTGGCGGATTGACGATGTCCAGTAGCGCCGCTCTCGGATCACTCGGCCGCGGGCTGGTCTTGCCGATTGGCCTGCTGCTAACCTGGGAGGTCGCCAGCCATTCGGGCCTGGTCAACCGCCAATTCCTGCCGCCGCTCGAGCATGTGGGCGCCACCGCCTGGCAGGAGTTGGCTAGCGGCGAGCTCCTTGAAGCGCTTGCCGCCAGCCTGCGCCGTGATCTCCTCGGATTTGTGTTCGGCTCCGGCGCCGGGGTGTTGATCGGGCTGTTGCTCGGCCTCTCCACAATCGCGGACCGCGTCGTCATGACCTGGTTCAATGGGCTGAAGCAGATCGCGCTCCTGGCGTGGATCCCCCTGATCTCGCTCTGGTTCGGATTCGACGAGATGGCGAAGGTTGTCTTTATCGGGCTCGCGGCGGCGATCCCCGTCATTCTCAACCTGGTCGAGGGCATTCACGCGACATCCCGCAAGCTCGTCGAAGTGGGCGAGGTGTTTCGCTTCAACCGCGTGCAATTCATCCTCTACGTCTATCTTCCAGCGGCGATGCCGTCGCTGCTGACCGGACTGCATCTTGCGCTGATCTATGCATGGCTCGCGACGATCGGTGCCGAATACTTCATGGCTGCCGGACCCGGCATCGGCGGCATCATTATTGCCGGCCGCGAACGCTTCGATATGGATCTCGTGATGCTCGGAATTCTCGTTGTCGGCTCGGTTGGATTTCTGGTCGATCGCGGCGCGAGTTGGCTGGAGCGGCGGTTGATACCTTGGAGAGCTGCGTCGGCGCTGGCCTAAGCGAAACAAGCCACATCTGTCCGCTTCAGGAGAGCTATTCCGCGGCCTGCCGAGCCGCGACACGAACTCTCTATCTTTGTCGCCAACTTTGCGATCGACGCATCCCGTCGTCCGACCTAGCATTTTGAACAACGCGTCGCGCCGTATGGGCACTTCGTCGAGTGCAACGGTTGCTTGCCCCGGTACCAGCCGGAAACGCGTCGAACGTGAAGCAGTGGAAGATGCCCATGACGACAAACCAACATGAACCGTTCTCACCGTCGCGGCGAACTCTTCTCGGATTGGCCGGTCTCGTAGGGCTTGCAGCGCCATTCGGTGCCATGCAGGCCGCGCGTGCCCTTCCGGTGTTTGGTCTCGGCCCGGCTGCTGATCCCCTGAGCGAAGCGCCGATCTGTCGGGTAGCGAATTCCGACGAGGCGCCGAAGGGGTCGACTCGTCACATCCGCTTTGCCTATAACGGCACGGGCATCTGCACGGCGGCGGTACCCGTGGCCCTGCACCGGGGCTATTTCGCACGTCACAATCTCGATGTGGAATTCCTGCAGCTTGCAGGGAGCACCGACCAGATGTTGCAGTCGCTGGCGACCGACAAGGCGGATGCCGGCTCGAGCATGCTGCTCAACTGGCTGAAGCCACTGGAACAGGGCATCGACGTCAAGCTGACCACCGGCCTGCACGGGGGGTGCACCCGGCTGTTCGTGCGCAAGGAGTCCGGCTTCAAGGATATCACCGATCTCAAGGGCAAGACGATCGGCGTCTCCAGCATTTCCGGGCCTCCGCGCAACTTCTTTGCCATCCTGCTGTCGGACAACGGGCTCGATCCACAGACCGATGTGCAATGGCGCGAATTTCCGGCCGACCTGCAGCTCACCGCCCTGCAACGCGGCGAGATACAGGCGATCGCCGACTCCGACCCGAATGCCTGGCTGACGGAGCGGCGTGCCAATGGCGATCTGGTCGAGATCGCATCAAATCTGAGCGGGGATTACGCCAACCTGTCGTGCTGCACGCTCGGCGTGCGGAGTTCGCTCTGGGCGTCGGATCCCGCCGCGGTGAAGGCGCTGACCCTCGCCGTTCGCGAAGCTGCGCACCACGTTGCCGAAAATCCCGATGATGCTGCCGAGATATTCTCCAAATACACCCCGAAGGTGGCAGTCGCCGACCTGGCCGCGATGCTGCGCAGCCATACGCATGGCCATCACCCGGCGGGCGCAGACCTGCGTCGCGAGGTCGTGAAGATCACGAGCGATCTGAAACGTGCCACGATCATCAAGCCGAATACGGACCCGGCCAAGCTTGCCAATCGCGTCGTAGTCGACATTGACGTCTAGGCGATTTACCGGAGGAGCGCGTTGATGAGCAACACGAGAAGCAAGGCCGCCTCGACTGTGGTGCCCGGCCCGTCGGGGATTGATGATGCCGCTTCGGCGGCGTTGCACTCCCGTTACGGCAAGGATTTGCCTCTGATCGGCGACGGCTGGAACGGGGTGCTGGATAATCTCCTTGCCCACCGCTCGGTGCGAGCCTATCGGCCGGACCCGGTGCCGCGCGGTACAGTGGAGACGCTCGTCGCGGCTGCGCAGTCGGCCTCATCGTCCTCCAACCTCCAGACCTGGAGTGTCGTGGCGGTCGAGGATGAGGCACGCAAGGCGCGCCTCGCCGAGTTCGCCGGCGGACAGAAGCATATCGTCGAGGCGCCGCTGTTCCTGGTTTGGCTGGCGGATTTGTCGCGGGCCGAGCGTCTGGCTAGGAGTGCGAACCATCCCAAGGATGGACTGCCTTTCCTCGAGACGTTCATCGTAGCCGTGGTCGATGCGGCATTGGCCGCCCAGAACGCGGTTTTAGCGGCCGAAGCGCTTGGTCTCGGATCGGTCTATATCGGCGCGCTCCGCAACAGGCCGCAGGCCGTGGCCGAGGAACTGCGACTGCCGCCGCAGGCCGCGGCGGTGTTCGGGCTGTGCATCGGCTATCCCGATCCGACGCGGCCCGCCCGGGTCAAGCCGCGCCTGCGCCAGGATGTCGTGATCCATCGCGAGCGCTACGCGACGGCCGGCGAGGAGGCGGGAATCGCAGCCTATGACGCCACCTTGCGCGATTTCCAGAACGCCGAGGGATTGCCCGCGACCGGGTGGACCCAAACCGTGCTCAACCGGCTTGGATCGGTCCGGTCGCTGAATGGACGGGACCGCCTCGTCGAGGAACTGCGAGGGTTAGGCTTTCCACTCAAATGAGGTGCAAGTCGCGCATGCGACCTGGAGTGCGATGAGGGTCTTGCTCTAGGTTCGCTCCTGTCCCCAGCGCTGCACGGTGATCCGTGTCAGGCTCCGGAACACAACGCTCTCCACGAGGAGGCCGATCAGGATCACTGTGAGCAGTCCGGCAAAGACGCTGGCAGTCTCCAGTTGAGCGCGGTTGGTGTAGATGAACCAGCCAATTCCACCGGAACGCGCGCTGACGCCGAACACCAGCTCGGCTGCAATCAACGTGCGCCATGCGAACGCCCAGCCGATCCGCAAGCCCGACAAGATTTGGGGAAATGCGGCCGGTACCAAAATCTCGGCAACGAAACGGCCGCCCGACAAGCCGAGGTTACGGCCGGCCATCAGCAGCGTTGGTGCGATGGCGCGAAAACCGGCATGGCAGGCCAGCGCAACCGGCCACAGGACCGAGTGGACAATCACGAAAACGAGACTCGGCGTTCCGACGCCGAACCACAGCAGCGCAATTGGAAGCAGCGCGATCGCCGGCAGCGGATTGAACATCGAAGTCAGCAGGCCAAGAGCTTCGTTGCCCCAGCGTGACAGGGTAGCAAGGGCGGTGAACACCGCGGCGATGCCGACCCCCAGCGCGTAGCCTGTGACCAGAACGCGCAACGATGTCAGCGTCCGATTTGGCAACTCGCCCGACAGGATCGCCGACCAGAGCGCCGACAGCGTCGCTCCCAGCGTCGGGAGCAGCAGCGCATTGTCGAGCCAGCGCGCATAGAGCTCCCAGGCGAGCGCAAAAGCAGCAAGAATCACAAGACGCCGCCAGAGCGTTTGCTCGAACACACGGCGCAGCGCCGGTGCGTCAGAAAGCTTCGGAGCTGTAATGTCAGCCATGATCAAGTTCCGGATCGGCAAAGACGGCTTGTTGGATCTTTTGCTCCAACTCGGCGAAAGCCGTCGTGCCGCGAGTGCGGCTTCCCGGCGGGACATCAAATGTCGCGGCCAGTCGCCCCGGATGAGGTGTCAGGGCGAGGATGCGGGTCCCGACCCGGATCGCCTCGTCGATGCCATGTGTCACAAATAATGCCGTACTGCCGGTCTCTTCGCAAAGCTTGAGCAACTCGTCCTGCATCTGACGCCGCGTCAGGGCATCCAGCGCGGCGAAGGGTTCATCCATCAGCAGCAGCGCCGGCTCCAGTGCGAAGGCGCGCGCGATTGCGACGCGCTGCTTCATTCCGCCCGACAACGTGTGAGGAAAGGCATCGACGAAGTTTTTCAATCCGACCCGCTTGAGCCAACCGCGGGCCACAGCCTCCGCCTCCCGGCGGGAAAGTGATCTGCCCCGCTCCAAAGCATAACGCACATTGCCCAGCACGGTGCGCCAAGGCAGCAACTGGTCGAATTCCTGGAACACCGTCATCCGGTCGGGACTGGGGGCTCCGATCGGTTCCCCATTTATCCGAATCTCTCCAGTGCTCGGCTTGAGAAAGCCGCCGACCGCTCGGAGTAGCGTGGACTTGCCGCAGCCCGACGGACCCAGCAGAACAAGCCGCTCGCCTGTCGAAAGCGCGAGGCTGACATCTTCGACCGCAGTCAAGGTGCCGTCGCGCGTCGGATAGCTGATGCTGACGCGATCCAGCGTGAGCAACGTCGGAGACGCGGCATCGCCGGCGAGGTCGGCCAATCGGGGAGCGACGTTCATGTCAGCTTCCCGGTTTGTCCCCGAGCCCGGACCAGAACAAGTCCCGCCACGACGCTGGCGCCTGCTTGATCAAGCCGACCTTGGCCTCGAAATCCGCGAACTTCTGGGCGGCTTCCGGAGCGGTTGTGAAATTGACGTCCTTGTCGCGAATGATGCTCTCGACGAAGTCAGGAGCGAGCTTCGAGCCCTCGGCCTTGATGTAGAGCGCGGCCGCATCTTTCGGGTTCGCCTTGATCCATTCGTTGGCACGATCGAGACCGCGAACGAAAGCCTGGATCGTCTTCGGATTGTCGTTGACGAACTTCGTGGTGGAGTAAACCACGTTGAAGGTGTGCGGACCGCCGAGGACATCGTAGCTGTTGAGGACCTGATGCACCTTGCCGCTCGCCAGCTGCTGCTGTGAGAACGGTGGTGAAGTGAAGTGCGCCGTGATCTCGGAATGTCCCGACAGGATTTGGGCGGTGGCGTCCGGATGAGGCATGCTGACGGTGAGTTCGTCGAGCTTGTCGTATTTGCCGAAGGCCTTGTCGGCCGCCATCTGGAGGATGATCGGCTGGAAGCCGACCTTGACCGATGGAAGCGCGATCCGATCCTTCTCGGTGAAATCCGCAATTGTCTTGATGTCTGGGTTGTTGGTGGTCAGGATGTTGGCCATCGATCCCAGCGCCGCCACGCCGATGATCTTGGGGGTTGTCCGCGTCTTGTCCCAGGTCAGGATCATCGGCGTGATGCCCGCCGTCGCGAAATCAAGCCCACCGGAAATAAGTGCCTCGTTCATCGCCGCTGCACCGGACAGCCGAAGCCATTCGATCTTCGGCGGCGCGACGCCGAGTGCTTTCGCTTCTTGCTCGATCAGTCCCTTTTCGCTGGCGACAATGAGCGGAAGATAGGCAATCCCGAATTGCTGCGCGATGCGAAGTTGATCGGTTTCCGCGCGGACGCCATTGGCGCCGCTTGCGAGCGCGATCAACGCGAGGGCGGCAGCACGTAGAAGCATCGATGTATTCATTCTGTGGTCTTCTGAGTTTCCGTTGGTCCAAGCGGCACGTCGCGCTTCTGCACGCCCTTTTGGCCACACTTCAGGAAATGCTGCAATTGGTCCAATGGATTGGACGAATTGCAGCGGCTCTAGGAATTTTTCGTTGAGGTGCAGTTGGCGAGATCGTTGTTCTCCAATTCGCCTGCTACGGAGAAATCAGTTCTTTGTGGGATAGCGCCCCCTTTGATGAAGGTGTCTACGTCGGGGGCGGTATGGTGGGAGCGTCGCAATCAAAGGTCTCCTACCCAATCGGCGTTCGCCGGCACAATTGCCAGTGTGCCGGTTGCGGCGCGTTTCGAGCGAAAGGAGTCGGTTGCTATTGGAAGCACGGACGTGAGAAGTCTTTGCTACCTGACCGAACTTTACAGAGCGCGTGTTGTTTTGTTTGACAACCGCTTGTCGGGAGCCGGGGTCCAACTAGGATATCAAGGACGGCAATCGAACGCGGGCAGAGCAGGTGACAGAAGCCTTGAATTCAGCGCGGATCATTGATCTGGACGCCTATCGATCAATGCGGCGGAGGCAGCAGCCTGCGACATCTGCCGGACAGTGGCAAAACGCCACCTTCAGTCCTTCCTTTGGCGCGATGCAGCTTTTTTGGCTCTGGCCGGCCTGGGTGTGGGTGCCGATGGCGGTACCGGCGACATCCGCTGTGCACTGGGATGCTTTATGAGCGACGGTAACGTCGCTTCTTCATTAGACGCCACCCCGTCACCCGGCGCGGAGCAGGATCTGCCTGTCGTCCTCGGGCGCAATCTGCGGCGCCTGCGAACGAGCCGCGGCCACTCGCTGGAGCGGCTAGCCAAGCAGTCCGGCGTCAGCCGCGCGATGCTTGGACAGATCGAAACCGGAAAGAGCGTTCCGACCATTGCGCTGCTGTGGAAGGTTGCGAACGCACTGCACGTTCCGTTCGCCAATCTGTTGCAGGCGGATGTCGCGCGAGGCCCGGTTGTGCTCCGCCAAAGCGATGCCAAGCTGCTCTCATCGAGCCAGGGACAGTTCACGTCTCGCGCGTTGTTTCCGTTCGATGGCAGCCATCAGGTCGAATTCTACGAGCTCAGAATAGGTCCGCTGCATCGTGAGAGCGCCGAAGCGCATGCGCCCGGCACCCGTGAAAACCTGTTCGTGGCGAAGGGCGTCGTGGAGATCGCTGCCGGCTCCGACAAGCCGCAGACATTGACGGAAGGCGACGCGATCGTCTTCGAGGCCGATGTTCCGCATGTCTACAAGAATCTAGTAGCCAGCGAGGCAGTGCTCTACCTCGTCATGACCTATGCCGACGACGCGATCTGAAACGAAAAAGGGCCGGCAGTGCCGGCCCTTTGGCAAACGCAGCGCAAGCCGGTCGAGGTCTCAGGCCTTCATCGGCATGCACGTCATCATCATGCCGCCGCAGCCAATCATCATGGGCATGCCCATCTGCATCATGTTCATCATGCTCTCGCAGCACTTCATGAACATGTCCTTCATGGCCGGATCCATCGGCATCATCTCGCAGGTCATGCCGGTGGGGGTCATGGTGCACTTCATCTGACAGGCCATCATCGGCATGCCCATCATGGGCATGTTCATCATCGGCATCATTCCGCCGGCCATCGTGGGGTTCATCATCCCGCCCATCATCATTGGCATGGGCATCATCTGCATCGCGGTGTTCATCGTCGTTCTCCAAGGTCAGAGCAGGGCGTGCTCAATTTCGTCACCGTTGTAGATAGAGTGCGGTGCGATATTGGAGAATAGGGAAAGTTTCATCTCATTCGCTTTCGTCTGAGAAAATGGAAGCGGAGCGAGATGCTGCGGCGAGACGTCCAATATAGCGGATTTCCATCCGACAAATTGGAGGAGCTCGGACTGAGCCGGATGCCGCGACCTGATTGGAGCCATCCACGACCAGCCTGATCCTGTCGAGAACGCTGTCGATTCGCCGCGAGGCTGCAGATGACGGCATCTGATGCTGTTCTTGTCCCGGCGTGGTTCAGAGCAGACGCCATCCACGTTGCGTGCGATTGCGGACGAGACTCAGAGAGGCGATTTCATTTGCATCGTCTCGACGCGTTACCCGGTTGTTGCAGAGGCTTAGGCATCTTTGAAAAGACTATCTTGCCGCCGGCGCCTAGCATGTCACGAGTTTGCAATCGTGAGTGCATGCCATGAACACGCCTCGTATCGACAGCGGTCGCGCGTCCACCGGCGTGCGATCGCCGATCATCATCAACCAGCTTGGAGCCGAAGTTCGCGCGTCGCTGATCGACCACTGGTCCCGCCCGCTGATCATCGACCATCCCGCCGAGCGTCCGGCCTGGGACATCGCACCGGAAGCCGACGTGTTGTTGACTCGTCCGGCCGCAGGCTGGAGCAAGGCGCCGGCGGAGAAGCCGAGGGGGTGGCCATACGGCCTGCGCTGGATCCAGACTGCGTCGACGGGCGTCGACTTCTTTCCGGAATGGCTGCTCGATGGCCCGGTGGTTACGGTTGGGCGCGGCATCTCCGCCGACGCCATTTCTGAATATGTCCTGGCGGCAATCCTCGGTTTTGCCAAGCGGCTTCATGACGTGCGTCCACGCAGTCGCGCGGAGTGGAAGATCACGCCGCTCGGTTCGCTTGCCGGCAAAACGGTTGGAATCGCGGGATTTGGTGCGATCGGACACGCTGTCGCCGAGCGTTTGAAGCCATTCGGTGTTCAGATCAGGGTGTTGCGGCGCTCATCGTGGCCGTATGCCATCCCGGGCATTCTTCCGGTCGACGATGTCGAGGCGCTGGTCGCAGCCTCCGACCATCTCGTCATCGCACTGCCGGCAACGCCGAAGACGGTGCATTTGATCAACGCCGAGGTCCTGGCGCACGCGAAGCAATCGTTGCACCTGATCAACGTGGCGCGCGGCCGGATCATCGATCAGCAAGCCCTGCTGCGTGCGCTCGACAACGGGCAACTGGCGGGCGCCACGCTCGATGTCACGGATCCAGAGCCGCCGCCGGAGGGGGATCCGATCTACCTTCACCCGAAGGTCGTCCTGACCCCGCACGTGTCCTGGACCGGCGCGGACGATATCAAGCGGCTGACCGACAAAACGCTGGTCAACCTCGATGCCTACGCGCATGGCGCGCCGCTGGCCGACGTCTTTGACAAGAAACTCGGATACTAAGCAAGGAGCCCCGAGAATGAACCAGATCGTCGAGAAACCGAAGAAGTACTCCCTGGTCGAGCGCGTGCCGGCAGCTTCGTTCGAAGAGGAAAGGCTGCATCGCAAGCAGCGTCTCGCGGCAACCTTCCGGCTGTTTTCGCGCTACGGGTTCGATCAGGGCCTCGCCGGGCACGTCACCGTGCGTGACCCCGAGTTTCCGGACCGCTTCTGGATCAATCCGCTGTCGAAACATTTCGGTCAGATCAAGGTCTCGGACCTTCAACTGGTTGATCATGACGGCAACATTCTGATTGGCGACAAGCCGATCAACCAGGCGGGTTTCGTGATTCATTCGGCGATCCACGCCGCGCATCCGGAGGTCATCGCGGCCGCTCATACGCACTCGACTTACGGCAAGGCATGGTCGGCGCTCGGCCGGTTGCTCGATCCGCTCACCCAGGACTCCTGCGCCTTCTACGAAGATCATGCGCTGTTCGATCCGTTCTCCGGTGTCGTATTGGAGGCGGAGGAAGGTCGGAAGATCGCGGAGGCGCTGGGATCCAAGAAGGCCGTGATCCTGCAGAACCACGGTCTGTTAACGGTCGGCCCCACGATCGAGGCCACCGCTTGGTGGTACATCGCGATGGATAACGCCACTCGCGCACAATTGCTCGCCGAAGCGGCCGGCACGCCGAAGCCAATCCCCCATGAGGTAGCGAAGCTGACGGCCGGTCAGGTCGGCACGCACAAAGGCGGCTACTTCAGTTTCCAGCCCCTGTGGGACTGGATCACCGAGGCCGAGCCGGATCTCTTCAACTAGGGCGTACGGTTCACGCCGGCGGGCTCGCGGCGAGTTCATCGCGGCGCCGGCTGGCGCGGAGGTTCTGATCGTCAAGGCAAGGGGGCAGCATTGGGCTCGCGACCGGAAATAGCCGCCAGAGATCAATCCCGGCTGGGCAGTGATCGCCTTTGGACGGCAGCCGAAAAATACAAGCTTAGAGGCTTGGCAAAGGCGAATATGCCCGTCGAGAAGATCGCGCGAAGCTTGAACCGAAACGTCGCGTCGACAGTTGCGGCTGCCGCGAGGCTTGGCGTCACGTTGAGCGATTGAAGCGTGGACTTCACCCCACGGCCCAGCAATCGGCCGCGCCTTGTTGACCCGATGGCTTGCCCACCAGCAGGCATGAGCTGCGCGATGATCGGTATGGTTCCGACTGAAAGCGCTTCCATTCGCGACATGACTTCGTCGTGGTCCACAAGAACTTGGAAATTCCATTTCCTTGACGGGCGAGCCTCGCGCTGATTCCATCTGGCAGGTGACCGTGCTTTCATAATCGAAGGATGTCGCGCCATGTCGACGCCCAGCGCCACGTTCCAGGAAGTCGTTTCGGCCAACGGCAAATACGCTGCCGCGTTCGGTGACAAGGAAAAGCTCGCACTGCCGCCGGCGCGACGCTTTGCGATCCTGACCTGTATGGACGCGCGGCTTGACCCGGCAAAGTATGCTGGACTTGCCGAGGGCGACGCTCATGTCATCCGCAATGCGGGAGGACGCGCATCCGATGACGCGATCCGCTCGCTCGTGATCTCGCACAAGTTGCTCGGAACGAATGAATGGTTCGTCATCCATCATAGCGATTGCGGGATGCAATTGTTCACCAACGAGGTCATCAGCGACCTCCTGGCGGATGATCTGGGCACCGCGCAGTTCGATGGCAAGAAATGGTCGAATCCAAAACACGAAGGCGGTTCGGTCGCGGGCAAGTTCGTTCACTGGCATACGTTCGAGGACAACGCCAGGAGCGTGCTCGAGGATGTGCAGCGGATCAGGAGCCATCCCCTGGTGCCGAAGCAAATTCCGATCTACGGGTTTATCTACGACGTGAAGACCGGCCGTCTCAACGAAGTCGTCGAGGCGACGGCAGCCGGTCGGCCAGCCGTTTAGGCGCAGCGAATATCTGGTGCAATGCCTGTCACCCAACGCATTTCTGTCATCGGTTTGCCGCGCCATTTTGCGCCGGACCTCGGCGTGTTCGTCATCGAGACGGAGGGGGCGCGAAGGCTGGCATTCGAGGCGGTAAGCCGTGAGGACGCGGAAGCGATAACGCGAGCAAACTGGTTCGTCTTGGCGCTTGGCAGCTTTTGCTCACGGCGACGTCATGCGGAGAGCGCCGAAAGCCGTTTGCGGGTCGCGACGGATCCGGAGATTGCAATCTTTCGTGAGAGGGCCACAGAGTTCGCCGGCGAGGCGGCCGACGTCTTCGTTGCCTGTCTTGATTGAGAGCGGCGAGATTTCGCTTCGCGGGACGTCAAGCGTGCTCCGGCTGCAAAGAGAAGCAATTGCCCTCTGCGTGTCGAGTTTTGGTGCGTCACATGCGTGGACGGGAAATCTTTGGTGAATGGTGACGCTGACGTTCGTGCGCCGGGGCGATAGTATCACAACCAGAAAGCTGTCGCGGTATCTCCCGCGAGCAAACGTGGAGTAGCGATCATGGCGCTCGACGGACCCATCTTTCCTCGCAATCTCACCGCGAAACTGCATTACCTCAAGCGCGGCCGTGAGAAGCCGACCTTTTATCGTATCGAGCCACCCCCTGGCGTACCGCAATGGAATGGTATCGACGATGAGCGTGAGGTGACGATCGAGGACGTGCGGGGGCGTGAGTCGGAATTCTCGCTCGATCGTAACGGTTTCTCGCTGGTCAACGCGCCTACCGCCGTTGCCAACTTTTACGACTCGGAAGAAATCAAGCGCGTTTACTACCCCGAAGTTGAGCAATTGCTGCGCGACGCTGTCGGCGCCAGCCGCGTATTCATCTTCGACCACAACGTGCGCAATGCGAACGTTCCTGGTCTTGCGCCGCCATCCCGGCAGGTCCACAACGATCATACCGTCAACTCTGCGCCGCGGCGGGTCCACGATCACCTCGGAGCTGAGGCGGACGAACTGCTGAAGCATCGATTTGGGATCGTCAATGTATGGCGACCGCTGCGCGGTCCGGTATTGGATTCACCGCTGGCGCTGTGCGACGCGCGATCATTCACGGATGATGATCTGATTCCCAGCGATCTCGTCTACGCTCATGTTCGTGGCGAAACGTCTCGAGTAGAATACAAACCGAACCATCGCTGGTACTATTTTTCCGAGATGCAGACCGACGAGGCGCTATTGATCCGGATTCATGACAGCGCCAATGATGGTCGTGCGCGGCTATCGTTCCACACCTCTTTCGAAAATCCGCTCGCACCCGGTGCGCCGCCGCGTGAGAGCATTGAGGTCCGCGCTTTGGTCTTTTTTGGATAGCGGTTCGAAAAAGGGATCTCGGCCGCGCAGAAAGCCGGCGTTACCTTCAAACATAGGTTCGCGTCCATCGCCGAAATCCGTTCGAGCAACGGTGAGTGGTGTCCAGCCGGCATCGTACCTGCGACGCCGGAGCTCTGCGGGAATGGGCGCAGCGACACTTTCAATTTTCGATGAGAGCCCGATTTCGGACGGGCGCCGCTGAGGATTCCTGCAACGACCGAGGCAGACTTCATCGTGGGAGCTGCGATTCCGAGATTTTAATTCCGACGCAGGATTGGTGGACGTTCGAGATGTTGCGATCTTGTCGCGCTACTCACGGTTCCGCAATTAATTGCTGATGTTCGCGGACGCGAGCGCTTAGCCATCATTCGTCCGGCAAATGATTTGCCCCGATGGATGAATGAGGTAGCGCGCATGTCCGCTCAAAATGCTCCCTTGCCAGATCGAGCTTCGCGGCCGCGCGGGGCGGATGACATCGCTCTTCTTTCTGCAGCCGATCTGATCGAGCACTATCGGGCAGGAACGCTCTCGCCGGTGGAAGCAACGCAGGCGGTACTCGATCGCATTGGGCGTCTCGATCGCCATATCAACGCTTTCGCGCTGCTGGATGCTGATGCCGCCCGTGTGTCAGCGCGTCAATCCGAAATCCGCTGGCAACGTGGCGAGCCGCTTGGTCCGATCGATGGCGTGCCGGTCGCCCTCAAGGATCTCATTCTCGCCAAGGGCTGGCCGACGCTGCGGGGCAGCCGGGCGATCGATCCGGCGCAAGACTGGAACGAGGATTCGCCTGCCACGGCCCGGCTGCGGGAGCAGGGCGCTGTGTTGCTCGGCAAGACGACAACATCGGAATTCGGTTGGAAGGGGCTCGGCGACAGTCCGTTGACCGGCGTCACGCGCAATCCCTGGAACATCGCGCACACGCCGGGCGGCAGTAGCGGCGGATCCGCGGCCGCCGCGGCGCTGAGTTTCGGGCCGCTGCATGTTGCCACGGACGGCGGCGGTTCGACCCGGCTTCCGGCCGCACATAGTGGCGTGTTCGGGTTCAAGCCGACCTTTGGTCGCGTTCCCGTCTATCCGCCGTCGCAGAATGGAACGCTCTTCCACGTTACGCCGATGACACGCTCGGTTCGGGACGCGGCGTTGCTGCTCGACGTGATCGGGCGGCCAGACCTGCGCGACTGGACCGCGCTGCCGCCAGCCGAGATCTCCTGGAGAGCTGGGCTCGATCAAGGTGTCCGAGGCCTGCGCATCGCATTCAGTCCGAGGCTCGGCTACGCACAGATCGACCCGCAGATCGAGAAGATCATCACGGAGGCGGCCAACACGCTTGCCGGGCTCGGGGCGATCGTCGAGCAGGTCGATCCCGGTATCGAAGATCCCATCGACCTCTTCCAGACCTTCTGGTTCGCGGGCGCAGCCAAGCTGCTGGCCTCGTTCGATCCGGCCCGTCGCGCCTTGGTCGAGCAGGGCTTGCAGGCTGTCGCCGAGAAGGGCCGAGCGATCGATGCCGTCACCTACCTGCAGGCAGTCGATCGCCGAGAGGCGCTCGGTCGACATTTCAATCGGTTCCATCAGGATTGGGATCTTCTGATCACACCCACCACGGCATATCCCGCTTCGGCGATCGACGCGTCGGAGGCCGATCTTGTGGAGCGGCCGATCCGCTCCCCCTTCACCTATCCATTCAACCTGACCCAGCAGCCGGCAGCCTCGGTGCCGGCGGGCCTTACCGAGGCGGGATTGCCGGTGGGTCTGCAGATCGTCGGAGCGAAATTCGCTGATACGACCGTTCTACGCGCAGCACGCGCCTTCGAGCAGGCAAGGCCATTCCCGCGCCCACAGGATCCGTCATGACCGAGCAGCCCCAAAGCCTTGACCTCGAACTGCCGCAACTGGCGATCGCCTACGCCAGCGGAGCGTTAACGCCGTCGACCGTGGTCGAGCATATCCTGGACGACATCGCCCGCCGCGGCGCGGACGGCGTCTGGATCAGTGTCGTGGCGCGCGAGAACGCGCTGGCGCGAACCACATATCTTGAGTCGTTGCCGAGGCGCGAACGGCAGGCATTGCCGCTCTGGGGCGTTCCGTTCAGCGTGAAGGACTGCATCGACACGGTTGGGCTGCCGACCACGTCGGCCTGTCCGGAATTTTCCTATCAGCCGGCGAAGAATAATCCGGCAGTCGGACGGCTGCTGGCGGCGGGCGCCATTCTGATTGGAAAGACCAATATGGACCAGTTCGCGACCGGGCTGGTCGGGGTACGCTCGCCCTATGGTATTGCGCGCAATCCGTTCGATCCCGCCTACATTCCCGGTGGATCAAGTTCGGGCGCGGCGGTCTCGGTCTCGGCAGGACTGGTCAGCTTTGCTCTCGCGACTGATACCGGTGGATCGGGACGGGTGCCGGCGGCCTTTAACAATGTTGTGGGACTGAAGCCGACGCGAGGATTGATCAGTGGTGTAGGATCGGTCGCGGCCTGCCGCTCAATCGAGACACTTTCAATCTTCGCGCTGACGGTCGGGGATGCGCAGGCGGCATTCGATGTCGCGCGGGGGTACGACGAGGAGGATCCGTTCTCGCGTACGGGGTTGCCAGCGGCAGCTCGTGCGTTACCGGCCGAATTCCGCTTTGGTATTCCCGCTTCGCCGTGGTTGGACTTCTTCGGCAATGCTGATGCGTCTGCGCTGTTCGGCGAGGCGGTCGCACGACTGGAACGTCTCGGAGGCCGCAAGGTCGAGGTTGATTACGCCCCATTCGCGGAGATCAACGATCTTCTGTTCAACGGGCCGTGGCTGGCGGATCGTTACGGCGCTCTGCGCCAGTTCGTCGACAGACAGCCAGATGCCCTGTTTCCGGTTACCCGCGACATCCTGCTTGGAGGGCGTGGCGTTTCCGGCGGAGAGGTCTTCGCAGCGCAGCAGCGGCTGAATATTCTGAAGCGCCAGATTGAGAAGCTCTGGAACGAGATCGACGTCATCGTCGTGCCGACCACCGGCACGATCTACCGCATCGATGAGGTCGCGGCCGATCCTATCACGCTCACGCCCGGCTCGGGACGTACACGAACTTCGTCAATCTGGCCGATCTTTCGGCGGTTGCCGTTCCCTCGGGGTTTCTGCCCAACGGCTTACCACAAGGCATCACGGTGATCGCCCCGGCTTTCGCCGATCATCATGCCGCTGCCCTGGCGCAGCGCTTTCACGACGCCGGCCTGCCGCTTGGTGCACGCCACGTGCGCCCGGCCGCGAGCCCGGTTCGTGCCCGCCGAGACAAGGAGACCATATCGTGACGTCTATTGCCGCCTTATTTGTCGGATCGAGCAGGCTCGCACGAGCCGCGGTTGTCGTGCTTGCGGCCGTGCTGTCGCTGGCGAGCGCGCCTTCACACGCTCAGGACATCACGATTGGTGAAGGGATTGCGCTCGGCTGGGGCCAGTTCTTCGTCGCCGACCATGACAAGACCTGGCAGAGGCAGGGGCTGGCGCCGAAGGTTTCGACGTTCGCCAGTGGCCGTCTGGTGCTGGACGCGCTGGTCGGTGGCGGCGTGGTGATCGGCACCGCGGCGGAAACGCCCGTGGTGTTCGCTACCCTGAACGGGCTACCGGTGCGCATTATCGGCACGTTGAACCGGCATGAACCCTTCGATCTCGTCGCCAGCAGGGACATCAAGACCACCAAGGATATCAAGGGTCGGCGTATCGGCTATTCGCAGGGGACGAACGCGCACTATTACCTGTCGAAACTGCTCAAGCAGGAGGGTCTGGCGTGGTCGGACATCACCGCGGTCAGCCTAAATCCGGGCGATTTCGTCAGCAGCCTGGCAGGTGGTGCGATCGATGGGTTCATCTGGACGGAGCCGCACTTGTCGCAGGCGATCGCGCAAGGCCCGGACAGGTTCCACATCATTCGCTCGGAAGGCCTCTACAACACCTATTCAACAATCATCACGTTGCAATCGACAATCGACAGCAAGCCGGACCTGCTCGTCAAGGCAGTGAAGGCGCTGCTCGAGGCGGACGACAATATCAGGAAGGACCCTGATGCCGCGGCTACGCTGACCGCTGAACGCATCAAGCTTGATCCCGCGATCGCAAAGGCGTTTTGGAAGCGGGCAAATTTCAAGCTCGAACTCGACAAGGCGTCGCTGGTGTCCCTGATGGAGGAGCAAGCGAAGTGGGCCGTCGACAGCAAGTTAGTCCGACCTGATGCCAAAATTCCGGACTTCAACACGGTGGTGGTGACATCCGTGCTGGATCGGGCGGGCCGGGAATAGGGTGGTCAATCGGAATGAATGCAAGGGTGGAGATCTCCTCGCAGACCGCCGTGGGTGAGCCGCTGATCGCCTGCGTCGAGCTGGGGCATGTCTACGATTCCGGCCGCGGCCGTACCACCGCGCTGGGCAGCATCTCGCTGACCGTCGATCGTGGCGAATTCGTTTGCGTTCTCGGGCCGAGCGGGTGCGGCAAGACCACGCTCCTCAACATCCTGGCCGGCTTTGTCGTGCCTGCGCAGGGTTTTGTTCGCGTCGGTGGCCATGCGATCAACGGGCCGAGTTCCGAACGCGGCGTCGTGTTCCAGGACTATTCCTTGTTCCCATGGCTGACGGCGCAGGCCAATGTCGAGTTCGGGCTCCGGATGGCGGGGCGCGCCGCACGCGAGCGAGCGAAGATTGCGCACGATCTGCTAGGGCTCGTCGGCCTGCCCGATGCAGGTGCGAAGTATCCTTTCGAACTGTCCGGCGGAATGAAACAGCGCATCGCCATCGCACGTGCGCTTGCGCCCCGTCCGTCGCTTCTGCTGATGGACGAGCCATTCGCGGCGCTGGATGCGATGACGCGCAGCTCCCTGCAAGCCAAGCTGGTCGAAATTCACCGGCAGGAGCGGCCAACCATCCTGTTCGTGACCCACAACATCGCCGAAGCGCTCGTGCTTGCGAGCCGGCTGATCGTGATGTCGCCGAACCCGGGACGGATCGTGGAGGACATCCGGATCGATCTGCCGCGTCCGCGCCGTCGTACGGCGCCGCGCTTCAATGAGCTCTACGAGCACGTCGCACGGGCGATCGGCCTGGAAACGGCGGAGTAAGAGCATGGCTTTCGGCGTCAGCCGCCACAGCGTCGCTGGCATCATCGGTACGCTCGCCTTCTTTGGCGCGTGGGAGGCGCTCAGCCGGAGCGGCCTCGTCAACAATGTGATGCTGCCCGCGCCGACCACGATCGTCCAGTCCGCATGGGAGTTGCTCATGACGGGCGAATTGCCGCGGCATCTCGGTGCCAGCTTGCTGCGGGCCGCGATCGGGTTCCTCGGCGGGTCGGTGCTTGGCGTGGCACTTGGTGTCGCGATGGCGCAATCGCCGCTGTTACACGGTACGATTAATCCCCTCGTGCAGATGTTTCGCGCGGTCCCGTCGCTTGCCTTCGTTCCGCTGGCGATTTTCTGGTTCGGCATTGGTGAGACGTCCAAGATATTCCTGATCGCGTGGGGCGTCTTTTTCCCGGTCTGGGTCAACACCTATATCGGCGTGCGCGACGTGAGCCCGCTGCTCGGACGGGCGGCAGCGAGTCTCGGCGCACGCGGTTGGCGCAACTTCGTCTACGTCGTCATACCCGGCGCGCTGCCGTTCATCATAGCCGGGCTTCGCGTCAGCCTGTCGGTTGCGCTGGTCGTTCTCGTGGCGGCGGAATTGGCCGGCGCAGCGTTCGGCGTAGGCTACCTGATCCAGATGTCGCAACAGGTATTTCGAGTCGATCAGATGTTCGTCGGGCTGATCGTGCTCGGCGGGATGGGTTTTGCGGCCGACCTCCTGTTTGAACGCGCGATCCGCAGGTTGCTGCCTTGGTACGGCGCCGAGCAGGTAGGACAGAGAGGCTCACAAATCGAGCAAGCCTCTGGTCGTCTGGTCACAAAATAGCGAAAGCAATTTATTGCGCGCCAGAGGCGACGGCGCGGCCTACAAGCCGTGGCAAGAAGGAGAGGCGACGTGCAACCATCCCAGGTAGAGCTATGCGAAGACGCAACGGCATTGGCGTTGACCTGGCCGGATTGCGGGATCCGGCAGGTTGATGCGGCGGCCTTGCGCCGAGCGAGCCGTGCGGCCAGCGAAATCCGTCGGCAGATCGAGGGCATCGAACTGGCGCTCCCCCCGGATCTTCACATCGCGGCGATCGAACCAATTGGGAATTACGCGCTGCGGCTCCATTTTTCGGATGGCCATGACCGTGGAATCTACCCGTGGTCCTATTTGCGCGAGCTCGCCGGACAGCAGCCAGCTTGAGGGTACAGTATGGATGAGATCAAAAGTGGCCTGACGGAGGTCGTCTGCGACATCCTGGTGATCGGCGGGGGGACCGCCGGACCGATGGCGGCCTACAAGGCAAAGCGCCATAGTCCGGGGGCGCGTGTCGTTCTGCTCGAGAAGGCCAACGTCAAGCGCTCTGGTGCGATCGCGATGGGCATGGACGGGCTGAATAACGCGGTCGTCCCGGGCTACGCGACGCCGGAGCAGTACACCAAGGAGATTACGATCGCTAATGACGGCATCTGCGATCAGGCACCGGTGTACAAATATGCGTCACGCTGCTTTGAAATCATCCAGGAACTCGATGGCTTTGGCATCAAGTTCCAGAAGAATGAGAACGGCGATTTCGACGTCAAGAAAGTTCACCATCTCGGCTCTTACGTGCTGCCGATGCCGAACGGCGATACCGTCAAGAAGGCGCTTTATCGCCAGTTGCGCCGCGAGAAGGTGCTGATCTCGAACCGCTACATGGCGACACGGCTGTTGACTGGACGTGACGGACAGATCGCCGGTGCAATCGCCGTCAACACCCGCAGTGCCGAGTTTCTGGTGTTGCGTGCGAAGACCGTCATCCTGTGCGCCGGTGCCGCGGGCCGGTTGGGCTTGCCGCAATCGGGCTATCTCTGGGGCACTTACGAGAACGCTACGAATTCCGGCGACGGCTATGCCATGGCCTACCATGCCGGCGCCGCTCTCGCGAACCTTGAATGCTATCAGATCAATCCGTTGATCAAGGATTACAACGGCCCCGCCTGTGCATACGTGGCCGGTCCATTCGGAGCCTACACTACCAACAGCGAAGGCAACCGCTTCATCGAGTGCGACTACTGGTCGGGACAGATGATGCAGGAGTTCTATAACGAGCTGCAGTCCGGCAAGGGACCCGTATTCCTTAAACTCAATCACCTGCACAGCGATACGATCGGCAAGATCGAGGCGGTCTTGCATCAGGTCGAGCGACCGTCACGGGGACGGTTCCACGAGAATCGAGGGACAAATTACCGCGAACGCATGATCGAGATGCATATTTCCGAGATCGGCTTCTGCTCTGGGCACAGTGCTTCGGGGGTCTACGTCGACGAATTTGCGCATACCACGGTGCCGGGTCTCTATGCCGCCGGCGACATGGCAAGCGTCCCGCATAATTACATGCTCGGCGCCTTCACCAACGGGGCGGTGGCGGGCGAGCACGCGGCGGAAGTTGCAGCCAACATCGACCTCGCTGACTATGACGCCGCCGATGTCGATCGCGAGCAGCAACGCGTGCTGGCCGCGACACGACGGGAGGATGGCATTCCGCCAAACCAGCTCGAATACAAGACGCGACGCTTCGTGAATGACTATCTTCAGCCGCCGAAGGTGACCGCGAAAATGAAACTGGGGCAGGCCCGTTTCGCCGAAATCCGCGAGGATATGGAGAGCGCGATGGTGGTGCGTGACGCGCACGAACTGATGCGTTCACTGGAAGCGGCGTCGATCCTGGATTGTGCCGAAATGGCGGCGTTTGCATCGCTGTTTCGTACCGAGAGCCGTTGGGGGCTCTATCATCACCGCGTCGAATATCCCGAGAAGAATGATGACGACTGGTTCTGCCACAGCGTCCTGCGCAAGCGGGACGGACGGATGACCGCGGAGAAGCGACCGGTCGCGCCTTATATTGTGCCAATCGACGAATCCGAGCGCGCGGCATACGACCGCCAGCGCATCCGGCAGCACGCCTAGGGAGAAGCGGACGTCTCATGCCAATTGCTCATACGCCAACCGCTGTTCCAGTTGTCGTCGACGAGGCCAAATGCATTGCGGACAAGGGGTGCACGGTCTGCGTCGACGTCTGTCCGCTGGATGTGCTCCGGATCAGCGATCTCACCGGCAAGGCCTATATGAAATACGACGAGTGCTGGTACTGCATGCCCTGCGAGACTGATTGCCCGACCGGCGCCGTGACGGTCAACATTCCCTATCTGTTGCGCTGACATGACCTTGTTCGAGCCATTCGAAGCGTTCGGCGATCTCGAAGAGATTGCTGAGCGGCTAGCCAGTGAAGATCCATCGGTGCGCCGACTGGCGGTGCTTGATCTCGTGGAGACGTCGAGTGGCGAGGCGGTTCCGTTGCTGGCGGGTGCCATCCTCGACGCTGAACCGGTGGTGCGCCAGCAGGCCGCGCAGGCGCTTGGCGAGTTTGATGGCATCGACGTTGCCAAGGCCCTGATCGGCGCCGTACCTGACCCCGTGGCGGAGGTCGCCCGGGCGGCCGCCGACAGCCTTGCCGAACTCCGCGATCCCGAGGCGAGTGGCGTCCTCCTGCCACTAGTTACTCATCCGGCCGCTTTTGTGCGTGCGGCGGTTTTTCGGGCACTGAAGGCACTCCAGGTCGATGCATCGCTCGGTCCCGCGATCACAGGAATTGGTGACGACGATCCCGGCGTGCGTGTGCAGGCCGTCGGAGTAATCGGCTATCTCAAGAAGACTGAAACCCTGCCATCCTTGATCAGCGCAACGCGGGACAAATCGGCGGATGTCCGGCTTGCGGCCGTCAACGCGCTGTCGTTTGCTCGCAATGAGGTCGCGGCTCAGGCCGCAGCCGCCGCGCTTTCGGATTCGGAGTGGCAGGTCCGGGCTGCTGCGGCGGAAGCGATTGGGCGGATCGGTCAGGCTTCAGCGGCGGGCGCGCTGATTGCTTCGCTCGCCGACAACTACTGGCAAGTCCGTCAGAAGGCGTTGCAAAATCTTGGCCGGCTGCGCGTTCGGGACGGGATCGAAGCTATTGTTGCCTTCCTTGACGACGAGCTGCCTTCGTTGCGCAAGGATGCCGCCGCGGCGCTCGGTGATATCGCCGACCCACGCTCGCGCGACGCCCTCACGCGGCATACTGGCGACGCGGATCCTGATGTTCGAAAGACGGTGATCTGGGCGCTTGGCCAGATTGGCGGCGGCTGACTATTCCTTGAACAGGATGTCCTCGAGCAGATCGAGCCGCCTGATCCTTATCACGCCGTCCTCGATCGCGATAATGCGCTTGGTCTGGAACCGTTTCAGCATCATGGTGATCCACTGCCGGGTCGAGCCAACCATCGCAGCGATCTGGTCATGTGTCACCTTTCGGTTGATGATGACTGTGCCGCCGTCGGCGATTCCATAAAGCTCGGCGAGATTCAAAAGATACTGGGCGAGCCGTTCGATCACCGAGCGGGTTCCGAGCATCTGCGCCATCGACGAATAGCACTTGCCCTTGGCGATGAGCCCATCGATCAAGGCCAGTGCGAAAGCCGGCATCTGGACCAGCAATCGTTGCAGCGCGGGGCTGGACAAGGCCGTGATCTCGCAGTCCTCCATTGCGACGCCGGACCACATGTGGGGTCCTCCGCCGGAGATCTCGGGGCCGCCGATGAAGTGGCCAGCCGTCCAGTAGGCGAGGGTGATCTCCCGGCCGGATGGCGCAGTGTAGTAGACGCGGACCTGTCCTCTTCTGATGATGAAGATGCCGTTGTGGTGCTCCCCCTGGCTGAACACCATTTCGCCCTGCGCGGTGAAAACGGCGCGACCGGCGGCCAGGACCTGGGCCTTTTGTTCGGCGGACAAGCGATCCAGGAACTGCGCGCCGACGTTGAGGCCGTCGATGCTCTCGCTCATGAAAAATGCGGAGTCTCTGGCCGTTGCGCTCGGTCCGCTGGAGACCGCAAGGCTATCCCTTGTTCGATAGCTACCGTCCACGGAGAGGCCTGTCTGCGCCATCGGAGTGCGTGAGTAGGCTTCGGAAGCTTCCTTGATTGTGGTCATTGCGGCCCGGATGTCCTGCGCTGTCGTCCCCTAGCTAAGTGTGAGGAGATGGCGAAGTCCACTTCTTTGAATGTCCGTCAACGCACTTAGCAAAGCTGACGCGAGAACGACATTCCGCTGGAATGGATTTGCTGCCGACCCGCCTGGCGTGAGAAAATCATTTGAAGCGCTCGCTGCGTGCCGCGATTGGAATCCGCCAGCGAATGACTTCTCCGACGCGATGCAAGTAATTGCTTCTGTTGCCGTGGTGCCGGCTCGATAGTCCGGTCCTGCGTTTTGCGGTGGCTGCTGGCCGCCGATCGATCGTTGGAGATGGGCCGATGCGTTCGTTTTACTTTATGAAGACAGCAGCCGCCGCCGTGCTTGCTCTATTTGGCCTGGCCGCGATAGCGCAGGCCGAAACCATCCGGGTTGCCGTCGGAACACAGGACACCACAATCAACTGCGCGACGGGCGGCCTATTGATTCGCGAGCTCAAGCTGCTGGAGAAATTCCTGCCGCATGACGGCAAGTACAAGGATGTCACTTACGACATCCAATGGAAGAACTTCACCAGCGGCGCCCCGCTGACCAACGAAATGGTGGCCGGTAAGCTGGACTTTGGCGCGATGGCGGATTTTCCGGGTTCGCTCAACGGAGTGGCGTTCCAGAAGGCAGGCCGCCGCAGCCTCTTCATCAGTGTCCTGTCCGGCAGCACGAAGGGCAGCGGCAACGGCATCGTAGTGCCCTCGAACTCTCCGGTTCAGTCGATCAAGGATCTCAAGGGCAAGACGATTTCCGTGCCCTTCGCGTCGACCTCGCACGGCATGTTGCTGCGTGCGATCGAAGCCGAGGGCTGGAACCCGGAGACCGATGTCAACATCATCACCCAGGCGCCCGAAGTCGCGGGTCCTGCGCTTCAGGCCAACAAGATCGAGGCGCACGCCGATTTCGTTCCGTTTGCCGAGTTGTTTCCCTGGCGTGGGTTTGCCCGAAAGATATTTGATGGTTCGCAAGCCAATGCGCCGACGTTTCACGGAGCGTTGGTCGATGCCGACTACGCGGAAAAGTATCCAGAGATCGTCGTTGCCTATCTCCGCGCCGCACTTGAGGCGGATCGCCTGATCGCGAACGAACCCGAGAAATACAGCGATCTGATCGCCAAGGTGACCGGTATCGAGGCGGAGGTCGTCTATCTGTTCCATGGACCGCTCGGCCTGCAGACGCGCGACGTGACCTGGAAGCCCGAATATCGCCAGGCCGTGGCCACCTCGATCAAGACACTGAAGCTGTTGAAGCGCGCCGATAGCGACCTCGACATCAATCAGTTCGTGACCGACAAATACATCCGGGCGGCAGTTGCGGAAGCCGGCGGTGAGTACGAAACACAGTTGAAGAGCTACGACCAGCTTGGGCTGAAGGCCCAGGATGCGACGACCGGCGCCAAGATCACGGATTTCAGTCGTGTCGCTCAGATTTGGATCAAGGACGAGCCACTCGTTCAGCACTTCAGTTCACCGGAAGGCGCTTTGACGGCTCTTGCTGGCCTGGAGAAGCAAGGCAAGACAATTCGCGTGATCTACGCCCAGGATCGCGAAACCGGCATCAAGCTGTTCGCCAATCAGGCGTGGTTTGTGCGGTCGCCTAAGGGGGAGCTCAGTGCGTTCCTGCTCAAGGATGGGGCGGAAAGGTGGTCGACGGCGCATGGTGGCGTGGTGTTGGACTATGCCGGCGCACGGGAATCGCTTGTAGCGAGCCGTTGAGCAATGACGACCACTCGCACCGCTGTCCAGGTGCCGTGGGCGCGCTGGCTCGTTCGGGGTTTCTCGATAGTCGCTTGCATCGTGCTGTGGCACCTCGCCTCAGTTCTGCACCTGAGCCTGGGTTTCGTCACATTCCGCAATGTGCCGCCGCCGACTGAAGTTCTGCAATCCGCAATCATACTGCTCAAGTCGCCCAAGTTACTGGCTCATGTCGGCAGCAGCCTGTGGAGGGTATTTGCGGGGTACGGCGCAGCGGTCTTGTTGGGAATTGGCTTCGGCTTTGCGATCGGCCGCTCGCGCGCCGCGAGCGACCTGTTGCTGCCGCCGCTCGAGCTGCTGCGGCCGATCCCGGCGGTCGCCTGGATACCTCTCTCGATCCTGATCTTTCCGTCGTCGGAAATGTCGATGATCTTCATCACCTTCATCGGTGCGTTGTTTCCTATCATTCTCAACACCGTGCATGGTGTTGCGAATATCGACCGCCGGCTGGTTGCCTCCGCGCGCAGTCTTGGCGGTACGCCTGCCGCCATTCTGCGTGAGATCGTCTTGCCGGGCGCTGCACCGAGCATCGTTACCGGGCTCGCCATCGGCATGGGTACATCGTGGTTTTGCCTGGTCACAGCCGAGATGATCTCCGGTCAATTCGGCATCGGCTACTACACGTGGGAGGCTTATACGCTGCAGAATTATGCCGATATCATCGTCGGCATGCTCATCATCGGCCTGCTTGGCATGGGCAGTAGCTGGCTCTTGACGACATTGGGGCATTATCTGATGCCATGGCGGCAGCCAGCGGTCGCACGATGAATATTCGTATATCTGATGTTTCGACGAGATCCGTCGGACGTATCGGCATCGAGCGCATATCGATCTCGCTCGGGGATGGCGCTGACGCCTTTGAGGCTGTCCGTGATCTCGATTTCGCGATCGCGCCGGGTGAACTGGTTTGCGTGCTCGGCCCATCCGGTTGCGGTAAATCCACCTTGCTCGGTGCTTTGGCAGGCCACCTGCCGGTAACACAAGGGCGCTTGACCGTGGATGACCAGGCGGTTCTTGGCCCGAGTCCGGATCGGGGAATCGTATTTCAGCAACATACGCTGTTTCCGTGGAAGCGCGTTCGCGACAATGTCGCCTTCGGCCCGAAGATGCGCGGCGTGGGCAGGAGCGAGCGATATCAGGCCGCTGACGAGATTCTGCGGTTGGTCGGCCTTGAGGGCTTCGAGCGCTTCTATCCTTCGCAACTCTCAGGCGGGATGCAGCAGCGTGTCGAGATCGCGCGTGTTCTGATCAACCGGCCACGTGTGCTGTTGATGGACGAACCGTTCGGCGCACTGGATGCGCAGACTCGCAGCATGATGCAGGAGGTTCTGCTCGACATCTGGACGAGAATCCCGACAACGACCATCTTCGTGACGCATGATATCGAGGAAGCGCTGTTTCTTGCGGACCGCGTCATTGTCATGAGCGCCAGACCGGGGCGGGTCATCGAGGACATCCGCCTCCCGTTCGGCCGGCCGCGCCGGGCCGAGCTTGTGACCGAGCCGGATTTTGTGCGTCTGAAGCGCCGGATTCTCGATCTCCTCAGACAGCCGGATAGCCCGGAGCCGCTTGCGCGGTTGAGTCCGCTCGGGATCAGGTAGGGATGCGTGAGAGATTCCGTTAGCGTCGCTACCTGGCTCGCGTGGCCGCCATTCACTCTGACGGGCGCCAGCAGCTAGGGTCGGACCCGCTCCAGCTCTGCTCGACGAGAGCCGGCCGGCTCGGTGAGCCTGGCGGCGAGAGCGGCACACTGGTTGCGGATATCGGGAATCGCGATGATCTCCCAGAACGCTGCCCGCGTCAGCGGGCCCACGGCAAAGAGCCGTTGCGAGACCTCGCCATCGCGGCCGATGATGGCACAGTTGCGATCTGTCTCAATACCGATGCAGAGCGGGTCGACGCGCGCCAGGCCGCGTTCGAACAGGCCGCGTATTGCCGGGTTTGGCGTGGCGCGCGGATCCTTGACGATGCCGGTGCAATCGACGACGGCGCCCACTTGCATGTTGAGGATCCTGGTATCACCGCGCCGGCGATAGTGGATGCGGGCTCCGTCGTCGGTCGGCGCGACGCTGATGACCTTGGCTGCCAACAGGCTGAGCTGCCCCGCATAGATTGCTTGAGACACGCGGGCCTCGACTTCCGGCGCCATCCGGTGCCGATGCACATCCCACCAGGCGCGAGCGTGTTCGAGGAAGCGGCGTTTGGACGCCTGCGGAAGCTCGTGCCACAGCCGCTGGGTGTAGGGCCGCAGGCCGTCGATCACGCCACGCCAGTCACCCCCTTCGATCGCATTCCGCGCGATGCGGCTGCGGAGCCAGTGAAGCAGCTTGCTGATGCTGGCGCCAAATGGCACATCGCTTCGTCGATGCGCTGGGCATCGACACGCCGATGCGGCTTTGCCAGCAGGCCGCGCCGCGACATCGCGATGATCGGCCCTCGATGGCCGTCGCGCAACAGCGACAGCACGTAGTCGACCATCGTCAGTCCGGTGCCAAGGAGCAGGACTGCCGCATCTGCATCAACCGGCGCGGCCGACGGCGGCGCCCACGGATCGGCATAACCCGCGCGGCTGGCGCGCATGTCATGTCCGGTCGCAAGAACAGCCGCATCGCCGGCCAGCGATTGACCATCGTCGAGCGTGACCGTCACCCCGGCTTGGCCTTCGTTGAAATCGACACAAGTCCCACGAACGATGGAAAGGCGCTCCACGTCTGCCGGATCGGACGTATGCTGTTCGAGCAAGCTCGCGATGTAGTCGCCATAGATGCGTCGCGGCACGAAACAATAGGGATCCGGACAGAGGGGAACATCGAGCTCGCGCGAGCTAAGCCAGCCCCAGAAATGATCAGGCTGGTCCGGCAGCGCGCTCATGTTCGCGACGCGTACATTGAGCAGGTGATCGGGATTGCCGGTGTGATAGGCGATGCCGCGGCCGATATCCGGGCGCTGCTCGATCAGGGTGATGCGGAGATCGCGGGCAGGTTGATGTAACAGCTGATAGGCTAGCAGCACGCCGCTGGCGCCACCACCGATGATGATCACGTGCCGCCTACGGAGGCCCATCATGCTGCCACTCCACTGGTCGGCCGGCCGCACCAGGCGTGCGACGCCGGCAATTCATGCCTTTGACTGCAAGTCGATACGCGACGTCAGAGGCAGGGATGGAGTGCTGACGCCCAAGCCTCAGGAAAGCCGTCCGCTTTACTCAGCGGGGTCGATACGGGGAGAGAGTCTCTAGCCGTGAGGGCCGAAAAAGAAGAACTCGTACGGGTCTTCGCGCCCGTCGGTTCGGTCAGGTCGCGCAAGCTCGCGACATTTTGCCTGGAACCGTTGAACCGTTCCACTGAGGGAATGAAGCCAGGAAGATATCCGACGCATAGATCCTCCTTCGCACCAGGAATTCGTTTCTCACGATATCATGCCTTCGCCCCGCTTGCGTTTGAATGTCGACGGTGAGCGCAAGTTTGAAAACGATGCGCTGTTCTGCGGCGCTTCTGAAGAGAGTAATTGTCTTGATGAGGTCGTGGTTGAAATCTCATTCCCCGTGCATCGGCCGCAATCACCGCGAATTCGAGGGTTCCTCTGCTTCGCGGCGATGAAGCGTTGGCTAGTGGCTCTGGCAGTGTCTGAGCTGCATGCGCTCACGGCAAGATGACCAAGCGGTCGATTGCCGGATCGTGTCACGCTGATATCGTCAGCGCGGGCGGGCGGATCGCTATGCTTCGCCGCAACTCGTTGTCCGCAGGAGCCGGTTCATGACCCATGCCTTTCGCTTCTATCAGCCCGGTGGCCCCGAAGTTCTGAAATGGGAAGAGATCAAGCTCGGCAAGCCCGGCCCTGGTGAGGCGCGGATTCGCCACACCGCCGTTGGCCTCAACTTCGTCGATATCTATAATCGCGCTGGCGTCTACAATGTGCCGCTTCCCAGTGGTCTTGGAAGCGAAGGAGCCGGGATCGTCGAAGAGGTCGGCCCGGGAGTGACGGATTTGAAGTCGGGCGATCGCGTCGCCTATGGCAGTTCACCGCTGGGTGCCTATGCCGAGGAGCGCCTGATACCCGCGGATCGCTTGCTCAAGCTCCCGGACGGCATCGACGACAAGACTGCGGCGGCCATGATGCTCAAGGGCCTCACCGTGCAGTATCTCATCCGGCAGACATACCGCGTCAAGAGCGGCGACACTATTCTACTGCATGCGGCGGCCGGCGGAGTTGGTCTGATCCTGGGCCAATGGGCGAAGCATCTTGGTGCGACCGTGATCGGCACCGTCAGCACCGACGAGAAAGCTACGCTCGCCAAGCAACACGGGATCACACACGCTATTGTCTATTCCCGCGAAGATTTCGTCGCGCGCGTCAAGGAACTCACCGCGGGCCAGCTGGTGCCGGTGGTTTACGACTCGGTGGGCAAGGATACGTTCCTGAAATCGCTGGATTGCCTCGCGCCGCTCGGCTTTGCGGTGCTGTTCGGGCAATCCTCGGGAGCCATTGACCCACTCAATCTCGGTCTCCTGGCGCAGAAGGGCTCGCTCTATGTGACCCGACCGACACTCAATACCTATGGGGCAAAGCGCGAGAATTTGGTCGCCATGGCGAACGAATTGTTTGAGGTCGTAAGGTCGGGCGCAGTCAAGATCGAGATCAATCAGACCTATCCGCTCAAGGACGCAGCCAAGGCTCATGCCGATCTCGCCGCGCGCAAAACGACGGGATCGACGGTGCTTCTCGTTTAGTCGATTTTGGCACTAGGCTCGATTGCCCGCTAAACTCTCGTTTCAGCGGGAGATCGAGTTGGGAGGGCGTGCGGCTTCGGAAGCTCAAGTGGTGGTACGGGCAGGGCCGTAACGGACTTGATCTTCTCCATTGCGAACCGTGAGGTCACGTTCTTCAGCGCGATCGCGCCGATCAACTTCTTGTAGAACAGATCGTAGCTTTGCATATCGGCGACGACGACGCGCAGCACGTAGTCGACATCACCTGCCATGCGATAGAATTCGAGGACTTCAGGCATCGCGCTGACGACAGTCGCGAATTGTCTCAGCCACGCGTCCGAGTGATCGTCGCTCTCGACCGAAACGAATACCGACAGACCCAAGCCAATCTTGTTCTGGTCGACGATCGCCACCTTGCCGGTGATGATGCCCTCGGTCTCCAGGCGTTGAACGCGTTTCCAGCAAGGCGTTGACGACAGCCCGACACGTTCGCCGATCTCGGCGACCGACAATGATGCGTCCTCCTGGAGCACCCTCAAGATCTTGCGATCGATGGCATCGAGGCGACGGGACGGCGCTGCCGAAGACGTTTGGATGTCGGTCATATGCAGAAATTTCTTCCAAATGAACTGTTGTAGACAATGTTAATTGAAAGGTTATTCTCCGCAAGCCGATGATATTTCGAAAAAGGCGATTGCCGGAGCAATGCTTTCTACAATCGTGGCCCCGCGTAGTGCATCGGTCCGCTCAACGAAGAAGAAGTCCCGTCGAGTAAAGCGCTGCTGTTGCGCAGGCATGGTCGACAACACGCACGGGTCGCGCGAAACGACCTCAGGACGAGAAGGATCAATACCTTGGGACATGCGCGGGCTAGGTGGCGGGCGGGGGATCAAATCGCAACCCGAACTGAATGTCGGTATCGGCGGTGCGCCTCCCTGATTCAAACCCGCCGTTCGACAGAGTAGGCGGCTCTCCCCGATAGCCTGCAAGCCAGTTCCTTAATCTGGAGACGGACCCCGAGTGTCCTTTGGCGCCTGGATTAGGGGAGCCGAGGCACGCTCACGGATCTCACCTTGTAAGCTCTCGCCGGGTGGTCGCGACCCTTGCTTGCGTTGCCAAGTTCGGTCCGGTTGGTTCGCGAAGTCGGTCTGCCTTGGGCTTTTGGTCTACCAGGGTCGCAACGTGTCTTGCCCAGCGTTCGAGCGCCTCGCGCATCTCGGCCGCATACCGAGCACGGTTGTACACGCCGGCAACGCCAGCCCGGTGGCCGCTGACGTGGTTTAGAATCACCTCCACGATGTGTGGAAACACGCCAAGCTGATCGGCCATCACCGTGGATGCCGATCTCCGAAGATCATGAACTGTCCAATTGGGCAGGGGTTCGCCTAGGGACTCCGCGATCCGCGCATCAAGCGCTGCCTTCGACTTTGACCAGCCGGAGAACCCGCGATGCGGGTCATCGCTGCGTCGGGGTCCGTCACCAAAGAGGAAGTCTCGGCCTTTTCGAGGGGGCGGGAGTAGGGCCAAGGCGGCGGGCACCAATGGCAGCAAGTGCTCGCGATGGTTCTTGGTCCGGGCGCCTGGCAGCGTCCAGAGCCCCGAAGCAGTATCGAGTTCGGCCCATTGCATGCTGCCTACTTCATCGCGGCGTTGGGCTGTGAGCAGCAACAAACGCACAATGCGCCCGTAATCGTCATCACCACAGGCATGCCAGACCGCCGATAGCTCTGTGTCGGTGAGGACCCGTTCGCGGCCTCCCGGCTGGGCGGGTCGATTGGTGCCGAGAACCGGGTTAGCGGGAATGTCGAGGCCCTCGCGAATAGCCCAGTTGAACATTGAGGACAGTGCCGTACGGGCGCGGGCGGCTGACACCGTCCCATGCGCTGATGCGATGTCAGCAACACGAGTTGAGATATGGCGGCGGGTGATCTGGAAAACCGAGACCGGATGCAGGGGTTTCCAACTGATCATCAAGTAGCGTTCTATCTCCGAATAGCTCCGGGGTTTCAGCCTTTGCTTGGCGTTCCTGAGATATTGATCCGCGATTGCCCGGAGTGTGTCAGCCGCCTGGAGGCGGGCTTTGGCTTTCTCATCCGCTGGGTCTTTGCCGCTGGCGACCAGGCCCAAAAGCCGCTTGGCCTCCCTGCGCGCAAGGTCGGGTGTCCAAGGAGCACCGTGAGGACCGATCGTCACAAAGCGCTGTCGACCGAACACCCGGTACTTGAGGACGTAAGTGGCTTGGTCGCGTTGACGCCGAACACCAAAACCCCGCACCGCTTCGCGGTGGTCGGCGTCCCAGATAGCTTCGCCCGGCTGGAGCGCTTGCACTGCGCGGATCGTGACATTCGAAACAGCCATCTATCGCCTCCGTAGCTACCACGTAGCTACCACAATAGCGCCAATTGTAGCGTAGCCAAGGCGAGGGACGGCGGCATTAGCTATTGATAATAAAGTAATTTTCGTACAGTGGGCAGGAGAAGCGTAGCCTCTTCGGCGGCCACATTCTATCTGTGGAACAGGAGGTCGGTGGTTCGAGCCCACCCAACTGTACCATCCACAATCATCACCCAGTAGGACGTCGCCAGCTGAGGCTATCGCGAGATCGCTCGCAGCTTCCTTGATCGCCGCCAGCGTGTCGTCTCGTCCGCTTGCACTTCTTCGTCGCATCACCCACACTCCGCGAAACGACGCCTTAACGATGCCTTAGTGCCACCTTGGGGGACGCATGGGGACCGCCGGTTCAAGGAGTTTTTTGTTTGCGTTGATGTCAGCCGCGCTTGCGGCGCTGTTGCTGCCCGGCCGGGGTGAGGCCTACACGCCCGACCAGCAGCAGGCCTGCACGCCGGATGCGTTCCGGCTCTGCGGTCCCGAGATTCCCGACGTCGATCGTATCACGGCCTGCATGATCAGGAACAAGGCGCAGCTGTCGCCGGCCTGCCGCGTGTTCTTCCGCGGCGGCCCCGAGCCGCGTGAGGCGAGCGAGCGCGAGGAGCAGCGGCCGGTCGCAGTCAAGCGGAAGGTCCACAAATCGCACAAGGCGAAGAAGTCCACGCACTGACCCGGTTCCGATTGCGCGCACGCAAGTATCGCTCGCTTGCTGCGTTGTCTTCACGCGAACCGACGTCACTTCTCGCGCAGGATCGTTTGGCCGCGATTTCAAGGCTGCGATGCGCGACAGACTGACGCCTTGTGACGCTGTCACGCAGCATCATCTCTTGGGCTTGTGTTGTTTGCCAAATCCGTTCCCGCCTGTGGAACGGACGGAGTGGGACGCGTGAGCGAATTCTACCAGCAAGAGATCGATCGGCACTTCGCCTGGTTCGAGGCCAAGCTTCCGGACAAGCCGGCGCGCTTCGTCGCGTGGCTGCGCAAGCCGTCGTCGCGCTATGTGCGGATTCCGCTCGCGATCCTCCTGATCATCGGCGGCATCTTCAGCTTCCTGCCGGTGCTCGGACTCTGGATGCTGCCGCTCGGACTCCTTTTGTTCGCGCAGGATGTGCCGTTCTTGCAGAAACCGACGGCGCAATTGCTCGGCTGGATCGAGCGCAAATGGATCGCGCGTGAGCGCGCCAAA
The DNA here is from genome assembly GCF_001189845.1 of Bradyrhizobium tropiciagri. GTDB lineage: Bacteria > Pseudomonadota > Alphaproteobacteria > Rhizobiales > Xanthobacteraceae > Bradyrhizobium > Bradyrhizobium tropiciagri. The sequence goes on from NZ_LFLZ01000024.1 coordinate 106,065, forward strand.
ACTGCCGAAAAGCGCTAGGCGTGAGTCATATCAAACGCTTAGCGCTTCCATTTGCGGTTGCGTCATCAGTATGGTGTGACTCAAAAAGCAAAATGCGCCGGTAATCTTGGCCACTTTGCGGATTGCAAGAAATTTTTTCTTTCGCGAATCAGCGTGCTGATTCATTTTCGCCTCCTGGGGTCAATCTGGAGGCCAACGTATGAACGTGATTGTTTTCGCTTCGCGTAAGGGGGGCTCGGGAAAAAGTACCCTGGCAGCTCACCTCGCCGCGCAAGTGCACAAGGCAACGAAGCCCTGTCTGCTGATCGATGCCGATCCGCAGGGCTCGCTGACGCTCTGGCACAAGCTGCGCGGCACCAACGAGCCGGCGATCAAGACCGCGGTGAACTCGGTCAGCGGGATCATTGCGCAAGCCAAGCGCGACGGCATCGAGTGGGTGTTCATCGACACGCCGCCGAACCTGTCGGCCGTGGTCGACGACTCCATCAAGAACGCCACCATGGTGATCATTCCGGCGCGGCCCGGCGTGTTCGACGTCAACGCGGTGCAGGAAACGATTCAGACCTGCCGCTCGATGCGCAAGCCCTATGCCGTCGTGATCAACGGCGCGCCCGCGCAGCGTGACGGCGCCGAAAGCCGCATCGTCGCGATCGCGCGCGAGGCGCTGGCGAAATTCCGCGCACCGGTGTGGAGCGGCCAGATCACCAACCGCGCCGATCTTCTGATGGCGCTCGGCCAGGGTGAAGGCGCCCGCGAATATTACGCGGAAGGCCGCGCCGCGGCCGAGATCAATCGGCTGTGGGCCGCGATCGAACGTTCGATCAAGGCGATCCGCGGCACGGCGTCGGCGTCCGGCGCGATGCACAAGCAGGCGGCGTAACAACGCCGCCTTGGTTCGGACTGGAAAGAACGCGCGGGTCCCGCGCGTTTTTTATCGTCGTCGTCATTGCGAGGAGCGAAGCGACGAAGCAATCCATGTCTCCGCAAGAGCCAGCGTGGATTGCTTCGTGGAGCCTGCCATCGGGCGCGCGTTCGCGCGACCCGTTGGCTCGCAATGACGGAGCAGGTGGCGTTACGCCACCATCAGCAGATAGAACACGATCACCGGCGCCAGGGTCAGGATCACCGACCAGATGCCGACAGCCCATAGAATATCCTCGGTCGTGAAGCCCGGCGCGGTGCCCGGCCTCACGGCAATAAAACCATTCCTGGAAGTCACGACGCCCCCGCGTTGGTCTTGGCAATGCAGGGGGTGATACGCGAGCGGATTTAAGATCCCGGCTGGAATTTCGCTGGCATTTGCGCGCGGGGACTACTTCGGATTAACCACGGCATGGGCGGCAGGCCTCCGGCTGGAGGCTGAGCCTCAGTGCATTCCCGCATCGCGATCGCGGATCGCGCCGAGATGCTCGTTGATCCGGAACACGATCAGGATGAACTCGGCGATGATGCGCGAGAACACGATGCCGACGAAGACGCTGGCGATCGACGCAAGCAACTGGATGAAGCCGACGAACGGGCTGATCGCCATCGCCGTGAGGCTCCACAGGATGCCGGAGATCCCGAACAGCACGATGACCGCGATCACCAGCCAGTAGAACGTCTTGATGATCGTGGGCGTGATGAAGCGGTCCCACTGAAACAGATCCTGGAAATCGAACATCATGGTTCTCCCGGCCAGCCGAAATATGATTCGCGTCTCGTTCATCCTACTGCGTCACCCCCGGCGTGATCACTTCGTCCCGGGAGCCTGCGGGGAGGCGTCCATCGGGACGAGGCGTTTCGCCGGGCCAATGGGTACGGGACGGCGCCAAAGCGCCTCCGCGACCTGTGGGATCGATACCGCAGGAGCCCAATCGGTCCCGCCAAAGGCGCGCCCAGGACCGGGCGCCGGCAGTCCAGGGGCGAGCTATGCGAGTGGGCCGGTTGTGATTGCTGCAAATAACGGCCACAATCGGGCTTCCCTCCGGCATATCCTCACCCAATGACCACGCTGACCTTCGAAGACTTCAAGCCCGGCCGTTTCGGCACGTTCGGCCCGCGCCATGTTTCACGCGAGGAAATCCTCGCCTTTGCCGCTGAGTTCGACCCGCAGCCGATGCATCTCGACGAGGAGGCGGCGAAGAAATCCATGCTGCGCGGCCTGTCGGGCTCCGGCTGGCATCTCGGCTCGCTGATGATGCGAATGCTGTTCGACGGTTTCATCGGCCGCACCGCCTCGCTCGGCTCGCCCGGGGTCAACGAGATGCGCTGGGTGGCGCCGCTGCGTCCGGGCGACGATTTGACGCTGGACGTCGACGTGGTCGAGGCGCGCGTCTCGAAGAGCCGGCCGGAGACCGGCATCGTCACCTTCAAGGGCACGATCCGCAACGCGCGCGGCGAGATGCTGTGCGAGATGGAGTCGCCGATCATCGTCAGCCGCCGGGACGGCGCAGGCGCAGGTAACTAATAAGATGCGTTTCTTTGAAGATATCGAGATCGGGGCGCGGCGCGAGTTCGGCGCCTTCACCTTCACCGCCGAGGACATCAAGCGCTTCGCCGCGCAGTTCGATCCGCAGCGCTTCCATCTCGACGAGGAGGAGGGGCGCAACTCGCTGTTCGGCGGGCTCGCCGCGTCAGGCTGGCATGTCGCCAGCGTCTGCATGAAGCTCCTGGTAGCCGACGGCAAGCGGCTCGCCGCCGAAGCCGCCGCGCGCGGTGAGGAGGTCGCGGTCTGGGGACCCTCGCCGGGCTTCCGCGAGCTGCGCTGGATCCGCCCGGTGCTGGCCGGCGATACCATCAGCTTCGCCAACCAGGTCGAGACCAAGCGCACGTCCGAGAAGCGGCCCGAATGGGGCATCCTTCAGGCGCGCAACACTGGCGTCAATCAGCGCAATGAGGTGGTGTTCTCGTTCCTCGCGACCGCCTTCGTGCCGCGCCGGAATCCCGGTTCCTGATGTTGCCCCCACGCCTCTGATGTTGCACGGACGCCATGGTGGCAGACTAAGTCTGCCGCCGACGCAGTTGTGCGTTGCGTGGAACTCATTTTTTGCTAACGCATTTTGAACCTTTGTCCCTGCCTTATGTTTGAGGGCACGGACATCCGGGCAAGCACCACTGGGGATACCATGGCAGATCGCAGCGCGCTGAAACTCGTCGGAATTATCTTCGCGACGGTAACGGTTGTCGTGATGCTGGCAACCGGAATGGTCGTGAAGGGTTTTGCCGACGGCAATTATTCCTTCGAGACCACCGCGAGCATCGATCGCTGATCGACCGTCTGTAACTCCGGGCGCTGCCGGCAGCGCCCAATGCGCGCATTTGCGCTTATCAATGTGACCCCTCGGCAGGCCGCGTCACACTTCTTTCAGAAGCTTCTTGATTGGGCATCATCTCTTCATTGGGCATCATCTCTTCGGAAGGCGGCTTCGCACTTTGCGATAACGCGGCCCTTCGGGCTTGGGGCATGCCCTTAGCGATTCCAGATCAGCACCATCACCACGGTCGCCGCGGCCAGGATGCCTATGAACCGGATCATGATCGTGCCGATGCCCTGCTGCGGCTGGCGCAGCGGAATGGGATCGGCGTTATCCGGCCGGACGCTCTGCATGAATTCTCTCCAAATGGATGCCGCGCCAGGCGCGGTCCGGACACGAATTCCGGATTGGACGCGGGCTCGGCACCGAAAGTTCAAATCGGCTTCTGCAAGAATTGACGCCGCGGAGTTTACACCGCGCTGAATAACGAAACGTTCCGCGTTGAATCCGCCACGCAAAATGAAGCCGCCGCCTCCTGGTCGGGAGGCGGCGGCGCCGGATTGTTGAATTGATCAGTATCAGCTGTTGCGCAGGCCGTCGGCGGCGCGCTTCCACTGCGAGACGTTGTCGGCGATCATCCGCGTCGACTTCATCGCGGCCTGGCTGAGCTGGGCATAGCCGGAGATCTCGCGCTGGACGCGCTGGCCCTCGGCATGCAGCAGGTCTCGCAGGCTCTCGAGCTCGCCGATCAGCTTCTCGATCTCGGCGAGCGAGGTGCCGGCGACGCGCTGGATCAGCGAGTTGACGTTGCTGACGGTGGCATCGGTGTTGGTGTCGGTCGGCGCGGTCTCCGGGCTCGCCACCGGCCGGCGCAGATAGGCAATATCGTTGCGCACGAAATCGCGGATGCCGGCTTCGACTTCCGAGACCGCAGCGAGGTTGGTGTCGACCTCGGACGTCGCCTCTGTGGCTTCCTCGGTACGGTTGGTGGCGTTCATCGGCTTTCCCCTGGTTCGCAATAGCGAAGCGCGGCTTGTCCCCCGCACGACGAATTGATGAAGTTACGGACCTATCAGTGCCGCCGAATTTGACCGCATCTGGGCCAAGTTGGGGCAATGCCTGATCATTAGCGCGACAGGGCTAACAGATCGTTCACCATGAGTGCTTGTAGCCGGCGCCGATGCTCTTGTTGATCGTGCCCTGGGCGGTCTCGCCGACCGAGCCCGAGACGGTGACGCCGTCGAACAGCTTCTGCTCGGCGCCGATCCGGCGCAGCCACCGGTCGTCGGAGGTCGACGACAGCGTCTGGCCTGCGGTGATGCTGGTGCCGGTGTCGGTAACGGACAGCCGTGCTGACTGATCGGTGTCGTAGCTGTGCGAGGGGGTGCCGATGATGCCGGGCACCGGGACCACGCCCTGCTGGATCAAATTATAGCCGCCCTGCAGCGTCAGCGAATATTGCTCCGACAGCGGGACCGACTTGCTCAGGGAGGTGCCGACCTTGCTCTGGTCGCGCCGGGATCGACCCGCGCCTCGACCGAGGTCTTGTCCCAGATCGACGCCACGCCGGGCGCGGACATCGAAGCCCAGGCCGAGCCGCCGGATTGCGGCGGGCTGCCGCCATTGGCGAGCCGCTCCGACAATTGCTCCGACGCCGTCGTCGCACCCGGTTTGGCGACCGTCATGTCGGCGCCGACGCGAGTGTCGAGGAACGGCGAGATCGACTGCTTGACCGACACCGCCGCCGAGCCGTTGGCGTTGTTGTTGGTGGTCCAGGACGGATCGTTGCCGGCGACGCTGCCGCGCTTGGCCGCGCTCTTCGGCGCCAGCGTGGGCAGGCTGGTGGAATCGGTGTCGAGCTGGCTCCAGTCGAGCTTGCTCTGGTCGATGTCCTTCAGGATGTCGGCGTCATTGGCGTCGGCCGCCGGCGGCGCCTCTTCGGCCTCGGCGCTGTCGGCCGGAGTGTCCTTTGCGGCGTCTTTCGCAGTCTCCTGGACGGCGGGAGCGATCTGCCATGGTGAGCTCTGGGCGCCGGCCGAAAACGTGATCGCCACGCTGAAGCCGGCCGCCAGCACCGGCAGCCTCGCCCAGCTAAATCGCAATGTGGAAGTCATTCCCAGTCCGCAAATTCCAAAGCGGCAGCATGCATTTGCCGTAGCGCAAAATTGCGGCAGCGGCATCGCGAAAGCAAGTGATAGACACGTGATCGTCATGTCCGGGACCAGCGCGCGCGTTGGCGCGTCGCGCCGCCCGGGCGCGACCGTTCGGGGCTGGCAAAACAGGCCGCGGCTGCCGGGGCGCCTTGACGAAGGCGCCGCCCCGGACATGACGAAGGCGTGAAATCAGGAAGCCGTCAGACCGCGATGCGCGGCAGATGGATCGGGTAGCCGACGGTCTGCTCGACCAGGTCGAAGCTGTCGACCAGCACGCGGAAGCTCGTCAGCTTGCCGGCCTTGAACCGCGCGAAATGCGCGATCCTGAGCGAGATCGGCTTGTTGGAGTCGAGCGCCGTCAGCGAGTAGCGCAGCATCGAGGCCGCGGAATCCACGCCAAGCATGATCGACTCCCGGTCGAAGCGGTGCACCCGCAGGTTCTCGCCGATCTGCCTGATCACCTCGAGCACGGCGGCCTTGCCGCGGCGCGAGCCGAAGAAGGAAAACAGGTCGATCGGCCCGTAGATGGCCCATTCGACCTCGTCATCGAGCATGAGCTCGATGTCTGCAAGCTGGCGTTCGTTGATCGCGCGATGCAATGCGCGCGAAAAACGCCAGAGGCTATGCTCTGTCATTTTGGTCTCGTCCTGAAACTGGATTTTCAAAGCAAACGAATGGCAGGCGGTCAGCGCCGACGCCTTGCCAGGTTGCTGCACATCGCTATTGCCGGCTGAAATAGTGCGGAACGGCCAAAACGCAAATGACTTTTTTGCAATGCACAATTGCGCCGGATCTGACCGGAATGTGACCGCCCGCACGCAGAACCCGGTCCCGGTGGAATCGGAACGGGGGTTCTAGATCCCAGTTTGACGCGTTTTCTCGACGCGAACCGGCATCCACGTCGTCCGAAGACGCTCCGGCCAGCGCAATTCAGCGGTCGCGCTGCCGCACCGGCTGCCGTTCGATCACGATCTCGGCGTCGCGGATCGCCACCACGGCGAACAGCAGCGCACCGCCGATGCCGCCGATCGCGGCGCCGAGCGGCATGAAGGTGAAGAACACCAGCGTTCCGCTGTCGAGACCTGAGGTTCTGGCCATTCCGATCCAGGTGAGCCCGGCTCCGATGCCGAGAGCGGCGCCGCCGAGGGCGCCCAGTGCAAGGCCAAGCACAGCGAGCAATGCGACTTTCATGGTGATTCCAGCCCCGACCGCAACAAGCCCAGTGATAGGTCAGCGGCCGGCCTTCGAGGTTCAACGCAGTCGTCGCGAATTTGCCGGGCGGGGTGCCGGAATGCATTGCCGCAGTTTCAGGGAAGCTAGTCCGCGTTCTGTCCGGTCAGCGCTGCCGCGACATCACGCTCCAGCACCTGCTGGACGAGGTCGAATGTGTCGATGATCTCGCGGATCTCGGTGATCTTGCCGTCGCGCAGCGTATAGAACACCGCGACGTCGAACTGCACCACGCGCCGGTTGGTGCGCTTGCGGAAGAACACGCGGAGCTGCGCCGCGACCTTGTCGCCTTCGGCCACCACGATCGGCGCTTCATAGCGCATGTCGGAATAGCGCTCGTGGATCGTCGTCCACATCTGGCGCAGCGCGGCTTTGCCGCGGTGCTGGCCCATATGCGGGAGAATGTCGATCGGGGCGTTGGCAAGGAACGCGACGTCGTCGCTGCAGCGCTCGAGCGCGCCCTCGATGCCGCCGGCATAATAGACATCGAGGAAGTTCAGGACGCGTTGCCGGTTCAAATCCTCGCCCATGATCGACTCCGCCGGTTCCATCCGACTCGCCTTTGATCTGCCTTCGCCCACATTCTGAACCGAAGCGTTCCACAATCAAACACATGTTTGACGCGCGAAACGCGATTAGGTTCGACAACCAGTGCGTGCATTGTGGCACACATTGCAGGGAGAGCCGGGCAGCGCCGCGCCGATCGCGTCTCGTAGACGTGAAACGCGCGGCGGCAGGTGACCTCGAATTAATGAAACCTCCGCGCGGACCCCCGGTTGGACTCGCACGGGCGACGCATCCACGACCAGGAGTTCCTGATGAGAAACACCGTGCCGCTTGCTGTCGCCGTCATGCCGGTTGCCACCAAATAGCCAATCAAGAGCGCGCGCCGCGCGACGGTGAGCCGGCGCTGGCGCCGGTCGAGGCCTTGAGCTCCTCCGGGGCCGGCCGGTGAGATCGCGCCGGCTCGCTGTCGCGGCGCGCTAATCGGCCGGCGCAGCCTCTACTCCGTCGGCGCGGCCTTGCCGGTCATAAGGTCGATGATGAACCGCTTCTTCCTCTCCGAACCCTCCGGCACAAAGGCCTCGCCGGCCTGGAGGTCGTAATAGAGCTCCTTCGACTTCGGAAAGCCCTCGCCGCAGGCGGTGCGGATGGTCTCGTCGTCGGCGTAGTCGACGTCGACCGCGACGGTGTTGCGGCGGGGGCCGGCGGCGAGGTTGGAGAGACCGAAATATTTCGGGCCCTCGTTGCACATCACGACGTTGGCGCCATAGGCGCTGACCGCATCCTCGGCCCGGAGCAGGAAGTCCGGCGTGATCGCGATCCCCTTGCCGGGCTTGCTGGCAAACTCCATCCGCGCCACCGCGCTTTCGAGGATGCCCTGGCCCATGTGACCGACCGTGCAGACCAGCGCGTCCTGCTGCGTGTCCTTGGCCACAACGATGCAGTCGTGGCCTTGCGCGCCGGGCAGGAAGCGCAAGAAACGGGTGGCAAAGCGGGTGGCCTTGCCGTCCTGCTCGAACAGCGCGACGCCGCCGAAATCGGTCGCGTGCGGCTCGCACTCGCTTTCATAGTTCACGACAAGTAGCGCGCTGCCCGCGGCGAGGAAGCGTCCGGCGTAACGCTCCTTGGTCAGCTTGACGTCGCACGCCCGGCCGCTGGGATAGGATTTCGCCCGCGTGCAGGTCGATCCCTTGATGTTGGCGCTCGCGCAGAATGTCGCGAGCAGCGCGCGGTCGCTGTCCTCTGCGCGGGCAGGGCTTGAGATGAACAGGCTGGAGATGAACTGGCTGGCGACGAACAGGATCGCTGCGCCAAGCGCCGGCGCGAGCAGGGCGATATGTGATGTCCGCATGATCTTCAAAACACTGTCCGCAATGCGGCGGCATTTAGAGCATGATCGAGGGCTGTGCGCAGCGCATTTCTGCGGCGAAGCGGCGGGAACCGGCAGGGTGGCTCGGCCGTTGATGCCTGACAATTCCATTGGAGCCGCATCATGAAATCCATTCTTATCGCATCCATTATTGCCGTCAGTGCGCTTGCCGCAACTTCGCCCGCCGACGCCAAGGGCTGCATCAAGGGCGCGGTCGTCGGCGGTGTCGCCGGTCACTATGCCGGCCATCACGGCATGCTCGGCGCGGCCGCCGGATGCCTCTACGGCCGCCATCACGCCAAGGAGCAGGAACGTCAGCGCCAGCAGCAACCGGCGCAGCCTTCGCAGCAGGAGAAGCTGTAAGGTACGGTCCATTGTGAAGTCGCGTTTCCGGAACGCGCCCGCGGGGGCGGCGTTGTCTTGTTGTGTAACGGAGACGATGATGACGAAACCAAAAACCAAGACCATCCAGCCCGTTCCCGACGACAACAAGAGCCACAAGGGCCCCGGCAGCACCCCCGGCGTTCCCCTCGACACCACCAAGGGTCATCGCGACGACGAAAAGCACAACATCCGCGAGCAGGCCGCGCACGGCAATCTGACCCAGAACACCAGCAACCGGCGGTCGGGGTAGGGTGCAACGGCGCCACATCTTCGATGTCGTCCTGGCGAAAGCCAGGACCCATAACCACCGCTATAGCTTATTGAGGGAGTCTGGCCCCAGCGTCGCGCAACAATGCACATCTGGGGTAATGGGTCCTGGCTTTCGCCAGGACGACGATGGGAATCCGATTCACCTGTCAAACAGCGCACTCGCTGTCATCACCCGTGCATGCGGGTGATCCAGTATTCCAGAGGCCGTGGTGCTTGAATCGAGAGGCCACGGCGTACTGGATCGCCCGGTCGAGCCGGGCGATGACAGATGAGTGTGGGATACAGCTTCGCATTCTCGCGGCGCGTTTCGCCCGAGCTTTGCATTTCGTTTGCCCTCCGTCTGAACAGAGGGCGCAGGGAAGACCGGGTGCCGATCGCACCCATGGGCCCCGTGCAATGGGTAGAAAGCACGGGGGTAGGACCACAGGTGTAACCGGAAACATCCCGGCCTTCCCTGCGCGATGGTAGTGCGGCTTACTTCGTGCTCTCCCCGGCGAGACTGGGCTTTGTTGTCACCGTCTCCGCAACGCGCACCGCGCAATTCGAGAGACACCTACCATGAGGGCGTCAGGACCACACGACTTCACCGTCCGCTTCACGCGCATTCGTCGACTGCGCATTCCGCGTCCACCGCATCTCACACCGCGTTCGTGACGATCGCGACCCGCCCCTCGTGTCGGGTGAGACGCGCACATTGAACATCTGAGTTGGGTCCCGCGTCAAGTCAAATTCCGAAAATCGGAATATGTCTGCCGCGGCCCGCTGCCGGCGTGACGCGCATCACGTCGCAGGCGGGCACGCGGGGCTAGATTGGCGGCATCGGATCACCCGATCGCCAAGGAAACGCCGCCATGAACGCCATCGCCGCACCGAAGTCACCCGCGCAGAACCGGCTGGAAGGCTTTGCGCTCACCGCCATGCTCCAGGGCCTGCCGATCTTCGCCGCCGCCGTGCTGGTGCTGAAGATCATGGACGCCCCGGAAATCGTCGGCGAACGCTATGGCGCCGCGATCTATGTCGTGCTCGCCTCGCTGGTCTATGCCGGGATCACGCCATGGCTCGCCGCGAGATTTCCGAACCGTCTCGCGCACGCCTACGCGCCGGTGTTCTTCGATGCGCAGCTGTCGTTTTCCGAGAAGATCGCGCAGTGGCGGAGTCAGCCCACGGTCTCTCTGCAGCTGATGACCACGATGATCATGATGTCGCTGCTGGCGGTTGCAGTGGTGAGTGCAGGCTGAGCTTGCGCATCACCGCCGATCGGTGAGCCGAGTCGATACTTCCAGCGCCGCGTCCTGAAAGGCGACGCGCCGAAAGGCGATGTTAGCTACCATGCGGCGTTCGATGTCGCCTGATGTGGCGCCGCGGGTGCGACCTCCGTTTCCACGACGGCCCTTGTCGTGATAACAACCCGCATCAACGATAGCCCGCGGCTTCAGCCAAAGCCATCTTCCGGGGCGTGGATGTCATTCGCGGACTTACACCTTCTGAAGCTGTTTTGGGGCAAGATCTTCGCGGCGATCTTTCTTGTGCTTGTTCTGCTGTTCGCGAAGAACGCAATCTGGGCGCGCGGTATCAAGTACAACTGGTTTGCCGTCGTGGCGTCGTTTCTGGCGATCGGCCTCGCGATCTATGTAGTGTTCTTCGTCCAGCCATAGCGCGTGTCGCCCGGCGATAGGGCCGATCAACAGAGCTGAGAAACTCGGCGCGCGTCGTGCCCTACCGCTTCTTCCACCCGCCCCGCTTGCCCGGTGCCCCACCGCTCGACCGCGGCGACGGGCCGAACTCCGGCCCCGACTGCCGCGAGTCCGTCGGCTGGATGATGCGGCTGGTGGTGCCGAACGGTTTTGCCGGCAGCGCGCCGCCCGGGCGGAACGGCAGCGATTCCGGGCCGTGCATCTCGTCGAGATCGGGCTTGTGCACGCGTGAGCCGGACTTGCCGGTGCGGCCCGCCTTGAGCGAGGTCTGTGCCGACTTGTTCTTCAGCGCGCTGACCGGCAGATTGGCGGCATCACCGTATTTCCTGGTGCCGGCATAGGCGCCGGCCTGCTTCTGCACGTTGCGCTGCTTGGCGGTGGGGTCGTCGACCACGGCCATCTCGGTGGCGCGCAGTCGCTTGACCTCGTCGCGCAGGCGGGCGGCCTCCTCGAAGTTCAGATCGGCGGCGGCCTCGCGCATCCTGGTTTCGAGGTCGCTGAGAACGGCCTCGAAATTGTGTCCGATGCTGATGACGTCATCAGCCATGCCGCCGTCGCCGATCTCGACCAGCACGTGGTCGCGCTCGTAGACCGAGTTGAGGATGTCGCCGATCGACTTCTTGACGCTCTCCGGCGTGATGCCGTGGGCCTCGTTGTACTCGACCTGCTTCTCGCGGCGCCGATTGGTCTCCGCGATCGCCCGCTCCATCGAGCCGGTCATCCCGTCGGCATAAAGGATCACCTTGCCGTCCACGTTGCGCGCGGCGCGGCCGATGGTCTGGATCAGCGAGGTCTCGCTGCGCAGAAAACCTTCCTTGTCGGCGTCGAGGATCGCGACCAGCGCGCATTCGGGAATGTCGAGGCCTTCGCGCAACAGGTTGATGCCGACCAGCGCGTCGAACGCGCCGAGGCGAAGGTCGCGGATGATCTCGATCCGCTCGATGGTGTCGATATCGCTGTGCATGTAGCGGACCCGGATGCCCTGCTCGTGAAGATATTCGGTGAGGTCTTCGGCCATCCGCTTGGTGAGCACCGTGACCAGCGAGCGATAGCCGGCCGCGGCCGTCGCGCGCACCTCGCCGACGAGATCGTCGACCTGGGTGCGGGCCGGACGGATGTCCACCGGCGGATCGATCAACCCGGTCGGGCGGATCACCTGCTCGACGAACACGCCGCCGCTTTCGTTCAGCTCCCAGCCGCTCGGCGTCGCCGACACCGCGACGGTCTGCGGCCGCATCATGTCCCATTCCTCGAAGCGAAGCGGGCGGTTGTCCATGCAGGAGGGCAGGCGGAAGCCGTATTCGGCCAACGTCGCCTTGCGGCGGAAGTCGCCGCGGAACATGCCGCCGATCTGCGGCACGGTGACGTGGCTCTCGTCGGCGAATACCAGCGCGTTGTCGGGCACATATTCGAACAGCGTCGGCGGCGGCTCGCCGGGGCGGCGGCCGGTAAGGTAGCGCGAATAGTTCTCGATGCCGGCGCAGCTGCCGGTCGCTTCCATCATCTCGAGGTCGAAGGTGGTGCGTTGCTCGAGTCGCTGCGCTTCCAGCAGCCGGCCCTGGTCGTTGAGCTGGTCGAGCCGGATCTTCAACTCCGATTTGATCGACTTGATCGCCTGCACCAAGGTCGGGCGCGGCGTCACATAGTGCGAATTGGCGTACATCTTGATGAATTCGAGCTCGTCCTGCTTGTGGCCGGTGAGCGGATCGAACTCCTCGATGGTCTCGATGGTGTCGCCGAACAGGTTCACGCGCCAGGCGCGGTCCTCATAGTGCGCCGGGAAGATGTCGATGACGTCGCCGCGGACGCGGAAGGTGCCGCGGGTAAAGTCGGCCTGGGTGCGCTTGTATTGCAGCGCGACCAGGTCGGCGATCAATTGCCGCTGGTCGATGCGCTCGCCCTTCTTCAGCGCGAAGGTCATCGCGGTGTAGGTCTCGACCGAGCCGATACCGTAGATGCAGGACACCGAAGCGACGATGATGACGTCATCGCGCTCGAGCAGCGCGCGCGTCGCCGAGTGGCGCATGCGGTCGATCTGCTCGTTGATCGAGGAATCCTTCTCGATATAGGTGTCGGTGCGCGGGACGTAGGCTTCCGGCTGGTAATAGTCGTAATACGAGACGAAATACTCGACCGCGTTGTCGGGGAAGAAGCTCTTGAACTCGCCATAGAGCTGGGCAGCCAGCGTCTTGTTCGGCGCCAGGATCAGCGCCGGGCGCTGCGTCGCCTCGATCACCTTGGCCATGGTGTAGGTCTTGCCCGAGCCGGTGACGCCGAGCAGCACCTGGGTGCGGTCGTTGCGCTCGATGCCTTCGACCAGCTCCGCGATCGCGGTCGGCTGGTCGCCCTTCGGCTCGTAGGACGATTTGATCTCGAACCGCACGCCGCCTTCGGATTTCTCCGGACGCGGCGGCCGGTGTGGGGTCCACACCCGCATCGAGCCGTCGTCCTTGCGGAACTCCGGGCGGCCGTCGCGGATCAGGTTTTCCAGCGCGTCGGCGGTGGCCTTGACGCCGAGTGCCTCCATCTTGCTGCGCGGCGGACGGGCGAGGGCCTCGTCATCGTCCTCGGCGGTCGGCAGGCCGAGCTGCCGCGCCAGTTCCGGATCGAGCGTCGGGATGGTGGCCGAGGTGCCGTAATTGGCCTGCGGGGCCTCCTCGAGGCCTGTGGCATCGCGCCTGGCGACACCCTCGCTGGTCTCGCGCGTCGACGCCCGCGCGCGGTGCGCTGCGGCCTCGCCGCCGGCGCGGCGGTCCCAGGAATTGTCCGGCGGCGGCTGCAGGCCGGTGCCCGAACCCATGCCGGCATCGCCGCGATTGATCGCGGGATTGAGCAATTCAGCCAGCGCCGGGCCGATCGGTTGGACCTCGGGCCGGTGTGCTTTGGATTTTGGGGTTTTGCCGGGCTTTTTCGGGGTGTTCGGTGTCTTCGCCATGGCCGGAATATGGGACGAGTCCGGCAGCGAGAAAAGGGCAAATGGCGGCTTGATCTAGGCGCAGGCGATGCTGCTGACAGCAGGGTGTCAGCAGAGTCTGCTGACTTTATCAGTCGCGATGCGCCCGCATCGGAACTCAGCTCCCTCCCCCGCTTGCGGGGGAGGGTTGGGGTGGTGGCTATCTCCGCGAGTCGTATCGCGGAGATGGCCCCCACCCGGCGCGCTGTGCGCACCGACCTCCCCCGCAAGCGGGAGAGGTTACACGGAGAACGCGGCGAGAGTTACGCGCGCGGCAGGTCGACGATGTCGAGATGGATCCCGCCGCAGCCGTCGCAGCGCATAGTCCAGTATTCGGCGGCACGACCGGGAATGACGCGCAGCAGCGATAGCCGGGCGGCGCATTCCGGGCAGCTGGTGCGGACCTGCGCCGGCCAGACCGGATCCGGCTCGCATTGCGGGACCACGGCGAGCACCACGTTGCCGGTCACACCGACGCTTCGGTTGCCGGCATCGTCATGCCATAGCGCTGTGGGAACCGGTCGATAGTTTGCTTCGCGTCGGCGATCGCCGCATCCGGATCGGACCACGCAAAGCCGATGTCGAGCATCGGAAACGGCATGCCATCGATGACGACCGGCCTTTGATCGACCCGTTGAATCCTGGCGTGCCATTGCCCCTTCCCCACTTCAAACGACTTGATCTCAAAACCGCTGTAGATCATGGCGACCTCGGGATGCCCTTCTCAAAGGAAGCACGGGCGCGCGGCGCCCTATGTGAACCAGATCACAAGTCGCGCGGTTTATTTCCGCGCTGCAAAGGAACCCGGCGATAAGGTGCGGTGAGATCGGGTTAAGCCGTCATCGCGACGGTAGTGCACTCCCTCTCCCGCTTGCGGGGGAGGGTTGGGGTGGGGTCTCTCCACGCGTCATATGGTGGAGGAAGCCCCCACCCGGATCGCATCTTCCGA
>NZ_LFLZ01000025.1 GCF_001189845.1 Bradyrhizobium tropiciagri
AATGGCCGGACCGCCATTTGAAAACGAGATGAGGGGAGGGTCGGAGATATAGGGATTCCATAAAGATGGAACCGGCGCCGTTCTTACCCTCCCCTGGAGGGGGAGGGTCGCTTCACATCGCGTCAGCGATGCGAAGCGGGGTGGGGTGACGGTCCCTCCGCGTCCAACAGTGCCCGTGTTAAGAGATCACCCCACCCCGTTTCGCATTCCGCTTCGCTGCATGCGAACCGACCCTCCCCCTCCAGGGGAGGGTGGAAGCAAGCGAAAGCGTTTGCACAACCTATCGGGATTCGTTGCCACGTCAGGACGACAGCGCAGAGCGGCTCGGCACTTATACGATTCCTATAACGTCCTTATGCGCCACCTCTCGAAAACCTATGCCCCGGATGGCACCTCACGGCGATCCGGTGCGGAGCGCTTATACGGTCGCCCGCGCCCCTCGGATGCAAAGGAGTCTCTCATGATGGACATTCTTATGGCGGCGCTGGCGATCGGCTTCTTCGCGGCCGGCATCGGCTACGCCTACGCCTGCGAACGGCTGTAACGGAGGCGGCGATGATCTTCGATTACTCGCTCGCCGGCCTCGTTTCGCTCGGCCTGTTGTTCTACCTCACTTACGCATTGCTGCGGCCCGAACGCTTCTAGGCGGCCCGCGATGTCTGCGCTTTGCACGATTCTGTTGGCCGACGCGGCGCTGACCGGGCTGTTGCTCGGCATGTTCGCGTCGCTGCTGCGCTTCGCTCCCATTCGAAAGGTTTGACGCGATGACCGTCATCGGCTGGATTCAAATACTTCTGTTTTGCGCTGTTGTGATCGCGCTGGTCAAACCGCTCGGCTGGTACATGACCCGCGTGTTCAACGGCGAGCGCACCTTCCTCTCCCCGGTGCTGCGCCCGGTCGAGCGCGGCATCTACTGGGTTGGCGGCGTCGACGAACGGCGCGAACAGCACTGGCTGACCTATACCGTCGCCATGCTGCTGTTCCATGTCGGCGGCTTCGCCCTGATCTACGGCCTGATGCGGCTGCAGGCAGTGCTGCCGTTCAACCCGGCCGGACAGACGGCGGTTGCCGAGGATCTCTCCTTCAACACCGCGATCTCCTTCATCACCAACACCAACTGGCAGAACTACGGCGGCGAGAGCACGCTGTCCTATCTGGTCCAGATGCTGGGCCTGACCCACCAGAACTTCCTGTCGGCGGCGACCGGCATCGCGCTCGCGATGGCGCTGATCCGCGGCTTCACCCGTTCGTCGATGCGCACGGTCGGCAATTTCTGGGTCGATGTGACGCGCTGCACGCTCTATGTGCTGCTGCCGATCTGCATCGTCTACACGCTGTTCCTGGTCTGGCAGGGCATGCCGCAGGCGCTCGGCGCTTATGTCGATGCCGCCACGCTGGAAGGCGGCAAGCAGACCATCGCGCTCGGGCCTGTCGCCTCGCAGGTCGCGATCAAGATGCTCGGCACCAATGGCGGCGGCTTCTTCAACGCCAACGCCGCGCATCCGTTCGAGAACCCGACCGCGCTGTCGAACCTCGTGCAGATGATCTCGATCTTCGCGCTGGGCGCCGCGCTGACCAATGTGTTCGGTCGTATGGTCGGCAATCAACGCCAGGGCTGGGCGATCTTCGCCGTGATGGGCGTGCTGTTCGTCGCCGGCGTCGCCGTCACCTATTGGGCGGAAGCCAACGGCACTTCCATCCTGCATGCCTTCGATCTGACCGGCGGCAACATGGAGGGCAAGGAGGTCCGCTTCGGCATCGTCGCGTCCTCGCTGTTCGCCGTCGTCACCACCGCCGCATCGTGTGGTGCGGTCAACGCCATGCATGACAGCTTCACCGCGCTCGGCGGCATGATCCCGCTGATCAACATGCAGCTCGGCGAAGTCATCATCGGCGGCGTCGGTGCAGGTTTCTACGGCATGCTGCTGTTCGTCGTGCTGGCGATCTTCGTCGCCGGCCTGATGGTCGGCCGCACCCCGGAATATGTCGGCAAGAAGATCGAGGCGCGCGAGGTCAAGATGGCGATGCTCGCGATCCTGGTGCTGCCGCTGATGTATCTCGGCTGGACCGCGGTCGGCGTGGTGCTGCCATCGGCGGTGGCCTCGATGGCCAATGCCGGCCCGCACGGCTTCACCGAAGTGCTCTATGCCTTCACCTCGGCGACCGGCAACAACGGTTCGGCCTTCGCGGGCCTCACCGGCAACACCCTGTTCTACAATCTGACGCTCGCGATGGCGATGTTCGTCGGCCGCTTCTTCATGATCGTGCCGGCGATGGCGATCGCAGGCTCGCTGGTCGAGAAGAAGTCGATCCCGGCCTCGGCGGGCACCTTCCCGACCACCGGCGGGCTGTTCGTCGGCCTCGTCATCGGCGTGATCCTGATCATCGGCGGTCTGACCTTCTTCCCGGCGCTGGCGCTCGGGCCGATCGTCGAGCACCTCGCGATGAACGCCAGCACCCTGTTTTGATCAGATATGTCCGGAGTGACATCCATGGAAACCACAAGACTGCAGAAGCAGGTGACGGCGTCGACCATGCTCGACCCGAAGATCCTGGTGCCGGCGATCAAGTCGGCGTTCGTCAAGCTCGATCCGCGGTTGATGGCGAAGAACCCGGTGATGTTCGTGGTCGAGGTCGTGGCGGCGCTGACCACCCTGATCTTCGTGCGCGACCTCGTCACCGGCAACGCCAATCTCGGCTTCACCTTCCAGATCATCCTTTGGCTCTGGTTCACGGTGCTGTTCGCCAACTTCGCCGAGGCGGTCGCCGAAGGCCGCGGCAAGGCGCAAGCGGAGTCGCTGAAGAAGACCCGCACCGAGAGCCAGGCCAAGCTCCTGACCGGCACCGACCGGACCTATCGCATGGTGCCCGGCACCTCGCTGAAGGTCGGCGACATCGTGCTGGTCGAGGCCGGCGACAACATCCCGTCCGACGGCGAGGTGATCGAAGGCGTCGCGTCGGTCAACGAGGCCGCCATCACCGGCGAGTCTGCGCCCGTGATCCGCGAATCCGGCGGCGACCGGTCGGCGGTCACCGGCGGCACCCAGGTGCTGTCGGACTGGATCCGTGTCCGTATCACCGCAGCTCAAGGCTCGACCTTCATCGACCGCATGATCAAGCTGGTCGAGGGCGCCGAGCGGCAGAAGACGCCGAACGAGATTGCGCTCAACATCCTGCTGGCGGGCCTCACCATCATCTTCGTGTTCGCGACCGTGACGATCCCGAGCTATGCGGCCTACGCCGGCGGCTCGATCTCCGTCGTGGTGCTGGTGGCGCTGTTCGTCACGCTGATCCCGACCACGATCGGCGCGCTGCTGTCGGCGATCGGTATCGCCGGCATGGACCGTCTGGTGCGTTTCAACGTGCTGGCGATGTCCGGCCGCGCGGTCGAAGCCGCCGGCGACGTCGATACGCTGCTGCTCGACAAGACCGGCACCATCACGCTCGGTAACCGCCAGGCCACCGCGTTCCGCCCGATCCGCGGCGTCTCCGAGCAGGACCTCGCCGACGCGGCGCAGCTCGCCTCGCTGGCCGACGAAACGCCGGAGGGGCGTTCGATCGTGGTGCTCGCCAAGGAGAAGTACGGCATCCGCGGCCGCGACATGCACGAGCTTGCCGCGACCTTCGTGCCGTTCACCGCGCAGACCCGGATGAGCGGCATCGATGCCGGCGCGTCCTCAGTCCGCAAGGGCGCGGTGGACGCTATCCTTGCCTATGTCGACGGCGGCGCGCCGCGTGCGGTTGCTTCCGGCAATACCGTCCGCGCCGTCGCGGCGACGATGAGCGCCGAAGCGCGCGAGATCCAGGCCATTGCCGACGAGATCGCCAAGGCCGGCGGCACGCCGCTGGCGGTGGCCAAGGACGGCAAGCTGCTCGGCGTCGTGCACCTCAAGGACATCGTCAAGGGCGGCATCCGCGAGCGCTTTGCCGAATTGCGCCGGATGGGCATCCGCACCGTGATGATCACCGGCGACAACCCGATGACCGCGGCCGCGATCGCGGCCGAGGCGGGCGTCGACGACTTCCTGGCCCAGGCAACCCCCGAGGACAAGCTCAAGCTGATCCGCGACGAGCAGTCCAAGGGCAAGCTGGTCGCGATGTGCGGCGACGGCACCAATGATGCGCCGGCGCTCGCGCAGGCCGACGTCGGTGTCGCCATGAACACCGGCACCCAGGCCGCCCGCGAGGCCGGCAACATGGTCGACCTCGATTCCAACCCGACCAAGCTGATCGAGGTGGTCGAGATCGGCAAGCAGCTGTTGATGACCCGCGGCGCGCTGACCACGTTCTCGATCGCCAACGACGTCGCAAAATACTTTGCGATCATCCCGGCGATGTTCCTCGCGTTCTATCCGCAGCTTCAGGTGCTGAACGTCATGCATCTGGCCAGCCCGCAGAGCGCGATCTTGTCGGCGATCATCTTCAACGCGCTGATCATCATCGCGCTGATTCCCCTGGCGCTGAAGGGCGTCAAGTATCGCGCAGTCGGCGCCGGCGCGCTGCTCGGCCGTAACCTGATGATCTATGGGCTCGGCGGCATCATCATCCCGTTCATCGGCATCAAGGCGATCGACCTCATCGTCGCCGCCTTGGGCCTGGCTTAACCCCGTAACCGTCATTGCGAGGAGCAAAGCGACGAAGCAATCCATCCATCCTTTGTGCCGATCCATGGATTGCTTCGCTTCGCTCGCAATGACGAAGGAGACTTAGGAGAGTTATCATGCTGAGAGAAATTCGTCCCGCCATCCTCGTGCTGGTCCTGCTGACCGCGATCACGGGCTTTGCCTATCCGCTCGCCATGACGGCGATCGCCGGCGTCATCTTTCCGAAGCAGGCGCAAGGCAGCCTGATCGAGCAGGACGGCAAGGTGGTCGGCTCCGCCCTGATCGGGCAGGAGTTCAAGGAGGAGAAATATTTCCACGGCCGGCGTCGGCGACGGTCGCGCCCGATCCGAACGATTCCACGAAGACCGTTCCGGCCCCCTATAACGCGGCGAATTCCGGCGGCTCCAATCTCGGCCCGACCAGCAAGGCGTTGAACGACCGGGTCAAGGAGGATGTCGAGAAGCTGAAGGCGGAAAACCCGACCGCCAGCGTGCCGGTCGATCTCGTCACCACCTCGGCAAGCGGGCTCGATCCGGACATCTCGCCGGACGCAGCGCTGTTCCAGGTGCCGCGAGTGGCCAAGGCGCGCAGCATGTCCGAAGATGCGGTGCGTGAGCTGGTGACACGGAACACGCAGGGCCGCTTCGCCGGCGTGATCGGCGAGCCCCGCGTTAACGTTCTTGCGCTCAACCTGGCGCTCGACGCAGCCAAGGCGAAATAGGGGAGTAGGCCCGCTCTCGCAGGATGACTATATTGCGGTATGGCCAATCAGCGTGACCCCCATAAACGACCCTCGCCGGATGCGCTGCTGGAAGCGGCGCGCCGGGAGACCGATCGCTCGGGGCGGCTGAAGATCTTCATCGGCGCCGCCCCCGGCGTCGGCAAGACCTATGAGATGCTCTCGAGCGCCCACGCCCGCCTCAAGGCGGGCGTCGACGTCGTGGTCGGTGTCGTCGAAACCCACGGCCGGATGGAGACCGAGGCGCTGCTGAAAGGCCTCGAGGTGATACCGCGCAAGCGGCTGGCCTATCGCGACCAGACGCTGGAGGAGATGGACCTCGACGCCGTGATCGCGCGGCGGCCCCAGCTCGCGCTGGTCGACGAGCTTGCCCATACCAATGCGCCGGGCAGCCGGCACCCGAAGCGCTATCTCGATGTCGAGGAGCTGCTGTCGCACGGCATCGACGTCTACACCGCGATCAACATCCAGCACATCGAGA
Source organism: Bradyrhizobium tropiciagri (assembly GCF_001189845.1). Lineage (GTDB taxonomy): Bacteria > Pseudomonadota > Alphaproteobacteria > Rhizobiales > Xanthobacteraceae > Bradyrhizobium > Bradyrhizobium tropiciagri. Next base: position 5,825 of record NZ_LFLZ01000025.1, read on the forward strand.
GCCTCAACGACGTCGTCGCGCAGATCACCCATGTGCGGGTGCGGGAGACTGTCCCCGACTCGGTGGTCGATCGCGCCGATGCCATCGAGCTGATCGACCTCACGCCCGACGACCTGATCCAGCGGCTGAAGGAGGGCAAGGTCTATGTGCCCAAGCAGGCCGAGCGGGCGCTGGAGCACTATTTCTCGCCCGGCAACCTGACCGCGCTGCGCGAGCTGGCGTTGCGCCGCACCGCCGAGCGGGTCGACGAGCAGCTGCTCAATCACATGCAGGCCAACGCGATCCAGGGGCCCTGGGCCGCAGGCGAGCGCATCCTCGTTTGCCTGAGCGAGGACCCTCGCGCGGCCGGCCTCGTGCGCTACACCAAGCGCCTGGCCGACCGGCTGCATGCGCAATGGACCGCCGTCAGCATCGAGACGCGGCGCAGCCTGCAACTGAGCGACGAGCAGCGCGACCGGCTTGCCGACACCATGCGGCTTGCCGAATCGCTCGGCGGCGAGGCGCTGACCCTTCCCGGCGTCGGCCGCCGCATCGCCGACGACGTCATCAATTTCGCCCAGGCCAACAACGTCACCCAGATCATCATCGGCAAGTCGACGCGCTCGCGCTGGTTCGAGCTGACCCACGGCTCCGTGGTGCACGATCTGGTGCGCCGCGCCGGCAATATCAGTGTCAACGTGATCGCCGGCGACGAGCTGCCGGTCGGCAAGGCCGCAGTGCAGACCGCGCAGCGGCAGGAGCCGTTCAATCCGCGGCCCTACCTGATGGCGCTGCTGCTGACGGCGATCGGGCTCGGCGCGGCCAAGCTGATCCAGCCGGTCTTCGGCATCGAGAATGTCGACCTCGTCTTCATCACCGTAGTGGTCGGCGCGGCGGCGCGCTACGGCCTGTGGCCGTCGCTGCTGGCCAGCGTCGCCGCCTCGCTGTGCTACAATTTCTTCTTCCTGCCGCCGGTCTACACCTTCACGATCACCGACCCGACCAATGTCGCGGCGTTCTTCTTCTTCATGCTGATCGCGCTCCTGGTCTCCAACGTCGCGGCGCGGGTGCGCACCCAGGCCGACACCGCGATCGGCCGCGTCCGCACCACCGAATCGCTCTACGCTTTCAGCCGCAAGCTCGCCGGCACCGCGACGCTCGACGACGTGCTCTGGGCGACAGCCTACCAGATCGCGCTGATGCTCAAGGTGCGCGTGGTGCTGCTGCTGCCGGAGGACGGGATGCTGACCGTCAAGAGCGGCTATCCGCCCGAGGATCAGCTCGATCAGGCCGATCTTGCCGCTGCCAATTGGGCCTGGGGCAACGACCGCCCGGCCGGCCGCGGCTCCGACACGCTGCCCGGTGGCAAAAGGCTGTTCCTGCCGATGCGCACCGGCCGCGGCCCGATCGGCGTCATCGGCATCGACGACGACCGCACCGGACCGTTGCTGACGCCCGACCAGCGCCGGCTGCTCGATGCGCTGGTCGACCAGGGGGCGCTCGCGATCGAGCGCGTGCTGCTGGTCGAGGACATGGACCGCGTCAAGCGCACGGTGGAATCCGACCGGCTGCGCGGCGCGCTGTTGACCTCGATCTCGCACGACCTCAAGACGCCGCTGGCCTCGGTGCTCGGGTCGGCCTCGGCGCTGCGCGATCTCGGGACGAACCTCAGCGACGCCCAGAAGCACGATCTGCTTGCCACCGTGATCGACGAGTCCGAGCGGCTCAATCGCTTCATCGCCAATCTCCTTGATATGACCAAGCTGGAATCCGGCGCCATCGTGCCGAACACGGCGCGGCACGATGTCGGCGAAATCGTCGGCAGCGCGCTGCGCCGTGCCGCCAAGATCCTGGTGCATCACCGGGTGTCGCTTGAGCTTGCGGCCGATTTGCCGATGCTGGAGCTCGACGCCGTGCTGTTCGAGCAGGTGCTGTTCAACCTGCTCGACAACGCCGCCAAATACGCCCCCTCGGATACCACGATCTCGATCCGTGGCGCGCGCGACCGCGACACCATCGCGCTGCAGATCCTCGATGAAGGCAACGGCATTCCGGCCGCCGAGCTCGAAAGCGTGTTCGACAAGTTCTATCGCGCCGAGAAGGGCGATCATGTTCGCCCCGGCACCGGCCTCGGCCTGGCGATCTCGCGCGGCTTCGTCGAGGCGATGCGCGGCACGATCGCGGCGGCCAACCGCTCCGACCGGAGCGGCGCCGTCATCACCATCCGCCTGCCGATCCCGGCCGACACCAACGCGCTGGACACTGCTGCATGAACGCGACGCCGATCAAGGTCCTGGTCATCGACGACGAGCCGCCGATCCGCAAGCTGCTGCGGATGGGACTGAGCACGCAGGGCTACGACATCCTCGAAGCGTCAAACGGCAAGATCGCGCTGGAGATGCTTGGCGAGGAGCCGGCGCTGATCATCCTCGATCTCGGACTGCCCGACATCCAGGGCCATGACCTCCTGCGCATGATCCGCGGCCGCAACGAGAGCGTTCCGGTCGTGGTGCTGTCGAGCCGCGGCGACGAGGCCGGCAAGGTGCAGGCGCTCGATCTCGGCGCCGACGACTATCTGACAAAACCGTTCGGCATGGATGAATTGCTGGCGCGGCTGCGCGCGGCGCTGCGCCACCAGCTGCAGGTGCAGGGCGAGCGGCCGGTGTTCCGCTCCGGCGATCTCTCGGTCGATCTGGTGCGCCGGATCGTCAAGGTCGCTGACCGCGAGATCAAGCTGTCGCCGAAGGAGTATGACCTGCTGCGCGTGCTGGTGCAGCATGCCGGCAAGGTGCTGACCCACCGCTTCCTCTTGAAGGAATTGTGGGACGAATTGACCGACGCGCAATATCTGCGCGTCTATGTGCGCCAGCTCCGTCAGAAGATCGAGGCCGATCCCGAGCGCCCGCAATTCGTGCTGACCGAGACCGGCATCGGCTATCGGCTGCGCGCGGCGGATTAGCTTCGGAACCTTCGCTCAGATCGAGGCTTGTTCTCCCTTACCGGGAGAGAAGCCATGGCAAGAAAATACTCGCGGAAGGCATCAAGCGATGTCGAGCGTGTGATGAAGAAGCGCAAGGCCGGGACGCTGCGCAGCGGCCGCTCGAAGAAGAAGGTGAAGAGCCGCAAGCAGGCGATCGCGATCGGCCTGTCGGAGGCGCGCGCCAAGGGCCGCAAGGTGCCGAAGAAGGCGTCCAAGAAGACGGCGAAGAAGAGGAAGACGGCCAAGAAGCGCAAGGCTGCGAAGAAGCGGTAACATCTATCGCCCCGTCATTGCGAGGAGCGAAGCGACGAAGCAATCCATCCCTCCAAGCGCGCGGAGAGATGGATTGCTTCGCGGAGCCTGTCATCCGGCGGCGCTGCGCGCCGACCGGGTGGCTCGCAATGACGTGGAGAGGGATTAGCCCGCCTTCCGCGACCGCGCGCTCGACCTGTGCGCCTTCTTGGCAGCACGACGATGCGAGGTCGGCCGGCGCGCCGTGGAACGCCGCGCGCCACCTTTCCGGTCCTTCAAGCTCTGCTTCAAGGCGTCCATCAGGCTCACCACATTGCTCGGCTTCTCCTCGCGCTCGGCCGCCTTGATCGGCTTGCCGGCGGCCTTGCGGCGGACCAGGGCCTTGAGCGCGGTCTCATACTCGTCCTTGAATTTCGACGGATCGAAATGCGCGGCCTTGCTGTCGAGGATGTGGCCGGCGAGCTCGATCATGTCCTTGGTCACCTTCGGGCTCTTGATGTCGTCGAAATAATCGTCGGCATCGCGCACCTCGTAGGGGTAGCGCAGGGTGGTGCCGAGCATGCCCTTGTCGAGCGGTTCGATCGCGATCACGTGCTCGCGGTTGGTCAGGACGATGCGCGCCAGCGCGACGCGGTCCTGGTCCTTCATGGCGTCGCGGATCACGGCGAAGGCATCGACGCCGGCCTTGCCATCGGGCCGGATGTAATAGGGATGGTCGAGATAGCGCTTGTCGATCTCGCCCTCGGGCACGAAACTGTCGATATCGATGGTATGGTTGCTCTCGATCTGCACCGCCTCGAGCTCGTCCTTCTCGATCTCGACATATTTGCCCTTGCTCACCTCGTAGCCACGGCCCTTCTGGTCGCCGTCGACGATATCGCCGGTCTCGGTATCGACCATCTGCTGCTTCAGCCGGTTGCCGGTCTCCCGGTTGATCATGTGGAAGCGGGTTTTCTCGACCGTGGTCGAGGCCGGATAGAGCGCCACCGGGCAAGACACCAGCGAGAGTTTGAGCGTGCCTTTCCAGTAGGCGCGGGGAGCGGCCATGATCGTCTCCAAACAGCTTGAGTTTGGAACTTGAACGGATACCGTAGGTTTTGGTTCCTGACGGCCGCGCGCCCGCGGCGGCCGCCATTTGCGCCGAGGCCTGCACGTGTCGCTGAGAAATCTCACCACCTATCGCAAGAAGCGCGACTTCGAGAAGACCAATGAGCCGTCGGGCGACGTCAAGGTCGCACCAGCGAAGCAGCGGCGCTTCGTGATCCAGAAGCACGACGCGACCCGGCTGCATTATGATTTCAGGCTGGAGTTCGACGGCGTCTTCAAGTCCTGGGCGGTGACGCGCGGGCCCTCGCTCGATCCGCATGACAAGCGCCTCGCGGTCGAGGTCGAGGATCATCCGCTCGACTATGGCGATTTCGAAGGCACCATTCCCGAGGCCAGTATGGCGGCGGCACCGTGCAGCTGTGGGATCGCGGCACCTGGGAGTCTGACGATCCCGAGCGCGGCTTCAAGAAGGGCGACCTGAAATTCACGCTGCATGGCGACAAGCTGCACGGCAGTTGGGTGCTGGTGCGGATGAAGAGCGACCGCTTCGGAGGCAAGCGCACCAACTGGCTGTTGATCAAGCACCGCGACGAGTACGCCGTCGAGGGCAATGGCGAGGCGATCCTCGACGAGGACCGCTCGGTCGCCTCCGGCCGCTCGATGGCAGAGATCGCGGCCGGCAAGGGCCGGGCGCCGAAGCCGTTCATGCTGGCCAAGGGGAACGGCAGGGCCAAGGCGGATGCGGTCTGGCAGTCCAATCACGGCGTGACCGCGGACGCGCGCGCGAAGACCAAGGCGCCGGCGCCCAAAGAAAAACTGAAGGCAAAGTTGAAGGCGCCGCCGAACGCGAAGCCGAAGCCGGTGTCCGACATGCCGAACTTCGTCTCGCCGCAGCTTTGCGCCGCGGTCGAGAGTCCGCCGAATGCTGCGGGCTGGTGCCACGAGATCAAGTTCGACGGCTACCGCGTGCAGCTGCGGATCGAGGATGGCGAGGCTGTGCTGAAGACCCGCAAGGGGCTCGACTGGTCCGACAAGTTCGGCGCCATCGTGAAGGAGGCCGGCAAGCTGCCGGATGCCCTGATCGACGGCGAGATCGTCGCGCTCGACAAGAACGGCACGCCGCATTTCTCGACGCTGCAGGCAGCGTTGTCGGACGGCAAGACGGACCAGCTGATCTTCTTCGCGTTCGACCTGCTGTTTGCCGGCAAGGAGGATCTCCGCCTGCTGCCGCTCACCGAGCGCAAGGTGCGGCTGAAGGCGCTGCTCGCGGCGCGCAAGGGCAGCAATCCCCTGGTCCGCTATGTCGAGCATTTCGAGGAGCGCGGCGATGCCGTGCTGGATTCGGCGCGCAAGCTCGGCCTGGAAGGCATCGTCTCCAAGCGGCTCGACGGCGCCTATCGCTCCGGCCGCTCCGACGACTGGACCAAGACGAAAATCCGCGCCGGCCAGGAGGTCGTGATCGGCGGCTGGAAGACCACCAACGGCAAATTCCGCTCGCTGATAGCCGGGGTCTATCGCGACGATCATCTCGCCTTCGTCGGCATCGTCGGCACCGGCTTCGGCCAGGACACCGTCCGCCGCATCATGCCGGCGCTGAAGGCGGCGGCATCAGACACCAGCCCGTTCGGCGGCAAGAATGCGCCGAAGAAGACCCGCGACGTGCACTGGCTGAAGCCCGAACTGGTCGCCGAGATCGAGTTCGCCGGCTGGACCGACGCTCAGAATATCCGCCAGGCGGCGTTCAAAGGCCTGCGCCGGGACAAGCCGGCGCATGAGGTCGAGGCCGAGCGGCCGGTCGTAACCAACGTGGTGAAGCCGATGGCGAAAGGGCGATCAGCAGGGAAACCATCCGGCGAGGTGATGGGTGTCACCATCTCCCATCCCGACAAGGCATTGTGGCCCGACGCCGGCGACGGCGCGCCGGTGACCAAGCTCGACCTCGCCAACTATTTCGCGGCGGTCGGCGAATGGATGATCGGCTATCTCAGGGGCCGGCCGTGCTCGATCGTGCGCGCGCCCGACGGCATCAAGGGCGAGACCTTCTTCCAGCGTCACGCGATGGCCGGCACGTCGAAGCTGCTGAAGCTCGCCAAGGTGTCCGGGGATCGCAAGCCGTATCTGCAGATCGACCAGATCGAGGGGCTTGCTGCGGTCGCGCAGCTCGGCGGCCTCGAGCTACATCCCTGGAATTGCGCGCCCGATGCCTACGACACGCCGGGCCGGCTGGTGTTCGATCTAGATCCGGCGCCCGACGTCGCATTCTCCGACGTGATCGACGCCGCCAAGGACATGCGGCAGCGGCTGACCGCGGTCGGCCTCGAGAGTTTCTGCAAGACCACCGGCGGCAAGGGCCTTCACGTCGTGGCGCCGCTGCTGTCAGGCGCGAAGGACAAGGTGACCTGGAAGGAGGCAAAGGCGTTCGCGCAAGGCATCTGCCAGTGGATGGCGCAGGATGATCCCGAGCGCTATCTGATCAACATGTCGAAAGCCAAGCGCACCGGAAAGATCTTCCTCGACTATCTGCGCAACGACCGGCTCTCGACCGCGGTCGCGGTGCTGTCGCCGCGGGCGCGTCCGGGCGCCACCGTGTCGATGCCGCTGACCTGGACCCAGGTGCGCGGCGATCTCGATCCGAAGAAATACACGGTGCGGTCGGTGCCGGGGCTGCTCGTGAAGACCAAGGCCTGGGACGGCTATGACGAGGCTGCGTCCTCGATCAAGGCGGCGATGAAGCAGCTCGCAGCACAGTGAGCGATTTCTCTTCGTCATACCCCGCGACCCGTCTTCGCCAAGCTTCGCCGGGGTAAAGGGGCTGGGCCCGCCGAACCTTTAGCGAAGGCGGCAAGCGGGGTATCCAGTACGCTGCGGCTGATCGATTCAATCGTTGGCGCCTCTGGAATACTGGATCACCCGCTTTCGCGCGGGTGATGACAGGTGTCGATGCGGATAGTCCGCGGTACGCGCGACGCTATAGCCGCCCGAGCAGCAGCAGGATCAGGAGGATCACGATCACGAGGCCGAGGCCGCCGCCGCCGTAATAGCCGGTGCCATAGAACGGTCCGCCGCCGATGCCGCTGAAGCCGCCGAGCAGTGCGATGATCAGAATAATAAGAATGATCGTTCCAAGTGACATCTCAATCCTCCTCAGCCCCGCGGGCCTGTCGTCTCTGCCTTCGGGGGAGGAAACAACCCGCAACTATGAAGGTTCCGGATTGAGCGGCGCGATAAAACTGTGTGATCTTCCATTTGCGGTGGAACGGAACTACATGAACGGAATCCATGGAGGAGTGCACCGCGATGTCGGCTCCGCTGATCGTCTCGATTCCCCACAGCCTCGGCCGCGACGAGGCCATGCGTCGCTTGAAAGCCGGTTTGTCGCGCGCAGCGGCGAACGTGCCGGTCATGAGCGTCGACGAGGAGCGCTGGGAGAACAACCGCATGATTTTTCGCGTCCGCGCGCTGGGGCAGGTCGCGGCCGGACATCTCGATGTCGAGGATACCAATGTGCGGCTGGAGGTGACGTTGCCGTGGCTGCTGCAACGCTTCGCCGAGGTTGCGCAGGCCGCCATTCAGAAGAGCGGGCAGTTGCTGCTGACCAAGCGCTGATGCGCTGCGCTAGCTGTGCAGGCGCGCACGCCTTGCGGCTTGCTTCGCTCCCGCCGCGGCCTTCGCTTTCAGCACCGCGACCGGCAGCTCGGCGAACAGCGTCGCGAGCTGAATCCTGCTGTTTCCGCCCGGGAGCGTGTATCCAGTCAGGTCGATCTCGCCTTCAAAGGCGTCCGCGCGCGGCCAGCTGCGTCCGCCCTGCGTGAACGGCGCAAATGATTTCGCCACTGCGACGATGACCGCTTCGCGGCCATGCCGCCTTGCGAAGGCGACGACATGATCGCGATGCGCGCCGCTGACGGTGAGCGGTTCGTAGGCGCCGCTGGTGAAGACTTCGCGAAGCTCGTTGCGCAGTCTCAGCAGATGCCGCGTCCACGCGAATTTCAGGCGGCCGTCGCGCCAGGTCTCTGTCAACGCGTCCCAATCCGGCGCTTCCAGCGCGGCGAGCAGCTCCGCACGTTCGGCAAAGTCGACCGGACGGCGGTTGTCGGGGTCGACGAGCGAAAGGTCCCAGCTTTCGGTGCCTGGTAGAAATCCGGCACGCCCGGCATCGTCGCCTTCAGCGTGATCTGGCTGAGCGAGTTCAGCGCGCCGATCAGCGCGGTACGCTCGGCCAGCGTATTCAGCGCGTCGAGGAATTCGGGCGAGGCCTTGCGATCGAGGATCCGGTCGATGAAGGTCTTCACGCCGGCTTCATAAGGTTCGTGCGGATTGAGCCAGCTGGTTTCCTGCTTGCCTTCGCGCGCCGCCTTCAGCGCATAGGCCTGGATGCGTCCGACCAACGATGGATCGTCCGGGTTCCAGGCGCCGAGCAGGGCCTGATACAGCATGTATTCGAACGTCGCCGACGGCGCCCGCATCTCGCCGTCCAGCACCAGATGCGGGGCGTTCAGCACCTTCCAGCGCGCCACCGCGCTGGTCCATTCGCCGGGGATTTCCGCAAGCGCCATGATCCTTGCGCGGGCGTCCTCGCCGCGCTTGGTGTCGTGGGTCGCCGTCGAAGTCATGCCGTGCGGCCATTCGCGGACGCGAGCCTGCATCATACTGTGGAAGGTCCCGGGCGCGATCGCGCTCGCCGCGGGATCGCCGCCGACCTCGTTGAGCGCGAGCAGGCGGTGGTAGCGGTAGAACGTCGTGTCCTCCAGCGACTTCGCCATCATCGGCCCGGTGAATTGCTGCACCTTCAGCGCGAAACGCCGCACCCGCGGCGCGCTGTGTGGCGGTCGGCCGGGATTCAGCAGGTCCATGGTCAAGGCATCGCGCAGGAAGTCGAAGATGCCTTCGTCGGCGGCGAACCAGTCGGCGCGGGCGCGCTCGATGGTCTCGCTGATCAGCGCGCGATCGTGCACTGTCGGGCCGGAGGCAGTGAGATAGGTGCGGTAGACCGGGAAGTGCAGCACATAGAGCTCGAGCGCCTGCCGCAGGCTGTCGGCGGAGAAGTCGCGGCTCGAATAGTGCCCGCTGGCGATGCGCGCCACGAGCCGTGCCAACACGGTGAACTCGCTGGTCAGCAAGGTCTCCAGCACGCGGCGTTTGGCCGCGCGCAGCACCGGCGTCAGGTTCGGCGACTGGTTGCTGATCTGGCGCCAGATCTCGCTCAGCGGATCGAGGCCGCTGCCATCGACCAGCACCTGGCTGATCGTGTTCATCCATTCATAGCCGGTGGTGCCGTGCACGCCGGCAAACTTGGTCAGCCTCTCATCCTCGCCGAGGATCTTCTCGATCACCATGTAGAACGGCTTGGCCTTGGCAGCCTGCGCTGATCGGATCAGGCGGCGCAGCCGCTGGAAATACTGGGCGGGATCGCGCAGGCCGTCGATATGGTCGAGCCGCAGGCCCTGCAGCCGGTCTTCCGCGATCAGCCGCTTGACGAGGCTGTGGCTCGCCTCGAAGGTTGAGGCGTCCTCGACCCTGAGGCCGGCCAGCGTGTTGACGTCGAAGAAGCGGCGATAGTTGATGTCGCTGGAGGCAAGCCGCCAGTGGCCGAGCTTGTAGTGCTGGCGTTCCAGGAGATGATGCAGCGCCAGCGTCTGGGTTGGCCGATCCTCGCCGGCGCGGTAGGCATCGAGCCCGCGCGCGACGGTCTCGGCACTGCCCTCGATCGCCTTGATCGCGGCCTTCAGGACCGGCGCTTCCTTGCGGTTCGGGTGACGCAGCCCGCGATACCTGGCGGCGAGCTCAAGCAGAGCGCGCCCGGCCGGGCTGTCTTCTGCGGCGGCCTCGCGGACGATAGTCCGCAGCACCTCGCCATAGCGCTCCGGCGCGATCGGCAGGCGATGCTCGAAATACCAGGCGGAGAAGCTGCCTTCGTTTGCGTCGAAGCGCAGTACGATCTCGCCGCGCTCCAGCGCCTGGCCATAGGACGAGCCGAGGATCGGCAGCAGCACGCCGCCGCGCGCGCGATAGGGCAGCTGGTCCCAGTCGATGTCGAAGGACACCGCGTGCGGCGACACCGGTCCCCATTCCAGCACGTCGAGCCACCACGGATTATCGGCGAAATGCACGCCGACATGGTTCGGTACGAAATCAAGGATCAGGCCGAGGCCGTTGCGCTTCAGTGCGGCGCTGAACCGCGCAAAGCCCTCCTCGCCGCCGAGCTCCGGATTGAACTTGGTGTGGTCGACGACGTCATAGCCATGGGTCGAGCCCTTGCGCGCCTTCATGAAGGGCGAGGCGTAGACATGGCTGATGCCGAGCGCCTTCAGATAGGGCGCCACATTGGCGGCGGCATCGAAGTCGAAATCGGTAGTGAGTTGCAGTCGGTAGGTCGCGATCGGGATCGCCGGAGGCATTGTGCTATCCGATGTGCCAGCGCACCGCCCAGCCGGGGAGGTCGCTCGACAACGCGCCGCCCCAGATCACGGTTCCCTTCGGTTCCGCCGCGCCGCTGATATCCCGATCCGACAAATTGGCCGTGAGCCACAGCGTGCGGCCGTCGCCCATCTGCCAATGCGCGGTCAGGAGATCGCCCGTGACACGGTCGCCGCCGAAGCGCGCCCCGGTCAGCCGCGGCGTGATCTCGCGCCGACGCACGGCGAGAAGGTTGCGCACCAGTACCAGCCGTGTGCGCGCCGGATCGTGGCCGAGTGCAGCCCAGTCGAGCACGGCCGACCGTGCCGTCTCCTCGGCAAGCGGATCGGGAATGTCGTTGCCATATTTGGCATAGGCCCAGGCGAACTCCTTGCGCCGCCCGGCGCGGACCGCGTTGGCGAGGTCGCCCTTGAAATTGCAGAAGAACGGAAACGGCGTCGTCGCGCCCCATTCCTCGCCCATGAACAGCATCGGTGTGTTTGGTGCGATCAACGTCACTGCCAGCGCAGCCTCGATCGCCTGCGGCTTTGCGATGCTCTCGAGCCTATCGCCGAGCGGCCGGTTGCCGATCTGGTCGTGATTTTGCAGGAAGTTGATGAAGCAGGTCGGCGGGAGCATGCCGCTCGGCTCGCCGCGGGCCTTGCCGCCCCAGAACTCCGAGACTTCGCCCTGGTAGATGTAGCCGGACGACAGCGCGCGTGCGAGATCCTGCTTCGGCGTCCGGTAGTCGCCGTAATAGCCCTGCTTTTCTCCGGTCAACAGCACGTGCCAGGCGTGATGATAATCGTCGTTCCACTGGCCGCGGAATTTGCCGTGCGGCGGGTCCTCGGCGGCATCGAGCAGGCTTGCGATGTTGTCGCCGTTCTCCAGCACGAGGTTGATCTGCCGGCCGGTCTCGGTGGCGAGCTGGCCGGCGGCCTTGCTGAAGTCGTGCAGGATGGAGACCTCGCCGGCTTCGACGATGGTGTTGACCGCGTCGAACCGCAGCCCGTCGAAGCGATAGTCGCGCAGCCAGGACACCACGCTGCCGATCGCAAACGCGCGCACTTCAGGCACGCGATAATCGATCGCGCTGCCCCACGGCGTATGCGCGTCGCTGAAGAACGTCGGTGCATAGCGGCCGAGATAATTCCCCTCTGGCCCAAAATGATTGTAGACCACGTCGAGCATCACCATCAGCCCGCGCAGATGCGCCTCGTCGATCAGGGTCTTGAGGTCTTCGGGCCGGCCATAGGCGCTGTCGGGCGCGTACCACAGCACGCCGTCATAGCCCCAGTTGCGCTTGCCTGCGAAATCCGCCAACGGCATCAGTTCGAGCGCGGTGATGCCGGCTTCAACGAGATGATCGAGCTTGTCGATCATGGCGCGGTAGGTGCCTTCCGGCGTGAAGGTGCCGACATGCGCTTCGAGAATTACGGCTTCATGCCACGGACGTCCACGCCACTCGGTTGCGCGCCATTTGAGGGCGGTGTGATCGATCACCTCGCTTGGGCCGAACACGTCGTCCGGCTGGAAGGCGGAGGCGGGGTCGGGGACATCGACGTCGTCATCGATGCGGAATTTGTAACGTGTACCGGCGCGCGCGCCCGGGATTTCGCCGACGTACCAGCCGGCCGCATCGCGCGTCAGCCTATGCGGCTTGTCGAGCAGGAGGTCGACGCGCTTTGCCGCCGGCGCCCAGAGCCGGAAGCGCGTGCCATCAGCGGTGAGTTCGGGTCCGAAATGCTGCGCGCTCATGCGGAGCCTGCAAATGCGAGTACCGAGCGCGGCGGTGCCGTGGTGTCAGCACCGGATGCGAATTGCTCGGCGGTCTGCTCCGCCTTGGTCGTGTTCAAGACCTGCTGCCAGCTGCTGTATTCCGCCATCCTCGGCATCCTGAACACGATCTCCTGCGGCGCGGCATTGAGCACGATAAAGATCGGCGCCTGCCCTTGTTCCATCGGCCCCAGCACGTAGGCGAGGAACCGGCTTTCCGGGAATTTCCAGTCGGACTCCTTCATCTCCTCCGCTGCCGGCGTCAGCCAGAGCACGCCATAGCTGCCGTCGGTGCGGCGGCCGTCGAGCCAGCTCTGGCAGCGGATCTGGCCGAAGCGCTGGCGCAGCGCCGTGAGGTGGCCGATGAAATCGATGGCGTCATCGTCGGTGCCGAGGTTCTCCCAGCCGATCCAGCCGGTCTCGTTGTCCTGGCAATAGGCGTTGTTGTTGCCGGTTTGGGTGTTGGCGACCTCGTCGCCGGCGAGGATCAGCGGTGTGCCCTGCGCGAGCAGCAGGCAGGCCAGCGCATTCTTTCTGAGCTGCCGGCGCAGCGCGATGATCGTGGGATCGTCGGTCGGGCCTTCATGGCCGCAATTGTTGCTGTGATTGTCGTTGGAGCCGTCGCGATTGTCCTCGCCATTGGCCTCGTTGTGCTTCTCGTTGTAGCTGAAGAGGTCGGCGAGCGTGAAGCCGTCATGCACCGTGATGTGGTTGATGCTGGCGCGGGTTGCGCGGTTGTCGTGGTGGAACAGATCCGATGACGCGGTCATGCGGCCGGAGATGTCGCCGATCAGGCTGCCTTCGCCGCTCCAGTAGCGCCGCATCGCGCTGCGATAGCGGTCATTCCACTCCGACCATTGCGACGGAAACGCGCCGACCTGGTAGCCGCCGAGACCGAGGTCCCAGGGCTCGGCGACCATCTTGGCGGTCGCCAGCACCGGGTCCTGGCGGATCGCGGTGAGGAGGGGATGGTTGCGGTCGAACCCGTTCGGCCCGCGCGCCAGCGTGGTCGCGAGATCGAAGCGGAAGCCGTCGACATGGCAGACCTCGACCCAGTAGCGCAGCGAATCCATCACCATCTGCAGCACGCGCGGATGGGTGAGATTGACCGAGCTGCCGCAGCCGGTGAAGTCGTCATAGAAGCGCGGGTTCTCGCGGTTCAGCCAATAATAGGAGGCGTTGTCGATGCCGCGGAAGCACAGCGTCGGGCCCATATGGTTGCCCTCGGCGGTGTGGTTGTAGACGACGTCGAGCAGCACCTCGATGCCGGCATCGTGCAACCGTGCGACTGTTGTACGAAACGAGTCCAGCGCATTGTCCTGGGCGTAGCGCGCCTCGGGTGCAAAGAAGGCGATGCTGTTGTAGCCCCAGTAATTCGACAGCTTCTTCTCGACCAGCACACGGTCGTCGATCAGGCCGTGGATCGGCAGCAGCTCGATGGTGGTGACGCCGAGCCGCTTGAGGTGGTCGATCATCGCTGGCGACGACAGCCCGCCATAGGTGCCGCGCAAATTCGGCGGCACGTCCTCGCGCTTCTGCGTCACGCCCTTGACGTGGGCCTCGTAGATGATGGTGTCGGCCCAAGGAATATGCGGCCGGATCTCGCGGCGGCCCCAGTTGAAGGTCTCGTCGACCACGACGGCCTTCGGCATGCCGCGGGCATTGTCGCGCCGGTCGAAGGAGAGATCCTCGCGCGCGCTGCCGGTGCGATAGGCGAAGTGGGCATCGCTCCACACCAGCCGGCCGGCGAGCCGCTTGGCGTAGGGATCGAGCAGCAGCTTGTTGGCGTTGAAGCGGTGGCCGCGCTCCGGCGCGTAGGGCCCGTAGACGCGGTAGCCGTAAAGCTGGCCCGGCGAGACGTCGTTGAGATAGCAGTGCCAGACGTCCTCGGTGCGCTCCGGCATCTCGATCCGCTCGAGCTCGCGGCGGCCCTGGCCGTCGAACAGGCACAGCTCCACCTTCTCCGCATTGGCCGAGAACAGCGCAAAATTGGTGCCTCTGCCGTCCCAGCTTGCACCGAGCCGTGCGGAGGTTCCCCCGGTCAGTCGCATGAATCAGCTTTCCGGTACGAGGAAGATCGCAGCCAGCGGCGGGATGGTCAGGCTCAGTTCCGGCGTGGCGCCTTCCGGGGCGCGCACTTCGCCGATATTGCCGACATTGGTGCCGCCGTAATGCGCGGAGTCCGAGTTGAACACCTCGTGCCACTTGCCCGCGAACGGCACGCGGACGCGATAGTTGCGATAGACGTTGGGCGAGAAGTTCGTGACCACGAGGCAGCGCGCGCGGGCATCATTGCCCTTGCGGATCCAGGCGAACACGTTGTTGTTGGCGTCGTCGGTGACGACCCATTCGAAGCCGGCCTGGTCGCAGTCGAGCTCATGCAGCGCCGGCAGCGCGCGATAGAGACGGTTGAGGTCGCGGACCAGGTTCTGGATGCCGCTGTGCCGCGGTTGCTGCAATAGATGCCAGTCGATCGAGTAGTCGTGATTCCACTCGCGCTCCTGGCCGAACTCGCAGCCCATGAACATCAGCTTCTTGCCGGGGTGCCCGAACATGAAGCTGTAATAGGCGCGTAAGTTCGCAAAGCGCTGCCAATCATCGCCGGGCATGCGGCCGAGGATCGAGCGCTTGCCGTGCACGACCTCGTCGTGGGACAGCGGCAGGATGAAGTTCTCCGAGAAGGCGTAGTGCAGGCCGAACAGGATGTCGCCGTGATGGAATTTGCGGTGGATCGGATCCTTGCCGATGTATTTCAGCGTGTCGTGCATCCAGCCCATATTCCACTTGTAGCCGAAGCCGAGCCCGCCATATTCGACCGGGCGCGATACCTGCGGCCACGCGGTGGATTCCTCCGCCGCGGTCGTCGCCTGCGGGAAGTGCGCGAACAGCTCGGTGTTGAAGCGGCGCAGGAAGTCGATCGCCTCGATGTTCTCGCGCGCCGCCATATTTGTTCGGGATCCAGCCGCCCGCGGGCCGGCTGTAGTCGAGATAGAGCATCGAGGCGACGGCATCGACGCGCAGCCCGTCGATGCCATAGCGATCGAGCCAGAACAGCGCGTTCGACACCAGGAAGTTGGTGACCTCGGTGCGCCCGTAATTGTAGATCAGCGTGCCCCAATCGAGGTGCCGGCCCTGCAGCGGATTGGCGTGCTCGTAGAGCGCGGTGCCGTCGAAATTGCCGAGACCATGCGGATCGTCGGGGAAATGTCCGGGCACCCAGTCCAGCAGCACGGCGAGACCGGCGCCGTGGCAGGCGTCGATCAGCGCGGCGAAATCATCTGGCGAGCCGAAGCGGCTGGTCGGGGCGAACATGCCGGTCGGCTGGTAGCCCCAGGAGCCGTCGAACGGATGCTCTGATATGGGCAGGAATTCGACATGGGTAAAGCCCATGTCGCTGGCATAGGCCGGCAGCTGCTCGGCCATCTCACGATAGGTCAGCCACTCATTGCGGCCCTTGCGCCGCCACGAGCCGAGATGGACCTCGTAGATCGACATCGGCGAGCTCAGCGCGTTGACGCGATCGGGCGCTGGGCGCGGGTGCGGGATCTTGCGCTCGTCGATCACGATCGAGGCGGTCTTCGGGCGCACCTCGGCGGCGAACGCCAGCGGATCGGACTTCAGCGGCAGATGCTGGCCGTTGCGCCCGATGATCTCGAACTTGTAGTGGTCGCCGACCCGCGCACGCGGGATGAACAGCTCCCAATAGCCGGGGCCGCGCACCCGCATCGGATGCCGCCGTCCGTCCCAGAAATTGAAGTCGCCGACCACGCTGACCCGCCGCGCATTCGGCGCCAGCACCACGAAGCCGATGCCGTCGACGCCGTCGAGCGTCATCGGATGCGCACCCAGCGTGTCATAGACGCGCTGATGCGTGCCTTCGCCGAGCAGGTAGAGATCGAAATCGCTCAGGATCGGCGGAAAGCGGTAGGCGTCCTCCAGTTCGACGACATTGTCGCCGAAGCGGGCGCGGAGCTGGTAGCGCCTCGAGCCGTTCGGCAGGGGACCTGCGAACAGGCCGGCGTCGTGGATCCGCGCCAGCGGTGCCGTCTCGCCGTGCTCGCCGATCGCCTCGACATTGGCGGCATCGGGCAGGAAGGCGCGCACCACGTTGCGATCCCCCTCGGTGTGGAGGCCGAGATAGTGGAACGGATCGGAGTGGCGGCCCTCGATGATGGCATAGGCCTCGGCGGGCAGTTTGCTCATGCAACCTCATGCGACTGTTGCGCCAAAATCCTTAACAGGCCGGTCAGCGGCACCCGCAGCCAATCCGGCCGGTTGGCCAGCTCATACTCGATCTCGTAGAAGGCTTTCTCAAGCAGGAAAAAGCTGAGCAGGCGATCGGCCGCCTTGGCGTCGGTGGGCCACAGGCGCTGGCCCGTGATGGTCTCGCGATAGGCGGCCAGCAGGGCGTCCGTGGCCTGGTCCCGCCATTCGGCCAAAGCGAGGCTCAACCTGCCGCTCTCATCGGGCGAAACCTTGAGCGCGCGTTCCAGCGCCGCCATGGCGGCATAGTCGATCGAGCGGATCAGGCCGGCGACGTCGCGTGCCGCCGGCGCCTTGCGGCGCCGCTCGGCGATGGTGCGGCCCGGCCCACCGTCGAAATCGATGATAAAGACGTCGTCCTTGACCACCAGCAGCTGGCCGAGATGCAGGTCGCCATGGTGGCGGATGTTGAGCCCGTCGCTCTCGCGCGGCAGCAGCGCCTTCAGCCGCTCCGGCAGCATGTCGTGCTGGGCCTGCAACTGATCGGCCAGCAGCCGGTCGGCCTCCTTCAGGGAGCCGCGCCGTTGCTTCAGCGTGTCGAACACGCGCTCGGCGCGCGCCATGATCTCGTCGTTCCAGCGTTGCAGATCCTCGGGCCTGGTCGGCTCGGGTGCGAAGTCCGGCAGGTCGCGGTTGCTGGCGAGCGCGACGTGCAGCTCGGCGAGACGCTTTCCGCCATGCGACAGGTGGCGCAGATAGGTGGCGTGATCGCCGTTCTCCTCCGGATGTTCGCTCGCCGCAAGCAGGCGCTGCCGCTCGATGAGGCGGTCGAGGTGCGAGGCGCCGACGTTCCAGAGGTCACCCTGGTTGACCACCATGGTGTGCAGCACCGCGATCGCGCTGCGATTGTCGCCGTCCACCAGTTCCGAGGTGCCGAGCAACGCGGGCGTGTTGGGGAAATTGACCACTTCCGTGAGGAAGCGGCCCATCTCGATTTCCGGATTGATGCCGACCTCGAGCTTCCGGTAGATCTTGGTGACATATTCGTTGTCGACCAGCGCGGTCGAATGCGGCTGATCGTTCTCGAAGACGCGGATGCGCTCGGGCTGCCGCACCGGGCGGTCGGAGAAGCGGCTGGTCGGCCGGAATTCGAGCTTCAGGCCTTGCTCGCTTTCGTTGACCGTGAGGTTTTCCCGCAAGTTGCGCAGGAACAGGCCGGTGAAGATCTGGTCGGTGGCGACATCGAGCAGCGTGCCCTCGCGCGCGCCCTGGCGGACGGCGGCGAAGGCGCGCGGGTTGTAGCGCTCGCGGTCGAAGCGCACCCACTCGATCTGCATCGGCAGCACGTAGCGGCTGGTATTGCCGCGCTCGGTGGTTTCGAAGAAGATCAGCCAGGGCCGGTTGTCGCCGATGTCGCAGAACGGGATCGCGGCCACCAGCGCCGGCTGGATCGCCTTGGCGGAATGCTCCGGGTACCAGCGCGTGCGGGCGAGATGGCCGGGCAGCACGTCGTGCTCGAACACGCCGCGCTCGCGCGCCAGCGACGTCCAGGTCGAATTGAGCGGCACCACCAGGGTCTCGAATTCCGGCACCGCCCGCGGCTTCACCGGCTCGGACTTGTCGCGCTCCTGCAACTGGAACCAGTAGAAGCCGTAGGGTGCCAGCGTGATCATGTAGGGCAGTTCGCCGATCGCGGGGAAGCGCGTGCGTCCCAGCATCTCGAGCGGGATGCGGTCCTTGAAGGCGGAGAGGTCGAGCTCGGTCGCCTGCGCCGAGCGTGACAGATTGGCGACGCACAGGATGACCTCGCCCTGGTACTGCCTGACATAGGCGAGCACCGAGCGGTTCTCGGGGCGGATGAAGGTCATGGTGCCGCGCCCGAACGCCAGCGTCGACTTGCGCACCGCGATCAGCCGCTTGGTCGCCGACAGCAGCGACGACAGGCTGCGCGACTGTGCCTCGACATTGACGGCCTCGTAGCCGTAGACCGGGTCCATGATCATCGGCGCGTAGAGCCGCGCCGGGTCGGCGCGCGAGAAGCCGCCGTTGCGGTCCGGCGACCACTGCATCGGCGTCCGCACCCCGTTGCGGTCGCCGAGATAGATGTTGTCGCCCATGCCGATCTCGTCGCCGTAATAGATGATCGGCGTGCCGGGGAACGAGAGCAGCAGCGAGTTCATCAGCTCGATCTTGCGCCGGTCATTGTCCATCAGCGGTGCAAGGCGGCGGCGGATGCCGACATTGATGCGGGCGCGCGGGTCGTTGGCGTAGGTCGACCACAGATAGTCGCGCTCGACGTCGGTGACCATTTCAAGGGTCAGCTCGTCGTGATTGCGCAGGAACAGCGCCCATTGGCACGCCGACGGGATGTCGGGCGTCTGCCGCAGGATGTCGGTGATCGGAAAGCGGTCTTCCTGGGCGATCGCCATGTAGATGCGCGGCATCAGCGGGAAGTGATAGGCCATGTGGCATTCGTCGCCATGGCCGAAATATTCCTGCACGTCCTCCGGCCATTGGTTGGCCTCGGCCAGCAGGACCTTGCCCTTGGCATAGGCGTCGAGCTCCTGGCGCAGCCGCTTGATGATGGCATGCGTCTCCGGCAGGTTCTCGTTGTTGGTGCCGTCGCGCTCGCACAGATAGGGAATGGCGTCGAGCCGGAAGCCGTCGACACCGGTGTCGAGCCAGCGCTTCATCACCTGCACGATGGCGCGCACCACGCGCGGATTGTCGAAGTTCAGATCCGGCTGGTGCGAGAAGAAGCGGTGCCAGTAGAATTGGCCGGCTTCCGGATCCCAGGTCCAGTTCGACTTTTCCGTATCGGTGAAGATGATCCGCGTATCGAGGTATTTCTGGTCGGTGTCGCTCCAGACGTACCAGCTGCGCGCGCTCGAATTCGGCGGGCTGCGGCGCGCGCGCTTGAACCAGGCATGCTGGTCCGAGGTGTGGTTGACGACGAGCTCGGTGATGACGCGCAGGCCGCGCTTCTTGGCTTCCTGGATGAAGCGCTTGAAGTCCTTCATCGTCCCGAAATCGGGATTGATGTCGCCATAGTCGCCGATGTCGTAGCCGTCGTCGCGGCCGGGCGAGGGATAGAACGGCAACAGCCACAGCGCGGTGACGCCGAGCTCCTGCAGATAGCCGAGCTTCTCCGTCAGCCCCGCGAAGTCGCCGATGCCGTCATTGTTGCTGTCGGAAAACGCCTTGACGTGCAGCTGGTAGATGATCGCGTCCTTGTACCACAGCTGGTCGGTGGTCTCGGTCGCGACCTTCGCCTCGGTATTGACGGAGGAGAATACGTTCATGACGGCTCCTTCAGGCGACACAGCGCAACAGCAACGCGGGATCGCGCGCAGGATCGAGACGCAGGCGGATGCCTCCCCATTCGAGCGCGTGGCGCTCGCCGGTGACAAGG
The DNA here is from genome assembly GCF_001189845.1 of Bradyrhizobium tropiciagri. GTDB lineage: Bacteria > Pseudomonadota > Alphaproteobacteria > Rhizobiales > Xanthobacteraceae > Bradyrhizobium > Bradyrhizobium tropiciagri. The sequence goes on from NZ_LFLZ01000025.1 coordinate 25,870, forward strand.
TCTTCCAGTTCCGTGACGGGGCGGCGGGCATCGCCGCGGCCGACCATGACATCGCCGAGCGGAAGCCAGACCTCGCGCGGCTCGGGCGACAATGCAATCGCGACCGCAATCACATTGCCCTGATCGGCCGCCTCCTTGACGAAACCGATCACGCCGCCGTCATCGACATTGATAAAGCGCAGATCGGCGAATTGTTGCAGGGCCGGATTGCCGCGCCTGATCTGGTTGAGCGTCGCGATGTAAGGCTTGATGTTCCCGTGCTCGTTCCAGTCGCGCACCCTGATCTCGTACTTCTCGGAGTTGAGATACTCCTCGCGGCCGGGCACCGGCGTGTGCTCGAGCAGCTCGAAGCCGCTATAGATGCCATAGCTGCTTGAAAGCGCCGCGGCGAGCGCGAGACGCGACTTGAACATCCAGGATTCGCCGCTTTGCAGGTGGAAGGGCAGGATGTCCGGTGTGTTGACGAGGAAATTCGGCCGAAAGAAGTCACGCTCGGGATACGAGGTCAACTCGCCGAGATACTGTTCGAGCTCGGCGCGCTGCGTGCGCCAGGTGAAGTATGTATAGGATTGCGTGAAGCCGAGCTTGGCGAGGCCCTTCATCAGTTTCGGCCGGGCGAAAGCTTCGGACAGGAACAGCACATCGGCATCGCGATCCTGCACCTCGCGGATCAGCCATTCCCAGAATGCCAGCGGCTTGGTGTGTGGGTTATCGACCCGGAAGATTTTGACGCCCTGCTCGACCCAGAACACCATGACGTCGCGCAGCGCGCGCCATAGCGCAGCCGCGTCCTCGGATCCGAAATCCGGATTGACGACGTCATCCCAGCGCTGCGGCGGATGTTCGGCGCTGCGCATCGAGCCGTCCGGGCGCCGCTTGAACCACTGTGGATGCGCGGTCAGCCAGGGATGATCGGGCGAGCACTGCACGGCGAAATCGAGCGCGACCTCCATGCCGTGCGCCCGGCATGCCGCCACTAAGGCACGAAAATCGTCGAGCGTGCCGAGCTGCGGATGCACTGCGTCGTGGCCGCCCTCGGCCGCGCCGATCGCGTAGGGGCTGCCGGGATCGGCGGCCAGCGCGATGGCGGCGTTGTTGCGGCCCTTGCGATGCGTCCGCCCGATTGGATGGATCGGCGCCAGCAGCACGACGTCAAAGCCCATCGCGGCGATGTCGGGGAGCCGCGCGATGCAATCGTTGAACGTCGCGTGCACGCCTGGCGTCTTGCCCTGGCTGCGCGGAAACATCTGGTACCAGGCGCCGCTGCGTGCCCGCGGCCGGTCGGCGGTGAGGGGATAGAGCTGCGATCGCATCAGGTCGCGGCGAAACTGGCTGCCGGCCATCGCCTCGCGCAATTCGGGCGCCAGCAGCGCGCCCGGCTCGCCGCTCTGCAGAAAGATCTCGCACTGCCTGATGATGACGGCAGCCGCGGCAGGTCCGCCGGCCTGCGCCTGGGTCAGCATGCCGGCGCCTTCGAGCGCGTCCAGAGCGTGATCGCCGCCGTCGCGCTGCTTCTGCTCGAAGCGCTGCCGCCAGCTGGCGAATTCGTCGGTCCAGGCCTCGATCGCGAAGCTGTAGCGGCCGGGCCGGTCGGGCACGAAGGCGCCGCCCCAGCGGTCGTCGCTGTGCGGCGTCATCGGCGCGGATTGCCACGCATCGTCGCCTTCGCGCCGCCACACCAATGCCGCTGATATCACATCATGTCCGTCCCGGTAGATGTCGGCCCACACCTCGACCGGTTCACCCGCGATGCGCTTGACCGGAAAGCGGCCGCCATCAACCGACGGATAAACATCGGTGATATGAAAAGTGCCATGGGCGCTCTCGACAGGCCGGAGGGTTTTGTTCACGGTGATGCCGCCATTGAAAAAGCAAATGACGTCCCGGCGCCGGGAAGGAGGCGCGCCGGACCCATATAGAAAGCCGCTCGCCGGGCAATGGTTCCCGGTGGGAACGCCGGATAGGGTAGAGCGTTGAACATCAACTATCCCTTTCCCGTATCTGTACAATTTAGCAACGATCCCAATACCGTTGCGAGCAGGCAGCGTGCGAATGGACCTTTACGCCAAAGCCCAGACCCTGGGAATCCAGACCGAGTATATCGATGGTAGCCGTCACCGCCGTGTGACAACCCCCGAGGCGCTGACGGCGATCCTCGCCGCGCTGCCGCCCCAAACGCCGCGGCGGATCGTCATCGATCCCGTGGTCGTCAGAGGCGGCCATGGCGGGCAAACGCAGCTCTCGGAAGCGGCCCAGCTTCCGGTGCAGTGGAAGCTCACCGACGGCACCGCGGTGCTCGCGCAAGGCGAGGCGCATGCGCGGAGCGTGACGTGGCCGGCCGGCCTGCCCAAAGGCGTGCACCGGTTGCGGCTTTCGGACGCATCGGGCAGCGAGGAACTGCCACTGTTGGTGGCGCCGGACGGCGCGTTCGGTGGCGCGTTCGACCGCTGCTGGGTGATCGCGGTCCAGCTCTACGGCGTGCGGTCCGCGCGCAACTGGGGCATCGGCGACTTCACCGATCTGGAGGGCCTGCTCGAATTCGCGCATCGGTTCGGCGCCGACGGCGTCGGGCTCAATCCGCTGCATGCGCTGTTCGACGATCGGCCCGGCGATTGCAGCCCGTATTCGCCGAACAGCCGGCTGTTCCTCAACGCGCTCTATATCGACGTCGAGAAGATTCCCGAATTCCGCATCGATGCGGCGACGCAGGCCGCGCTTGCGCATCTGCGCAGCAACGACATGGTCGACTATGTCGGCGTTGCGGCGCTGAAGTGGCCGGCGCTGCGCGCGGCCTTCGCCGCCTTCAAGGCCAATCCAGGCCTCGGCCGCTGGCAGGATTTCGAGGCCTATCGCAAGGAGCAGGGCACGTTGCTGTCGCGCTTCGCCTGCTTCGAGGTGATGCGGCACAAGTTCAATACGCCGTGGTGGCAATGGCCGGATGAATGGCGGCAGCCCGACGATACGGCCTGCGCGAAATTACACCGGGCGCGCGACACCGCCGCCGAGGTCGAGTTCGTCGAGTTCGTGCAATGGACCGCGGACCGTCAGCTCGGTGCCTGCCAGGCACGCGCGCACAAGCTCGGCATGCGGGTCGGTCTCTATCTTGACGTCGCTGTCGGCGTGCAGTCCGACGGTTTCGACGCCTGGAATGAGCAGACCGCGATCTCGCGCCATCTCGGCGTCGGTGCGCCGCCGGATCCGCTCAACACCGCGGGCCAGGATTGGGGACTGGCCGGCTTCAATGCTGCGGGTCTCGAGCAGCGCTCGTTCGAGCCGTTCAGGCAGATGCTGCGCGCCTCGATGCGCCATGCCGGCGCGATCCGGCTCGATCACGCCTTCGGGCTGAAGCGGCTTTATCTCGTGCCGCGCGGCTTCGGCCCGGCCAACGGCGCCTATGTGCTGATGCCGTTCGAAGCGCTGCTGGCGGCGACCGCGCAGGAGAGCACGGCGAGCCGCTGCGTCGTGATCGGCGAGGACCTCGGCACCGTGCCGCCGGGATTCCGCGAGCAGATGAACGGCTGGGGCATCTGGTCTTATTTGGTGATGATGTTCGAGACCGACGACCAGGGCGTGTTCCGCAACGCCGACTATTATCTGCCGGACGCGCTGGTCACCTTCAACACCCACGACCTCTCGACCTATGCCGGCTGGCGCTCGTTCAGCGACCTCAAGACCAAGCGCGCGCTCGGGATCGATCCCGGCGAGACCGACGAGGGGCGCTGGCACGCGCTCGGCCAGCTCGACGACGTGCTGCGCCGCCACGACATCCACCACAACGATTTCTACTCGGTGGCGAGCTTCCTGGCCCGAACCCGATCGCGGATGATGGCAGTCTCGATGGAGGACCTGCTCTGCATCGTCGAGCAGCCGAACATCCCCGGCACCGTCTACGAGCATCCGAACTGGAAACGGCGGCTGCCGGTCTCGATCGAGCATCTCGCCTCGGCGATCGACGTCGACGCGCTCAGGCGCGCAACCCGCGAGCGGTCGCATGCCTGACAACGCGGAGCACGGCGCGTGGCTTCTCGGATCGAAGACTATGGACTGATCGGCGATTGCGAGACCGCGGCGCTGGTCGGCCGCGACGGCTCGATCGACTGGCTGTGCTGGCCGGCGTTCGATTCCGACGCCTGCTTCGCCGCGCTGCTCGGCACATCGCGGAACGGCCGCTGGCTGCTGGCTCCCGCCGGGGAGATCAAGCGGACCACGCGCCGCTATCGGGACGATACGCTGATCCTGGAGACCCGGTTCGAGACCGACGGCGGCGTGGTCGATCTGATCGACTTCATGCCGCCGCGCGGCAAGGCGTCCGACGTGGTCCGTCTCGTTCGCGGTGTCGGCGGCCGCGTCAAGATGCACATGGAGCTGGTGATCCGCTTCGGCCTGGGCGTCGATGTCCCCTGGGTGAAGAAGAACCCGGACGGCGAGGGGCTGCTGGCGATCAGCGGGCAGGACATGACCGTGCTGCGCACGCCGGTCGAGACCCGCGGCCAGGACCTGACCACGCTCGCCGATTTCGAGATCGGCGAGGGCGACACCCTGCCGTTCGTCCTGACCTACGGAGCGTCGTTTCAGCCGGTGCCGGAGCCGATCGATCCCGAGGCGGCGCTCAGGGATACCGAGGACTACTGGACGGAATGGTGCAGCCGTTCGACCTATGACGGCAGCGTGCAACGCGACCTCGTGATGCGCTCGCTGATCACGCTGAAGGCGCTGACCTTCAGGCCGACCGGCGGCATCGTCGCGGCGCCGACCACCTCATTGCCGGAAAAGCTCGGCGGCGCGCGCAACTGGGACTACCGGTTCTGCTGGCTGCGCGACGCCACCTTCACGCTGCTGGCCTTGATGAATTCGGGCTACACCGAGGAGGCGGCGGCCTGGCACAATTGGCTGCTGCGGGCCGCGGCCGGCGCGCCGGCCAACATGCAGATCATGTACGGCATCCTGGGCCAGCGGCGCCTGTTGGAATGGGAGGCCGGATGGCTGTCCGGCTATGAAGGGGCGCAGCGGTCCGCGTCGGCAACGCCGCGCATGCGCAGCTGCAACTCGACGTCTATGGCGAGTTGATCGACGCCTTCCACCAGTCCCGCATGGCCAGGCTAAAGCTCGACGAGGAGAACTGGTCGCTGGAATGCACCGTCGTCAATCATCTCGCCGAGGTCTGGGACCAGCCGGATCACGGCATCTGGGAGCGCCGCGGCGTGCCCCGGCACTATGTGTTCTCCAAGGTGATGTGCTGGGTCGCCTTCGACCGTGCCATCAAGAGCGCGGAGCGGTTCGGCTTCAAGGCGCCGCTGGTCAAGTGGCGGGTGCTGCGCGAGGCCATCCATCGCGACGTCTGCCAACGGGGCTTCGATCCCGGCCTCGACAGCTTCGTCGAGAGCTATGGCTCAAAGCTGCTCGATGCCAGCCTGCTGCTGCTGCCTTCGGTCGGCTTCCTGCCGCCGGACGATCCGCGCATCCGCGGCACCATCGCGGCGGTCGATCGGCACATGATGCGCGACGGCTTCGTGCTGCGGCACGATCCGCGCGAGGCGTCCGGTGAGGTCCAGCCGATCGAGGGCGCGTTCCTGGCCTGCAGCCTGTGGCTCGCCGACGCCCATGTGCTGGCAGGAGATATCGACAAGGCGCAGACCATGTTCGACCGCGTGGTGGCGGTCGCCAACGATCTCGGGCTGCTGGCGGAGGAGTTCGACCCCGGCGCCGGCCGGCAGACCGGCAACTTCCCGCAGGCGCTGACCCATATCGCGCTGATCAACACCGCGCACAATCTCAGCGCCGCCAGAGCCGACGCCGAGAAGCCCGCGGTGCAGCGGTCGAGCTGAAGCACGGGGCCAAAATATCGAAAACAACCCCATGCAAAGGAGCCGGCGGCGGCCGGCGTCCGACACGGCAACTTGACACGTCGGGCAAATCAGGGGTACATTTCCAATATTCCGAAATCGTGCAAGCGCCCTGCGTCGCTCGTCTCGACTCCGCAAGCGGGCATTTCCAATATCCAGAGCAAAACGCCAATCTGCCGGCGCGAAGATATTGAGAGATTGGGCAGGCCAATCGAATAGCGCGGGTCCCCGCGCATGCCGCGGCGTGGCCTCCGCCTCGATCCCCCGGTGCCGCAGATCGGCGGTCACCGGAGGGAACGTCTGAGCGCGGTCAAGACGCTAGGTCCTCGGACGACGGTACCGCTGCCGCAATACGGACAAGTTGCGTTCTGCCTCCAGGAGCAGTTGTTGCTCATGGTGTTTGTAGTAGGTCCACAGGTAGAAGATAGTGATCCCCGCCGCTGCGAGCGTCAGCCAGCCGAGCGGGCCCGTTACGCGACCGAAGCTGTGGCCCAACAGATACCCGCCGACGCCGAAGACTGCTGCCCAGGTGATCGCGCCCAGTGAGTTGAAGAGCAAGAATCGCCATAGCGGGAAACGATTGGCGCCGGCGAGCACCGCGGCAAACACGCGGAGCACCGCTATGAAGCGTCCGAGAAAGACGATCTTGCCGCCATGGCGCAGGAAGAGATACTCGCCCAGATCGAGCTTGCGCTGGTCCAGGCCGATCCAGTTGCCCCATTTAAGCAGCGCCTTGCGCCCGATCGTGCGGCCCACCCAATAGCCGATATTGTCGCCCAGAATCGCGGCGCCGGCCGCAGTCGCGATGATCCACCGAATATCCAGACCATGATGCGAGCCAGCGTAAATGGACGCCGCGACGAGCGTGGTTTCGCCTGGCAAAGGTACGCCGGCACTCTCGAGTAGGATGATCGTGAAGATCGCGATGTATCCATAGGACGCGATGAGTTCGTCAGTCGCATGGTTCAGTAGGGGCAGCAAATCCAGAGGCACTCCTTCGATAACCCGGTAGGATACGAGCACGACGCCGAGGCCGGGCTGCGATCGAGGTCTGTGGCAACATGCCCGCGAGCCATCGGGTTGAACACGCAGACCCGCCACTGGCCCGTGGTTGGGTGCAACACCCTCCGCAAAGCCGACCGCTAGACCGTAATCAGGGCATATGGCAAGTGATCAGGCTTCTGCACGTGCACGGCGACATTGTACACGCGCGCTCCGGCCGGGGTGCGCCCCTCATACTTGCCGCGGTGTGCATGGCCATGCACCACCGCGCTCACTCTGAAGCGGTCAATGGTCTCGGCAAGGCGCGAGCATCCGAGAAACGGATAGATCTCCAGCGGTTCGCCTTCGACCGTTTCGACGATCGGCGCGTAATGCAGGACGACAACGGCACGCTGACTGTTCACGGTGCGCATGACATTTTCGAGTCGCATCGCTTCGTTCACTGCTTCAGCAACGAACGTCTTGATCGCGAGTTCTCCGAATGAACTGAGCATGCGCGGTCCGAACCCGCCCGCGAAGCCCTTTACTCCCACAAATGCCACACCATTTACTTCGGTCGCCTGCCCGTCCAGCAGGCGTAGGCCCGCATCGCAAAGAATCTGCTTCACCTCGTCGACATGCCCCGACTCGTAGTCGTGGTTTCCGAGAACGCCGATCACCGGGACGGTGCACGCACGCAGTTCCTCCGCCAGAACGCGCGCCTGACTCGGAGTTCCGGTATCGGTAAGATCGCCGCAAAGAACCAGTGCCGCGGCGCTCTTTGAGATTTGGCGGAATACTTCGCGAAGCGAGCCCGGCTGGCCATCCTTCACATGAAGGTCGCCCATGCTCGCGAATGTGAATGATGTGTCATTGGTCATCGTCGCATTTGCCTTTGGCTTCCAAAAATCCCCACACTTCGACGGCGTTCTGGTAATCGGAGCGCGACAACATTCGACCGCGGCATATCCTGGCTGCTGTTGGCGGAAGTTCGCGCTGCCGATTCAGTCGTTCGAGAAGTTCGTCGAGCAGCCATGACGGAATGGCATCCCGCTCACTCGGGTAGATCCATCGGAAGATCAGCAGATGAGAGAGCAGCACTTCCCAATGAGCATCGAAATAGGCCACGAGGCGTTGCCAATCGATTCGGCTGCTCTGCTTCAATATAATGTTCGCGATATCCGAGCCATCATGGCGAAATCGCTTTTGGATAAAAGCCTTCGACCAGATGAGCTCGGTGGGATCGATAACCAGTACGCCAAGCCCCAGTATTTGAGCTTCGCGAGCGTGGTGAAACCATCCTTCCTGGACCGGAACCATGCCATTGCTCGATCCGAAGATGACATCCACGAAATACTCGCCGTAGTAGATCTTTCCGAGCCACTTATCGTCGACGATTGACACTCGGCGACCACCGCGATTCAGGTGAGCGAGTAGTCGTTGCAGTTCAGCCCTGGTCGTGAAGATGTCCAGGTCCTTCGTCGGAATTCTTGCGCCAGTGTGGGCATTAACGGCGTACCCGCCCCCAACCAGGAACGGAAGCTTGGCGTCAAGCAGTTCCGCGAGAATTTCCCTGTAGAACCGCTCCGCCTGCGCTTGACGAACTCGCCTGTACTCCTTGCTATCCTCCGAAGGCTCCGAAGACCGTCTTGGAATGTAGGGACCTCGGACGCGCACGATCTCTTTTCCAGTCTTTTGGCCGACTACTCATCAATTAATGCCAAGAATAATTGATGCCAAGAATGGAAGTTCCTTCCGGGCGAGGCGCCCAGAGTTCCCGTCCACCGCCCCTTGGCACTCACACTCTCGCCACGTCGACCTGAATCCTGACCGGAATGGAAACGTTCTCTGCGGCTTATGGGGATGCCTCCGAAATACTCAGCCTGATTTTTGGCTTCGTTAGCGCGAGCGAATGAAGCCACTCAACCGGTTCGCCGGCATGCTGGAGGCTGATCTTGAGCGACGCGAGAAGGCCGCGCTACAGGTTCCGGCCGCCGCGGTGCGGTTCAGGCTCAGTTCATGCTGCCATCCTTAGCCTGCGGATGGGGCGATGGCAGAACGAGGTCGGTGATGTCGAACACATCAGAGGTTTTCGATGCTGTAGCGATCGTAGTCGATTGGCTGGACGCTTGCAGACGGGTGCGCCTGCCGGACCTGCTCGAACTGTACGATGACGATGCCACGGTGGACTGCGGCGAAGGCGGCCGGTTCGAAGGACGGTGTGCGTTGCGCGCATACTGGACGCTGAAGCTGCTCGATCAGGGCCCCGGCGCCTTCGAGATCAAGGCAGTCGTGCCGGAAACGAGCGGCGTTTGTCTCGAGTACCGCGCTTGCGGTGGGCAGACCTTTCGGATGCGCTTCCGTTTCAACTCGGCGGGAAAGATCGCTCAAACGACCTGCGACCCGCTGGTCGGCAAAGGTGATGCGTTGGCTGCCTGACGCAGCGATCCGCTGCCAAGCGGGCATTTCCAATATCCAGAGCAAAACGCCAATCTGTCGGCGCGAAGATATCGAGAGATTGGGCCAAGGCCTATCGAATAGCGCGCGTCCCCGAATAACCGCTATTGGCCGATCGTGACATGTTGCGCCGCCACACGACTTCGGTCGCAAGGGGGAGCATAGCGGAAGTCGACGGGTAATTCGCGATTGCGGAGCGCGACGCTGGTGACCCCAACGGAGACATTCCGGCCCTAGCGTTTGTTGCTATAATTAGGCACCAACGGCAGTGCAGCATCTGGATTTCGGAGGCTCCCATTGGCGCCTAAAAGCGAGTCAGGACTTCAACGCAAGCCTTTCGTCAGCGAGCCGGCTCTAGAACGTGCCGAGCGCTTGGCCAATCTGCTGGCCTCCATAGTTGAATCCAGCGATGATGCGATTGTTAGCAAGAATCTAGATGGCATTATTACAAGCTGGAACAAGGCGGCTGAGCGCATCTTCGGCTACTCAGCCTCCGAGGCAATCGGTCAGCCCATTACGCTTGTCATCCCTCAAGACCGGCAAAGCGAGGAAATTGCGATTCTAACGCGCATCAGACGCGGTGAGCGCATCGACCATTTTGAGACTGTGCGGCAACGTAAAGATGGCAGCTTAATCAACATCTCGCTGACCGTTTCTCCTGTCAAAGATGCCAACGGCATAATTGTTGGCGCATCAAAGATCGCGAGAGATATCACCGAGCAGAACGAACTCAGGAACAGATTAGCGTTCTGGCTCGCGAGGCGGAGCACCGAACCAAGAACATCCTCTCGAACGTACAGGCAATCATCAATCTTTCTCAATCCGACACGTCCGAGAGCCTCAAGGAAGTAATCAGCGGGCGCATCCAAGCGATGGCAAATGTTCACTCGCTGTTTGTTGAAACACGATGGATAGGGGCCGAAGTCTCGGCGATCGCCAAGCAGGAGCTGGCCCCTTATCTCCAAGAGGGCCACGACAACCGCGTCAGGGTTCAGGGTCTGCAAACAGTGTTAGAACCCGCCGCTGCGCAGGCGATTGCTGTGGCCTTGCATGAATTAGCAACCAATGCTTCCAAGTATGGAGCGCTATCTAACGCGAAAGGCCGGATTGGATTGGCGTGGTCGCACAGCGAGGATAGAAAGCTAGTGCTCCGCTGGACCGAATTGGGCGGTCCGAAGGTAAATGCGCCCGAACGCAAGGGCTTTGGTAGCCGCCTCATCGAAGGAACTATCAGGCAACTTGGCGGCGAGGTGCTCTTCGACTGGCGCGCGGAAGGGCTTGTGTGCGAAATCGCCCTTCCGACGTAAAATCTCGCAACTTGGCTTTGCTGCCCTCACTCGGCAACTTCGGCTCCTGGGCCCATACCGACGAAATCCGGCGCTCCTCCGCCTGTCGGCTGCCAAGGGTAAACCGGACCTCACCGAGCATCGGCAAGACGCGACTGACCCCGGATCAGACATCAGCTAGGCCAATGAGGTTCGATCACGGTCGTGCCTGTCAGGCCAACTGAACGGGCCCGTGGTCATCGCAATGATCGCCATGCGGATGGTGCAGCCGACCGTCCACGAGATAGTCGACATGATCGCCATGCGGCACCTGTTCATGTCCGCAATTTGGACCGTGTACGTGTGAACAGTGGACTTGAGGCGTGCACTTCACGGGATTTGCTGTGCTGACCGGAATGACATGTTCGTCCACGTGATCCCCGTGCATGTGATGGAGATGGCCGTCGTGAAGATAATCCACGTGGCCGTCATGACGGATCCCGGTGTGCCCGCAGTTGGGGCCATGCTTGTGGGGATGATTGGCATGATGCTTCTCGGTGCAGGTTTCCATCACTATGTCCTTTCTTCGCTCAGGAACCAGCTAGGGCCTCACTGCTTCTCCTGTAGGCTCCTCGATCGGCGCACTGCAAAAATCCAGAAATGTGCTTCGCCGCCTGCCGGAGTATGGCTCCGCCTCTCGTGTTTGGAGACGAAGCTGGGCCCGACCGCCAAGCGCCCGGAACATTGGTGAAGCGCCATTTCGGCCCCAATACGCTCCGTAGCTTCGGCCCTGCACGAATTGGAAATGCTTTTTGCAGGCGCCTGGTTCCTCTCCCGGATTAATCACCCTTCACATTTGAAGGACGAATTTGGCTGCGCACGACACCTATGGCGGTTTCTGCATCAGTGGCTGGCTTGTCCCAATGTCCCAGTTTGGCCCATACCGACGAATTCCGGCGCTCCTCCGCCTGTCGGCTGCCGAGGGTAGGCCGGACCTCACCGAGCATCGGCAAGATCGACGCGACTGACCCAAAAGCGGAATCGAGCGGCGTTTGCTTAGCGGCCCAAGAGTTTCGCTGTCAGCATACTGAGCCAGATGATGCAGAGAAAGCCAGAGACACTGGCCGAATAAACGATCATCTGTCGATCCTCTCGCGTCCCAAACGGGAGGCAGGCGAGACTTCCAAGACAGACGAGGCCGAAGAACGTGCTTAGCGCGGACTGGGCCTTGACCGACATCGCCTTCGACTGCTGCCGGTGCATGCTGACCAAAGTCATGCGCTCGGCAGCGAGTGGAAGTGTTGCGATGAGAGGCCGTATCATCAAATACTCGACGAAGTGTGAGAGCGCGATGTAGGCGAGCAAGCTAGCCATCGTGACTTCGAGGAGAGAGTAGCCATTTGCGTGATGCGGTAACCAGACGATGGCGACAACCATCGGGACTGCCAGGGGCAGGCGGAGGTAACGGCTCAGCCTGATGCGGTTAACGGTGCAATTTTCGTTCGGAATGACCTGACCCGGTAGCGTCAAGCCGGTTGCAATGTCCGCTGTCCGGCGAACCGGAAATGGTGCCGCGGAGGTGTCAGATCTCCCTTTGACCCATTTGAGACAATCACCCCTCCGGCACCCCGGCCATGCGCATCCCTCGAGTGAGGCGCTTAGCGCCAGCAAGAAACGTCGGATTGTCGCTAAATTGAAGTCTTTTCAAGCGACGGATAGTGAAAGTGGGATCAAGCGCAAGTCCCTCTTTCGCAGCAGCTCGCGCTTCATCCAGCTTCCCGAGATGGGCGAGCGCAGCAGCGAGTTCGAAATGCGCCACGGGATAATTTGGGTTGGCCTTCAAGCATCGACGAAACCACTCAACTGCTTCAGCATCCGCCATGAGGTGCAATTTGGCGAAACCGACCCAGCTCATCCACCGATGTGCACCTTCATCGCGAGGAGAAAAACGTAGCGCTTCGTGTATATGTGACTCGGTTTCTACGGCGCGACCGACGAAAACTTTGGCAACACCGATGACGGCATGAGCCTCCGCTAAATTCCGGTTCAAAGCCAACGCATGCTCGCATTCCGCTATGCCCTGCGCGGCGCGGTTAGTAGCCAATTGGACGATACCTAGATACATGTGAGCAGGGGCGTGCTGCGGATCCAAAGATAGCGCCTTGATCAAAGCCGCTTCGGCCGCGGCAAGGCGTTCATCAGGGTCATCGGCGACAAAAAGGGTCGCGCTTGCCTGATCAACTGCCGCGACGCCCACCAGGGCGTCAACGTTATCTGGTTCGATCTTCAAGGCGCGTTCGAAGAAGCTCCGCGCCTGCATCATGTGCGCCGGGGTCCAGCGGTTCCAAAGGGCCATCCCTTGGAAATACAAGTCTAGAGCATCTGGATGCGACGAGCGTTCCGCTCGTCGTGCCTCGACCGCGATGAGTTCGGCGTCAAGCGTGTTGACGAGCCTCGATACAATTTCGTCCTGCATATCAAATAGATCGACGACGGGTCTGTCAAAGCGCTCGGCCCACAAGTGATTAGCGGTTTGGGCATCGACAAGCTGCACGTTCACCCGAAGCCGGTTGACGCTACGCTGTACAGAGCCTTCGAGCACGTAGCGGATGTTCAGCTCACGTCCGAGCTTCTTTACGTCGATGGCTTTGCCCTTGAACGTGAACGCGGTGTTCCGCGCGATCACGAACGCGCCCGCGATGCGCGAAAGGTCCGTAGTCAGGCTCTCAGTCACACCATCAACAAAGTAGTCCTGCTCGGGGTCACCGATGAGATTGGCGAAAGGCAGCACAACGATGGAAAGACGAGGTGGCGAAACCTGGCCGCCTTGCCTTGCGCGCTCAACATGTGTCGCCGAGCTTGGCCTATCCCGGACAACCGCATAGGTCCGGACCGGAAGGGCGATGTTTTTGAAGTTCTGCTCGCCAAGATCGACGAACTCAACCCCGACCTTGCCTCGGACGTGGTCGTAGGCAGAAGACGAGATGCAGATACCACCGGGCTCCGCGATGCTTTCAAGGCGCGCTGCAATGTTCACGCCGTCCCCAAAAATGTCGTGTGGCTCGACAATCACGTCGCCGATATTGACGCCCACGCGGAAAGCAATGCGCCTGTCTTGCACATCGCCGCTAGTCAGGTCGTTGATGCGAGCCTGGAATTGCACAGCTGCTCGAACTGCTTCGACCGAGCTTGGAAATTCCGCCAAGACTCCATCGCCGGTGTTTTTCACAATGCGGCCGCCGTGCTCAGCAATTGCCGGGGCGACAGCGTCGGTCAGGAGGGCTGTCAGTTTGGCGTGCGTAGCCTCTTCGTCATTGTGCATGAGCCGCGAGTAGCCAGCCACGTCGGCGGCCAATATCGCCGACAACCTGCGTTCGACCCGGACTGGCCGCTCCTGCACCATGACCCGTAATCCAACCCACAGCACATTGTAGGACGGATCAGATGCTGGTGCCAGACGCGCCTTTATGTCCACGGGGGGTGATGTCGGTTATTGGCCCATCGCGTCATTTGCTGCGGTTGCGCAACAGTGGTCGTTATCGGAGCGAAGCGGACATGGCCGAAGTTTATGAGTCCACATCCTGGTCCTTCAGTGCAGGTCGACCGGCGGGTACGGGGTTCCCGGCGGCACGCCGAGATAGAGATATTCCAGGCCATATTTGGCTGCGAATGCAGAAGCCGTGTCATCAAGCAGGATTTGCCCCGATCCGTTCAGGTGCAGTTCGGGCCGGGTGAAGCCGTTCAGCGTGAACGCCGGCAGCGTATTCTCGTTGACGAACAGATTGTCGAACGTGTGCGACACATGGCCAAGGTCGGCAAGGTTTCCGGCGAGGTCGGTCACGACAGCACCGTCGGCGTTGAAGCCGGTGATCGCCAGCGGTGACGTCGGCGGATTGCCGGCTGTGACCACATGGTCGAACACCAGCTTGCTCCGATCGCCAAGCAGGGCGGTTGCCGCGGCATCGAAGGTCGCGGTGCCGCCATCGTTCAGCGACAGGGCCGGCGATCCGCCCGCGAGGTGAACCGCCTCGTCGAAGCCGAGGGTGAACTGGATCAGCGATCCGGCCGTCTGGGTGCCGCTTGTGGGCAGGGCGGTGATGTCGGTCAGATGGGGCGCGATCGTATCGATCTGGAGGACGCCGGCCGGGTTGCCGACGGCGCCGGCAAGGTCGGCGTCATTGCCGGCCTGGTCCTTGATCGTGCCGCCGCCGGCTCCGATGACGGCAAGGTCGGGGGTGTTGTCATGCGCTCCGACAACATAGCGATAGACGAGCGTGTCTGTGCCGCTGCCGCCTGCATAGACAGCGGCTCCGCCATCGTTGAGAAGCAAAATCGGGTTGCCCGCGACGGTCACGTTCTCATCGAACTTCAGCGCAAAATCGACCTCCTTGTTGGCATTCAGATCGCCTGACCCGGCGGTGATCCCGGGGCCCGAGGTGGTGACGGCGGTGATAAGTGGAACCTTGAAGATGAAATCGTCGGCGGCGAGATTGGCCTTGGTGACATGCTCGAGTGTCAGCGTGCTGCCGCCCCCGAAGTCGATGATGGTGTCGGTGCCGGATTGGGTCGCAAGTGAGAGGATGTCAGCGAGGCCGTGGACGCCGGCACCAGCAAAGGCGCGGACGTCGATCTTGTCGGGCGTGCCTGCCCCGGCAACGAAGTCGGTGATGGTCTCGGCGCCGGCCCCGGGTTTGTAGATGTAGGTGTTGTCACCGCCATCGCCGTCAATCACCAGCTTGATCTGGTTGGGCCCGAGTGCCGATCCGTCAATGGTGTCGTTACCGGCCCCTGCGTGAATCTCGAGCGTGTCGTTCGCGGCTTCCTGACCGGTGATCGTGACGTCGGCATGCAGGCCATCGACAACAATGCGTCCGCCGCTTTCCGTGACGGTGATGTGATCGGCGCCGGCCGTGCCGGCGACGATCACTGTATCCGCGGCGCCGTCGCCACCGCCTCCGCTGGCCAGCAGGTCGACGGTCACGTGCCTGACGTCGGTGCCACTGAGGTCGTTGACGGTGACCCGGTCGGCGCCTCCCAGCGCCTTGACGTTGATATTCTCGATGCTGTTGAGGTCCATCGTGACGTTGGCGACGTCACGGGTGAGCCGTACCCGGGATCCGTTGGCCGAGATGTCGATCTTTTCGGCGATATCGGCGCCGTTGAACTGCAGGGTATCGTTGCCGGCCCCGCCGTCGACCGTGTCGCTGCCGTCGCCGGGATTCCAGATGTAGGCATCGTCGCCGTCGCCGAGCAGGGCGGTATCGTTGCCGCGTCCGCCGGTGACGATGTCGTCGCCGGCGCCGCCGATCAGCAGATCGTTACCGTCGCCGCCGGTGATGGTGTCGTTGCCGTCGCCGCCATCGAGCGTGAGCGAGATCAACGCGCTCAGCCCGTTGCCGGCGGTGATGATGTCGTCTCCGCCGCCGGCGTGGATGACCTGGTTTTCCGTCGCGCTGATATCGACGGAGAATGGATCGGGGCTGGTCCTGAGAACGCTCACATGGCTGCCGTTGGCTGCGATGACGAAGGTCTCGCTTGTGTCCTCGCCCTCGATCACGGCGGTATCGCTGCCCGCTCCGCCGTTCAATGTGACCGGCGGCAGCGCGCCCTGGCTCGCATCGAGCGTGACGGTGTCGTTGCCATCCTGGCCGAGGACGTCGACGGCGGTCGTGCTGGCCGCCGTCGCAGGCCCGCCCGTGATCGGAACCGCGCCTCCGTTGACCGCGATGACCCCACCTGCGTCGCGGCTGGTGGTGATGGTGTCGTCGGCGGCATCGCCGAGGACGGTGAGGACTCCAGCGGCGAGGTTGGCGGTGACGGCCATGAATTGCACTCCAGTCAATATTGGCGTGTCCCAGGCCGGACTCGCCGAACTGATGTGATCGGTTGCCTCCTGAAAAATTCCTGGATGTGGGCGGCCGCGCGCGAACGTGAAGGAAGGGCATGCGAAATTGACAGCCGATTGATCGGTCGAGCAGAGCCGGGGCTGACCGGGCGGCAGACATCGCCGCGACAAATGGCCGCGTCGTCACTGTGATGCGATCACATGATCAGGGTGACTTGGATCGGATGTGACGGACAGCAATGGCGATCACACCGCCATCCGCGTTCGATCGCGCGGAGCGGGTGATCGTCCGAACGCTTCAGCGAAGCTGCAGCACCGTGTCCATCGCGCGCGCGAAGCCGTCGTGCTCGTTGGTTTCGGTGACATGCGTGGCGCGCGCCTTCACGTCATCGCTGGCATTGCCCATCGCGAAGGAGACGCCGCTTCTTGCGAACATCGGCAGATCGTTCTGCATGTCGCCGATCGTGGCGACATTCTCCAGCGACACGCCGAGACGCTTGGCGATGCCCTCGACGAAGGTGCCCTTGTCGTGGCCGGGCGGGGTGACGTCGAGATAGTAGGTCTGCGAGCGCACCGCGGTTGCATTATTGCCGACCATCTGCTGCATGTCAGCCTCGCAGCGCTGCAGCAGGGCCGCATCCGAGCTCGCGCCGACGATCTTGCAGGCCTGGTCGAGATAGGGTGTGAAATCGTCGACGATGGTCGGATCGTGCTTGATCGTGTTCGCTTCGTGGGCGGTATACTCGCCGTCAGGATTCCGGGTCAGCCAGCGGTCGTTGGTGAACAGCCAGATGTCGACGCCGCGATCGCGCAGCAGATCGACGCAGCGCTTGGCCACCGCTGCCGGAATCAAATGCTGCTCGATCGCCTTCAGTTGCGGATCGACGATCGAGGAGCCGTTGAAGGCGCCGATCGGCAGCGTGATTTCGAGCGGCGCGACCAGGAAACCCATCCCGATCGTCGGCCGGCTGGAGACGATGGTGAAACCGATGCCGGCTTCGTGCAGCTTGCGCACCGCAGCCCTGGCGCCGTCGGTCAGGGTCTTGTCCTTGGTGAGCAGCGTGCCGTCGACGTCGGACACGACGAGGGCGATGCGGGTCGCGATACTGCTCATGGGCGGTCCAGCTTCAGTTGATTGACGATGTCTTCGATGATGGTGTCGACGGAACGGTCGATCGCAACCGTGATCGGGCGTTCGTCCGGCGTCGGCGGCTCCAGCGTCTTGAACTGGCTGGCGAGGAGTCCCGGCGGCATGAAATGGTCCTTGCGCGCGGCCAGTCGTGTCGCGATCAGCTCCTGCGTGCCGTCGAGGAAGACGATGCGGATATCGTTGCGGCCGTGCACCAGGATGTCGCGATAGCTGCGCTTCAGCGCGGAGCAGGCGATGACGGCGCGTTCGCGGATGCCGCAGGTGCGGTCGATCTCGGCGGCGATCGCGCGCAGCCAGGGCCAGCGATCCTCGTCGGTGAGCGGCTGTCCGGAATGCATCTTGGCGACATTGCTCGGCGGATGAAAGCTGTCGCCGTCCTCGAAGCGCCAACCGATCCGGATCGCCAGGCGGTCGGCGATGGTGCTCTTGCCCGAGCCGGAGACGCCCATCACGACCAGCGCGCAGGGGTTTTGCCCGTCATCCAAGAAAGTCACCCAGGGAAGTCATCCACCAAAATCCTCCGGCAGCGCGGCCTGATCGATCAGCCAGACGGTTTCGCCCAGCGATCGCGCGCGGTTTGCCGGCAGGTTCTCGCCTGCGAACAGGCGCGTCAAGATCGCGCGCTTGTTTTCACCGGACACCTCGAACAGCATCTCGCGGCAGGAGGCGAGGGCTGGCAGTGTCAAGGAGACGCGCGGCACGAACGGCTCGACATTGGCCTTGGGCACCCCGACCACCCAGCGCTGGGTTTCCTCGACCGCGGGATAGCCGGGAAACAGCGAGGCGGTGTGGCCGTCGGGGCCGATGCCCATCAGCACCAGGTCGAACAGCGGCCGCTTCGGATCGAGCTGCTCGGCGCCGTAGAACGCCATCAGCTCGTTCTCGTACAGTGCCGCGCTGACGTCGGGATCCCTGAGATCGGCGGTGTCGGTTGCGATCGGGTGGACATTGGCGGCCGGCGCGCAGCGGTCGAGGAAGGCCTGGCGCGCCATGCACATATTGTGCAGCGGGTCCTTGCGCGGCACCAGGCGTTCATCGCCGATGAACCAGTCGATGCGGTCCCACGGAATCCTCGCCCGATAGTCCGGCGTCGCCAGCAGCTGGTAGAGCGCCTTCGGGCTGGAGCCGCCGGTGAGGCAGATCGCGATCCGGCCGGGGTTCTCGTCGATCCCCGCGATCACCCGCTCGGCGGCCGTCGTCGCCAGCGCCGCCGGATCGGCGACGGTGATGATCTTGCGCTGGTGGCTCGTGGTCATCTTAACCCAGCTTCCGCCAGCTGCGGCCGTCGCGCGTCAGCAGCGCGTTGGCCGCCTCCGGGCCTTCGCTGCCGGCCTTATAGGGTTGCAGGCCGCGGCCGCCGGCGCTCTTCCAGGCGTCGATGAAGGGCTGCACCGCCTGCCATCCGGCCTCGACGCTGTCGGCGCGCTGGAACAGCAGATTGTCGCCGATCATGCAGTCATAGATCAGCGTCTCGTAGCCGGTCGACGGCTCGGCCTTGAAGTAGTCCTTGTAGCGGAACTTCATCTCGACGCCGTCGATGTTGATCGCCGGGCCCGGGACCTTGGTGTTGAACTGCAGCTCGATGCCTTCGGTCGGCTCGGTCGAGATGACCAGGTAATTCTGCGACAGGCGGTCGACCGCAGTGTCGCGGAACATGGCGAACGGCGCCTGCTTGAACTTGATCGCGATCTCGGTGCGCTTGGTGGTCAGCGCCTTGCCGGTGCGCAAATAGAACGGGACGCCGGCCCAGCGCCAATTGTCGATGGTCAGCTTCAGCGCGGCATAGGTCTCGGTCGAGCTGTCGGGCCTGACGTCGGGCGTGTTGAGATAGTTGTCGATCTCGGTGTCGCCGATCCTGCCGGCGCGATACTGGCCGCGTACCGAGTTGTATAGTGCCTCCTGCTCGGTCTGGGTCTGGATCGCGCTCAGCACCTCGGCCTTCTCCGAGCGCACCGCGTGGGCGTCGAAGCGCGCAGGCGGCTCCATCGTCACCAGCGACAGCAGCTGGAACAGATGGTTCGGCACCATGTCGCGCAGCGCGCCGGTTGCGTCATAGAAGCTGCCGCGATGGCCGACGCCGAGCTTCTCGTCCACCGTGATCTGGACATGGTCGATGTGGTTGCGATTCCAGATCGGCTCGAACATGCCGTTGGCGAAGCGCAGCACCAGGATGTTCTGGACGGTTTCCTTGCCGAGGTAATGGTCGATCCGGTAGATCTGGTGCTCGTCCATCAGCTTCAGCAGCGCTGAATTCAGCGCCCTGGCCGAAGGCAGATCGGTGCCGAACGGCTTCTCGATGATCAGCCGCCGCCAGGCGCCGTTCTCCTCCAGCATGCCGGTGCGTCCGAGCTGCTCGCTGATCGGCAGGAAAGCGCTCGGCGGGGTCGCAAGATAGAACAGCCGGTTGCCGCCGGTGCCGCGCGCCTTTTCCAGCTTGTCGAGCCGTTCGTTCATCGCATCGAACGACGCGGGATCGCGCGGATCGGCCTCGACCGAGGTGACGCATTCGAACAGCCGCTTGGCGACCGCCTCGTCCACCGGGCGGGTGGCGAACTTGCGCAGCCCCTGCAGCAGGCTGTCGCTGAGCTGCTCGCTCGACATGCCCTTGCGGACAATGCCGACGACGCAGAATTTGTCCGGCAGCAGGTTGCCGGCGGCGAGATTGTAGAGCGCCGGGACGACCAGGCGGTGGGTCAGATCACCGGTGGCGCCGAAGATGATGAAGGAGCAAGGATCGGGTTTCTTCTGCACGTGACCTCGTTCGATTTAAGCCTTTTTCGGCGGTTCCTTGTGGCCGCCGAAACCTGCACGCATCGCCGAGAGGATCTTCTCGGCGAAGGTGTGATCCTTGCGCGAGCGGAAGCGGGTGTAGAGCGCGGCGGTCAGGACTTCGGCCGGCACCGCCTCGTCGACCGCGGCATTGACGGTCCAGCGGCCTTCGCCGGAATCCTCGACAAAGCCGGAATAAGTGTCGAGCGTGTGGTTCTGCGCCAGCGCCGAAGCGGTGAGGTCGAGCAGCCAGGACGGGATCACGCTGCCGCGCCGCCAGACTTCGGCGATGTCGGCGATATCGAGATCGAAGCGGTGATCCGCCGGCAGCGCCTCGATATTGGCGTTCTTCAGGATGTCGAAGCCTTCGGCATAGGCCTGCATCAGGCCGTATTCGATGCCGTTGTGGATCATCTTGACAAAATGCCCGGCGCCAACGGGACCGGCATGGATGTAGCCCTGCTCGATGCGCGGATCGCGGCCGTCGCGACCCGAGGTGCGCGGGATGTCGCCGATCCCTGGCGCCAGCGCCTTGAAGATCGGGTCGAGCCGGTCGACCACCGGCTTGTCGCCGCCGATCATCATGCAGTAGCCGCGCTCGATGCCCCAGATGCCGCCGCTGGTGCCGACATCGACGTAATGCAGTCCGCGCTCGCGGAGTGCCTTGCCGCGGCGGACGTCGTCCTGCCAGAAGGTGTTGCCGCCATCGATGATGACGTCGCCGGGCTGCATCAGCTTGGCGAGCGCCTCGATGGTGGCTTCGGTGATCTTGCCGGCCGGCAGCATCACCCAGGCGGTGCGCGGCGCCTCCAGCTTAAGGACGAAATCCTCCAGCGACGAGGCGCCGGTGGCATTGTCCGCGACCAGCGCGGCGACCGCCTTGGGATCCTTGTCGTAGACACGGTGGTGTGGCCGTTGCTCATCAGGCGGCGGACGATGTTGCCGCCCATCCGCCCGAGGCCGATCATGCCGAGTTGCATCCTGGCCTCCGTCAGTTCAATGCGGCCGAGATCGCGGCATCGAGCGCCGCGAGCCCGGAGCTGAGATCGCCCTTGAGATGCACGCGCAGCGCCCTTCGGCCGCGCTCGGTGAGCACGTCGAAATCGCCGCGCGCCTGCGCTGCCTTGATGACGCCGAAGCTCGCCTTCTGGCCGGGCACCGGCAGATCCTGGCTATCGTCGGTCGTGACCTGCAGGAACACGCCGCTGTCAGGGCCGCCCTTGTAGGCCTGTCCGGTCGAATGCAGGAAGCGCGGGCCGAACTCGGCGCAGGTTGCAAGGTGTTTTGCATCACGCAGCTTCAGCCGCATCGCCTGCATCGCGTCGATGGTGTCGCCGTCGCGCTCGATATAGGCGAGCAGGGCGACATAGTCGCCGCGGCCGGAGCGCGAGAGGTGGGCCTTGATCCAGGAATTGAGGTCGCCATTGGCGCCGGCCCTGCGCAGCTCCTGGGCGTTCTGCGTGTCGGTATAGAGCTCGACCCCGTCCGCCGACACCACCGGCTGCTCGGCCGGCAGCGACCCGGTCTTCTCGAACGCCGCCGTCAGCTCGCGGGTCTTGATCTTGGCGGCCTCGACGTCGGGCTGGTTGAACGGATTGATGCCGAGGATCGAGCCCGCCACCGCGGTGGCGATCTCGAAGCGGAAGAACTCCTGGCCGATATGGTCGATCGACTTCATCACGATCCGGACCACGGGATGGCCCGCAGCCTCGAGCGCCGCGAGCTTGGCCTCATGCGTGGCGTCGTGCTCGGCCTCGGTGCGGAGGTCGATGAAGAAGCGGTCGTTGCCGTAGACCGCGGCGTCGCCGATGGTCTCGCCCTCGATCGGGATCAGACCCTTGCCGTCCTTGCCGGTCGATTCCGCGATCAGCTGCTCGGCCCAGGCGCCGAAATCGGCGACCTCGGGCGAGGCGAAGATCGTGACCTTGTCGCGGCCCTCGAGCCCGGCGATGCCCATCGCAAGCCCGAGCTGGACGCCGGGGTTTTCCTGCGGCGGCACGTCGGCGCCGCAGGAGCGCACCATGGCAAGGGTATGGCCGAGCAGGCTGCGGACGTCGATGCCCGCGGCGGCCGCCGGCACCAGGCCGAACGGCGACAGCACGGAATAGCGGCCGCCGATCGCGGGATCCCCGTAGAAGATCCGGGCGAAGCCCTGCTTGATCGCGACCTTCTGCAGCGAGGAGCCCGGATCGGTCACCGCGATGAAGCGGTGGCCGGCCTTGTCCTTGCCGATCGCCTTGGCCACCCGGTCGAAGAAATAGTCCTTCATGACGTTCGGCTCGGTGGTGCCGCCGGACTTGGAGGAGACGATGAACAGCGTCTTGGCGATATCGACATACTCCTCCATCGCGCGCACCTGCGCCGGGTCGGTGGAATCGAGCACGTGCAGCCGCGGGAAGCCGGATTTGTGCGGGAAGGTTTGCGCCAGCACCTCCGGGCCGAGGCTCGACCCGCCCATGCCTAGTACGACGCGTCGGTGAAGTTCTGTCCCTTCACGCGCTGCGCGAAATCCTCGTAGTCGGCGACATCGGCGGTTGTGGCGCTGGTCAGCCAGCCCAGCCATTTGTCCTCGTCATCGCCGGTCCAGACCGACTTGTCCTTGTGCCAGAGCCTGCGGATCTTGGCGGAGGCGCGCCATTCCTCGGTGCTCTTCTCGACCGCCTTCTCGATGGTGGCGCCGAGCGCCAGCTTCTGGTGGTCGATGCCGCCGCCGAGCGAGGTGGCGCGCTTGTGGGCGACCGCGCCGTACAGCTTGTCGGCAGCGTCGGCGAACAGCTTGACGCCGTCCTTGACCAGTTCCTCGGTGATCGCATCGAGCGAGATGCCGGACTTCTCCAGCTCGTCCAGCACGCGGCGGGCGTCCTCGACATTCTCCTCGAGGCTGTCGCGGACCTTGCCGTGGTCGCGGAAGGCGTCGAGCGTTGCCGGCGGCACGGTATTGACGGTGTCGGGGCCGATCAGCTCCTCGACATAGAGCACGTCGCTGTAGTCCTTGTTCTTGGTGCCGGTGGATGCCCACAGCAGCCGCTGCGGCTTGGCGCCCTTGGCGGCGAGCTTGTCCCAGCGCGCGCCCGAGAACAGGCGCTTGTAATCCTGGTAGGCAAGCTTCGCATTGGCGATCGCGACCTTGCCCTTGAGCGCGGCAAGCCGCTCCTTCTCGGAGGGGTCGTTGGCGCGCGCGATCTTCTCGTCGAGTTGCTTGTCGACGGCGCTGTCGATGCGGCTGACGAAGAAGCTCGCGACGCTCGCCACATGGGAGGGATCGCCGCCCTTGGCGACGTACTTCTCCAGGCCCTTGAGATAGGCCTCGGCGACCTGGCGGTAGACCTCCTGCGAGAACAGCAGCGTGATGTTGATGCTGATGCCTTCGCCGATCAGATACTCGATCGCCGGTAATCCCTCCGGCGTCGCCGGCACCTTGACCATCAGGTTCTTGCGATGGACGTCCTTCCAGAGCCGCTCGGCCTCCGCGATCGTGCCCTTGGTGTCCATCGCGAGATAGGGCGACACTTCGAGGCTGACGAAGCCGTCGCCGCCATGGCTCTGGTCGTAGACCGGGCGCAGCACGTCGGCGGCATGCTGGATGTCCTCGATAGCAAGATGTTCGAACAGGTCGGCGACCGAGCGGTCGCCCTTCTTGAGGGCCTGGCCGATCGCCCCGTCATACTCGTCCGAAGAGCCGATCGCCTTCTCGAAGATCGAGGGGTTGGAGGTGACGCCCTTGACGCCGTCGGTCTCGATCAGCCGCTTCAGGTCCCCCTTGGCGACGAAGCCGCGGGCAAGGAAGTCCAGCCAGACGGCCTGGCGGTGATTTTCGAGTGCTTTGACGGGGTTCATGGGTGCCTGTTCTCGTTCGATCGAGGGTCGATTTTTGGGTTCCCGGGCAGCTTTCGGGGACGGCGGAGGATTGTCAACATGGGGGTGGAGCCCGGGCGGAATATCAGCATTCCCAAGGGATAACGCCATTCACAACCGTTCGATCCCCTCGGACGCGGGTGCGAGCAGACCCCGAACTCAGCACATTTTTATGACGCGTTGCGGCGCATGCCGCACGTCAGGGCCGCAGGTAGAGGTAACCCTGGGATTGCAGCTCGGCGAGCCGCACGACGCCGCCGCGCTCGGCGGCGACGAAGCCGGGCAGCAGGTCCTTCAGGCCGATGTTCTGCGATTTCATGGTGTTGCCGCAGGCGGCAAGCTCGATCCCGTCCCTGGTGAACTGCCCGACATGCTTCGACAGGTCGGGATTGGCCGCGGCCGAATGAAACGCCTTCAGCGCCTGGCCATGCACCACCAGCGCGATCGTGACATTGCCGGGGCCGCCGACGCCGTCGAGATGGTTCTGGATGTTGCCGATCACGAAACCGACCTTGTCGAGGTCGTCGAGGTGATAGACCACCTTCAGCTTTTGCGGCGGCGCCTCGGCGGTGGCGTTCGCCCGTGACGCCGTAAGCGCGGCGCCGATCGCCGAGAGCGTGCCCCACAGGATGCTGCGTCGGTGCATGGCGTCCCTCGCGGAATTATTGTTGATCTGACCGAGCCTATCACTTGTGGCGAAGCGCAGCGAGTTCCTTGCGGTCGGTCACAAGTTCGGCGCATTCGCGGGTGTCCACGCGATCGACCCGAAATATCTTGTCGTCGGCGCCGGCGAGCAGCGCTTCGCTCGCGTCATCGTCGGGCTTGTTGCGATTCCACATCCTGATGCTGGCGAGGCGTGCGATCGCGGATTTATCGTCCTTCGACAGCGCCACGCTGATACCGCCGCCCTCGCAATCCACGCCGCATTCGAAGCGGATTTCGTGCCCGGAGTCGGTCGCGACCGCGTGGTTGCAGTAGCCGCTGGAGTCGAAATTGCCGGAGCGGTGGCGGTAGGTGACGCCGAGGCGGAATGAGTAGTTGGTGGTCTTGTCCTCCGGCGCGTCTTCCGCCGACACCAGAAGCTTCATCGCGCTGACCTTCTGCTTCGGATGCTGCGCCAGATGATTTGCATCGTATCGCCGCACGAAGCAGGCATAGGCTTTCGCCCCTAGCGGGCCTGCGAACATCCTGTTGTCGAAGGCGGCTGCCGTGGCCTTGTCGACCGCTTCCTGTGCCTGGACGGCTGACGACGCGCCGGCGCAGGCCGCGGCGGCAAGTGCGACAACAAGGAGCGTCTGCTTCATGGCGGCCTCGGGAATAGCCTGCGCCTCCAAGGTGTCATCTTTACAGCGCGGCAATGGCGCCGCGCGGAACTGCGCGGGCTCGTTGCCTTAGTCGCGGCGACAAGGAGGCACGTTCAACGGCAAATAAACCTTTGTTTATGCGGCCCCGTGAAGTGCCCATCTTGACGCCAAGGCTGGACAATCACACCTTTTCAGGGAAGCCCAACGTTCATCTTCGGACGGGGAAGTTGCCCCGCTCGGATGTCCGCTTCGGAGGCGCTGTTGGAGGCTCGGGCCCCGGTAAACCACGGATGTGGCGGAGGGGCTACAACCGTCAAAAACAGGCCACCAAAAGGGGATATTGATGAACCATTAAGCTTCCTGCCTGTTGATAAGGCAGAGGCTGCACGCGCCGTGCATTGCCGAAGTGAGTCGGTCGAGTGTCCAATGGACCCAGCGTGCCGACGCTGATTCGATCCTAGGACGCTCTGGTTACGACTCGTGTCAGTCGTGCGGCGATACATATCGTGGAGATAGGGATCATGTACAACGATTCTTTGTTCAACGCCTTCGCAAGGTCGTTTGAAGCGCGAAGCCAGACCGACATGTCGATGGCCGAGTATCTGGAGTCGTGTCGAAGTGATCCGATGCGATATGCCAATGCGGCCGAGCGGTTATTAGCGGCAATCGGTGAGCCCCAGATGATCGACACGGCCAAGGACCCACGCCTTGGCCGTATCTTTTTGAACCGCACGATCCGGTCGTATCCGGCCTTCGCCGGCTTCTACGGCATGGAGGACACGATCGAACGCCTCGTCGGCTTCTTCCGCCACGCCGCGCAGGGCCTCGAAGAGCGCAAGCAGATCCTCTATCTGCTCGGACCGGTCGGCGGCGGCAAGTCATCGCTCGCCGAGCGCATCAAGTCACTGATGGAAGTCCACCCCATCTACGTGCTGAAAGCCGGCGATGAGCTCTCGCCCGTGTTCGAGAGCCCGCTCGGCTTGTTCGATCCGGAAACGCTCGGGCCGATCATCGAGGAGAAGTACGGCATTCCGCGGCGGCGCTTGAGCGGACTGATGTCTCCGTGGGCCTACAAGCGGCTCGAGCCTTCGGCGGCGACATTTCGCAATTTCGCGTCGCGCGCATCCAGCCGTCGCGGCTGCGCCAGATCGCGGTTGCCAAGACCGAGCCCGGTGACGAGAACAACCAGGACATCTCCTCGCTGGTCGGCAAGGTCGATATCCGCAAGCTCGAGACCTACGCCCAGAACGACCCGGACGCCTACAGCTATTCCGGCGGCCTCAATCGCGCCAACCAGGGCGTGCTCGAGTTCGTCGAGATGTTCAAGGCGCCGATCAAGATGCTGCATCCGCTGCTGACCGCGACGCAGGAGGGCAACTACATCGGCACCGAGAACATCGGTGCGATCCCGTTCACCGGCATCATCCTCGCGCACTCCAACGAAGCCGAGTGGCAGAGCTTCAAGACCAACAAGAACAACGAGGCTTTCATCGACCGCATCTGCGTCATCAAGGTCCCCTACGTGCTGCGGGTGACCGAAGAACAGAAGATCTACGAGAAGCTGATCCAGGGTTCCGAGCTTGCCGCCGCGCCCTGCGCGCCGGCAACGCTGGAAACGATGGCCCGCTTCTCGGTGATGTCGCGCCTGCGCAAGCACGAGAACTCGACGCTGTTCGGCAAGATGCGGGTCTATGACGGCGAGAGCCTGAAGGAATCCGATCCGAAGGCGCGCAGCGTGCAGGAGTACAAGGACGCCGCCGGCGTCGACGAAGGCATGGACGGCGTCTCCACCCGCTTTGCCTTCAAGGTGTTGGCCTCGACCTTCAACCACGACACGACAGAGGTCGGCGCCGACGCGGTGCATCTGATGTATGTGCTGGAGATGGCGATCCGCCGCGAGCAACTGCCTGACGAGACCGAGAAGCGCTATCTCGAATTCATCAAGGCCGACCTCGCGCCGCGCTACGCCGAGTTCATCGGCAACGAGATCCAGAAGGCCTATCTGGAATCCTATGCCGACTACGGCCAGAACCTGTTCGATCGCTATGTCGACTACGCCGACGCCTGGATCGAGGATCAGGACTTCAAGGATCCCGACACCGGCCAGCTGATGAACCGCGAGCTCTTGAACCAGGAGCTGACCAAGATCGAGAAGCCGGCGGGCATCGCCAACCCGAAGGACTTCCGCAACGAGGTCGTCAAGTTCTCGCTGCGTTCGCGGGCGCACAATGGCGGCAAGAACCCGAGTTGGACCTCCTACGAAAAGGTTCGCGACGTGATCGAGAAGCGGATATTCTCGCAGGTCGAGGATCTGCTTCCGGTCATCTCGTTCGGCTCCAAGAAGGACGGCGAGACCGAGAAGAAGCACGGCGAGTTCGTCGAGCGGATGGTGGAGCGCGGCTATACCGAGCGCCAGGTCCGCCGGCTCGTCGAGTGGTACATGCGGGTGAAGCAGGCCGGCTAGAGCATGATCCGGAAAAGTGCGAAGCGGTTTTCCGAAAAGATCATGCTTAAGCAAGAATCCGGTGCGCGATCCGGAAAGCCGGCAGTGGCTTTCCGTCTCGTCCGGTTCCGTCCAATAAGAATGCGATGCGACTTTGATCGCATCCGGCGCGAGGCAGATGCAAAGTGGTCATGCACATCGTCGATCGGCGGTTGAATCCGGGTAGCAAGAGCCTGGAGAACCGGCAGCGCTTCCTGCGGCGCGCCAAGGCGCTGGTGCAGGGAGCCGTCAAGAAGTCGTCGCAGAACCGGGACATCAAGGATGTCCTGGAGGGCGGCGAAGTAACCATCCCGCTGGACGGCATGGATGAGCCGCGGTTCCGGCGCGAGGGCGGCACGCGTGACATGGTGCTGCCCGGCAACAAGAAGTTCGTCGAGGGCGACTGGCTGCAGCGCCCGAACCAGAGCGGCGGCAAGGGCTCCGGTGCGGGCGAGGGCGACAGCGAGGACGCCTTCCGCTTCGTGTTGAGCCGCGAGGAGTTCGTCGACCTTTTCCTCGACGACCTCGAACTGCCTGACCTTGCCAAGCGCAAGCTCGCGGAAACCGAGAGCGAGGGCCTCCAGCGCGCCGGTTATGCGACCTCGGGCTCGCCGGCCAACATCTCGATCAGCCGTACGGTGAGCCGGGCGTTGGCGCGACGCGTTGCGCTGCGCCGGCCGCGCAAGGACGACATCGAGGCGCTCGAGGCGGAGCTTGCGGAATGCGACGACGAGACGCGCCGCCGCGAGCTGCTCACGCTGCTCGAAGCGCTGAAGGCCAAGGCCAAGCGGATCCCGTTCATCGATCCGATCGACATCCGCTACCGCCGCTTCGAGACGGTGCCGAAGCCGGTGGCGCAGGCCGTGATGTTCTGCCTGATGGACGTCTCGGGCTCGATGTCCGAGCACATGAAGGATCTCGCCAAGCGGTTCTACATGCTGCTCTACGTCTTCCTGAAGCGGCGCTACAAGCATGTCGAGATCGTGTTCATCCGGCACACCGACCGCGCCGAGGAGGTGGACGAGGATACGTTCTTCCATGGGCCGGCTTCCGGCGGCACGCTGGTGTCGAGCGCGCTGGTTGCGATGAACGACATCGTGCGCACCCGCTTCCGCCCGGCCGACTGGAACATCTACGCCGCACAGGCTTCGGACGGCGACAACATGACCTCCGACAGCGGGCTGACCGGACTTCTGCTGACCGACAAGATCCTGCCGGTCTGCCAGTTCTTCGCCTATCTCGAGGTCGGCGAAGCCGCCAACTACACCTTCGATATGCCGGACTCCTCGCTCTGGACGCTCTATGAGCGTCTGCGCAACGACGCGCGCCGTTGTCGATGCGCAAGGTGAGCGAGCGCGGCGAGATCTTCCCGGTGTTCCAGGACCTGTTCAAGCGCCGCACCACCAGTCAGGAAAGGGTATAGTTTGATGGGATCTTCCGGGGGACGGCTGTTCGAGGGCGCCGACTGGGATTTCCAGACGCTGCAGCGAGTTCACGACGCCTGCGAGAAGATCGCGCGCACGGAGCTCGGGCTCGACGTCTATCCCAACCAGATCGAGGTGATCACCGCCGAGCAGATGCTCGACGCCTATTCCTCGGTCGGCATGCCGCTGTTCTACAAGCACTGGTCGTTCGGCAAGCAGTTTGCCTTCCAGGAGGCGTCCTACCGCAAGGGCCTGATGGGCCTCGCCTATGAGATCGTGATCAACTCCTCGCCGTGCATTTCATATCTGATGGAGGAGAACACGGCGACGATGCAGACGCTGGTGATCGCGCACGCGGCGTTCGGGCACAATCACTTCTTCAAGAACAACTATCTGTTCAAGCAGTGGACCGACGCCGACGGCATCCTCGACTATCTCGAATTCGCCAAGGGCTACATCTCCGCCTGCGAGGACCGCCACGGCCGCGAGACCGTGGAGCGGACCATCGATGCCGCGCATGCCTTGATGTCGCATGGCGTCGACCGCTATCCCGGCAAGAAGATCCTCGACCTGCGCGCCGAGGAGAAGCGTGCCGGCGAGCGCCGCCAGCACGAGGAAAGCGTGTTCAACGATTTGTGGCGGACAGTGCCCAACACCAAGCACAAGAGCAAGGCTACGCTCACCGTCGAGCGCCGCCGCGCGCTGCTCGGCCTGCCGCAGGAGAACATCCTCTATTTCCTCGAGAAGACCGCACCGCGCCTCGCGCCCTGGCAGCGCGAGCTCATCCGCATCGTTCGCCACATCGCGCAGTATTTCTATCCGCAGGGCCAGACGAAGGTGATGAACGAGGGCACCGCGACCTACGTCCATTACCGCATCATGAGCCGGCTGCATCAGCAGGGCCGGATCACCGACGGCAATTTCCTCGAATTCCTGCAGTCGCACACCAACGTGGTGTTCCAGCCCGAGTTCGACGACCGCCGCTATTCCGGCTTCAATCCCTACGCGCTCGGCTTTGCCATGATGCAGGACATCGAGCGGATCGTGAAGAACCCTGAGGACGAGGACCGCGACTGGTTCCCCGATATCGCCGGCAAGGGCGACGTCGAGGGCGTGCTGCGCGAGATCTGGAGCAACTACCGCGACGAGAGCTTCATCAACCAGTACCTCAGCCCGGCGCTGATCCGGCGCTTCCGCATGTTCCATCTGCACGATGATCCCGCCGAAAGCCAGGGGATCAAGGTCGATGCGATCCATGACGAGCGCGGCTATCGCCGGGTGCGGCGCGAGCTGGCGCGGCAATACGACGTCGGCTTCGTCGACGCCAATATCGAGGTCATGGATGTCGATCTCGACGGCGATCGCCGCCTGATGCTGCGTCACACCACCGTGAAGGGCGCGCAGCTCAACGAGACCGACACGCGGCGCGTGCTGCAGCATCTCGCCGATCTGTGGTCCTACGACGTCGCGCTGACCGAAGTCGACGGCACCGACAAGGTGCTGAAGGAATACGTGGTCAGCCCGCGCGCCGCTGCGGTCGCCGCCTGAGCATCACATAATCGAGAACAGCAACGCGCGGTGACTGCCGCGCGGAATGCGTGTCTCGCTTGGTGAACCTTCATTTCCATCGAAGGCTCACATCATGAACATCACGGCAACATTCGAAACTCTCGAAGCGCATCATGTTCTGCTCGAACGTGATGGCCGGCATGCGGAGTGGTCTTGGTGATTGCTTGCGGGGGCGCGATTGATAAGGTGCGCCGCGTCAAGAAGACCAAGAAAAGGATATGCCCTTGCCAATTCGCTCCCGCCTGACGGGCCTTCTCGCCGTCACCGCGCTCACGGCCTCGTCGATCTCGCCATCCGTCGCTGCCGATTCCGCGATCAGAATAGGCAACACCGCGCCCTATAGCGGCCCGGCGTCCGCCTACGGCACGATCGCGCGCGCCGAAGCCGCCTACTTCCAGATGCTCAACGATCAGGGCGGCATCAACGGCCGCAAGA
The DNA here is from genome assembly GCF_001189845.1 of Bradyrhizobium tropiciagri. GTDB lineage: Bacteria > Pseudomonadota > Alphaproteobacteria > Rhizobiales > Xanthobacteraceae > Bradyrhizobium > Bradyrhizobium tropiciagri. The sequence goes on from NZ_LFLZ01000025.1 coordinate 57,249, forward strand.
TCGAGTTCGAGAGTCTCGACGACGCCTATTCGCCGTCGAAGACCGTCGAACAGACTCGCAAGCTGGTCGAGCAGGACGAGGTGCTGGCGATCTTCAGCGCGGTCGGCACCGCGCCGAACATCTCGGTGCAGAAATATCTGAACATCAAGCATGTGCCCCAGTTGTTCGTGTCGTCAGGCGCGACGCGCTGGAACGATCCGAAGCAGTTTCCGTGGACGGTCGGCTTCAATCCGACCTACGAGCTCGAAGGCCGGCTCTACGCAAAATACATCCTGAAGACCAAGCCGGACGCGAAGATCGCGGTCATCACGCCGAACGAAGACGCCGGCAAGGACTATCTCAAGGGCTTCAAGAACGGACTTGGCGAGCATGTCGGCCAGATCGTCGCCGAGACCACCTACCTCACGACCGACCCGACCATCGATTCCCAGATGGTGACGATGCGCGAGTCCGGCGCGGATGTGTTCTTTGCCGAGGCGACGCCGAAATTCGCCGCGCAAGCGCTGCGCAAGGCGGCGAGCATGGGCTGGAAGCCGCTGACCATCCTGCCGACCGTCTCCAACTCGGTCTCCGCGGTGCTGGAGCCGGCTGGGCTTGAGAACGTCATCGGTGTCGTGACCGGGCTCTATTTGAAGGACCCGACCGATCCGCGCTGGGCCGACGATCCCGCGCAGCAGGAGTTTTCGGCCTGGATGAAGAAGTACCAGCCGAATGCGAGCCGGGGCGACCTGTTCAACGTGCAGGGTTACACCGTCGCTCAGGTCATGACGGCGGTGCTGAAGAACTGCAACGGCGACTACAGCCGCGACAACATTATCAAGCAGGCGAGCAATCTGAAGGCGCTCGAATTGCCGATGCTGCTGCCGGGCATCAAGGTGCAGACCGAGCCCGACAATGTGACGCCGATCCGCCAGATCCAGATGGCAAGGTTCGACGGCAAGTCCTGGGCGCTGTTCGGCGACGTGCTGAGCGATAAGTAGTCTGCGTGCATCACAAGCACGGGTTCATGACCGGCTCGCGCGGAATGGCCAAGAGCGCTCTTACGCTGGCCTGGATCTCCTCCGGAGCCATGCTGCGAAGCCGATCAAAATCGTGTCTTTGACAAAGCTGTGGCTGGCGGCTGGCGTCACCGCCGGCGGCTGCTGCACGGCGCTTGAAGGCTTCCAGAGCCTCCTTCGTTGGATGAAGTGATGAATTCTCAAGAATGAATTGGTCTATCGCGATGATGGCCTGATCAATCGCGTCGTCTGCCGGCTGTCGAGATCGCGCGCAAGCCGCTGTTTGCGCCTGAATGGACAGATAGATCGACCAGGCACAAAGAACGGCTCCCGCCCCAGTCTTGTCGACCTCAAACTGTCGAGGCCCCAGAGTCATGCGGTCCTGCGCAAGGGCAAAAGAACCTATCGCTGCTGTGGCGATTGCTGCTCCGATCAGCGTAAGCCGACCAACAAAGCGGGTAATCATGTCACTCAGCGTAGGCTGGCGTTGATCTTGTCCAGCACGGCCGAACCAGGGCACAGCGCCTGCTCGTCCATGGTGTTGAGCGGCGTCTCGACGGTGTCGAGATGGGTATGCAAATCCTCGGCGTCCGGATCGACATAGAGCAGACCGGTAACGATCTGGCCCTTGGCCGCATGCTTTTGCAGGAAGGTCATCGCGCCCAGCCGATCGTGCGGATCGTAGTCGGCGTCGAGCTTGCGCAGCGCGAGCCTGGAACCGTCATGCTGCTCGACCACCTGCACGGTGCCGGGCGCATAATCGACGCTGATCGGCTCGCGGCCGACCAGCACGTCGAGCCGGTTCACCGCGTCGTTGTGTTCGCGGACATAGTCGAAGCTCTTGGTCGAGCCGGCGTGGTTGTTGAAGGCGATGCAGGGGCTGATCACGTCGATGAAGGACGCGCCCTTGTGGCGGATCGCCGCGGCGATCAAGGGAACCAATTGCGTCTTGTCGCCGGAGAAAGAGCGCGCCACGAAGGTGGCCCCGAGCTGCAGCGCGATCGCGACCAGGTCGATCGCGTTGTCGGTGTTGGTGACGCCCTTCTTGGACTTCGAGCCGCGATCGGCGGTCGCCGAGAACTGGCCCTTGGTCAGGCCGTACACGCCGTTGTTCTCGACGATGTAGGTCATGTTGACGGCGCGCCGGATCGAATGCGCGAACTGGCCGAAGCCGATCGAGGCGGAATCGCCGTCGCCGGAGACGCCGAGATAGATCAGGTCGCGGTTGGCGAGGTTGGCGCCGGTCAGCACCGACGGCATGCGGCCGTGCACCGAGTTGAAGCCGTGCGAATTGCCGAGGAAATAGTCCGGCGTCTTCGACGAGCAGCCGATGCCGGAAATCTTCGCCACCCGGTGCGGCTCGATCGAGAGCTCGTAGCAGGCCTCGATGATCGAGGCGGTGATCGAATCGTGGCCGCAGCCGGCGCACAGCGTCGAGATCTTCCCTTCGTAGTCGCGATGGGTATAGCCCAGCTCGTTCTTCTTCAGGCCGGGATGATGAAACTTCGGCTTTGCAATGTAGGTCATGTCACGGCCTTGCGGAGAGGGGTCACCTTGAGGTGGTCCTGGTGGTCGCCGATCGCGTTGGCGATGAAGCGCGCGGTGATCGGCGTGCCGTCATAGTGCAGGATCGGCACCAGCCTGACGGGGTCGATGCCGTTCTCGTTGACGATCAGCTGACGCAGCTGCGCGTCGCGGTTCTGCTCGACCACGTAGACGAAGTCGTGATCGGCGATGAAGCTCGCGACGCTGGAGTGGAACGGGAAGGCGCGGATGCGCATGCGGTCGAGCTGATGGCCGCGCGCCTCCAAAATCCCGATCGCCTCGTCCATCGCAGGCGAGGTCGAGCCGAAATACAGCACGCCGTATTTGGTCGGCTTCGCCGCATTGGCCTGCAGCGGCCGCGGCACCATGTCCTGCGCGGTCTCGAACTTGCGCACCAGGCGCTGCATGTTGTCGGCGTAGACGGCGCCTTCCTCGGAATAGCGTGCGTAGCGGTCGCGCGAGGTGCCGCGGGTGAAGTAGGAGCCCTTGGTCGGATGGGTGCCGGGATAGGTGCGATAGGGGATGCCGTCGCCGTCGACGTCGAGATAGCGGCCGAAGTCGCGGCCTTCCTCGAGCATCTCCGCCGTCATCACCTTGCCGCGGTCGTATTGCTTGGCGTCGTCCCATTTCAGCGGGCGGCACAGCCGGTGGTTCATGCCGATGTCGAGATCGAGCATCAGGAAGATCGTGGTCTGCAGCCGCTCGGCGAGGTCGAAGGAGGCGGCGGCGAATTCGAAAGCTTCCGCCGGATCTTCCGGAAACAGCAGCACGTGCTTGGTGTCGCCGTGCGAGGCATAGGCGCAGGCGATCACGTCGCATTGCTGGGTGCGGGTCGGCATGCCGGTCGAGGGGCCGGCGCGCTGGATGTTCATGATCACGGCCGGGATCTCGGCGAAATAGGACAGGCCGATGAACTCGGTCATCAGCGAGATGCCCGGGCCCGAGGTCGCCGTGAAGGCCCGCGCACCGTTCCAGGAGGCGCCGATCACGATGCCGATCGAGGCGAGCTCGTCCTCGCCCTGCACGATGGCGTATTTCGCCTTGCCGGTCTCGGGATCGTGGCGGTACTTCTTGCAATGGCTGGTGAAGGCTTCCGCCACCGACGATGACGGCGTGATCGGATACCAGGCGCACACGGTGGCGCCGCCATAGACGGCACCGAGCGCGGCCGCGCTGTTGCCTTCCATGAAGATGCGGTCGCCGACCTTGTCGGACTTCTTCACCCGCAGCCCGAGCGGGCATTTCAGGTTCTGCAGCGCCCAGTCGCGGCCGAGATGCAGTGCATGGACGTTGGAGGAGAGCAGCTTCTCCTTGCCCTTGTACTGCTCGCCGATCAGCTGTTCGACCACCTTGGGATCGAGATCGAGCAGGGCACAGAGTGCGCCGAGATAGATGATGTTCTTGAACAGCTGGCGCTGCCTGGGATCGGTGTAGGTCGAGTTGGTGATCGCGGTCAGCGGCACGCCGATGACCGTGATGTCCTCGCGGAATTTCGACGACGGCATCGGCTTGGTCGAATCGTAGAACAGATAGCCGCCGGGCTCGATCGAGGCGACGTCCTTGTCCCAGGTCTGCGGGTTCATCGCCACCATCATGTCGACGCCGCCGCGGGCGCCGAGATGGCCGTCCTCGGTGACGCGCACCTCGTACCAGGTCGGCAGGCCCTGGATGTTGGAGGGGAAGATGTTGCGCGGCGAGACCGGCACGCCGTGACGCAGGATCGAACGCGCGAACAGTTCGTTCGCGGAAGCCGAGCCCGAACCGTTGACGTTGGCGAAGCGGACGACGAAGTCGTTTACGCTGCTGATCGGGCTTTGGACTGACATGTTGATCCCGCTTGAACCATATCGATGAGGTACTTCTGCATGTCCCAGGCGCCGGTCGGGCAGCGCTCGGCACACAGTCCGCAATGCAGGCAGACGTCTTCGTCCTTCACCATGACGCGGCCGGTCTTCAGGTCGCCGGAGACGTAGAGCGCCTGGTCGTGATGTGGCGAGGGGGCTTTCAGCCGCTGCCGCAAATCGTCCTCCTCACCGTTCTCGGTGAAGCTGATGCAGTCCATCGGACAGATGTCGACGCAGGCGTCGCATTCGATGCAGAGCGGCGCGGAAAACACCGTCTGCACGTCGCAGTTCAGGCAGCGCTGCGCCTCGCCGAGCGCGAGCTTGAGGTCGTAGCCGAGCTCGACTTCGGCGCGGATGTCCTTCAGCGCGACCACCTTGTCGCGATGCGGCACCTTGAAGCGCTTGTCGGCGGAGATGTCGTTGTCGTAGCTCCACTCGTGGATGCCCATCTTCTGCGAGGAGACGTGCACCTCGGGCAGCGGGCGCTCATTGATGTCCTCGCCGGACAGCATCTTGTGAATCGAAAGCGCGGCGTCATGGCCGTGCGCCACCGCCCAGATGATGTTCTTCGGCCCGAACGCCGCATCGCCGCCGAAGAACACCTTCGGATTGGTCGAGACGAACGTCTTGGGGTCGACCTTCGGCATGTGCCACTTGTCGAATTCGATGCCGCAATCGGCTTCGATCCAGGGGAACGCATTCTCCTGGCCGACCGCAACGAGCACATCGTCGCAGGGGATCGTCTCATCCGGCTCGCCCGAGGGCACCAGATTGCGCCGGCCCTTGTCGTCGTATTCGGCCCGCACCTTCTGAAAGGTGACGCCGATCAGCTTGCCGGCCACATGCTTGAACGCCACCGGCACCATGTAGTTGAGGATCGGGATATCCTCGTGGATGGCGTCTTCCTTCTCCCACGGCGAGGCCTTCATTTCCTCGAAGCCGGAGCGGACCACCACCTTGACGCTCTCGCCGCCGAGGCGGCGCGCGGTGCGGCAGCAATCCATCGCGGTGTTGCCGCCGCCGAGCACGATGACGCGGCGGCCGATCTTGTCGACATGGCCGAACGAGACGTTGGCGAGCCATTCGATGCCGATATGGATGTTGGCGCCGGCTTCCTTGCGGCCGGGGATGTCGAGCTCGCGGCCGCGCGGCGCGCCGCTTCCGACGAAGATCGCGTCGTAGTTCTCGGAGAGCAGTTGCTTCAGGCTGTCGACGCGCTGGCCGCCCTTGAACTCGACACCGAGGTCGAGGATGTAGTCGGTCTCCTCGTCGATCACGCTGTCGGGGAGGCGGAATTTCGGAATCTGGCTGCGCATCATGCCGCCGGCCTTGGGATCGCCGTCGAACACGGTGCAGTGATAGCCGAGCGGCGCGAGATCGCGCGCCACCGAGAGCGAGGCGGGGCCGCCGCCGACCAGCGCGATGCGCTTGCCGTTCTTCGGGCCCGGCTTCGGCAGCCGATGCTTGATGTCGTCTTTGAAGTCGGCGGCGACGCGCTTCAGGCGGCAGATCGCAACCGGATTGTCCTCGACCCGGCCGCGGCGGCATGCCGGCTCGCACGGACGGTCACAGGTGCGCCCGAGAATCCCGGGGAACACGTTGGACTTCCAATTGATCATGTAGGCGTCGCTGTAACGCCCCTCAGCAATCAACCGGATGTACTCGGGAACGGGGGTGTGTGCGGGGCAGGCCCATTGGCAATCGACTACTTTATGAAAGTAATCCGGCGCCGAGATATCAGTCGGTTTCATTCCTACCTTTGACCCGCGCGAAAAATGCCTGACCGCGCGGCCTTATCGTTGACGACGAACGCTCACGTGGCGTTGTTCTGGTTTTTGAATTGGATCATAGGCTTATCTTATTAGAGCCGTTCCAGAGAAGGCAAAGGCTAAATTGTCTGATCATCCGCTTTCGCGCGGCTGATGCGCGTGTAGCGTTAATCTCAATTGCGTTATGCGGCGGTGCAGCATGCGCGCACCGCCGCATCGTGTTTGTTTGAGTGTGAATCTCCACACAAGCGCTGCGCGTTTGCTTCAGCCGCGCGGCAGATCGCTCTTCGCGATATCCCACAACAGTCTGTAGACGCCGCTGGTGACCACCAGCGGCTTCAAAGCTGCGTTGCCGGTGATGGCTGCCGCGGCGGCAGGGACCACGCTGACATCGGTGGCGTCGATCAGCACGAACCAGTCGCCGGCGCCGGGATCGGCTTTATCGGCGTCCGGCGTCAGCGGCTTCGACAGCACGGGATCGTTCTCCAGGAGATGCATCGAGATGATGCCGTCGCGCGCGGCTGGATCGAGTTGCTCCCGCAATGCAGCGCGGAGCTTGTCCGCCCCGTCGGCCGGCGGGCGGAGCCGGATGATGCCGAGCGCGGCGCCCCGGCCGACGCCGCGGCTGATCGTGATGCGCGCGACCCCGCGGATCATGTTCTGGAAGCGTGCGATGTTGGCCTTCGACCAGTCGGTCTGGTTGGCGAGCGCCTTGCGGTAGGCCGGGCTCTCAAGCACGTCGAAGGTCGCCGTGGAGTAGAGGCTGAGATATTTCGGCTTGCCGTCATCACCCTTGCCGTCTTGGGCGACATAGCGGCGGGCCTCCTCGAATCCGTCGATGGCGACACGTTCTTCGAGATGCTCGCGGTCGTACCAGCGGTTGAATTCAGCTTCGTGTAAGCTGTCGATATCCATCGAGGTCAGCAGCATGCCTTGTCCGGCGATTGGCATCGGGGGCTCCTTCGTTGCCTTGTTTTATCTGTACAATATCGCTGACCGGTGCGGGCCGGGGAAGCCGGTTCCGAGGTGCAAAGAGACTGTGCAGACCAAGGATTGCCACAATTGCCGCAATCCTGTTCAGCGCGCATTCACGGAAGTAGCATTTCCATCCGTACGCCAACCTCGAGAAGAAAAGGGACGACCACTATGAGGCGCATTCTGTGGGCATTGATCGTGGGTCTGGTGTCGTTCGCCGCGCTTCCTGTCCATGCGGAGGACCAGGAGAAGCGTCTCGCGCTCGTGGTCGGCAACGGCGCCTATGAGGCCGGCGCGCTGCAGACCGCCGCAAACGATGCTGGATTGGTGGCGCAGACGTTGCAGGCCGCCGGCTTCGACGTGATCGGGGCGCGCGATCTCGATAGCGAGACGCTCCGCAAGTCGTTCCGCGATTTCATCCAGAAGGTGCAGGACGCGGGGCCCAACGCCGTCGCCTTCGTCTATCTCGCTGGCTATGGCGTGCAGCTCACCGGCGAGAACTACTTCGTGCCGGTCGACGCCAAGATCGCCCGCGACACCGACGTGCCGGTCGAGGCGATCCGCATCTCCGACTACAGCCATCAACTCTCGGCCTTGCCGATCAAGGCTGGCGTGATCGTGCTCGACGCGGCGCGCAGCAATCCCTTCGCCAAGGACGGCCAGCCGCTGGCCGGCGGCCTTGCGCTGGTCGATCCCGATCCGAAGATGCTGATCGCCTTCAATTCCGCGCCCGGCACCGTCGCCCCCGACGCGCGCCGCCCTACGGGCCCTATGCGCAGGCGCTGGCGGAAATGATTCGCGCCGGCGGCCTGACCCTGCCTGAAGTGTTCGACCGCGTTCGCCTGCGCGTCAACGAAATGACCAAGGGCGCCGAGATCCCGTGGAATGCGCAGAAGGTCGACGCGCCCTTCATGTTCTTCGAGCGCAAGCCGGATGCGCCGCCGCAGCAGGTCGATGCCGGACTGCGCACCAAGCCGATCCGCGATTTCCCGGCGCAGGATGCCTACGCGGCCGCGCTGGAGCGCGACACGCTGCAGGGCTACGAGGATTACCTGCAGGCCTATCCGAACGATCCGCAGGCCAAGCGGGTGCGCGTGATCGTGGCGGCGCGGCGCGAGGCCATCACCTGGCGGCGCACCTACAACGCCGACTCGACCGATGCGTATTGGTCGTATCTGCGGCGTTATCCGCACGGGCCGCATGCTTATGACGCAAGGCGCCGGCTCGCTTATCTGTCGGCCGCGCTGGAGCCGCCCGCGCAGTTCACCGTGCTCGACTATGACGTGCCGCCGCCGCCGCCCGACGAGATCGTCTATGTCGATCGCCCGGTGCTCTATTACAGCGATCCGGTGTTCGCCTTCGCGCCGCCTCCGCCGCCGCCGGTGTTCTTCCTGCCGCCGCCGCCGCCGGATTTCGTCGTGCTGCCGCCGCCGCCACCGCCGATCGGCCTGTTCGTGCTGCCGACGCCGTTCTTCGTGGCGATGCCGGCCTATGTCGCCGCGCCGGCCTATGTGGTGCCGCCGCAGAACAACATCGTGTTCAACAACATCCACAACACGACGGTCATCAACACGGTGATCAACAATCCCAACCCGACGCCGGCGCAGCTTCATGCGGCCGGAGTGACCGCGGCAATGGGCGGTGCGCCGGTCACGGCGGCACCGCAACTGCCGGCCGCGGCGATGCAGCGCGCCAATCTGGCGCGGCCGGGCGGCCCGCAAGGCGTGACGCCGGCGCAAGGCGCGGCGATGGGAGCCCCTGGCGCTGCGCCGAACGCAGCCACCACACCGAACGCGATGGGCGCGCCGGGTGCACACACCTTACCAGGCGCGAAGAATGGACCGCCGCTGCCGCAGTCGGCGACCGCGCCGCCGAGCGCCGCGCAACAGCATGGCGCCGTGCAGCCTGGTGCCGTGCAGCCTGGTGCCGCGCAACCCGGCGCCGCGCAGCCTGGGGCCGGGCAACCTGGGGCCAAGCCGAATGTAGTCGCTCCCGGCAAGCCGGCGACAGCCATGGCACCTGCCAATGCGCAACCTGCGCCTCCGGCCAAGCCCGGCGTAGCCCCCACGACAAACGCGCCGGCTGCGCCCGCGACCGCCGGCAAGCCGGGGCGGCAGCAACCGCTCAGCCATGCCGCGACCGCGCCGACCACAAATGTAAAGCCGGCACCGGCGCCGCCGCCGGCGAGCCGCGCACCCTCGAGCCGGTCGGCGCCGGCAGCGCGATCGGCACCTGCGCATGCTGCGGTGTCGCCGCCGCCGGTCTCCCGGGCCGCGCCGGTGCGGGCTGCACCTCCACCACGGGCCGCACCTCCGCCGCCGCGTGCCGCAGCCGTTGCGCCGCGCCCGCGCCTGCACCGGCTCCACGCGCCGCGCCGCCGCCACCGCCGGCGATGCAGGCGCAGCGCGCAGCACCGCCGCCGCGGATGGCAGCGCCGCCGCCAAGACCCGCAGCACCAGCCCGAGCCGCCCCGCCGGCATGCCCTCCCGGCAAATGCAAACACTGAGGGCATGACACCATGAGCCGAGCAGGTCAGCCTTCATGAGCATCACGGCCACACTCGGACCGCGGACAGTCGCAAAACTGATGATCGGCACCATCGCGGGGCTGGTGGTTTTCCACCAGCCGGCGCGAGCGGCCGATCTCGCGGCGCAGGACATCGCGCTGCTCGACCGCCTGACCTGGGGCGTCAATGCGTCGAGCGCGGCGCATCTGCGCGAGATCGGCAGCGAACGCTGGCTGCAGGAGCAGCTGCATCCGGCTGGCAGTGCATTGCCGGCGGCCGTCCAGAAACAGATCGAGGCGATGCCGGACGTGCATCGCTTCCCGTTCGACATTGCGGCCTCGTTCGACCAGCAGGGCAAATCCGCCAACCAGGTCGCCGATCCCGAGCAGAAAAAGGCCGCGCAACAGGTCTATCAGCAGGCCATGAACGATCGCGCCCGGCAGGCCGCGGCCCGCACCATCCTGCACGCACTCTATGCACCTGATCAATTGCGCGAACGCCTGACCTGGTTCTGGTTCAACCACTTCAATGTCCACCAGTACAAGTCCAACATCCGCGTGCTGGTCGGCGACTACGAGGATCGCGCGATCCGCGCCAACGCGCTCGGCAAGTTCCGCAACCTGCTGTCGGCGACGCTGCATCATCCGGTGATGTTGCGTTATCTCGACAACGCCGACAACGCGGCCGGCCACCTCAACGAGAACTACGCCCGCGAGATCATGGAGCTGCACACCATGGGAGTCGGCTCCGGCTACACCCAGGCCGATGTCGAGGCATTGGCGCGGATCCTCACCGGCGTCGGCATCGACTTCAAGTCGGAGGATCCGAAGCTGAAGCCCGAGCAGCAATCCCAGCTGGTCCGGGAGGGCGCGTTCGAGTTCAATCCGGCGCGGCACGATTTCGGCGACAAGACCTTCCTCGGCCATCAGATCAAGGGCCGCGGCCTCGCCGAGGTCGATGAAGCGCTCGACATCCTGTGCCGTCATCCCGCGACCGCCACGCATATCGCAAAGCAGCTTGCGACCTATTTCGTGTCGGACAATCCGCCGCCCGCGCTGGTGCAGCAAATGGCGCAGACCTTCCAGAAGACCGACGGCGATATCGCGGCCGTGATGTCGACGCTGGTTCACGCGCCGGAATTCACCGCGAGTCTGAAGGGCGGCGCCAAGTTCAAGGACCCGATGCTCTACGTGATGTCGTCGGTGCGGCTCGCCTATGACACCAAGGTCGTCCTCAACACGCTGCCGATCCAGGGCTGGCTCAATCGACTGTCCGAGGGCCTGTTCAACCACGAGACGCCCGACGGTTATTCGATGCTGTCGGCGGCCTGGAACGGTCCCGGGCAGATGATGCTGCGCTTCGAGATCGCGCGCGCGATCGGCTCGGGATCGGCCGGACTGTTCAAGCCGAACGAGCCCAACGCCGTCGACCAGCCGGCGTTTCCGCTGGTCATGAACGGCCTCTACTTCAGCAACATCAGGCAGACGCTGAGCCCGACCACGCTCGCCGCGCTCGACCAGGCGGTCTCGCCGCAGGACTGGAACACGCTGTTTCTGTCGTCACCCGAGTTCATGCACTGAAAGGGAGGTTCGCCAATGAACCGCCGCGAACTGATCAAGGCCTTCGCCGCTTCCACCTCGCTCACCCTTGCCGGCCGGGTCTGGGCGGCGCCCGCGACCGACGCGCGCCTGCTGGTGGTGTTCCTGCGCGGCGCCTATGACGCCGCCAATGTGGTCGTGCCGGTCGGCAGCGAGTTCTACTACGCCTCGCGCCCGACGCTTGCGGTCGCGCGGCCCGATGCCGGCAATCCGAATGCGGCGCTGGCGCTCGACGCCGGCTGGGGGCTGCATCCGGCGCTGCGCGAGTCGATCTATCCGCTGTGGGCCAGGCGCGAGATCGCGTTCGTTCCGTTTGCCGGCACCAGCGACGACCTGTCGCGCAGCCATTTCGAGACCCAGGACACGATCGAGCTCGGGCAGGCGGTCGGCGGCAGCCGCGACTATCGGTCCGGCTTCATGAGCCGGCTCGCGACCGAGCTGACGCGGGTGAAGCCGATCTCCTTCACCGACCAGCTGCCGCTGATCTTCCGCGGCCAGAACCAGATCCCGAACATCGGCATCGCCAGCGTCAGCAAGCCGGGTGTCGACGACCGGCAAGCGCGGTTGATCAGGGAGATGTATGCGAAAGGCGATCTCGCCAATTCGGTGTCGGAAGGCTTTCGCGTCCGCGACGATGTCTACAAATCGGTCTCCGAAGAGATGATGGCGGCCAACCGCGGCGCTGTGTCGCCGCGCGGCTTCGAACTGTCGGCGCGGCGGATCGGCCGCCTGATGCGCGAGCAGTTCAACCTCGGCTTCGTCGACGTCGGCGGTTGGGACACCCATGTCAACCAGGGCGCGGCGACCCGTTATCTCGCCGACCGTCTCGGCGAACTGGGCAGGGGCCTTGCCGGCTTCTCCGAGGAGATCGGTCCCGCGATGTGGCGCGATACCGTCGTGGTCGTGATCTCCGAGTTCGGCCGCACCTTCCGCGAGAACGGCGACCGCGGCACCGATCATGGCCATGGCAGCGTCTATTGGGTGATGGGCGGCGGCATCAACGGCGGACGGATGGCCGGCGAGCAGGTCCAGGTCGCACAGGCGACGCTGTTCCAGAACCGCGACTTTCCTGTGCTGACCGACTACAAGGCGTTCTTCGCCGGCCTGATCCAGCACGTCTACGGCCTGCAGCAGGCGAGCCTCGAGCGCATCTTCACCGGCATCAAGCCGAAGGACCTGAACCTGGTTTGAAGGGGCGCTGCCAAAATATCGAAAACAACGTAGCCGTCGGTCGCAGGTGTTGTTCCATTTCGGTTATGCTTGGGATCCAGCTAACCGGGAGGCAAGAAAGCCATGATGGGACGGTTTTTCTCGCGACGGGCCGCCGTCGCAGCGGTGGTCGAGTGTTCGTTCCTGTTAGCTCTGGGAGCGGCAGCACCCGCCGCGCATGCCGCCGACGTCAAGGTCATGAGCACGGTCGCGCTCACCCCTACACTCGGCGAACTGATCCCGAAGTTCGAGAGCGGCAGCGGCAACAAGCTAATGGTCGTCTACAGCACGATCGCCGATCTGAAGAAGCGGATCGAGGCGGGCGAAACCGCAGATGTGATGATCCTGTCGCGCACTGCCCTCGACGGTCTAATGACCCAGGGCAAGGTTGCCCAGGGCAGCATCGTCAACGTGGGGAGCTCTTATGTCGCCGTCGGGGTACGTACCGGTGCGCCCAAGCCCGATATCAGCACGGTGGAGAAACTGAAGACTGCGCTTCTCGCCGCCAAATCGATCTCCTATGCCGATCCAGCGAAGGGCGGTGCCAGTGGCGTCTATTTCGCCAGGGTCATTGATCGTCTCGGCATCGCCGACCAGATGAAATCCAAGACCGTCCTGGTGCCGGGCGCCGAAGCAGGCGAACTCGTCGCCAAGGGCGAAGTCGAAATGGGCGTCGCACAGGCCTCGGAAATTGCCGCGGTTCCGGGGACTCAGGTGGTCGGCCCTCTACCCGGTGATTTGAACAGCATGATCGTCTTCGCGGTCGGCATCGGATCCACGAGCAAGGATCCGGCAGCGGCCAGATCGCTGATCGAGTTCCTCACCGGTCCGATCGGTTCCGCGGTGCTCAAGTCCAAGGGAATGGATCCGGCCTAGGTTGTTTTCGCTTCACCACGATAGAAGCGTGCCCCGTCGCGACATCCCCGCGTTTTGCCGAGGATTGCCTTGGCGAAAGCAGCGACAGGTCGGGCAGCATTCAAGAAGAGAGTTCTCGCATTGTTCTCAGACGAGCTTCGCACGGCCGCCTGTTGGTCAAGGAGATTTCGACTCCCGACTGACGAAGAACCTTTTCTCCACCTTCCTGCGGTATGCCAAAGTCTTCTCCGGGCGTACGACGGGACAAGGGGAAATCCGAAATCATGTTGATGGACCGTGGAATTGCCGACGCCGGCGCGATGGGTGAGGGGACTCTGTCTGGTCATCGCTCGCGGCTTGTCAACCGCCGGGCGTTTCTGTTCGGCTCCGCTGCCGGTCTCGCCGCACTGAGCCTGGCTGGTTGCGCATCCGATTACATGAGCCTGGCCGAGGCGGAGAAGGTCTACGGGCCCGTGCCCGACGAGAAATTCCCGATCCCTGCGGTCGATGTTCGCAAGGTCGATCCGAAATATTTTCGCAAGACGGTGCGCTACGACAGCAATGAGGCGCCCGGTACAATCATCGTCGATCCCAGCAAGTACTATGTCTACCGCATTGAAGGTGAGGGAAACGCAACCCGCTATGGCGCCAATGTCGGCCGCGATGGGTTCCGGTGGAGCGGAGAGGCGTATGTCGGGCGCAAAGCCGAATGGCCGACCTGGACGCCGCCCAAGGAGATGATCGCGCGCCAGCCGGAGGCGGGCAAATATGCTCGCGGCATGCCGGGAGGTCTCGACAATCCACTCGGCGCCCGCGTGCTCTACCTCTATCAAAATGGGGTGTACACGCTCTACACGATCTATAGCACCAGCGATCCCGAAACGATCGGGAACGGCATTACGAGCGGCTGCACCGGCCTCCTCAGCCAGGACATGCTCGACCTCTATTCGCGAACGCCCGTCAAAACGAAGGTGATCGTGCTGCCGGCATAGGCAACGGCGTCGGCCACCGGTCCGGGCGTCGCCCGCCCAGACCACACGGCGATGTGAACGGCCCCATGCCCGGTGTCGAAACAAGCAGCTTGACATAGGAGCATATGCACCTATCTTCGCTTATATAAGAGCATATGCTCTCATCTGAAAGGAGCGTCGTCATGAGCGAGGCAACTATTCTGGTCAGCGGTGCGACCGGGCGGACCGGAGGGGCGGCCGTCGACGAACTGCTCAAGATGGGCAAGCGGGTACGCGCCTATGTGCGCTCGGATGGCGAGCGCGCGGCAGCGCTGAGGCAGCGCGGCGTCGATATCTCCGTCGGCGATTTCACGGACATCGACGCTATTCGCGCGGCCATGGAGGGCATTCAATCCGCCTATTTCCTCCATCCGATCGCACCCGGAATCATCAGCGCGGCCGCCTATTTCGCCCAGGCCGCGAGAGAGGCCGGCGTCAGCGCGATCGTCAACATGTCGCAGATTTCGGCGCGCCGGGAATCGGCGAGCCATGCTGCGCAGGATCATTGGGTTTCAGAACGGGTGTTCGACTGGTCAGGCGTTGCGACAACGCATCTTCGCCCGACGTTTTTTGCCGATTGGCTAGTTTACCCGCATTTCGGAAAAGAGATCTGGGCGAAAAAGAAGATCGAATTTCCGTTTGAGAACGGCCGCCACGCGCCGATCGCCAGCGACGATCAGGGGCGTGTCATTGCTCACCTCCTGGCCAAGCCGCAAGGCCATGAGGGCAAGATCTATCCGCTGCACGGGCCGGTGGAGATGAACCACACTGAAATCGCCGCCGAGATGAGCGAAGTGCTCGGCGCCAGGATCGACTACGCGCCGACCTCGATCGCGGTGTTCAAGGAGAAGATGGAGAAGCTCTACAAATTCCCTCCGTTCCTGGTGCAGCACCTGGTCGAAGTCGCCCAGAATTATCGCGACGGCATTTTCTCGGGCACCAACGATGCCGTCGAGAAGATCACGGGAACGCCACCGCTCTCGGTCCGGCAGTTTATCGCGCTGAACCGCGCCGTGTTCGCCTGAACATGATCAAAGCCAGCATGAGTCTGAGAAATGTCCCATCCCCAAACCGAGCGCCATCCGTTTCTGGACGATCTGACTGCTGACGCGCAATTGGTCAGCTCCGTCCTGCGCGGTCCCGTCACGGGACGCGACACAATCCGGCGCGTCGTCGATGCCGTCGGCACCTTCTATGCGTCGCAATCACCGACCTTCGTGCAGGAAGTCGGCTCGCGGCTTGTTCTCGAATACGAAGCCACGTTGACCAGCGGAGAGAAGCTGAGCGCAGCCGTGGTCGTCGAACGCAATCCCGACGGATCGGTACCGCGCGTCAGTGTGCGGATGAGTCCGCTCGGCGCGGTGCTGTCCCTTGCCGCCGGCCTGCGCGAGCGGCTGGGGAAGCAACTGCCGGAAACTCTCTTTATCTGAACTTAAAACGAGCCAGCAGCGCGAACAGCCTCCGGCGAAATTGGAAAGGTAGACCGTCATGGATATCAAGAACGCAACCGTCTTCATCACTGGAGCCAATCGCGGCCTGGGCCTCGCCTTTGCACGCGAGGCACGTCGACGCGGCGCCGCGAAAGTCTATGCGGGCATGCGCAAGACGGATGGCTTCAACGAGGCCGGCATCATCCCGGTCAAGATCGACGTCACCGATCCGACCTCGATCTCGGCCGCCGCCAAGTTGGCGGCCGATACGACGGTCTTGATCAACAATGCCGGAATCGCTGCTCTGATCGACGGGCCGCTGTCGACCGACGTCATGGCGCAATCCGCCCGCATGTTCGACACCAACTATTATGGCGTCGTGCGCGTCACGCAGGCCTTCGAACCGATCCTGTCGACCAAGCCGAACGCCGCCATCGTCAACGTGCTCTCCGACATCGTGTGGCTGCCGCGGCCGATTTTGACGCCCTATGCCGCGTCGAAGGCGGCGGCCTGGAGCTACACCAATCAGCTTCGCTTTCATCTGCGCGAGCGCGGCGTTCAGGTTCTCGGCCTGCATGTCGGGTTCGTGGACACCGATCTGACCAACGGCATTGACGTGCCGAAGGCGAGCCCCGAGGACGTGGTGCGTCAGACCTACGACGCCCTCGCCGCCGGCAAGAGCGAGGTGATGGCCGACCGGGGAACGACGGTGCTGAAGAGCACGCTTGCGGCCGAGGAGCCCGGCTACATCACCCCGCCGCAAGGGTTTTGAGAAGGGTTTTGATGATATCGCTGCGCCCGCGCCGCTGCTGTATTCGCGGCGCCGGCTGCGATAGAAGCGAGAGCGAAAGGAGTGTTGCCGGTGAACAAGCCTCTGGGAATCGATCAATGCAACTGCTTCGCCATGAGGAAGGCCAACCGGCAGATATCGCGCTTCTACGACGCTCACCTCGAACCGGTCGGCCTGCGCATCACGCAGTTCCTCACCCTGGCGGCGCTGAACGAACTCGGTAGCGCGGCCGTCAACGCGCTCGCCGAGCAGCTCGACATCGAGCGGACCGCCATGGGCAAGATGGTCGGCTTCCTGGAACGTGACGGCTTCGTTCGGATCCGGTCCTCGCCCACCGATGGACGAAGCCGCCTCATCGAGCTGACTGATGCCGGCCGCCGTCTTCACGACAAGGCCGCTCCGCTTTGGCAACGTGCCCAGCGCGAGTTCGAGCAGCTGAACGGGGCGAAAAATGTCGCCGTGCTGCGAAGTGCCCTGCGCGACATGGTCGTCGGTAACATCAAGCCGAGCTCATCGGAGGATTGAGCGCCGCCATTCGATCGAGAGCGCGCGGGCTTCTAACCGGGGGTCAATTACGGACCAGAAGCTCACGTAGTAGCTTTGGCCGATAAGAGGTTGTACGATTGCCCGTAAAGCAACTATTGCGCGATGCAATTCTAGGCAACCTCCTTCGGATCGTCCAATGAATCTAGATCGCAGATTTGCCGTAAATCGCTTCTGGCCGATTGTCTATCTGCTGGGCCTTTTGATCGTCATTCTGCTATTTGCTGTCATGTTCTTGGGATTTGCCGGGGTTTCGTTATTGGGCATCGCCACAGATTTCCCGCGCCGCATAGGCGCATCCGTCATGTCGTTTTTTGTGGCCATCTTCTGTGGCGCAGTTCTCCTTTACGTTTGCGCGTTCTTCGGAAGCCTCTTCAGAACGCTTAGACTTGGTGGTCCTGCTCTCACAATTTCCTCTGAAGGGTTCACATATCTCTTCGCTTCCGACGACTTGATACCTTGGACGGCGATCAAGGACATTCATATTGACTGGCACTGGGGAGTAGACGTGCAGATCCGCTTCCAGATCGACTCCAGCTTCGCCGACAGTTTGCGTTGGCGGAGCAGGATCGCGAATTCGTTCAAGCCAGAGTACATCACGGTAATATTCCGATTCATCAAAGCTTCTACGGCAGAGGTTGAGGAGGCGCTACTCAAGCCGCTGCAATCGAAGTCGGTGCAAGCATCGACTGACGTACTCTCTAAGGCCAACGAACTGCTCGCGCGAAACTATGGCGCGCTAGCTGCATATCCCCGGCGGAACGCGTAAGGCTCGCGGTCCGTTCTGGGTCCAATTGCGTCGATCTTGCCGATGCTCGAAGGGGGGCCGGTTTACCCTCGTCAGCCGGCGCGGGGAAGAATGCCGGGTTTCGTCGGCATGGCCAGCAAGCGGTAGTCGGCGCTCCGCGCCACAAGGTACAAGGCCAAGAATTCAGAGAATTTGGAGCTGAGCAAATGAAGGCGTGCAAGGGCCGATCTCTTCTGATGGTGCTGGCCAGCTTGCTTTGGATTTCAGGCGCCATGGCGGATTCGCTCACCATTGTGCTCAGCGGCGCCGATGCAAGTCATGACAAGCGAACGGGAAAGCCGATCGTGAGTCTGACCTTTCCAAGGGCTTCCTCTGAACCACTTCTTAAATGGAGCAAAGAAAACGTCGGCAAAATGCTTGAACTTCTCGTTGACGGTCAGGTCGTTCATCGGTCGATGTTGAGAGAGCCGTTGTACGGCGGGCATCTTCAAGTCTCCGATCCTGATTGGACAGACGGAGCCGCAAACGACCTTGTACGACAAATCTCAAAGACCCCGAACGGACAGGTTGAACTCCGGTCGTCATCGCAGCCCGATTAGTGCGCCTCGTGGGCCGCTTGCCGCGTTCGCTCCACGAGGTTCTCGCGAAGCAACCGGCCGCTATTGCCGGCTGATCTCCCCTGCCGAGGGTCAATCCTCAATCAGGTGCGGGACGATTTGGAGCGGCAGCGTCACCCCGAGCCTCTCAAGCATGCGCTGGAAATCGCTTGCCGTGTAGCGATCGTTCTCGGTGACCAATCCGAGAAGCTGGCCTCGTCCCTCGACGGCAACCGGGCCGATCGCGCCAAGCGCACTCTCAAGCGGGTCAAGCAGCGGCCGTCCCGGCGCGGCGCGCTCGAGGAAACTGCGCAGCCACGGGAGGTGCGTGCTGGAGAGCGTCATCGCCCCGAGATCGGCATGTCGGGCATCGAGCGCGGAGACAAATGCGTCGACCTGCCGTTGGACATCGGCCTGATCGAAAAGAAAAGCGCCGCTCTCGACCAAATCCACCAGCGGAGAGGCATTGATCAGGTGAACGCGATCAGCGGCATCGCCTGCCTCTGTCGCCGCGAAGGCGCGCATCTCCGCACTTTCGACCAGCGACTTCACGCCGAGAACCGCAACGTGTCGCCCCTTCGCCTGTTGCAACGCGTCCTTCACGGGCGGGCGCACCCCGAACACCGGCACGGCGATCATGTCTTTCAGATCGTCAAGGACGGTGATCGACGGGGCATTGGATGCGACGAGGATTGCGGCGGGATCGAAGCGCGCAAGGAAGGTGAGGGTTCGCTTCATGGTGTCGAGAAGCTCCTGGCGGCTCTTGCCGCCATAGGGAAAGCTCGCCCGATCGGCGAAATAGATGAGGTCCTGCTTCGGAAGCGCACGCTGCAAGGCGGCGACGGCCGCATAGCTGCCGATGCCCGCGTCGAACACGGCAACGGGCTTCCTCAGGATGGGAAAATCAGACATTTGATTCATTGGCTTTCGATGGAGTTGCCGGCTAGGCCTTGGCGGCGAGGTCTGCGATCGCCTTCATCACCGCATTGCGGATGCCGGGATCGTAGAGGATATGGCCGGCGCCATCGACGATGCGGACCTCGCTGCCCGGCCAGCGCGCGGCGAGTGCGTGCGATGTCGCGGGCGGGCACAGCAGATCGTAGCGGCCCTGCACCAGGATGCCGGGAATCCCGGCGAGCTTGCCGGCCTCGTCCATCAGCTGGTGTGGCCGCATGAAGCAATTGTTGGCGAAGTAGTGCGCCTCCATGAACGGCGTCGAGGGCAGGGCGCCTGAGGCCTTTAGGTCGAGCCGCGTCTGCTTCGGGGTGTGCTCCGACAGCACGCGCTCGGTGTCATGCCAGGCGCGCGCGGCGGGCGCATGCACGGCCGCGTCGGGATCGAGGATGCGGCGATAATAGCCCGCAAGCGGTGCCGCACGCTCGTGCTCGGGCAGGAAGTTGAGGAAGTCTTCCGAGAGATCGGGATAGAAGCGCGGCAGGGCGCGCAGGAAGACGTCTTCTAGCTCCTCGGCCGTGCCGAGGAATGTCGCGCGCAGCGCGAGGCCGCTGACGCGCTCGGGGTGGGCCTCTGCATAAGCCAGCGCCAGCGTTGCGCCCCAGGAGCCGCCGGCCACCATCCAGCGCGCAAATCCGAAGCGCTCGCGGATCTTCTCCAGGTCGGCGATCAGATGCTGTGTCGTGTTGTGGTCGCGGCCGCCCTTGGGCCGGCTGCGGCCGCAGCCGCGCTGGTCGAACAGCACGGCGTGGAAGCGCTCGGGATCGAACAGCCGGCGATGATCCGGCTGGCAGCCGCTGCCCGGGCCGCCATGCAGATAGACCGCGGGGATGCCGCCTTCGCGCCCCACGCTCTCGACATGCAGATTGTGGCCGTCGCCGACATCGAGCCATTCCGACGTCAGGGGAGCGAAGGGATCGGCGCGCCTGGCAGCTTGCCGGCGTCGGCATCAGGCGCCATGAGGTTTTTCCTGGCGTTCGCCCTGGTGTTGGTCCGTCTCCAGCGTGCCGCCGGCGAAATTGCGATACAGGAAACGGTTCTGCGAGCCGGCGGATTCCCGCTCGGCCTGCTTGAAGATCTCCTCGTGCCGCGGCGACAGCGCGCAGGCCGGGTCGGTATTCCCGGCATCGCCGGTCAGCGCAAAGGCCTGGCAGCGGCAGCCGCCGTAATCGACCTCGCGGAATTCGCAGGATTTGCACGGCTCCGGCATCCAGCCGGTGCCGCGGTAGCGATTGAAGGCTTCCGAGTTCTGCCAGATCCAGGCGATCGAATGGTTCGAGCGCACCGATAAGAATTCGAGCCCGGTAATGCTCTCGGCGGCGTGGCACGGCAGCACCTTGCCGGCCGGCGAGATGTTGAAGAACTGGCGGCCCCAGCCGCCCATGCATTTCTTCGGCCGCAGCGCGTAATAGTCCGGCACAACATAGTCGATCGCGAGCGTGCCCTTCAGGCGCACTTGTGCTTCCTCGACGATGCGGCTGGTCTCCTCGATCTGCTCGACCGTCGGCATCAGCGCGGCGCGGTTCTTCAGCGCCCAGCCGTAATACTGCACGTTGGCGACCTCGAGCCGGTCGGCGTCGAGGTCGACCGCCATCTGGATGATATCGGGCAGCTGATGCAGGTTCTGCCGGTGCATCACGGCGTTCACCGTGAGCGGCATATCGAGCTCGCGGGTCCATTTCGCGACTTCGAGCTTCTTCCTGTGCGCGTCCTTCAGGCCGGCGACGCGGTCGGCAACCATGGGCTCGTTGCCCTGGAAGCTGATCTGCACATGGCTGAGGCCGGCATCGGCCAGCGCCGAAAGCTTGTCCTTGGTCAGCAGCACGGCCGAGGTGATCAGGTTCGAATACAGCCCGACATCGGTCGCGTGCTGCACCAACTCGACGATGTCCTTGCGCGCGGTCGGCTCGCCGCCGGAGAAATGGACCTGCAGCACGCCGAGCTCGGCAAGCTCGCTCAGCACCTTCTTCCATTCCTCAGTGGTGAGCTCGGTCGAGCCACGGTCGAGTTCGACCGGGTTGGAGCAATAGGGGCATTGCAGCGGGCAGCGGTGGGTGATCTCGAGCAGCACCGCGAGCGGGATGCCGTGGGTCTCGGCCGCCGAGCGCGTTTGCTCGAGCACCGCGAGCCCGTCGGTTGGGCCTGCGGTCGTCGTCTTGTTGTCGGCGAGCGTGTCACTCATGCTGTGCTCTCGCGCGCTTCGGTGAGAAAGCCCTTGTCGGCCAGGTCCTGCAACATGGCGATCACGTCGGTCGCGATCGCCTCGCGTGGCGCGGCGTATTTCTCTGCGAGCTGGTCGACCATCTCTGCGACGCTGCGCACGCCGTCGCAGAGATGCAAAACCTCGACCGCGATCTCATCCGGCGCCAGCACGCGCTCCGGCGCCAGGATCACCCAGACTTGCCGCGTCTCGTCGAATTTCAGCTTGGTGTGGCGCGGCAGTTTCGGCCGGCTGGTCTCGCTGACGCTGATGTTGCGGCTGGCCATGATCTTGTTTCCTAATTCGCCTTCGGCACGAAGGCGCCGGGCGGAATCTGGCCGTCGACATAGGCGTGGTAGAGCGCGTCGAGCTGCACCCACAGCACGTTGGTCTTGAAGATCAGCGCGTTGCACACAGCCTCGCGCTCGGCCGGCGTCCTGGCATGCTGCTTGACGTAGTCGAGCGCAAAGCCGGCGTCGCGCGGGGCCTGGGTCAGGCGGCGGCTGAAATAGCTCATGATGTCGGGGTTGACGAAGTCGTAATGCTTCAGCATCCCCGAGATGCGCTCCTCATGCAGGTTCGGCGCGAACAATTCGGTGAGCGAGGAGGCGATCGCCTCCAGCGGCGTGCGGTCGCGGCAGAAATGCACATAGGCTTCCACGGCAAAGCGCGTCGCCGGCAGGATGCCTTCGGTGGACTCGACATAGGCGGTATCGAGGCCGAGGCCTTCGGTCAGCTTCAGCCAGCGCTCGATGCCGCCCTCATTGCCGAGATCGCCGTCATGGTCCTCGATGCGGTGGCGCCATTCGATCCGCGTGTTGCGGTCGCGGAAGCGCGAGATCACCATCGCGTCCTTCAGCGGGATCGTGCTCTGGTAGTAATAGCGGTTCAGCGCCCAGGCCTGGACCTGGCCCTTGTTGAGCTTGCCGCCGTGCAGCAGGCGGTGGAACGGGTGCTGGCTGTGATAGCGCGTCGCACCGATGGTGCGCAGCGTCGCCTCCATCTCCTCGGCACTGTCGAGCGTGATGCCCTTGCCGATCGAGAGCGCGGTCATTCCGTTTGTAGGCACGACATTCACAGCACGATCTCCGTTCCGTCGGAGGGAATCTGCCAGCCCGCCTGTTCGGCCGCCTTGCGTTCGGCCGAGGTCCCAAGCAGCGCCGGGTTGGAGTTGTTGATATGCAAAAACACTTTTCGTCCGATGTCGAGCCCGGCGAGGCTTGCGATCGCGCCCTGATCGCCCGACATCGCGATATGTCCCATGCCCTGGCCGGTCTTGTTGCCGAGCCCCGCCGCGATCAGCTCGTCGTCGCGCCACACCGTGCCGTCGAAGAACACCAGGGGCGCGCCCTTGAGCCGTGCTTTCAGGTCGTCGGTCACGCGGGCGCAGGCGGCCAGGAAGTAGAAGTATTTGCCGCTGCGCTTATCCGCAATACGCAGGCCGAGCGTATCGCCGACGCCGTCGGCGCCCGCCGGATGTGTCTTGCCCTCGAGATACCATGCGCCCTTGCCGGGAACCTCGAACGGCAGCACCTCGAGCCCGGACGGCGATCCGTCGGGCAGGGCCGGCTCGAAGGGCCGGTCGACCGCGATCGGAAGCCGGGCGACGTTCTTCTCGCCGAGCACGTTGAAGATGCTGTTCGCGCGCAGGATCGCCAGCACCCGCTCATGGGCGTAGATCGCGAACGGCGAGCCCTCGCGCATCGACAGCAGCCCGGCGACGGCATCGATCTCGCCATTGGTGAGGATGACGCCCGCGATCGGGCTGTGGCGCAAGGCGCCGGGCTTCGGATGCAGCTGCGGCGTTGCGATCATCTGCTGACGAAGGTCGGGCGATGCGTTGACCAGGAACCAGTGCGCGCCGTCGCCGCTGACGGCGATCGAGGCTTGCGTGCTTTGCAATTCGGGGTGGTCGCTTCGCGCCGTCCTGCAGACGGCACAGCCGCAGTTCCACTGCGGAACGCCGCCACCCGCCGCGGCACCCAGGACGACGACACGAAGCATGATCCGTCCCCTGGAGAGTTTCACTCTGAAGTTTGACTTGGACCGAGAACTTGGACCCAGAAACGTTACGAGGTGGACTCCGGCTTTGGAACACACCCCCGTGCTCGGGAGCGCGTTACGCCCGGATGTCCACCTGCGCTAAACCGCTAAACGTGTATAGGGCGCTGCCGCTTACTTGCGGGTGGCGCACATATACATGTTGATTTCCATGCCGACCGACACTTCGACGATCTTCGGTGCTTTCCAGGCCATTTGGCTCTCCTTGTTGCAACCGGACGAACTTTCCGCCCTGCAGGTAAACTACTGTGGTTGGAAAAGTTCGCCACTAAATTTTTCGCTAGGCGCCCTGCGGAACGGCATGCTGCACTGCGGAAGGCAAATCCGGCCCACTCACAAATTTGTGCGCGCATTTCCCGTCAAAACCCGGTGCCATCAGACCTTTTTCCTGTTGTTCGCCACACGGTGAATGGTGATCTTGGACTATGAGACAGGGGCCGGATGATCCTCCGAAGGTCCTGATGACGATTCTGTGCTTCCCGGTGACGGGAAGCGACTAACCGAGCCGAGTTCAGCCGATGCCACGCTATTTCTTCAATACCCGTATCGGCGACGAGCTGATTTCCGATCCCGACGGCGAGATCCTGCGCGACCCGGATCGCGCGTGGGAGATGGCGCGGGCGATGATTCGCGAGTTGCTCAAGACCGAAGGCGCCGACGGCGCGCTGCTCAGCGCGGTCATCGAGGTGACCGACGACGAGGGCGAGATCGTGCTGGAGTTTCCATTCACCGAGGCGATTCTCGATCGCCCGGACCGCTCGATGACGAGGCACTGACGCACGCTGACATGGCCGCGTGGCTACAACCATGCGTTGGCCGATGCCGGCATGTTTCCGATTGCAATTGTCCGGACAAATTCGCAAGACTATGAACGGAAAGCCTGATGGCGCCGCTCGACCTCAATGGCGCGCAACCAACAATGGCTTCCACCCAGGGGAGATCATCCATGAAAAGACACTCGTTCGGACCGCGCAGCCTGCTGCTCGCGGGGGCCATGCTCGGGGCATTCACGCTCTCTGCTGCGGCGCAGCAGCCGGCTGCCGCGCCTGCCGCAGGTGCAGCTCCGGCCGCCCAGCCGCTGCCGCCGGGCTCGCCATTGATCGGACGTCCGGACAATGAAGCAGCCGCCAAGCTCGCGCCGGTGCGCCGCCGCCGCTGCCGTCGGCGCCCGACAAGCTGCCGCTCGCCAAGCTCAAGGTGCCGGCCGGCTTCAATGTCGAGGTCTACGCCGCCGGCATGGCCAATGCGCGCTCGCTGGCGCTCGGCGACAAGGGCACCGTGTTCGTCGGCAGCCGCCTCGTCGACAAGGTCTATGCAATCGTCAACAAGGACGGCAAGCGCTCGGTCAAGGTGATCGCCTCCGGCCTCTATCGTCCGAACGGCGTCGCCTTCAAGGACGGCACGCTCTACATCGCCGAGCTCTCGAAGGTCTCCAAGATCGACAAGATCGAGGACAATCTGGACAACCCGCCGAAGCCGACCGTCATTTACGACAAGCTGCCGAAGGACGAGGCGCATGGCTGGAAGTTCATCGCCATCGGCCCCGACAACAAGCTCTATGTTCCGGTCGGCCAGCCCGGCAACAACGTGCTGCATGATGCCGACCACGGCCAGATCCGCCGCATGAATCTCGATGGCTCCGGCGCCGAGGTCTACGCGCTCGGTGTGCGCAACTCGGTCGGCTTCGACTGGAATCCCGAGACCAAGCAGATGTACTTCACCGACAACGGCCGCGACTGGCTGTCGGAGACGGTGCCGGAAGACGAGCTCAACCGCATCACCAAGGCGGGCGAGGATTTCGGCGCGCCGTTCTGCTACCAGGGCAACATCATCGACCAGGAGCTCGGCTGGGGTAAGAACTGCAAGGACTACACGCCGCCGGTCGGCCTGATGGGCCCGCATACCGCCTCGCTCGGCATGCGCTTCTATACCGGAAGCCAGTTCCCGAAGACCTACAAGAACGTGATCTTCGTCGCGCGTCACGGCTCCTGGAACAAGTCGCAGAAGCAGGGCGGTGACGTCGTCGCCGTGAGGCTGAACAAGGACGGCACCGTGAAGTCGGTCGAACCGTTCATGACCGGCTTCCTCGAGGACAACAAGTATGTCGGCCGCCCGGTCGACGTGATGCTGCTGAAGGACGGCTCGCTGCTCGTCTCCGACGACTGGAACGGCGCGGTCTATCGCGTCAGCTACGGCAAGCCGAAGGTCGCCAACCAGTAAGCTGAAAGTCTAGCCATCGTCATTGCGAGCGAAGCGAAGCAATCCATTCCGCCACCTGCGGCGATATGGATTGCTTCGTCGCTTCGCTCCTCGCAATGACGGAACATGCCGGGAGAGCCCAATGCACAAAACCATCATCGCAGTCCTGGCACTCGCCGCGCTGAGCTTCTCCGCCAATGCCGAGACCATCCAGGAACGCGCCGTGGCGTGCTTCGCCTGCCATGGCGAGCACGGCACGTCGGAAACCGAGAACACGCCCTCGCTCGGCGGCCAGCAGGCGCCCTATGCGCTGATCCAGCTGTTCATGTTCCGCGAGAAGCTCAGGGTATTCGACCCGATGAACGAGATGGCGAAGCCGATGACCGACGACGATTTGCGCAGCTTCTCGGATTTCATCGCCACCCTGCCGAAGCCGACGCCGCCTTCTGACGCCGGCGATCCCGCGCGGATGGCGCGCGGCCAGGCGCTGGCACAGCAGAACCGCTGCAACAGCTGCCACAACACCGATTTCTCCGGCAAGGACAACGTCCCCCGCATCGCCAACCAGCGCGAGGATTACCTCGCCAAGACGCTGGCCGAATACAAGGACAACAGCCGCCACGGCTACGACGCCACTATGGCCGACGTGATGCAGACGGTCACCAAGGAGCAGATCGGCGACCTTGCCTATTACATCGCGCATTTCCGCTGACCGGCTACGCGGCGGGAAGCTGGCCTTGCTCTGCATGTAGCGCTAAAACGCCTCCGTCATACGGAGTGTCTCATGCAGGATCTTTGGCGTCTGTCGGCAACCGAGCTCGCCGGCCTCATCAAATCGAAGAAGGTATCGGCAAAGGAGGCGGCGGAGGCCGGGCTCGCCCGGCTCGATGCGGTCAACCCTGACATCAACGCGGTGGTCGATCACCGGCCGGACGACGTGCTGGCGCAGGCCGCCTCAATCGATGCGGCAATTGCGCGCGGCGAGGCGGTGGGGCCGCTTGCCGGCGTGCCGATCACGATCAAGGTCAATGTCGACCAGGAGGGCTACGCCACCACGAATGGGCTGAAGGCGCAGCGCGACCTGATCGCCAAGGTGGACAACCCGGTGGTCGCCAACCTGCGCAAGGCCGGCGCGGTGCTGCTCGGCCGCACCAATTGTCCGGCGGTGTCCTATCGCTGGTTCACCACCAACCTCATTCACGGCGACACCAAGAACCCGCGCGATCCAGCCATCACCCCGGGCGGCTCGTCCGGCGGCGCGGGCTCTGCGGTCGCGGCCGGCATCGGCCACATCGCCCATGGCACCGATATCGCCGGCTCGATCCGCTATCCGGCCTACGCCTGCGGCGTGCACGGCCTGCGGCCGAGCATGGGGCGCATCCCCGCCTTCAACGCGGCATTGCCGGAGCGTCCGATCGGCCCGCAGATCAGCGCCGTGTCGGGGCCGCTGGCGCGCACCGTCAACGATCTGCGCATCTCGCTCGCGGCGATGTCGGCGCCTGATTATCGCGATCCCTGGTACGCGCCGGTGCCGCTCGAGGGCCCGCCGCGCGAGAAGCGCGTTGCAATGTGCCTCAATCCGGATGGTCTCAATCCTGTGCCGGAAGTGGTCGCCGCGGTGGCCGA
This sequence comes from Bradyrhizobium tropiciagri, assembly GCF_001189845.1. Lineage (GTDB taxonomy): Bacteria > Pseudomonadota > Alphaproteobacteria > Rhizobiales > Xanthobacteraceae > Bradyrhizobium > Bradyrhizobium tropiciagri. Next base: position 84,705 of record NZ_LFLZ01000025.1, read on the forward strand.
TGCGGGCAAGCGTCTGCAAGCCGCCGGCTGGATCGTCGAGGAGATCGCCGACACGCCGTCGCTGCGTGAGGCGGCCGAGATCCAGACCCGGCTCTGGCTCGGCGACGGCTACGAGGCGCAGCTCGCGTTTGCCGAGCGCGAGGGCGATCCCGGCGCGCTGGCCTGCCTGCGCGGCGTCCGCGCGCGGGTGCATCCGTTCGACCTGTCGCAGGCGCTGACCCGCCGCGCAACGCTGACGCGCGAATGGTTCGCTTTCCTCGACAAATATCCGGTGCTGCTGATGCCGGTGTCCGGCGAGCTGCCGTTCCCCGATCATCTCGACCGCAAGGACGAGGCGTCGTTCGCGCGGGTGTGGCATGCGCAGCTGCCGCAGATCGCGATCCCGTTCATGGGGCTCCCCGGGCTGGTCGTCTCCACCGGTCTCGTCGGGCGGATTCCGGTCGGCGTACAACTCGTGGCGGCGCGTTACCGCGAGGATCTCTGTCTCGCTGCAGGCGAGGCGGTCGAGGCCGGCGGCACACCGTCCGCCGCCATTGATCCGGTGAGCTGAGATGGCCACGGTCTACGATTTCACCGCAAAATCGCTTGCCGGCGAGGACATGCCGCTGCGGCAGTTCGAGGGGCAGGTGCTGCTGATCGTGAACACGGCGAGCGCCTGCGGGTTCACGCCACAGTACAAGGGCCTGCAGGAGCTGCACGCCGGCCTCTCGCCGCGCGGCTTTGCCGTGCTCGGCTTTCCCTGCAACCAGTTCGGTGCACAGGAGCCAGGCGATGCGAAGCAGATCGCCACGTTCTGCGAGACCAACTACGCCGTGACGTTTCCGATGTTCGCCAAGATCGACGTCAATGGCTCAGGTGCGCATCCATTGTACGAACACCTGAAACGTGAGAAGTCGGGCCTGCTCGGGCCGGCGATCAAGTGGAACTTCACCAAGTTCCTGGTCGATCGCGCCGGCAAGGTCGTGGCGCGGCATGCGCCGACCGCCCGGCCCGAAGGATTGAAGAAGGAAATCGAGGCGCTGCTATGAGCGACGACACCAACGACCAATTCCCCGACCGCCTCTCGGTCGATCCGAACAGCCCGTACTACAACGCGGAGATTCTGGCGCGCGACGTCGGCATCCGCTTCAAGGGCGCCGAGAAGACCAATGTCGAGGAGTACTGCATCAGCGAGGGCTGGGTGCGCGTCACCGCCGGCAATGCCAAGGACCGTTACGGCAATCCGCTGACTATCAAGGTGCACGGCCCGGTCGAACCGTATTTCCGGGATAAGGCGAAGTCCTGACGGTATCGCCCCGCGTCATTGCGAGGAGCGAAGCGACGAAGCAATCCACTGCGTCCGCGTAAATGGAGACATGGATTGCTTCGCTGCGCTCGCAATGACGGCGGAAAAGCCGGTAGACGCAACTCAGAGAGTGCAAGCATGTCCGTCCGCATCGTCGACGTCCGCGAGGTGACGAAACCGATCTCCTCGCCGATCCGCAACGCCTATATCGACTTCACCAAGATGACCTCGAGCCTGGTTGCCGTGGTCACCGACGTGGTGCGCGACGGCAAGCGGGTGGTCGGCTATGGCTTCAATTCCAACGGCCGCTACGGGCAGGGCGGTCTGATCCGCGAACGCTTTGCGCCGCGCCTCAAGGAGGCCGAACCGAAATCGCTGCTCGATGCCACCGGCGACAATCTCGATCCGGACAAGGTCTGGTCGACGCTGATGTCGAACGAGAAGCCGGGCGGCCACGGCGAGCGTTCGGTCGCGGTCGGCACCATCGACATGGCGGTGTGGGACGCGGTAGCGAAGATCGCGGGCAAGCCGCTGTTCCGGCTGCTTGCCGAGCGCCACGGTCTCACCGCCAATCCGCGCGTCTTCGTCTATGCCGCCGGCGGCTATTACTATCCGGGCAAGGATCTCGGCGCGCTGCGCAAGGAGATGCGCGGTTATCTCGACCGCGGCTACAACGTCGTGAAGATGAAGATCGGCGGCGCGCCGCTTGCCGAAGACCGCGAGCGCATCGAGGCGGTGCTGAAGGAGATCGGCAGCACAGCGCAGCTCGCGGTCGACGCCAATGGCCGTTTCGATCTGGAGACCGCGATCGCCTACGCCAAGATGCTGCGGGAATACCCGCTGTTCTGGTACGAGGAGGCCGGCGATCCGCTCGATTACGCGTTGCAGGCTGCTTTGGCCGAATTCTATCCCGGGGCGATGGCGACCGGCGAGAACCTGTTCAGCCACCAGGATGCGCGCAACCTGATCCGCTATGGCGGCATGCGGCCGGATCGCGACTGGCTGCAATTCGACTGCGCGCTGTCCTATGGGCTCTGCGAGTATCAGCGCACGCTCGAGGTGCTGAAGACGCACGGCTGGTCGCCGAGCCGCTGCATCCCGCATGGCGGCCACCAGATGTCGCTCAACATCGCGGCCGGCCTCGGCCTCGGCGGCAATGAGAGCTACCCGGACCTGTTCCAGCCCTATGGCGGGTTCCCCGACGGCGTCCGCGTCGAGAACGGCCACATCGTGATGCCCGACCTCCCCGGCATCGGCTTCGAAGGCAAGTCGGATCTCTACAAGGAGATGAAGGCGCTGGCCGACTAGCCGGCGCCCCTCCGGCGGGCCCGGCAGGCTTGAGTCTGCTTGCAAAATAATTTGAGCGATGCTCAATAAAATATTGAACGTTGCTCACGTTCCGATATACTCATGCAGGAGAGGCGCCTTGCCCAGGATCGGGAAGGCGCCAGAACCGGCCATGAGGGATTGCCGCATGCCATATTCAGCGAAGAGTCTCCGGGAAGCCGCCGATGCCGGGGTGATCAGCCCAGCTGATCTGGACCGGCTGCTCGCCTTCCTGGCCAGCCATGAAGGGCGGGGCGATGCCAGCCCGGCGGCCAGGTTCGATGCCGCCCACGTGCTCTGGTACGCCGGCGCACTGATCGTGATCGGCGCCATGGGTCTGTTCTCGACCCTGGCGTTCACCCAGATGGGCGGCCGGGCGCTCACCGCCTGCGCAATCGCCTACGCCACGGCTTTCGGCGTCGCCGGTCACCACCTCTGGTACGGCAAGAATCTGCGGGTTCCCGGCGGCCTATTGATCGCGATCGCGGTCTCGATGGCGCCGCTTGCAGTCTATGGCATCCAGGATGAACTCGGCTGGTGGGGCAAGTTCGGCAAGCCCGGAACCGTGCAGGATTTCTATGTCTGGGTGAAGGGCAGCTGGATCTTCATGGAGCTCGCGACGGTCGCCGCCGGCATCGTCGCGCTGCGCTACTTCCGCTTCGCCTTCATCGTCGCGATCATCGCGTTCGCACTGTGGTTCATGTCGATGGATCTGGCGCCGTGGTTCAGCGGCACGGCGCATGCCGACTTCGAGACGCAGCGCCGCGTATCGGTCTGGTTCGGCCTCGCCGTCCTCGTCGTGGCCTGGATCGTGGACTATCGCAGCCGCAACGCCGACTTTGCCTTCTGGCTGCATCTGTTCGGCCTGATGGCGTTCTGGGGCGGCATCACCGCGTCCTCGAGCTCGACCGAACTGGGCAAGGCGATCTACTGCCTGCTCAATGTCGGCCTCGTCGTGATCGCCGTGATCCTGATGCGGCGTGCCTATGCGGTGTTCGGCGCGTTCGGCATCTGCCTCTATCTCGGCCATCTCGCCGACGTCGTCTTCAAGGACTCGCTGTTGTTCCCGTTCTCGCTGTCGCTGATCGGAATTGCGGTGATCGCCGCGGGCCTGCTCTACCATCGCAACGAGCGTGCGATCGCCGCCTGGCTCGAGGCGCATCTGCCGGCGGGGTTGCGGCCGCGATCCGCAACGGCGTAGGGGCGTCGGCACTCCCTTAGAACCGATACAATCTGGAATCCCTACAAGAAGTGCGGCGCGCAAGCGCCGCTCTTCGTTTCCAGGCGCTAGTCCGGAAGCCGACGGAAACCATTTGCATCCTTGACTTTTCTCATCCAACGCTCGCCGCGAGCAGCACCTGCGTGCTTTCGCCGCGATTTTATTCCGCCGTCACGCAAAAATTTTCCCAAGCCCGTCGTCTGGACGCAGTGCATCTCACGTCTCTAGAGGACGACGCATCGCCTTCACGCAAGGCGAGAGTTGCTTGGGGACGACGTCATGACATCGAGATCACAAAATAATCGTCGCATCGCTTTGCTTGCCAAGCTGTCGCTGCTCACGGCGAGCTCCCTTGCACTCAGCGTTCCCTTCACAATGTCAGCGGCGCAGGCGCAGTCGTCCCCGGCGCAAGGCGGCGCATCGTCGCTGCCGCCGGTGACCGTCACCGCGCCGGCCGCGCAGCGCCGCCGCAGCGCGCCGTCGACATCGCGCAACACGACCGCTGCGCGCGGCCGCCGCTCCCAGACCGCGCGGTGGATCGAGCCTGCGGCCGCGGCAAAACCGTTCACGGAATCGCAGGATGCCCGCACCGGCACATCAGGCTATTTCGCCAACAGCACTTCGGTTGCAACCAGGACCAACACCGCCATCGTCAACATCCCGCAATCCCTGAGCGTCGTGACGCGGGAGCAGATCCGGGACCAGAACTACCAGGGCGTCACCGACCTCACGCGCTACATTCCCGGCGTGGCCGTGCATCAAGGCGAGGGCAATCGCGACGAGCTCGTGATCCGCGGTGTCGATTCCAGCGCCAACTTCTTCGTCAACGGGTTTCGCGACGACGTGCAGTATTTCCGCGACATGTACAACGCCCAGAGCATCGAGGTGCTGAAGGGCCCGAGCGCATTGACCTTCGGCCGCGGCGCCGGCGGCGGCCTGCTCAACCGCACGCTCAAGGAGGCCGACGGCAACCGCGTCTATGAGGCGACAGCGCAGACCGGGTCATGGGGCGATCGCCGCGTCACGCTCGATGCCGGACAGGCGATCAACGAGAACGTCGCAGCAAGGCTCAACGTGTTCTACGAGGGCGCCGATGCCTTCCGCGACTTCAACCATCTCGAACGCTACGGCATCAATCCGACCGTGACGCTGAAGCCCGACGACAACACCAGGATCAAGCTGAGCTACGAATACTTCCACGACGGGCGCACCGCCGATCGCGGCAATCCCTCGCAGGGACTGCCGGGTGGCGCGACACGCTTCAATCCGACGACGCCGTTTGCGCCGAACGGCGATTTCTCGACCTTCTTCGGCAGTCCGAGCCTGAACACCGCGCAGGCGACGGTGCAGACCGGCATGGCCATTATCGAGCACGATTTCGAGAACGGGCTGACGGTGCGCAACGGCACCATCGCCGCCGACTACCAGAAGTTCTACCAGAACGTCTATCCGACCGGCGGCGCGCTCGCCGGCGCGGTCAACCCGGCGGACACCGCGGTCAATCTCGGCGCCTATCAGCACACGACCAACCGCGACAACGTCTTCAACCAGACCGATTTCACCTACAAGACCTGGACCGGCCCGCTGTTCCACACCGTCGGTTTCGGTACCGAGTTCGGCCGTCAGAGCGGCGTCGACATCCGCAACACCGGCGTGTTTCCCAACGGCACCAACACCATCGTGCAGAACCCGTTCGCGCCCACCTATTTCGGCCCGGTGACGTTTCTTCACCATTTCACCGGCACCAACACCGACGGTGTCACCGCGCCCGACTCGAACAGCCGCTACGCGCTGAACATCCAGTCCGGCTATGTCAGGGACACCATCGAGATTTCCCGCGCCGTGCAGATCATCGCCGGCGCACGGTTCGACCGCTTCGACATGTCGGCGACCGACATGAACACCAACATCAATCGCGGTCGCGTCGACAATCTGGTGTCGCCGCAGGGCGCCCTGATCATCAAGCCGATCGAGCAGATGTCGGTCTATACCGCCTACAGCATTTCCTACCTGCCGGCCTCCGGCGACCAGTTCAGCTCGCTGACCGACGGCACGCTGATCCTGCAGCCGCAGCGCTTCGAGAATGTCGAGCTCGGCATGAAGTGGAACATCAATCCGAAACTGCTGTTCTCGACCGCCGTCTACAATCTGAACCGCACCAACCAGCCGATCCCCGACGGCAACAATCCCGGCTTCTTCTTTCCCTCCGGCAGCACGCTCACGCGGGGCGTCGAGGCGAGCCTGACCGGCCATGTCACCGAGCAGTGGCAGTCGTCGCTGGCCTATGCCTACACCGACGCGAAGATCACCGGCGCCACCTCGGCGACAGTCGTGCCCGGCAACCGCGTCCAGCTCGTGCCGTACAATCAGTTTGCCTGGTGGAACAAGTATCAGTTCACGCCGATGTGGGCGGCGGCGCTCGGCGTGATCTATTTCGGCGATTCCTTTGCCTCCTCCGACGACACCGTGCGGCTGCCGAGCTTTGTCCGCTTCGATGCGGCGCTCTATGCCAAGATCGACGAGACCTGGAGCGCCCAGCTCAATGTCGAGAACATCTTCGACAAGGGCTATTGGGCCTCCGCCGACGGCAACAACAACATCTCGCCCGGGCAGGGCCGCACGGTAAAGCTGATGGCGCGGGCGAGGTTTTAGGGAGGGCGTCATCGCTTACTCGTCATTGCGAGGAGCGATAGTGACGAAGCAATCCACGCTTCCGCTGCGGGACTATGGATTGCTTCGCTTCGCTCGCAATGACGGGGAGAGGCCGGTGGTCTTTCTCTACCCCAGCCGCATATCCAGCAGCCGGCGGCCTTCGCCCTTCAGCAGCTTCTTCACGGCGCTCGAGGCGATCACCTCGCCGTTGTTGGCGTAGGCCTCGTGGTTCTTCTCGATGTCGTCGAGGCGGTAGAGGTAGTTGACCATGACGCCGGCGGATTCGCGCAGGCCCTTGGGCGAGAGGTCGCCGAGCCAGTTGATCCGCTCCAGCCGCGCACCGTTGCCGAGATGGAAGCGCGCGACCGAATCGATCAGCCGGCCCTTCGGCGTGCGCGCCTTCAGGAAGTAGTAGGCGGCGAGCGGCTCCAGCACCGCGCGCAGCTGCGCGGCGAGCTCGGCGTTCTCGGGCCAATCGGGCTTGCCGAGGCTCTCCAGCAGCTGGCGGTCCTCCTCGGTCAGCGGCACATCATCGGCCTGCTTGACCCATTGCATGAAGCCCGGCACCGGCGACAGCGTCACGAAATTGTCGAGCTTCGGCAGTTCGCGGCGCAGTTCCTCGACCACCTGCTTGATCAGGAAGCTACCGAACGAGATGCCGCCGAGGCCGCGCTGGGTGTTGGAGATCGAATAGAACACCGCGGTGCGGGCCTTCTCGACCGGCACTGGCTCGCGCTCTTCCGCGAGCAGCGGCGCGATCGCGCCCGGGATCGCTTCGGTGAGTGCGACTTCGACGAAGATCAAGGGCTCGTCGGCCAGCGCGGGATGGAAGAAGGCGTAGCAGCGGCGATCGATCGGATCGATGCGGCGGCGCAGGTCATCCCAGTCGCGGATCTCATGCACCGCCTCATAGCGGATGATCTTCTCCAGAATATTGGCCGGCGACGACCAGTCTATCCTGCGCAGCACGAGGAATCCCCTGTTGAACCAGGACGAGAGCAGATGCACCACGTCGCGATCGAGCGCGGCGAGGTCCTTGTTGCCCTTCATCAATGAAAGCAGATCCGAGCGGATCGACACCAGCTCGCCGGTGCCGCCGGGCGCGCGATTGAGCCGGCGGATCAATTCCTGCCGGCGCGGCTCGGAAGCGAAATGCAGGTCGCTGGCGTCGTCGCCATTGGCCTTGGTGCGCCAGCTCTCGATGGCCTGCGCCAGCCTGGCGTGATCGGGGCCGAAATCGCGGGCCAGCGTCTGGAAGAACGACAGGCGGCCGGCGGCGTCGAGATGGTGGTAGCGGTCGAGCACTTCGCGCGCCATCGCGGTGCCGGAGGCCTCGCCGCGGCCGGACAGCAGCGCCTCGCACAGTTCCAGCAGTTCCGACGCATCCTGCTTGTCGTCGGCCGGGCTGGCGCGGCCGAGCAGGACGCGGCCGCGTTCGGAGATCGTGGAGAGCAGGTCGGAGAAGAAGGCGTTGGCCATTGACGGGTCGTATCCAGCGGGTCGTATCCAGTGAATCCGGACCTTACACGGGATTTAAGGTCGGCAGGAATGCAATCAAGCGCACGGATCGTACGGAAATATGTCGCAGCGCGACAGCGGTATAATTCGCCTTATCATTCGTCTTGGCTGCGCCGGGTGACAAACCGCGTTCACGTTTTCTCCGCGAATGCGGTCGGTGTCTTGCCGGTAACCTGGCGGAACGCGTGGGAAAACGCCGGCACGCTGGCATAGCCGAGGTCGGTGGCGACCTGCTTGACCGAGACGTTGGCGCCGGTCGACAGCCGCTCGATCGCGGCCGCGATGCGGGCGCGCTGGCACCAGCTCTTGAAGGAGAGTTGCGTCTCGGCCGCGAACAGCCGCGACAATGTCCGCGCCGAGGTGCCGACCGTGCGCGCCAGCGCATCGATCTCGTGGTCCCTGGTCGGATCGGCCAGCACGATGTCGGCGGCGCGTCGGCAGCGCGGCTCCTGCGGCAGTGGGATGAAGGTCGCGGGATCCTCGGCCTGGTGCAGCTCCAGCATCACCAGTTTGATCAGGAGGCCGGTGCGCTCGCGTCCGCATGATGCGTCGAACAGCGCGAGGATCGCCTGGTGCACCAGCGGCGACACCCGCACCACGAATTCGTGCCTGAGGCTGTCGCTGCGCTTCTCGCGCGCGAGCCAGGCCTGGTCGAAATACAGCGTGCGCATCTCGATGTCGGCAAGCACGTCGATCGCATGCGGCAGCAGGGCAGGGACCCACACCGCGCGGTCCGGGGGCACCAGCCAGCGGCCCTTCGGCGTCGTCACCTGCATGGTGCCGCTGGCGGCATAGACCAGCTGCGCCTCGCGGTGCATGTGCGGCTCGAGCCGGACGCCCTTCTCGTAGTTGCGCGCGACCATGTGCACGCCGTCGCCGGTGACGCGCCGGTCCTTGTGGAGGGCTCTGATTGGCGGTTCAGCGATAGTCATTGGCGACATCCCGTCAGGACAAGCACCTATAACCTATTTCGAGCCAATTGAAGAATCGCGTGAGAGACGTGTCCATGAACAGTCCAAAGAACAGTTCAAGCAACAATCCGAGCCGGGTGATCAGCTTCGTCAACGCCGGCCATTTCATCGACCATTACGCGATGCTGATCTTCGCCGCCGCCGTCATCATCATGGGCCCGGCGCTCGGCATGGCCTATTCGGAACTCTTGCCCTATGCGACCCCCGGCTTCATCGCCTTCGGCGCCGGCTCGCTGATCACCGGCTGGCTCGGCGACCGCTGGAGCCGCCGCCACATGATGGTGATCTTCTTCGTCGGCATCGGGCTGTCGATGATCTCGGTCGGCTTCGCGCAGACGCCGCTGCAGCTCGGCGCCGCGCTGCTTTCGATCGGCATCTTCGCCTCGATCTACCATCCGGTCGGCACCGCGATGATCGTGTCCTATGCCGAGAAGCTCGGCGCCCAGATGGGGATCAACGGCGTCTGGGGCAATCTCGGCGTCGCCTCCTCGGCGCTGGTCACCGGCGTGATCGGCCAGTATCTCGGCTGGCGCTGGGCCTTCATCGTGCCCGGCACGGTCACCGTGCTGATCGGTATCGCCTTCGCGATGACGGTGGTGCATGAGGATCGCAAGGGCTCCAGGCAGGCCGCAGCGCAGGTGCGCGTCGCCAAGGAAGACATGTGGCGCGTGGTGCTGTCGCTTTTGATCGTGGTGATCGCGATCTCGACCACGTTCAACGCGGTGACGGTTGCGCTGCCCAAGTTGTTCGCCGAACGGCTCGCTGATCTGACCAGGAGCCCGGCGCTGCTCGGCGTGATCGCGGCCGGGGTCTATGTGTTCGGCGCGATGACGCAATACACGATCGGCAAGCTGCTCGACAGATATTCGCTGAAGACGGTGGCGCTGCCGCTTTCGTTCCTGCTGGCGCCGTTCCTCTATCTGGCGGCAAGCCTGTCCAACCTGCCGCTGATCGTGGTCTCGATCGGCATCGTGATGGGTGCGTTCGGCCAGGTCACGGTGAACGACGCCATGGTCGGCAAGTACACGACAGAGGAATGGCGCTCGCGCGCATATGCGGTGCGCTATTTCGTCGGCTTCACCGCGGCGGGCGCTTCCGTCGGGCTGGTGGCGTGGCTGTACGACCAGGGCGGCTTCTCGATGATGCTGCGCGCGTTCGCTGCGCTGTGCCTGCTGGCCATCGCAGCCGCGATCATCCTGCCGCGCGAGATCCGGGCACCCGCCGCGCAGGCGGGCTGATATCGGCGTTCGCGCTGTTGTCGCTGAAGCGATGTGCGCCCGCCCGAGCGGGCGGGCACTGCTCGGCACCGCCTTCATTCCGTGACTTGGTCACGCTCCACGAACTTTGTTCCAGGCCGCAGGTGTGGTAGTTTAACCGGGCCTCGGGGACGAAGGCGCCGGTTGCGCCGCCAGCGCATTTTTTTGGAGTAGCCGGAGCGCCATGGGAGAAATTCGCGACTTCAAGTCAGGGCGGTCACAGCCCGACAATACACAGCCTCCGGGCAATTCAATGCCGCGGCGCCTCGCGGCGATCGTTGCTGGCGACATTGCCGGCTACAGCCGGCTGATGCAGCTTGACGAAGAGGGCACGCATACGCGCGTCAAGCGGACCCTGCGCGATCTCATCGAGCCTACCATTGCCGAGCACCATGGCAAGCTGGTCAAGACCACCGGCGACGGCTTTATCGCGATGTTCGACAGCCCGGTCGAGGCCGTTCGCTGCAGCATCGTGATCCAGCAGAACATGATCGGCCGCAACGCGGCGATCGCGAGAGATCACTGGATCGAATACCGGATCGGCGTCAATCTCGGTGACGTCATCATCGAGCCCGACGACATCTATGGCGACGGCGTCAACGTGGCCTCGCGTCTGGAAGGGATCGCGGCGCCCGGTGATGTCTTCATCTCGGGCGGCATCTACGAGCAGATCAAGCACAAGATGGTCTGCGGATACGAATCGCTCGGCGACAAGAAGGTCAAGAACATCACCGATCCGGTGCGGGTCTATCGCGTGCTGCCGGATGCTGCCGCGTACCAACGAACGCGCAGGCGTCGCGAGTCCATCCTGCTCACGCTGCTCGGATTGGCGATCGCGATCATCGCCGGGGGCGTGCTGTGGTACCTGCTCGCACAACCACGGGGCAAGCCGGCCGATGTGGCGCAGGCACCGTCGCCGACCGCAGCGCCTACTGCTCAACCGCCGGCATCGAGCCCGGCTCCCGCGCCAAGCCAGAGTTCAAATCCGGTGCCGAGTGCGGCGCCGACGCAGCAAGCGGCACCTCAGGCCGCTCCGTCCGCAAGTCCCGCGGCATTGCCGGAGCCCGAAATGGTCTCGCTGCAGGGCGGCAGCTTCTCGATGGGAAGCAATGACGATCCCTCGGAGCGGCCGATCCGCAAGGTGACGGTCAAGCCGTTCGCCATGGGCAAGTATCCGGTCACCGTGCGGGAATGGAATGCCTGCGCGGCGGCCAAGGCCTGTGGCTTCACGGCCAGCGGCAAGGACGACGTTCCGGTCACCAATGTGAGTTGGAGCGATGCGAAGCAATATCTGACATGGCTCGCCGAGGCGACGAAGAAGGCTTACCGGCTCCCGAGCGAAGCCGAATGGGAATACGCGGCGCGTGGCGGAACGCAATCGAAGTACTGGTGGGGCGACCAGATGCAATCGGGCCACGCCGGTTGCAAGGATTGCGGCGGTGACGCCGCCGCCGAACAGCCGGTCAAGGTCGGTAGCCTCAAGCCGAATCCGTTCGGCCTCTACGACATGGGCGGCGGGGTCGATCAGTGGGTCGAGGATTGCTGGCACAGGAACTACCAGGGCGCGCCGGCCGACGGTTCGGTCTGGTCCGGCGGCGACTGCGCCTCCCATGTCATCCGCTCCGGCTCCTGGAAAAACGACGCGCGCTATGTGCGTCCGGCCAATCGCGACAATTACGACACCAACGTTCGTTACCCTACTCACGGTTTCCGGGTCGCGCTGTCGCCCTGAGAGATCGTCTGTCATCGCCTGGTTTCATGGAGGGGCTATGAAGAGTGCAGGCTTGATCATGCTCGCTGCGGCACTGACGTTGCTCGCGAGTCCGGCCATCGCGCAGAACAAGCCGGCCGGCAAGGACACCAAGCTGTATTTCATCTGGCCGCACGACCGCACGACGCTCAAGAGCCCGTTCTGGTGTCGCTTCGGGCTGCGCAACATGGGCATCACCCATGCCGGCGACGACTATCCAAACAGCGGCCACCACCATCTTCTGGTCGACGTGGACGAACCGTTGAATCCGAGCGAGCCGATTCCGTCGGACAAGTCTCATCTGCACTTCGGAGCGGGCCAGACGGAGACGCAGCTCGATCTGGCGCCCGGCAAGCATACCTTGCAGCTGGTGCTGGGCGACGCCAAGCACTATCCGTTTAACCCGCCGGTCGTCTCCGAAAAGATCACCATCCGCGTCAAATAGGCCGATACGGATAGCTCCCTTGCGCGAAGCACGGCTTGCGCAAGGCGGCCTCGTGCGGTTTGTTGCGCGCCGGCCGGGCGTTGACGTGAACAAGACCCGGCGTGGAGGAGGCCCGATGTTGTCTCGACTGCTGCGTCTGGCTGGCCTCGTTGTGGGAGTGATTGTGATGGCCGCATCCGCCAATGCCGACGCCTTGAAGGATCAGATCGCGCCGACCGGAAAGCTCCGGGTCGCGATCGCGATCAGCCCGGCGGGCGGCGCGTTCTGGTCGACCAGGACCGAGAACGGCTATGCCGGCGTTCCCGTCGATCTCGGCCGCGAGATGGCGGCGCAGCTCGGCGTTCCCGTTGAATACGTCGTGCACCAGAATTCCGGCCAGATCACCGACGCCGCGGCCAAGAACACCTGGGACATCACCTTCCTGCCGAGGGATCCCGAGCGCGAGACCAGGATGACCTTCGGGCCGATCTACGAGGTCGCCGACGCCACGTATATCGTCAAGCCGGGCTCGACGATTTCGAATTTCGCCGCGCTGGATCAGGACGGTGTCAAGGTCGCCGCCGTCAACGCCACCACCACGATGCGCGGCGCGATCGCGCATCTCAAGCACGCCAAGGTGACCGGCTATCAGACCTATGACGAGATCTTCAATCTGTTGAAGAGCGGTGAGATCGACGCGTTCGCATTGTCGCGCGATCAGCTCAATGCGATGGCCAAAAAGATCCCTGGCACGCGCGTGCTGGATGAGACCTTCAAGCAGACCGTCACCGCGGTCGCGGTGCCGCTCGACCATCCGCTCGCGGCTGCCTTCGTCACCAAATTCATGACCGACGCGATCGCCAACGGCACGCTGCGCAAGGCCTACGACAATAACGGGCTGAAGGGCTCGCCGGTCCGGACGAGGTGAAGTGAAGTAGCGCGGGTCGCCCCTGTCTCTGCCTCTCCATCCCGTCATCCTGAGGCGCGAGCGGAGCGAGCCTCGAAGGATGAATCGGCCCCGCTGGTGGCCGTCGATCCTTCGAGACGCGCTGCGCGCTCCTCAGGATGACGGAGATGGAGAGGGGGCGTCAGGCGTGGGCGACATCTGGGCATGGTGCATAATTCAGCGCCATTGTGCCGGCGGATTCCCGTGCAGGTTATTTAAACCATTGGATTGAAACGGATTTTTAGTCCGACGCCACCGTCTCCGCTTGGCACATCCATTGCTTTTGATTGCATCAGTCAACGACGACTGCCGTCCTCCGGATTGCCGAAGCCAGTGCTGGCCGCGGTGAGGGGATCAAGGCGCCCGGCCCGGGCGCCTCGAGCAATCGTTGCATCCCCATCTCCCCCGGACGGACGAGCATTTCTACCAACCCGCGTCGCTTCCGGCAGGCAACCGGCGCGGCCGAATTGCGCAAGGGGAATTTACGAATGGCCTATCTCGCACCGTCCGAATTCGTCACCAAGATGGTGGACGCCGGTGAATCCAAGATCTTCATGTCGACCCGCGACACCGTGATCCGCGCCTACATGGCCGGCGCGATCCTCGCGCTGGCAGCCTGGTTTGCCGTGACGATCAACGTCAATACGGGGCAGCCGCTCGTCGGCGCGCTGTTGTTTCCGGTCGGCTTCGTCATGCTCTATCTGCTGGGCTTCGACCTCTTGACCGGCGTGTTCGTCCTGTCGCCGCTCGCGCTGCTCGACAAGCGTCCCGGCGTCACGCTCGGCGGCGTGCTGCGCAACTGGGGCCTCGTCTTCATCGGCAATTTCGCCGGCGCGCTCACGGTGGCGTTCATGATGGCGTTCGTGACGACCTTCGGATTCACGCAGGAGCCCGACAAGGTCGGCATGACCATCGGAAACGTCGGTGAGGCGCGAACGCTGGGCTACGCGGCGCATGGCGCGGCGGGCATGGCCACGCTGTTCATCCGCGGCATGCTCTGCAACTGGATGGTCTCGACCGGCGTGGTCGGCGCCATGATCTCGACGACGGTGCCCGGCAAGGTCATCGCGATGTGGATGCCGATCCTGGTGTTCTTCTACATGGTGTTCGAGCATTCGGTGGTGAACATGTTCCTGTTTCCGTCGGGGCTGATGCTGCACGCGAAGTTCTCGATCATGGACTACCTGATCTGGAACGAGATCCCGACCGTGCTCGGCAACCTCGCCGGCGGTCTCGCCTTCACCGGGCTCACGCTCTACACCACGCATGTGAAGACGGCGCCGAAGCGCCAGCGCCTCGCGGCTTGATCCTGGCCGGCAGATGGGGCTCTCCTGTCACGGAGAGCCCCATTCGCTTTGGGACACACGATGCCGCGCGTGCTGAAGATATCGATCGGGCAATTCTCTGATCAGGGCCGCAAGGACACCAATCAGGATTTCCACGGCGTGCTGATCCCGGGCGAACCGCTGCTCGGCCTGAAGGGCATCGCCGTGGTGCTTGCCGACGGCATCTCCTCGAGCAGCGTCAGCCGCATTGCCGCGGAGTCCGCGGTCAAGAGCTTCCTGACCGACTATTACTGCACCTCGGAATCCTGGTCGGTGAAGACCTCTGCGCAACGCGTGCTGGAGGCGACCAATTCCTGGCTGCACGCGCAGACGCGGCGCAGCCAGAACCCCTATGACAAAGACAAGGGGTATGTCTGCACGCTGAGCGCCATGGTGATCCGGTCGACCACCGCGCATCTGTTCCATGTCGGCGACAGCAGGATCTACCGCATCGCGGGCAACAGCCTCGAGCAACTGACCAACGACCATCGCGTCGTGCTGTCCTCGCAGCAGAGCTATCTCGGCCGCGCGCTCGGTGTGAACCCGCAGCTCGAGATCGACTACCAGAATCTGCGGCTGGAGCGCGGCGACACCTTCCTGCTGGTGACCGACGGCATCTACGAGCATGTCCCGGCGCGGCAGCTGGCGAAGACGATCAGGGACGGCGCTGCCGACCTCGATGCGACAGCGAAATCGATCGTCGAGCAGGCGTATGAAAACGGCAGCCCGGACAATCTCACCGCGCAGATCATCCGGATCGACGAATTGCCCGACGCGATGCCAGCGAGGTGTTCGGCCGGCCCGCCGAGCTGCCGTTGCCGCCGCTGCTCGATGCCCGGATGCTGTTCGACGGCTATCGCATCGTGCGCGAGCTGCATGCGTCGCACCGCAGCCACATCTATCTCGCGGTCGACGAGGAGAGCGGCACCACGGTCACGATCAAGATCCCCTCGATCGACCTGCGCGACGATGGCGCCTATCTGAAGCGCTTCATGATGGAGGAGTGGGTCGCCAAGCGGATCGACAGCCCGCATGTGCTGAAGCCGTGGCTGCCGCAACGCAAGCGCAGTTTCCTCTACGTCGCGATGGAATACATCGACGGCCAGACCCTGACGCAGTGGATGATCGACAACCCGGCGCCGTCGCTCGAGACCGTGCGCGACATCACCGAGCAAATTGCAAAAGGGCTGCGCGCCTTTCACCGCAAGGAGATGCTGCACCAGGACGTCAAGCCCGACAACATCATGATCGACGCCACCGGAACGGTGAAGATCATCGATTTCGGCTCGACGCGGATCTCGGGCGTTGCTGAGGCGGTGCCTGCGGGCGTCGAGGATATTCTGGGCACCCAGCAATACACCGCGCCGGAGTATTTCCTCGGCGAGGGCGGCACCGCGCGCTCCGACCTGTTCTCGCTCGGCGTCGTCACCTATCAGATGCTGACCGGCCGCTTGCCCTACGGCGCGCAGATCGCGCGCGCCCGGACGCGATCCGATTTCAACCGGCTGGTCTATCGCCCGGCCGCGCATGGCGGCCGCGATATCCCGAGCTGGGTCGACGGCACGCTGGAGCGCGCCGTGCAGGTCAATCCGCTCAAGCGCTATGACAGCTTTTCCGAGTTCCTGTTCGACCTGCGCAATCCCAACGCAAGATACCTGACGACGTCATCGACCTCGCTGATCGAGCGCAACCCGGTGCTGTTCTGGAAGTCGACCACGCTGCTGCTGGCGCTCGTTGTGGTGCTGCTGCTGGCGTATGGTGCGCATCATTGGCGGTAAGGAGTCAAGTTCGTCACCAACCCCGTCATCCTGAGGCGCTCGCGAAGCGAGCCTCGAAGGATGAATCGGCCTCGCTGGTGCCGTCGACCCTTCGAGGCTCGCTCCGCTCGCACCTCAGGGTGACGGGGAGGGGCCGACGCGCGCAACCAAAACCAACCTAATGCGTCGCGCCGCCTGCAATCGGATCGAGCCCGCTCTTGACCAGCGCGTCGCGCGCATCCGGTGAGGCGAGGAAGCTGATCAGTGCCTTGCCGGCGTCGGGCTCCTTCGAGACCGTCGCGATCCCGGCGGAGAACACCGTGATCTTCTGCAACGGCTCCGGCAGGGGGCCGACGATGTCGATGCCGCTAACCGGCTTCAGCTCGGAGATCTGCTGCAGGCCGATCTCGGCCTCGCCCTTGGCGACGATCTCGCCGACCGGGGTCGCCGGGATCATCTTCGCCTTGTCCTTCATCTGATCGGCGATGCCGAGCTTGCCGAACATCTCGGTCGAGACGTAGACGCCGCTGGCGCTGTCGGAATAGGCGACCGATTTCGCTGCGAGCAACGCCTGCTTGACGGTGTCGGCCGAGCTGATGTCCGGCCTCTGTGCGCCTGATTTGACCGCGATGCCGATCGGCGACTTCACGAGGTCGACACGGCTGTCGGCCACGACCTTGCCCTGCTTGATCAGGTCACCGAGTGCATAGCCGACCATGATCAGCACGTCGGCGGGTTCGCCGCGGGCCAGCCGCACCGGAATGGCGTTCGTGGTCGTGCCCATCGACGGCCCGAAGGCGGTCACCACCTCGTGCCCGGTCTTGCGCTCGAACTCCGGCACCAGCGCCTTGTAGGCCGCGGTCAGCCCGCCCGAGATCATGACATGGACCTCGGCGGCGGCTGCGGCTGAGGTGAAGGCGAGGGCGCCGACGACGGCGAGCGTGAGAGCACGAAAGGCGATAGGGGCGCGCATGGAGTTTCTCCCTGGACGATTCTTGGCAAGCGGGGGTCGTCGTGGCCGGGGAGACTATAGCTCGGGAAGAGGCGTGGCTAGTGATCCACCGTCATTGCGAGCAAGCGAAGCAATCCATCGCGCCGCATTTGCGGAACGATGGATTGCTTCGTCGCTTCGCTCCTCGCAATGACGGGGAGAGAGCCCTCTCACGAATTCACATGCACGAAATCGCGCAGCAGCGGGTAGATCTCGTTGTTCCAGCGCTTGCCGGAAAACACGCCGTAATGGCCGACGCCGGCCTGCATGTGATGCACCTTGCGATAGGTGCGCACGCCGGTGCAGAGGTCCTGGGCGGCGAGCGTCTGGCCGATCGAGCAGATGTCGTCCTTCTCGCCTTCCACCGTCATCAGGCCCATGCGCCGGATCGCCGCCGGGTTCACCGGCCGGCCGCGGTGCATCAGCAGGCCCTGCGGCAACAGATGCTCCTGGAATACGTCGCGCACGGTCTCGATATAGAATTCCGCCGGCAGATCCATCACGGCGAAATATTCGTCATAGAACGTCTTGATCACCTCGGCCTTGTCGGTCTCGCCCTTGGCGAGATGGTCGGCGAGATCGATGTGCTGCTTGATGTGACGCTCGAGGTTCATCGAGACGAAGGCGGTGAGCTGAACGAAGCCGGGGTAGACCTGACGCAATGCGCCCTTGCACTGCATCGGCACGTAGTTGATCAGATTGTCCTCGAACCATTTGATCGGCTTGCTCTTGGCGAATTCGTTCACCTTGGTCGGCTGGATCCGGGTGTCGATCGGGCCGGCCATCAGGGTCAGCGACGCCGGCCGCGCCGGATGATTGTCCTCCGACATGATCGCGGCGGCCGCCAGCGCCGACACCGAAGGCTGGCAGATCGCTACCATATGCGCGCGCGGGCCGAGCTGGCCTAAGAAGTCGATCAGATGGTCGGTGTAGTCCTCGAGCCCGAAGCGGCCTTCCTTGCGCGGGATGTCGCGCGGATTGTGCCAATCGGTGATGTAGACGTCGTGGTCCTGCAGCAGCGTCTTCACGGTGCCGCGCAGCAGCGTGGCGAAATGGCCGGACATCGGCGCCACCAGCAGCAACCGCGGCTGCTCCGGTCCGTCCACCTTCCTGAAACGCAGCAGCGAGCCGAACGGCGTCGCATAGGCGACCTCCTCGGTCACCTGCAATTCCCTGTTGCCGACGGTGACGCTGCCGATGGCGTAGTCGGGGCGGGCGTAGCTCAGGGTGGAGCGCGAGATCAGCTCGAGCGCGGCGGCGAGCCGGCCGAAGGTCCGGTCGGAGGTGCCCCGCGGCACCAGATTGAGATAGCGCAATGCCGCCGCGGCGCCGGTCCGCCACGGCGCCGTGAGGTCCATTTGGTTCTGATAGGCCTGGTACAGCATCGACATCATACGCATCCACCCGGTGGCCCGGTCTGCCAAGCAATATCGAGGCCAGAGGCGGGCCGGCTGCCCGGCAAATTGGCACGTGGCTTGCTGCGAAAATGACCGGCTCCCGGGGGTGCGGCGGTTGGACCCGTGCGCAGGTCCGGGAGCTAAGGGCGCGTTCAGGCGTGAGGGACCGATATGGCGAAGGCGACACTCACCATCAGCAGCAAGAACTATTCGTCCTGGTCGCTGCGCGGCTGGCTGCTGGCGAAATTCGCCGGGCTGGAGTTCGAGGAGGTGGTCACCGCGCCCGATGATCCCTCGGCGCGGGCCGAGCTGCTGCTGCTGTCGTCCTCGATCCTGGTGCCCTGCCTGCGCCATGAGGGCGCAACCGTCTGGGATACGCTGGCAATCGGCGAATATCTCAACGAGATCATGCCGCATGCCGGGCTGTTGCCGGTGGACCGGATCCAGCGTGCGCATTGCCGCTCGATCTCGGGTGAAATCCATTCCGGCTTCACCACGCTGCGGTCGTCGCTGCCGGTCAATCTCAAGGGGCATTTTCCCGGCTTCAAGATCTGGTCGCGGGCGCAGGCCGATATCGACCGGGTCTGCACCATCTGGGCCGATTGCCTCGGCAAGTCCGGGGGACCCTTTCTGTTCGGCGAGCGCCGCACCATGGCGGACGCGATGTATGCGCCCGTCGTGACCCGCTTCATGACCTATGACGTCAAGCTCGATCCTGTTCTTGCGGCCTATGCCCGGACCATCATGGCGATGCCCGATATGCAGGAATGGATCGAGGCTGCGAAGGCGGAGCCTGCCGACGTCGAGGAGCTCGAGGTCGAATATTAGGCAGCGCTCGCGCGGCCTGCCTGCGCCGGTGGCTCAAGCTCCAGGCAAGCGTTGCTCAATCGACGTGCCGTCGGCGTCAGGCATTGGGCGCTGCGCGGCGATCGAGCGCAGCGCGCGGCGAACGCAAATATGCGCCTCGCTCCAAATGCTTCCGCCACGATATCAGCGCATGGCGAGACCGATCGCCGCAGCACAATCGGGCTGGCAAGGATTTCGCATAGCAACATTCGAGCTGTGACCGCGACGATGCGACGCTGCCGAAAATTTGGACGCTGAGCCCCGCCGCGATCTCGCGAACACGAGAACCGTGGAGGCTTGAAATGAACCAGCACGCCGTCGTCAGCAAATTCTCCCACGTCAAACCCGGTGACACCGAGTTCAAGGGCGGAGGTCTGCGCGACTTCTTCCTGTATCGCGATCTTGGCATTGCCGATGCCACCAGCGGGCAGGTGATCTGCCATCTGGTCAAGGCCAATCCCGACATGCCGCCGGAGCAGGGCACCGGCTGGCACAAGCATCTGTGCGACTTCCAGATCGTCATCATGACCAAGGGCTGGGCGCGCTTCATGTATGAGGACAAGGAGACGCTGGTCGAGGCCGGCGACGTCATCCACCAGCGGCCGGGCATCACGCACTACCTGTTCGATTACTCGAAGGACATGGAATACCTCGAGATCGTCAGCCCCGCCGATTTCAAGACGGTGGATGTGCCGCCGGCGACCGAGACCGTGCCGCCGATCACGCCGTGGAAATGATCGCCAAGCAGGATCAGAGAGGGATCGCAAATGTCGTCTGCGGAGGAATTAACCTTTGTTGTCGGCCGCTGGCTGCGGCCGATCGTCATGCTTCTGTATGTGGTGCGCCGTATCGGGCTGCTGACCACATCTAGCCGTGAACATCGGAGTACGCAGCTCAATCAGTGATTCGGACGCGGTTCGTTCCATCCGCGTTCCAAATCTTAAAGCGCACTGCGTGCGCGTCGCGTTTTGAAACAGCATGCATGGTCCCGGAAGGACCATGCGCAAGAATGGCGCCTGATCGGCTCAGGCCATGCCCGGTTGCTTCTCGCGCGGCCTGCGCCAGGCGATGACGTTGGCTTCCAGCGCGCCACCTGTCGCGTCATTGCGCCACTGGCCGTCGACGAAGCGGCACGCGAACGGCAGCTGATACGTTCCGCTGTGATCCTCACAAAGCACTTCCACGCGTTGCTCCGGCGAAGGTTCGCCATTGCCGTCGAATTGCGCCAGCCGTTTTTCGCGCGTTGCCATACGATCTGTCTCCACTGCCCAAGGTCGAGCCAAAAGGGGTCGAACCAAACAAAGTTCCGAAGGCCCCGTCCCCACGAGTAGTCCCCGTAATGGATGCAGCACACCGCTCGAATACGGTTTCAGTGTGGTATGTCTGCCCGGCTTTCAGCGTCGCGAGCACAAAACTGTGAATGACGCGTTTGATGGGGATGCCGATGATCGCTCGTTTCGCTCTTGTCCTGCTCGTGCCGCTTGCGCTCGGCGTCGTCGGAACCGCGCATGCGCAGGACGTTCCCGGCATCGAGATCTGCACCGTCGAGAAGACAATGGAGCGGCGCACCAGCTGTCTGCAGAGCAATGTCGATTTTCTGCAGAAGACGATCAGCAAGCTCACGACGGATCATCAGCAGAAGCTCGACGCCGCCAACCGGCAGATCGACAGCCTGAAGAGTTCGCTCGCGACCTTGCAGAAGCTCGTCACCGATTTGCAGGCGGCGCAGGCCAAGCTGACCGAGGACATGAAGAAGAAAGCCGACGCGCCGCCGGCGAAGGATGCGGCGCCTGCGGCGAAGGACGCGACGAAGTAGGGATCGTCATTGCGAGGAGCGAAGCGACGAAGCAATCCATCTCACCACACGTGGCGCTATGGATTGCTTCGCTTCGCTCGCAATGACGCGGAAAGAGCCGGGGCTCTTCACGCCACCCGATACTTCTCCATCACGTCGCGATCCGGCTCGTAGCCGAGCCCGGGGCGGCCCTGCGGCACGGCGACGTGGCCCTTGGCGTCGACGTCGATGCGGTCGCCCCATAGGCAGGCGGGTCGCTTCATGAAGAACACCTCGATCATCCCGGCGTCGCGGATCGCCATCAGATGCAACGTGGCGAGGAAGCCCGGCCCGAAATAGGGCGAGTGCGGAATCACCTGGACGCCGAACTCGTCGGCGAGCACGGCGACGCGCAGGAATTCGGTGACGCCGCCGACCTTGATCACCGATGGCTGCGCGTGACTGACGGCGCCCGCGGTCATCATCTGGCGGAATTGATGCACGGTGCAGGCGTTCTCGCCGGCGGCGATATCGAGCCGGCCTTCCCTGCGCACTTCCGCGAGTGTCGCAAAATCCTCCGGCGGCCAGACCGGCTCCTCCAGGAACATCGGCGCGGCCTGCTTGCAGTCGCGGGCGAATTGGATCGCGGCCGGCCCGTCCAGCGGGCAGTTCATGTCGACCATCAGCGGCACGGTGGGGCCGATCGCCTCGCGCGCGGCTGATACCGCGGGCACGGTGGTCTCGTGCAGCTTGATCGCGGAATAGCCAAGCTTGATCGCCTTCTTGCACTCGGCGGCGATGTGGCTGGGATTGCCGATCCGCATCAGGCTCGCATAGGCCGGGATCGTGTTGCGTTTCGCGCCGCCGATCAGTTGATGCAGCGGCACGCCCTTCACCTTGCCGGCGAGATCCCACAGCGCGATGTCGAGCGCCGAGATTGCAAACATCGTGATGCCGTAGCGGCCGAACAGATGCAAATTGCGCTGGATCTGCTCCATCGCCGCTGGAATTTGGGCGGCGTCCGGCACCTCGAGGCCGCGGGCCTGCGGCGCGATCATCTCGGCCACCGCCGTGCAACTCGTCTTCGGACAGACATAGGCGAAGGCATCGCCCCAGCCGGTCAGGCCGGCATCGGTCGACACCTCGACCAGCACCATGTCGAGCGCCGAGATCGCGGATGCGCCCTGGCGGAAGCTCGCAGGGCCGGCGTCATAGGGAATGCGGATGTGATGGGCGCGGACGTCGGTGATTTTCATTGTTGTTGTCCTTCCGATCGCAGGATGTAGCAGGATGTCCTTGGAGCGCGTGATTGCCGGACACTCTAGCCCAACTACGGCGAGCTTGCGCGCGGCTTTGCTCAGGTTCGCCCGGGTTCCGGCTGTTGCAAGTCTGCTTGTGACAAGTCTTGCTTGCAAGAATCTTGCGCGTGACAAGAAACTTGCGCGTGAATCGTGTCGAAGGCGTGGATGCCCGGCGCAGGGCCGGGCATCATGAAGCCCAAAGTTGTGGAGGAAAGCCCCAAAGCGCGATGAGATTTGGGGTGAATCATCATCGCGCTTTGGCTCATTGTTTGAGCATGATCTGTCCGGAAAACCGCTTTACACTTTTCCGGATCATGCTCTAGCTGCTCTTCGCGCCGCTCATGACGGGGCCGAACCGCTCCCAGCTCTCGCCCTTGAAGCGCATCATCTGCAACTGCTCGATCGGTGCATAGTCGTCCGGCCCGGTCTTGATCTTGGTGCCGGGCAGATAGATCCCGATCTCGAAGTTGAGGCTGGCCGCCTGCTTCATCAGGTTGTCGCGGGTGAGGTTGTCGCCGCATTGCCGCAACACCTGCTCCAGCCCCTTGGCGACGCCGTAACCGAACACGGTGGAGGCGTCGTTCTGGTCGCCCTCGGGATACCACTTGGTCATGAATGCGCGCCACTCGTTCATGGCCGGATCGTTCTTCCACTCGTGATCGGCAGGATCCTTCAGATACTGGGTCGAGAGGATGTCCTGGCTCGCCTCAAAGCCGGCCGGCTTCATCACGCCGCCGATCGAGACCGAGACGTTGGTCAGAAACTGGACCGGGTGCCAGTCGAGCTCGGCGGCCTTCTTGATCGCCTGCGCCGCGAATTTCGGCGTCGCGATGTTGACGAAGATGTCGGGGTTGGCGCCCTTGATCTGCACGATCTGCGAATCCACCGTCGGCGACGTGGTCTCGTAGGAGGATTCGACGACGATCAGTTTCTTGGCCTCTTCGCCCAGCCCCTCATGCAGGCCGATCAGATAGTCCTTGCCGAAATCGTCGTTCTGGTAGAGCACGCCGATGGTCTTGCCGGGATATTTCTGCAGGATGTATTTGGCATAGATGCGCGCCTCGACCTGGTAGCTGGGCTGCCAGCCCATGGTCCACGGAAAATTCTTCGGATCGTTCCACTTGGCGGCGCCGGTGGAGACGAACAGCTGCGGCACCCGCTTGCCGTTCATGTATTTCTGGATCGCGGTGTTGCCCGGCGTGCCCAGCGGATTGAAGATCAGCAGCACCTCGTCGCTCTCGACCAGCTTGCGGGCCTGCTCGACCATCTTCGGCGGGCTGTAGCCGTCGTCATAGGAGACGAAGTTGACCTTGCGGCCGTTGATGCCGCCCTCGCTGTTGAGCTTGTTGAAATAGGCCGCTTCCGTCTTGCCGATCGTGGCATAGGCGGATGCCGGGCCCGAATAGGGCATGATGTTGCCGACCTTGATTTCGGTGTCGGTCGCGCCCGGATCGTATTTCTTCTGGGCGTTGGCTGCGCCGGCGACGGTGATCGTCAAAAGTCCGGCAAGCGCCGCTGATGCGACGCAGTTGGCATAGCTCAGGCGTTGGTGGTGCATCCTTGTCCTCCCTGACATGCTGGCCGCGGCTCGTGCAGTCTTGATTTTCGGGCAGCTTGATGAGCCGTCGGATCGATGCATCTGCGAGTATGCACGATTGCAACGCTGTTGCCAGCGACCGCTTTGGGCTAAAATTTCGCAGAGCGGAACCACGGTTTCGCCGCGCGCAGCAAGGATTGTCAAATGCCGCGCGTCGCGGCCATGCATGATGCCCGCGCTTTGCAGGAAGGCCGTCGTCCATGAATCCAGCCCAGAAGGCGCTCTGGTACATCGAAAGCCACCTGCGCACGTCGCTGACGCTCGATGATATCGCTGTCGTCGCCGGGGTCTCGCGCTTCCATCTGGTGCGGGCGTTCGCGGAGGCGACCGGGTTCTCGGTGATGCGCTATGTGCGGGCGCGCCGCCTCAGCGAGGCCGCGCGCGAGCTCGCGGCCGGTGCGCCCGATATTCTCACGCTCGCGCTGGATGCGGATTACGGCTCCCACGAAGCATTCACCCGCGCGTTTCGCGACCATTTCGGCGTCACGCCGGAGACGGTGCGCGCGACGACGTGTCTGGCGACGCTCAAGCTCCAGGAGCCGATCACCATGATCTCGACCGCTCTCGATCATCTCGATCCGCCGCGCATCGCCACCGGCGAGGCCTTTCTCGTCGCCGGCGTCGGCGAGCGCTACAACCACGCCAACGACAGCACGGCCGGCATTCCGAACCAGTGGCATGGCTTCCACCAGCAATACGCGCATATTCCGCGTCAGATCGGTAACGGCGCCTACGGCGTCTGCTGCAACGGCGACGATGCCGGCAATTTCGACTACATCGCGGGCGTCGAGGTCGCCGATTTCTCCGATCTGCCGCGCGAGTTCGCGCGCGTCCGGATCCCGGCGCAGAAATACGTGGTGTTCACCCACAAGGATCACATCTCCACCATCCGCCGTACCGTCAACACGATCTGGAATCGCTGGCTGCCGCAATCCGGCATGAAGGTCGCCGACGCGCCGAACTTCGAGCGCTACGACGAGAGGTTCGACGCGTCGACCGGCGTTGGCGGGCTCGAGATCTGGGTGCCGGTGAAGGAGTAGCGGCTTGTGTGGTGGTTGCGCGGGGGGGGGGGGCGAAACGTGCGGGAGACCCTTCAGATGAACGTCGACAGATACGAAAGACCCGTTGCGATGAGCGATCCGGGGCGTCACGCCGCTCTGTTCGATGGCCTGCCGCGGGGGCCCAGTGCGCTTGCGGCGACGGTGCAGGGTCTCTTGATCCATCAGCACATCGCCCCGGCCTATGGGGTGGCGCTCGGCGGCGACCGGCAAGCCCAATCGCAGGTCCGCGCCGTCGAGGACATGCTGGATGAAATCGTGGCGCGCGACGCCCGGCCGCTTGCCGTACCACGTGCCGTCAACGAGCGGCAGGTCGGTGTGTGCAGGCACTTCACGCTGCTTCATGTGGCGATGTTGCGCACGCAGGGCATTCCGGCGCGTGCGCGCTGCGGGTTTGGCGCCTATTTCGAGGCGGGAAAATACATCGACCATTGGGTGACGGAGTACTGGAACGAGGACAGGAAAGGCTGGGTCTTGTTCGATTCCCAGATCGACGATCGGCAGCGTGAGCTGTTCGGGATCGGCTTCGATGCGGCGGACGTGCCGCGAGATCAGTTCCTGGTCGCCGGCGATGCCTGGTCGCTCTGCCGCGCCGGGCGCCGTGACCCGAGTGCCTTCGGCATCCTCGACATGCATGGTCTCTGGTTCATTGCGGGCAATCTCGTCCGCGACATCGGCGCGCTGAACAATCGCGAGATGCTGCCATGGGACGTTTGGGGCGCCATGCGCGTGCGGGACAGCGAGCTCGATCTGGCCTTCTTCGACCGACTGGCAATCGTCAGCCGCGAGCCGGATGCTCACCTTGATGAACTCGGTGCGCTGGATCGCGATGAGCGGGTGCGCGTTCCCGGAGCCGTGTTCAACGCCGTGCTTGACTGTGTGCAGGACGTGTAGCTGAGGGGCGGGCGCGAGAATGCGAAGCTGCGTCCACACTACAACCGTCATCGCCCGGCTCGACCGGGCGATCCAGTACGCAGCGGCCCATCGATTCAATAACGACTGCCTCTGGAATACTGGATCACCCGCATGCGCGGGTGATGACACCGCGCCATTTGGTGGGTTGAATTGCGCCTCACCGTTATCGTCGTCCTGGCGAAAGCCAGGACCCATTACCCTGAATGGCAATTGTCGCGCGACGCTGGGGCCACGATCTCTGTCACGATCAAATTCGGTGGCTATGGGTCCTGGCCTTCGCCAGGACGACACCGACTTTGGTGCTCGCTGGTGCCTAACTCAGTGCGATCTTGCCAGGCAGAACGCCACGACCTGTTCCAGCGCCGTCTTCATCGGCGACGGCGGGAACAGGGCCAGCGCGTCGACCGCCATCGCGCCGTAGTGCTGGGCGCGGCTGATGGTGTCCTCGAGGGCGCGGTGCTTGGTCATCAGGCCGATCGCGTGGTCGAGATCGGCCTCTCCGATCTCGCCGCGCTCGAGTGCGCGGATCCAGAACTTGCGCTCGGTGTCGTTGCCGCGGCGGAAGGCGAGCACCACCGGCAGCGTGATCTTGCCCTCGCGGAAATCGTCGCCGACATTCTTGCCGAGTTTTGCGGATTTGCCGCCATAGTCCAGCACGTCGTCGACGAGCTGGAAGGCGATGCCGAGATTCATGCCGACCGAGCGGCAGGCGGTCTGCTCGGCCTTGGGCCGGTTGGCGATCACGGGACCGACCTCACAGGCGGCGGCGAACAGCTCGGCGGTCTTGCCGCGGATCACGGCGAGATATTCGTCCTCGGTGGTCGCGGTGTTCTTGGCGGCGGCAAGCTGCATCACCTCGCCCTCGGCGATAGTGGCGGCGGCCGCGGACAGGATGTCGAGCGCGCGCAGCGAGCCGACCTCGACCATCATCCGGAACGCCTGGCCGAGCAGGAAGTCGCCGACCAGCACGCTGGCCTCGTTGCCCCACAGCATCCGCGCGGACAATTTGCCGCGGCGCAACTCGCTCTCGTCGACCACGTCGTCATGCAGCAGGGTCGCGGTGTGCATGAACTCGACCGCGGCGGCGAGCTTGATATGGCCGTCGCCTGTGTAGTCGGCGAGCTGGGCCATCGCCAGGGTCAGCATCGGGCGCAACCGCTTGCCCCCGGACGAGATCAGATGGTTGGCGACCTCCGGGATCATGGTGACCTCGGAGCCGGTCCGCGAAATGATGGTCGCGTTGACGCGCTCCATGTCGGCGGCGACAAGTCCCACCAGCCCGTCGATCGAAGCATTGGACGGGCTTTCGAAGGGTACAATAACCGCCACGCTGGTCTCCAATTTTGCCGAATACGCATTATGCTCAGCTATAACAATAGAAACTGCGCGGTGCAGCGGCAAGGCCTCGAAGCTGTTGACATATGACGCATTCGCTGCACTGCCGGGGCGACAGGAGAGCGTATTTTGCGGGAATTGGTACGGACCAATGACATGGTGCTGGTCTCCGCCATCGGCGCGCTGCTCGACAGCGCTAACATCCACCATTTGGTGCTGGACCAGAACATGAGCATCATCGAGGGCTCGCTCGGCGTGCTGCCGCGGCGGATCCTGGTGCACGAGGACGACAACCACGAGGCCCGCCAGCTCCTGACCGATGCCGGCCTTGGCCACGAATTGCGGGCCGATGACTAGAGCGTTTTCAAGCGAAGTGGGCCCCGGTTCGCGTGAGGAAAACGCGTCAAAAAAGCAGTCGCCGGCGGCCGAGATCACCGAGGACAGATTCCTCGGCGGGCAATTGCGCCTCCGGCAACCCCGCGGCGGCCACCGCGCCGGCCATGACGCGATCCTGCTGGCTGCAGCGACGCCGGCCCGGTCGGGCGACCGTGTCGTCGATCTCGGCGCCGGTGTCGGTGCCGCCGGGCTTTCGGTGGCGCGGCGGGTGAGGGGGATCGACCTCGTCCTGGTCGAAATCGACCCTGCAATGGCCGAGCTTGCCCGGGATAACGCCGGCGCCAACGCGATCATGGCCGAGGTGGTCATCCTCGATGTCGAAGCGGACGCGCCGGCGTTTGCCGCGGCCGGCCTCGCACCCGACAGCGCTGATGTCGTGCTGATGAACCCGCCGTTCAACGATCCATCGCGGCACCGTGCCTCGCCGGACGGCGTCCGCCAGCGTGCACATGTCGCGACCGCAACCACGCTTGCGGCCTGGGTGCATGCGGCGCGGCGGATTCTCAAGTCGAATGGGCAGCTAGCGATGATCTGGCGGGCCGACGGGATTGCCGACGTGCTGGCTGCGCTGGACCGCGGCTTCGGCAGCCTTGAGATCCTGCCAGTTCACGGCGAGGCGGCTTCGCCAGCGATCCGAATCCTGGTGCGGGCCACCAAGGGCGGCCGGGCGCCGACGCGGCTCCATGCCGCGCTGTTGCTCAATGAAGAGTCAGGTGTGCCCAATAAATGGGTGCAGGAGGTTTTGGCTGGGAAAGGAAAATTGCCGTTGGCGCGGCGCTAACGGGCAGGCGCGCTGCCCGCGTGACTGGCACTAAATCACTGCGAAGCCGTTTCCGACTGGCGTTCCGGCCTTGATGTGAAGCGGATCGCCGTCAGGAGCGTACCGATCAGCATAATCAGCAGATAGATCTTCATGAGTCCCTCTCCGCCGCGAATTGCAACCCCAATGACAAAATGCAAAACGCGTTCCACGGAATCCAATGACACTGGCGTGATAAAAAGTGGTTAATTCGAGGTAACGGTATGAGTGAACAAATAAGTGATCGCCAACGACATTCCGGAGCACGTTCGGGAGTGTTCGATCGCGTGCAGGGAATGTTGCCGGCACGTTTCCGGCGTGGCACGGCGGTCGTGCCGGTGGTGCGGCTGTCGGGTGTGATCGGCGCGGTGACGCCGCTGCGGCCCGGCATGACGCTCGCCGGCGTTGCCAAGATGCTGGAGCGCGCCTTTGGCACTCGGAATGCCAAGGCGGTGGCGCTGGTGATCAATTCGCCTGGCGGCTCGCCTGTGCAGTCGCGCCAGATCTATCTGCGCATCCGGCAGCTGGCGGCCGAGAAGAAGCTGCCGGTGCTGGTGTTCGTCGAGGACGTCGCGCTCCGGCGGCTACATGATCGCCTGCGCAGGCGACGAGATCTATTGCGACCCGTCGTCGATCCTGGGCTCGATCGGCGTGGTCGGCGGCAGCTTCGGCCTCGAGGGGTTGATCAAGAAGATCGGGGTCGAGCGGCGGCTCTACACGGCGGGCGCGCACAAGGCGATGCTCGATCCGTTCCTCCCGGAAAACCCCGACGACGTCGCCCGGCTGAAGTCGATCCAGCGCGAGATCCATGCGATCTTCATTGCGTTGGTGAAGCAGAGCCGCGGCAGCCGCCTGAAGGGGCCCGACGACGAGTTGTTCACCGGCGAATACTGGGCGGGCGAGACCGCTATTGGCCTCGGCCTTGCCGACGGCATCGGCGACCTCCGCGCCACGCTGCGGGCCCGCTATGGCGAGAAGGTGCTGACCCCGGTGATCGCGCCCGCCAGCGGCATGCTGTCCGGCTTGCTCGGCCGCAGGGCGCCCGGGGCGGGCTCGATGGCGGCGCTGGACGGGATCGCGAGCTTGCCGGACGATCTGATCTCCGCGGTGGAAACACGGGCCATTTGGGCCAGATTCGGGCTGTGAACACGGGGATTTGAGCGCGCCATTTAGCCCCAAAACCGCGATTGCGGCGCAGGCCGCCTTGCGCGACAATGAGGGTATTGGGGGCCTGACAGACGTGAACGACAAGGATCGACCGATGCCGCCGCTGATTGCATTCGCAGGCGTCCTGGGTGGCCTGGCCGTGGTCCGCTGGGCATACAAGACGGCCGTCCGGATCAACCAGGAACTGGAAGAGGCGCGATTGTCCCGCGTGGCCGAGGCCTCGCGTGCGAGCGAAATCAAGACCCTGCGCCGCGACCCCGTGACCGGGGCGTACCGCCCGGGCTAGCGCTTGGTTCTCCCTCGCCCTGCTCTTGCGGGGTGAGGGGCTGTTTCCGCAAACTCGACCGACGAGAGTGTGCGGAGAATCCCCCTCACCCGAAATCCGCGCGCGCGCGGATTTCGACCTCTCCCCGCACGCGGGGCGAGGTGGCAGAAACATCCCTCATCGCCTTGATTCCATTGGCCGCCGCCGATACGGTCCCGCGCGTTTTCACACCCCCTCGCGAGATCGATTCCAACGATGGACGCCCTGCCTGACCACATGCGCCCGGAACGTTCGTTCCAGGGCTTCATCCTGGCCCTCCAGCGATTCTGGGCCGAGCAGGGTTGCGTCATCCTGCAGCCCTACGACATGGAAATGGGCGCCGGTACCTTCCATCCCGCGACCACGCTGCGCGCGCTCGGGCCGAAGCCCTGGAACGCGGCCTATGTGCAGCCCTCGCGGCGGCCCAAGGACGGCCGCTACGGCGAAAATCCCAACCGGCTGCAGCATTACTACCAGTTCCAGGTGATCATGAAGCCGTCGCCGCCGAACCTTCAGGACTTGTACCTGAAGTCGCTGGCCGCGATCGGCATCGATTCCGCCATCCACGACATCCGCTTCGTCGAGGACGATTGGGAGAGCCCGACGCTCGGCGCCTGGGGCTTGGGGTGGGAATGCTGGTGCGACGGCATGGAAGTCTCGCAGTTCACCTACTTCCAGCAGGTCGCCGGCGTCGAATGCGCGCCGGTTGCGGGCGAGCTCACCTACGGGCTCGAGCGGCTCGCGATGTATGTGCAGGGCGTCGACCGCGTCTACGACCTCAACTTCAACGGCCGCGAGGGCGCGGAGAAGGTGACCTATGGCGACGTCTTCCTGCAGGCCGAGCAGGAATATTCGCGGCACAATTTCGAGTACGCCGACACCACGATGCTGTTCGAGCAGTTCAGGATGGCGGAAGAGGCCTGCCGCAAATATCTCGCCGCCGGCTGGCAAGAATCTAAGAGCCCGGGCGGCAACAGTAAGGAACATCTGATGGCCTTGCCGGCCTACGACCAGTGCATCAAGGCGAGCCACGTGTTCAACCTGCTCGACGCCCGCGGCGTCATCTCGGTGACCGAGCGGCAGAGCTACATCGCCCGCGTCCGCGATCTGGCGAAGGCCTGCGGCGAGGCTTGGATCCACACTGAAACGGGCAGGGCGGTCTGATGCCCGATCTTCTCCTCGAACTGTTCTCCGAAGAAATTCCCGCGCGCATGCAGGCGAAGGCGGCGGACGATCTGCGCCGCATGGTGACCGACAAGCTCGTCGCCGAAGGCCTCGTCTATGAAGGCGCCAAGGCGTTTGCGACCCCGCGCCGCCTCGCGCTGACCGTTCACGGCATTCCCGCGCGCCAGCCCGACCTGAAGACCGAACGTCGCGGCCCGAAGATCGGCGCTCCTGACGCGGCGGTGCAGGGCTTTCTGAAAGCGACCGGTCTCACGTCGCTGGATGAAGCAAAGATCCAGAAGGATGCGAAGGGCGACTTCTACATCGCGCTGATCGAAAAGCCGGGCCGCGCCGCGATCGACGTCGTCGCCGAAATCCTGCCGGTCATCATCCGCACCTTCCCCTGGCCGAAATCGATGCGCTGGGGCGCGCGCTCGGCCAAGTCAGGCTCGCTGTCCTGGGTCCGGCCGCTGCATTCGATCATTGCGACCTTCGGCCTGGAGACCGAGGAGCCTGATGTCGTGAAATTCTCGGTCGACGGCATCGAGGCTGGGCAGACCACCTATGGCCATCGCTTCATGGCGCCGGGCGCGATTTCGGTGCGCCGCTTCGAGGATTACGAGGCCAAGCTGAAGGCCGCCAAGGTCATCCTCGATCCGCAGGCGCGCAAGGACATCATCGTCGAGGACGCCAAGGAGCTGGCGTTCGCGCAGGGCCTCGAGCTGGTCGAGGACCAGGTGCTGGTCGACGAGGTCTCCGGTCTCGTCGAATGGCCCGTGGTGATGATGGGATCGTTCGAGAAGGAATTTTTGTCGATCCCGGATGAAGTGATCCGCGCCACCATCCGCAACAACCAGAAGTGCTTCGTGGTCAGGGATCCCAAGACGGGCAAGCTGACCAACAAGTTCGTGCTGACCGCCAACATCGAGGCGCCCGACGGCGGCAAGACCATCGTCGCCGGCAACGAGCGCGTGATCCGCCCGCGGCTGAGTGACGCGAAGTTCTTCTACGAGACCGATCTGAAGACCAGGCTGGAGGACCGGCTGCCGAAGTTCGAGCAGATCGTGTTCCACGAGAAGCTCGGCACCCAGGCCGCGCGCATCAAACGGATCGAGGCGTTGGCAGCCGAGATCGCGCCGCTGGTCGGCGCCGACGTCGAGAAGACAAAACGCGCCGCGCGTCTCGCCAAGGCGGATTTGCTGACCGAAGTCGTCGGCGAATTCCCCGAGTTGCAGGGCCTGATGGGCAAGTACTACGCGCTGGCGCAGGGCGAGGATGCGTCTGTTGCTGCCGCGAGCGAGGAGCATTGGAAGCCGCAGGGTCCGACCGATCGCGTGCCGACCGATCCGGTGAGCGTCGCGGTCGCGCTGGCGGACAAGCTGGATACGCTGGTTGGATTCTGGGCGATTGATGAGAAGCCGACCGGGTCGAAGGACCCATACGCGCTGCGTCGCGCTGCTCTCGGCGTTGTGAGGCTGATAGTAGAGAACGAACTTCGTTTCTCTCTCCTTGTCGCTTTGAAGGCGGCCGGTCGCACTACGGCACGGACTTTGGCGTCGTTGACCTTTGAGAATTTGAGACCGTTGATCAGGAACGTAGCGAAACAGACAGCCAACGCTGAGATCGCGATCGCTGTTGTTGAAGGCTTTGGCAATGATCCAGCGCGCGAGTCTCAGAGAGATGCAATCGCGGATTCGATTGTCGATGGGATCGTCGATCTGCTCGCCTTCTTCGCCGACCGTCTGAAGGTCCAGCTCCGCGATCAGGGCGCACGTCACGATCTCGTCGACGCCGTGTTCTCGCTTGGCGGCCAGGACGATCTGCTGCTCGTGGTCCGTCGTGTCGAAGCGCTCGGCAAGTTCCTCGACAGCGACGACGGCAAGAACCTGCTCGCTGGAACCAAACGCGCGAGCAACATCCTCAGCATCGAGGAGAAGAAGGACAAGCGCAGCTTCGACGGTGCGCCCGACGCCGCGCTCTACAAGCTCGACGAAGAGAAGGCGCTGGCTGCGGCGATCGACCAGGTGAAGAGCGAGGCGTCCGCCGCCGTCGCCAAGGAAGACTTCGCCGCCGCGATGAGCGCGATGGCCAAGCTGCGTCCGGCGGTCGATGCGTTCTTCGACAAGGTCAAGGTCAACGACGACGATCCCAAGGTGCGCGAGAACCGCCTGAAGCTGCTCAACGAGATCCGGGCCGCGACGCGTGCGGTGGCGGATTTCTCCAGGATCGAAGGCTGATCGATGGACCGCGCAACGCTCGCCGCTTACGACAAGGAAGCGGCGGCGTTTGCGCAGGACTGGCACGAGCAGCCGGCCCCTCGCGATCTGCAGGAGGTCGTCGGGCAATTCTTCATCAAGGGTGGTGCGACCGCCGACATCGGCTGCGGCAGCGGCCGCGAGGTGGCCTGGCTCAATGCCAGCGGCTTTCCGGCCGAAGGCTTTGATGCCTCCGAGGGTCTGCTCGCCGAAGCTCGTACCCGCTATCCGGCGCTGCGCTTTGCGCGTGCCGAGCTGCCTGATCTATCCGGCATCGCCGCCGGCAGCTTCGACAATGTGCTGTGCGAGACCGTGATCATGCATCTCGATCCCGCGTTGATCGCGCCGTCGGTGCGCCGTATGTTCGAACTCGTGAAGCCCGGCGGCATCTTCTACCTGAGCTGGCGCGTGACCAGAGGCGACGATGCGCGCGATGTGCATGGCCGGCTCTATGCGGCGTTCGATGCGGCGCTGGTGCGCTCCGAATTGGCGGCGGCCGCATTGCTGCTCGACGCGGAGGTCGTCAGTGCGTCCTCCGGCAAGGTCATTCACCGTCTGGTCGCCAGCAAGAGGAGGTGACGATGACGCGGCTTGCGACATGTGCCTGCGGACAGCTTCGCGCGACCTGTCAGGGCGAACCGGCGACGGTCGCGCTCTGCCATTGCCTGGAATGTCAGAAGCGAACCGGCAGTACCTATGGCATCGTGGCCTTCTTCAGCCGCGCCGATGTCGAGCCCCAGGGCGAGGCGCGGCAATACACCAGGTCTGGCGACAGCGGCTCCTCCGTGGTGTTCCATTTCTGCCCGAATTGCGGGTCGTCGGTCAATTGGGAGCCCGCGCGGATGCCCGACCTCGTTGCGGTCGCGGTCGGAGCGTTCGCGGACCCAGATTTTCCGGCGCCTTCCGTCGTGATCCACAAGGAGCGCCGCCACCGCTGGGTGGCGGACATCTGACGGAACGGGGCGCGCTCGTTCCGTCTGGGAAATATTTAGACACAATTTGCAATTTGTTAACCACGCCCTGCGAAGGTCGCGCCGGATCAACGATTTCTTAAGAAATCGCCCCTCGCGCCAATGCAGGGACCCCCCGATGACCTCGATCGGCACCTCGCCCAATCCCTACGCCCAATATGGCTCGGCCTATGCGCGGGCCGCCGCGACGCCCTCGCTGGCGGCGACGTTGTCGGGCGACGGCACGGCGGGTGACCTCTCGGCGTCCTCGACACCGAGCGCGGCAACCAACCTCACGCTGTCGGACGCCGCCCGCGCGCAACTCGCCAAGCGCCGCTGCCGGACTTTGCGACCGTCACCAATGATATGCGCACAACGCTCGACCGGCTTTACACCGTCGCGGGGGTGAAGAAGCCGATCGTCGACGGCAAGACCACGATCGATCTCTCGACCCTGGACCGTCGCTCGCTGTTTGCGATCTCGACCAACAATGGCGGCAAGTTCACGCCCGACGAGCAGGCGGTCGCCGCGACCGAACTGAAGCAGCGCTTCGACAAGGCCTTGGCGCCGTCGCTGGCGACCACGCGCCTGACCGGCGACTACAGCGTCAGCTACAAGGCGGCGCTCGACTGGTTCGATGGTGCCAGCGACGAGGAGAAAGCCACCGCGACCTGGGTCAGCCAGCGCGCCGCGGTGCTGAAGGGATATCAAGCGACGCAGCAGGATCCGAACAAGGCGCCGACCGGAATTGCAGGCGACCCCGTCGCGGCCGCACTGGCAGGGACCACGTCTCCCACGACCGGCAACACACGCGACTTCAGCAGCGTGGCGAGCGACGTGCGCGCTTTCCTCGATCGGCAGAAGAGCGATGCGGCGAAGAGCGGCAAGGAGCTGGTGTTCGATTCCCGCCGCAAGACCGGACAGCTCGCCGACCTCTCAGCGCTCGACAACCGCTCGCTGTCGGCGATCACGCTGAACCAGGACAAGAAGTTTTCCGCCGAGGAGATCTTCGCGGCCAAGCAGGAGCTCAACACGCGGACGCGCCTTGCGGTGCTGGATGCGCTGAAGCAGAGCCAATCGGCCGGCGATCCGCGCCAGTTCTCACTCGGCATCCTCAAGCAGTATTCCTCGATGAGCGCGGAGGAACGCCGGGCGGCCAACTGGACGCAGGATTTCCAGGATGCCGCGATCAAGAGCTACAAGTCGACCTCGACGCTGCTCTCGATCCTGAAATCGTAAGCCGGCGCCAGACCAGAGGAAGATGAGTTTGGGTCGAATCGGTTCGACCATGCACTTACTTCACCTCTCCCATCGGGAGAGGTCGATTTGCGAAGCATATCGGGTGAGGGGCCGCAGCTC
>NZ_LFLZ01000026.1 GCF_001189845.1 Bradyrhizobium tropiciagri
GAAAGCAGGGACCCATAGCCACCGAAGCCGCTTGTTGCGCGACGATGGATCGACGAGTCCCATTCACAATATCCGCCGCGGAGTATGGGTCACGGCTTTCGCAGGGACGACGGCGGTGCCTGGGCCCCTACGCCGCGCGGCGCCGCTCGCGCAGCGCGTCGCCGAAGGCCTCGAACAGCGCGCGATTGATCGGGTTGCGCTGCGGATCGTATTCGGCGTGCCATTGCACGCCCAGCGCAAAGCCGGCTGCATCCGCGATGCGGATCGCCTCGATGGTGCCGTCCTCGGCGATGCCCTCGATCACGACGCGTCTGCCGGGCTCGAGGATGCCCTGGCCGTGCAGCGAATTGACGCGAATGGTCTCGCGGCCAAGGATTTTCGCGAACGCGCCCCCCGGCGTCAACGCGACGTCGTGACGGTCGGCGAACACCACGGTGGGATCAGGATGGATCTCGCCGTTCTCCAGCCGCGGCATCCGATGATTCATGCGGCCCGGAATCTCGCGGATCTCCGGATGCAGCGAGCCGCCGAACGCGACATTCATCTCCTGCAGACCGCGGCAGATGCCGAAGATCGGCACGCCGCGCGCGACGCAGGCCTCCGACAGCGCCAGCGCGACATCGTCGCGGTGGATGTCATAGGGCTCGTGCGCGGCGCAGGGTTCGGTGTTGAAGCGGGTCGGATGAACGTTGGCGCGGGCTCCGGTCAGCACGACGCCGTCGACCACGTCGAGTAAGGCGCCGACCTCGGTGATTTCGGGGCTGCCTGCGAACATCAGGGGCACGGCGCCCGACACCTCGGCAACCGCGCGAAGGTTGCGCTCTCCGACCATCTGGACAGTGAAACGATTTTCGATGCGATGGGCGTTTCCGATCACGCCGACCACGGGCCGTCTCATTATTGAAGTCTCGCGCAATGATTCTTCTAAGTTTGCGACGTTGCTGAGACGATCATGCCTTCGAGTTCCCCAGGGATCAACTGCCTAGTTCTGCACAGGGGGGCTTGCAGTCCTGCACAGATTAGCTCCCCGGAGGCTCCCAATCCGGCCGGGCGCCCTCCGGTCACGCCGGCCCGGCGGCGCGTCAGCGGCAAACCGGCACGGTCCGGCCGCTTGATCCCGGCGGGATTTTCGCCAAAGACTGCTCGGAGACCGTCGCGAAGGGGGGAATCACCCGTGACAGACCCGGCTGACAATCGCCTGCAGGCCCGCAACGACATGGCGTGGGCGATCGCCGTCGGCGGCATCGGCATCGTGCTGTTTGCCGCCCTGCTGCTGTTCGCCTGGCAATTCGCGGCGACCCTGTTCCTGTTGTTCTCGGGCATGCTGCTCGGCGTCGGCCTGAACGCAATGACCACCCTGCTCGGCCGGCTGACCGGGCTGCCGCACGCATTGCGGCTTGCCATCGTCTGCCTGGCGCTGGCGGGGCTATTGTCCGGGATCGTGTTCCTCGGCGGCACCACCATCGCGCAGCAGGCGACGGTCTTGAGCAACACGATCAAATCGCAGCTCGGCAGCGTCAAGGACTTCCTCGAGCAGCATGGTGTCGACACCAGCTATCTCGATTTCACCAATGCCGCCGGCGAGGCCAAGGGCGAAGGCACCGCCGTGACGACCACGACAACGACGACGCCCGCGACGTCGCAGTCACACGGCATTCCCGGCGCCAGCGCGCTGGCCTCGAGCGGCGGCGCCATCATCGGCCAGACGCTGAAGGTGCTGCTCGGCACCGTCAGCGTCGTCGGCAATTTCTTCATCGTGCTGTTCCTCGGGCTCGCCTTCGCAGCCCAGCCGAGCATCTACCGCGCCGGATTGTTGTTCATCGCGCCGGCCAAATGGCGCCCGCAGGCGACCATCATCGTCGACCGCATCGGCGAGACGCTGGAGCGCTGGCTGATCGCACAGATCATCACCATGGCCGCAGTGTTCCTCGTGACCTGGATCGGCCTTGCCATTATCGGCATTCCGAGCTCGTTCATCCTCGGCATCCAGGCCGGCCTGCTCGCCTTCATCCCGACGGTCGGCGCGATCCTCGGCGGACTGATCGTGGTGCTGGCGAGCCTCGCGACGGGATGGATCGCGGCGCTTTCGGCCTTCATCCTGTTCCTCGGCGTCCACGCGCTCGAGAGCTACGTGCTGACCCCGATCATCCAGCGCCAGGCGCTCGACATCCCGCCGGCGACGCTGTTCGCGTTCCAGATCCTGCTCGGCGTCGTGTTCGGCATCTGGGGGCTCGCGCTGGCGCTGCCGCTGATGGCGATCGCCAAGGTGATGATCGATCACTTCAAGGCAGAGGACCAGGCGCCCGCGAAGGCAGCCTGATCTCGCCCCGGGATGACGATGATGGACTGCGCATGCATGCTCCATCCCCGTCATTGCGAGCGAAGCGAAGCAATCCATCGCGCGGCATACGCGGAAGCATGGATGCTTCGTCGCGACCGCTCCTCGCAATGACGACGGTGGCTCAGGCGAACAGCAAGACCGTCCCCAGGACCATCAGCATCACGCCGGCCAGCATCACGACCGGCCATCGGCTCTTCGGCTGCTCGTATCGCCCTTGCGCGCGCCGTTCGGCGATCAGCGCGGTCTCGTACTCATCGGAATCCGAGAACAGGCAGGCGAAGCCGCTGCGCGCCGAAACCGCGTCGGCTTCGAGCGACATCAGGGCTGATTGCGGATTGCGGGTGCGGATCGACTCCATGCCCGAAAGCATGGGATCGAATGGTTAACCAGTCGTTACCGCGCTCATGCGCCCGCGTTCACCGGCTTTTGCCGCGCCGATGCCGGCAGGCCCGCGGTCTTGCGCCGCCAATTCTCCAGCGAGAGCGGTAATTCCTCTGCCGC
The DNA here is from genome assembly GCF_001189845.1 of Bradyrhizobium tropiciagri. GTDB lineage: Bacteria > Pseudomonadota > Alphaproteobacteria > Rhizobiales > Xanthobacteraceae > Bradyrhizobium > Bradyrhizobium tropiciagri. The sequence continues at coordinate 2,843 of NZ_LFLZ01000026.1, forward strand.
CTCGACGCGGTTGCGACCGCCGCGCTTGGCCTGGTAGAGCGCGGTGTCGGCCGCGGCCAGCAGCACCTCGAGTTCGGTCCCCGCGGGTCCGCCGGCGACGCCGATGCTGACCGTGGTGTCGACCGCGCCTTCCTCGCAGGTGATGTTGCTGTTCTCGAACGCCTCACGCACGCGCTCGGCGACCAGCACGCCCTCCTCCAGCGAGCACGGCAGCAGCGCCGCGAATTCCTCGCCGCCGATCCGGCCCGACAGATCGCTGATCCTTAGATTGTTGACCACCACGGCTGAGAACAGTTTCAGGATCTCGTCGCCTGCCGGATGACCGAAACGGTCATTGATCGACTTGAAGTGATCGATGTCGAAGATCATCACCGTGACCGGCCGGCCGCCATCGGCTTCGCGTTCGATCACGCGCGCGCAGGCTTCGGAGAAGCCGCGGCGGTTGAGCATGCCGCTCAGGGGATCGATCGAGGCAGCGGTCTTGTGCACGGCCACCGCGCGGTCCGACACCATCATGAAGATCACGAACACCGTGCCGATCGCGTACAGCACGAGCTCGATCGAGAACAGCGTGACCCAAAAGCTGCTGACGAAGTTCTGGCCGTTCAGCCGCATGAGGTCGCCGACCAGGATCGGGAGCATCAGGACACAGCCATGGGCGACCGGGATGGCAATCGCAATCCAGCGCCGTTGCATCGCACGGCGGCGCTCGCTCCAGAGCTCGGATGCAGTCAGCGCGGCGTAGATCGCGACGATCCCGGCGCCGATCGTCAAGCGCATCGCCGGATCCGTCACCGTCGTCATGGCGCCAATCCACGCGATCGGGCCAAGCACGAGGCCCGGCAGGTTCGCCTTGCGGCCATGGAAAATCCGCGCGGCATTCCAGACCATGCCGCAGGCAGCGAAGCCGATCGCATTGAGGCCCAGCATGACCATGGGATCGAGCGTCGAGCTGCCGACCGTCCAGAGCGCGACCGAGGCGGCACCGAGCAGATAGGCGGTGCCCCACCATTTCAGCGCGGGAATTTTCTCCTGCCTGCCAAACAACCAGAGCATGGCGCCGAGCATGCCCGCGACCATGGTGGCGAACAGATAAAGCGTCGATGGATCGAACGACATAAGTCACCCCAGCCCGGTGTGATGCAACGTTCGCAGGCGCAATTAATACGGTGATGCAGCGCCAGTGCGAGACCGCACGCTAGAAGGCTCGAGTTCCAATTTCGTTTGCACGCACACGCAAGTTTTCATGAAAAACTGCGCTAATTCGCGCCGAAGCAGGCACCATTGGGCGCAGCAAAAAGGGCGCCTCGCGGCGCCCTCTGCAACTCGATGCACGCGGCAATTGCCGCGAATTTTAGAACTCGAATTAGCGCTTCGAGAACTGGAAGGACTTGCGGGCCTTGGCCTTGCCGTACTTCTTACGCTCGACCGCGCGGCTGTCGCGGGTCAGGAAGCCGCCCTTCTTGAGGACGCCGCGCAGCTCGGGCTCGAAGTTGGTCAGCGCCTTCGAGATGCCGTGACGAACCGCGCCGGCCTGGCCGGAGAGACCGCCGCCGGCGACGGTGCAGATCACGTCATACTGGCCGTTACGGGCGGCCGCGACCAGCGGCTGCTGGATCATCATGCGCAGCACCGGACGGGCGAAGTAGACTTCGAACTCGCGGGTGTTGACCGAGATCTTGCCGGAGCCCGGCTTGACCCAGACGCGGGCGACCGCGTCCTTGCGCTTGCCGGTGGCGTAGGCGCGGTTGTACTTGTCGACCTTCTTGACGTACTTCGGCGCGTCGGGCGCGGCCGGCTTGACCTGCGAGAGCTGGTCGAGGGACTGCAACGTATCGGACATTATGCGGCCCTCGTGTTCTTGCGGTTCAGGGAGGCGATATCGACCTTCTCGGGGCTCTGGGCTTCATGCGGATGCTCGGCACCCGGATAGACGCGCAGATTGCCCATCTGCATGCGGCCGAGCGGACCGCGCGGGATCATGCGCTCGATCGCCTTCTCGACGACGCGCTCGGGGAAGCGACCCTCGAGGATCTGCTTCGCGGTGCGCTCCTTGATGCCACCGATGAAGCCGGTGTGCTTGTAGTAGGTCTTCTGGTCGCGCTTGCGGCCGGTCAGCACCACATGCGCGGCGTTGACGATGATGACGTTGTCGCCGCAATCGACATGCGGGGTGTAGGTGGGCAGGTGTTTGCCGCGCAGGCGCATCGCGACGAGGGTGGCGAGACGACCGACCACCAGACCCTTGGCGTCGATCACGACCCACTTCTTCGTCACTTCGGCGGGCTTGGCCGAGAACGTGCTCATGTGTGAAATCCGTGAAAAAGAAATCGGCGCCGTATGCGCCGAACTGGCGGCTTTCTAGAGAAGCCGCGGTCTCGCGTCAACGTCGACGCACCGGAATTACATCAGCAAAAACAGCAGCTTGCAAATATGGTGCAATAATACCGTAAAAAAGCCTATTGATTTGGAATGGAATAGGTCGCTGTGACATGGGCGATCGGGTCCGGAGAGGTGCCGGACAAGAGGTTCACCTCGCCGACCGCAAGCCGCTTGCCGAGCTTGAGCAGTTTTGCCACCGCGAGCACGTCCTGGCCCGGCTGGCCCTTGCGCAGGAAGTTGATGTTGAGGTTGGTGGTGACGGCAAGGCCGATCGGCCCGATCGCCGACAGCAGCACCACGTACATTGCGAAATCCGCCAAACCCATCAGGGTCGGTCCCGACACCGTGCCGCCCGGCCGCAGCATGCGCTCGCTGAAAGCCTGGCGCAGCAAGGCCGTCTCGCCATCGGCACTTTCGATCCTTATGTCGTCGTAGGTGAACGCCTGCGGAAATTCCCTGCGCAGGAACTCCTCCAGTTCAGCTACGCTCATTTTCGCAATCGCCATGCGGTCCCTGCCCTCGCTTCAGCCTGCCTGTTACATTAAATTGTCACAGACACGATAGAGGAATTTCGTCATGTCCGCCCAGGCCGCCCGCGCGGAAGCGCCGCAACATCAGCCGATCCTGCTGCGCGAGAGCATTGGCAGTATCGCGCTACTGACGCTCAATCGCCCCGCGGCGCGCAACAGCCTTTCCGAAGGGCTGATCGGCGAGCTGCACGCTGCGCTGAACGATATCAGCGGTGACAAGAGCATCCGTGCCGTCGTGCTCGCCGCCAACGGCCCGGCGTTCTCCGCCGGCCACGACCTCAAGGAGCTCACCGCGCGCCGCACCGACGCCGACCGCGGCCGCGCCTATTTCGCGCAGATCATGAATGCCTGCAGCGCGATGATGCAGGCGATCGTGCATTTACCGAAGCCAGTCGTGGCATCCGTCCAGGGCATCGCGACCGCAGCCGGCTGCCAGCTCGTCGCAAGCTGCGACCTCGCAGTCGCCTCCGAGGCCGCGGCATTTGCGACGCCGGGCGTCGACATCGGGTTGTTCTGCTCGACGCCGATGGTGGCGCTGTCGCGTAACGTGCCGCGCAAGCAGGCGATGGAAATGCTGCTGACCGGAGAACCGGTCTCCGCGGCAACGGCGCAGAGCATTGGTCTCGTCAACCGCGTGGTATCAGCAGGCACCGAGCGCGACGCCGCGATCGCGCTGGCCGAGAAGGTCGCGCTGAAATCGGCCTACACCGTCAAGCTCGGCAAGGAGGCGTTCTATCGCCAGGCCGAGATGAACCTCGCCGACGCCTATCGCTTCGCCGCCGAGGTGATGACCGAGAACATGATGGCGCGCGACGCCGAGGAAGGCATCGGCGCCTTCATCGAGAAGCGCGATCCGAAGTGGCAGGATAGATGACTTCCGTCATTACGAGCGAAGCGAAGCAATCCATCGCGCCACAAGGAAGTATGGATTGCTTCGTCGCAGAGTTTATTATCGGGCCGGCCGAAGGCGGCCCCGTTGGCTCCTCGCAATGACGCAACTGAAATAGATGAGCAATGAACCACGACGCCTACGACGACAACTACATCCGCAGCATCCTGAACAACGTCAAATCGATCGCGATGGTCGGCGCCTCGCCGGTCAACGTGCGGCCGAGCTATTTCGCCTTCAAATATCTGGCGCAGCGCGGCTACGACATGATCCCGGTCAATCCCGGCCATGTCGGCAAGGAGCTAATGGGCAAGCCGTTCGTCGCCTCGCTCGCGGACATCGATCGCCCGATCGACATGATCGACATCTTCCGCAATTCGAGCCACATCATGCCCGTCGTCGAGGAGGCACTAAAATTGTCGCCGCCACCAAAGGTGATCTGGATGCAGCTTGGCGCACGCGACGATGCCGCGGCCGAGAAGGCGGAAGCGGCGGGCCTCAAGGTGGTGATGAATCGCTGCCCCAAGATCGAGTATGGCCGGCTGTCGTCGGAAATCTCCTGGATGGGCGTCAACTCGCGCACCCTGAGCTCCAAGCGCGCGCCGATCCCGACCCAGGGCATGCGGCTGTCGCTGAATCGCACGAGCTTTAGCGGTGGCCAGACTGCGGCATCCGACCGCGCTGCGAAAAACAAAACCGAAACGACCTGACGTTTCGGCGGAATAATCGTCGCGATCATCCGGTACAGCGCAGCATGCCCGTTTCAAACCGTGGCGTGCGCGCCAACGCGGCTTGACGGCGGGCGTTACCGCCATCAGCATGCCGCGCATTTCGACCAGGCCACAACAGGATCCAAAGAATGACCGATCGCCTTCCGGGATTTTCCACCCTCGCCGTGCACGCCGGCGCACAGCCTGATCCCACCACCGGCGCGCGGGCGACGCCGATCTACCAGACCACCTCATTCGTCTTCAACGATGCCGACCACGCGGCTTCGCTGTTCGGCCTGCAGGCGTTCGGCAATATCTATACCCGCATCGGCAACCCGACCAACGCCGTGCTCGAGGAACGCGTCGCAGCGCTCGAGGGCGGCACCGCGGCGCTCGCTGTCGCCTCCGGCCACGCGGCGCAGCTCGTCGTGCTGCAGCAGCTCCTGAAGCCCGGCGACGAGATCATTGCGGCACGCAAGCTCTATGGCGGCTCGATCAACCAGTTCACCCACGCCTTCAAGGCGTTCGGCTGGAACGTGGCCTGGGCCGATCCCGACGAGATCGAAAGTTTCGAGCGTGCAGTGACGCCGCACACCAAGGCTATCTTCATCGAGTCGATCGCCAATCCCGCCGGCAGCATCACCGACATCGAGGCGATCGCCGCCGTTGCGCGCAAGGCCGGCGTGCCGCTGATCGTCGACAACACGCTGGCCTCGCCCTACCTGATCAAGCCGATCGACCACGGTGCCGACATCGTCGTGCACTCCCTGACCAAGTTCCTCGGCGGTCACGGCAACTCGCTCGGCGGCATCATCGTCGACGCCGGCACCTTCGACTGGTCGAAGGACAACAAATATCCGATGCTGAGCGAGCCGCGCCCCGAATATCACGGCATCCGGATCCAGGAGACGTTCGGCAATTTCGCCTTTGCGATCGCCTGCCGCGTGCTCGGCTTGCGCGACCTCGGTCCCGCGCTGTCGCCGTTCAACGCCTTCATGATCCTCACCGGCATCGAAACGCTGCCACTGCGCATGCAGAAGCACTGCGACAATGCCAAGGCGGTGGCGGAATTCCTCTCCACCCATTCGGCCGTGTCCGCGGTGAACTATGCCGGCCTGCCCGGCGATCGGTACAACGCCCTGCAGCGCAAATATGCGCCGAAGGGCGCCGGCGCGGTGTTCACCTTCAGCCTCAAGGGCGGCTATGACGCCGGCGTCAACCTGGTGTCGAACCTGAAGCTGTTCTCGCATCTCGCCAACGTCGGCGACACCCGCTCGCTGGTGATCCACCCAGCCTCCACCACCCACAGCCAGCTCGACGACGCCGCCAAGGTGAAGTCGGGCGCGGCGCCCGAGGTGGTGCGGCTCTCGATCGGCATCGAGGACAAGGAAGACCTGATCGCCGACCTCGACCAGGCCCTGCGCGCCTGATCCGGCATTGTTCCGGAGCGGTGCGCCTGCATCGCTCCGGAATTTTTTGCGGGGAATGGCGGGTCTCGCGTTAACGCTTAATTCCGACAGGCCTCTCGTTAACGTTCAATCCGGCTTAAAGTGGCAGTGATAGGCTCCGGATGATTCGGGAGACCATTGATGCTGCGCTGGATATTGCCGCTTGCGATCGCTCTGTCTGCGATGTCGCCTGCTGATGCTGCCGACGGCCCCGTCCCTCCGAAGAGCGCGACCGTGAAGGCTGCGCGCCAGCTCCCCGCCGGCCTGCCGCGCCGGCACTACACCTACCGCACGTCAATCACAGCGCCGACCTATGTGCGACGCGGCCGCCAGCTCGTGGTCGTCGAGCCCACGGTGATCCCGCTGAATTCAGAGCCGTACATCGTGTTCCCGCCCGGCGAACCGCTTCTGCCCGGATCGGCGGCGCTGCCGGGCTATTACGGCGACCACCGCTCTTACAGCTATCTAGGCCCCTATTACGGCGGCGCCTACGTGACCTATTGGGACCGCCTGCCCTACGCCTGCGGCGTCTACGGCTACTGCTAGCCCAGGACGATCGCGTGGCCAAATCGCCGCAGAAATCCAGCGCACCGGCTTCGGGCAATGCCGTCACCGCCGACCTCGTCGCGGTGCTGGTCGCCGTCACCGACGGCACACCCAAGATCATGACCATCGCCGGCGGCTCCGCGCTGCCGAGCGGCCCGTTCGAGTTTACCCACCGCTCGCTGCAGACCGCGCTGCGGGCCTGGGTCGAGGCGCAGACGGGGCATCCACTCGGCTATGTCGAGCAGCTCTACACCTTTGCCGATCGCGGCCGGTCCGGCGATGCCAAGTCGCCGCACAGCGTCTCGATCAGCTATCTCGGCCTGACCCGCGAAGACCGGGTCGGCGAAGGCTTTGAGGCACACTGGTCCGGCTGGTACGACTATTTTCCCTGGGAAGACCATCGCGCCGGTGCACCTGCTTGCCTCGCCAAGATCATCGCGCCGAAGCTGAAAGCATGGGCGAAGGCCGCGCCGTCGCCAACCTTGCAGCGCGAGCGCTGGCAACGCTGCGCCATCACCTTCGGCCTCGACGATCGCGACTGGAACGAGGAACTGGTGTTGCAGCGCTATGAGCTGCTCTGGGAGGCGTCGCTGATCCCGGAGGCCAACCACTCGCGCGGCCGCGAAGCATCGGTCGTGCCGGGCAAGCCGATGACGGCGGATCACCGCCGCATCCTGGCGACCGGGATCGCGCGGTTGCGCGCCAAGATCAAATACCGTCCGGTGGTATTCGAGCTGATGCCGGCCGAGTTCACCCTGCTGCAACTGCAACGCAGTGTTGAGGCGCTCGCAGGCCGGCTGGTCCACAAGCAGAACTTCCGCCGGCTCATCGAGCAACAGGAACTCGTTGAAGAGACTGGCGCAATGGCCGCCGATACCGTCGGACGGCCGGCCAAGCTGTTCCGCTTCCGCCATGCCGTATTGGCCGAACGGGCCGTCGCCGGCACCAAGCTTCCGCTTTCGCGCACTTGACACGCCTTATGCTCAGGATAAGTATAAGCCATCTTATGCTCACGGAGAGTATAAATGGCCTTGCTCGATACCGATCTGCTCACCCGCACCGCGCCGCTCTATGAGCGCGTCAAACGCGTCATCCCGCCATTCGAATGGGCGACCTTCGCCGAGGACGTCGACGCGATCCTGGAGCTGAAGCGCCGCCGCAATGCGGTGGTGCTCGCGCACAACTACCAGACGCCGGAGATCTTCCACGGCGTTGCCGACATCGTCGGCGACAGCCTCCTGCTCGCACGCGAAGCGACCAAGGTCGACGCCGACGTCATCGTGCTCGCTGGCGTCCACTTCATGGCCGAGACGGCGAAGCTGCTGAACCCAGCCAAGACCGTGCTGATCCCCGATCTCAAGGCCGGCTGCTCGCTGGCGGATTCCATCACGGCCGAGGACGTGCGGCTGATGCGCGCGCGCTATCCGGACGCGCCGGTCGTCGCCTACGTCAACACCTCGACCGCGGTGAAGGCGGAGTCCGACATCTGCTGCACCTCGGGCAATGCGCTCAAGGTGGTGGAGTCACTCGACGCCGAGCGCGTCATCATGCTGCCGGATGAATATCTGGCGCAGAACATCGCCAAGCAAAGCAGCAAGAAGATCATCGCCTGGAAGGGCCATTGCGAGGTGCACGAGCTGTTCACCGCCGATGACGTGCGCCAGCTGCGCGAGAATTATCCAGATGTCACCGTCCTGGCGCATCCGGAATGCCCGCCCGATGTCGTCGCCGAAGCTGACTTCGCGGGTTCGACCGCCGCGATGCAGATGTTCGTCGAGACCAAGCGTCCGCCGCGCGTCGTGCTGCTGACGGAATGCTCGATGAGCGACAACATCGCGGCGCGAAACCCCGATGTCGACTTCGTCCGCCCCTGCAATCTCTGCCCGCACATGAAGCGGATCACGCTGAAGAACATCCGCCACGCGCTGGAGACCAACCAGCACGAGGTCACGATCGATCCCGCGATCGCCGAGCGCGCGCGCCGGAGCGTTGAAAGGATGCTGGCGATATGAGCATCGATCTCTCCGATCTCCACGGCCGCCCTGTGATCATCGGCGGCGGCGCCGCGGGGCTGATGACCGCACTTCAACTCGCGCCCGAGCCGGTCGTGCTGCTTTCGAAGTCGCCGCTCGGCGCCGAAGCCTCCAGCATGTGGGCGCAGGGCGGCCTCGCCGCGCCGGTTGGCGCCGATGACAGCCCTGCCCTGCATCTCGCCGATACGCTTGCGGCCGGCGCCGGCCTCTGCGATGCAGCGGCAGCATCCCGGATCGTGTACGCGGCGCCCGACGCCGTGGAGCATCTCGCCGAACTCGGCGTCGCCTTCGACCGCCGCGCCGATGGCAGCTGGCGCCTCGGGCTCGAGGCCGCGCATGGCCGCAACCGCATCGTGCACGCCACCGGCGACGGCACCGGCCGCGAGATCATGCGCGCGCTGATCGCCGCGGTCCGGCAGACGCCGTCGATCGCCTTGCTGGAAGGCGTCGAGGCGCGCCGGCTGCTGGTCGTGGACAATGCGGTCAGGGGCGTGCTCGCGGCGAGCGACCGCGGCGCGCTGACGATCGCGACCAACCGCGTCGTGATCGCGACCGGCGGCATCGGCGGGCTGTTCGCTGACAGCACCAATCCGGGCGGCTGTTTCGGCCAGGGGCTCGCGCTCGCGGTCCATGCCGGCGCGAAACTGTCAGACATCGAATTCGTCCAGTTTCATCCGACCGCCTTCGACGGGCCGTCGCGACCGATGCCGCTATTAACCGAGGCGATCCGCGGCGACGGCGCAACGCTGATCGACGAGACCGGGCAGCGCTTCATGGTCGACCAGCCAGGGGCCGAGCTCGCGCCACGCGACATCGTGGCGCGCGCCGTCTGGCGCCACCGTGCTGCGGGACATCGCACCTTCCTCGATGCGCGCAAGCATCCGGGCGCGGATTTCGCGCAGCGCTATCCGGTGATCTCTGCGTTCTGCAAGATGGCGGGCATCGATCCCGCCCATGATCCGATCCCGATCCGGCCGGCGGTTCACTACCACATGGGCGGCATCGCGGTTGACGGCTTTGGCCGCAGTACGGTGCAGGGCATGTGGGCCTGCGGCGAGGTCGCTCGAACCGGCTTGCACGGCGCCAACCGGCTCGCCAGCAACTCGCTGATGGAAGCGATCGTCTGCGCGCGCTGGGTCGCCGAGAGCATCGAAAGCGTCAGCGCCGGCCCACGCGCCATGCTGCGCGACGAGACGATGCCGCCGGCCTCCGATCCCTCCGCTGTGCGGCCGATCCTCAGCCAGGGGCTCGGCGTGCTGCGCGACCGCGACGGCATCGCACGCGCAATCCGGAGCCTCTACCCACTCGCGCGCAACTACGGTGCAGCGTCCGACCCGGCGCTGGTCGGATTGATGATCGCGGTCGCGGCAATCAGGCGCGAAGAAAGCCGCGGCGGTCATTTCCGCACGGATTTCCCGCACACCGCTCTATCGGCAGCGCCGTCTTCCCTCACCCGTGCAGGGGCGCTCGCCGCCGCGCGCGACATCGTTGAATCCGAGCTTTCAGCCAGGAGTGCCCTGTCATGACCCTCAATCCCCTATTGCCGCTGTTGTACGAGCCGATCGTGCAGACCGCCCTGCGCGAAGACCTCGGCCGCGCCGGCGACATCACGGCGGACGCGATCGTACCGGCCAGCCAGCAGGCCCGGCTGGTGATGCGGGCGCGGCAGCCCGGCGTGATCGCCGGGCTCGACGTCGCGCGGTCAGCCTTCCAGACGGTGTCGCCTTCCGTCACGTTGCGCGCCGAACGGCCCGACGGCAGCGCGGTCGAGCCCGACCAGGTGATCGCGATCATCGACGGCCCGGCCCGCAGCCTGCTCACCGCGGAGCGCACCGCGCTGAATTTCCTCTGCCATCTGAGCGGCGTCGCCACCGCGACCGCCACGCTGGTCAAGGCCGTCGCGGGCACGCGCGCGCAGATCGTCTGCACCCGCAAGACCACGCCCGGACTACGGGCACTGGAGAAATATGCGGTGCGCGCCGGCGGCGGCGGCAATCACCGCTTCGGCCTCGACGACGCCGTGCTGATCAAGGACAACCACATCGCGCTCGCCGGCGGCATCCGCACCGCGATCGAGCGCGCCAAGGCCAATACCGGACATCTCGTGAAAATCGAGGTCGAGGTCGACACGCTGTCGCAGCTCGAGGAAGCGCTGGCGCTCGGCGTCGACGCGGTGCTGCTCGACAACATGACAACGGAGCAGCTCGGCCAGGCGGTTCAAATGGCGCGCGGCAAGGCGATCACCGAAGCCTCCGGCCGCATCACGGCTGCGACCGCCGCGGCGATTGCCGCCACCGGCGTCGATCTGATCTCGGTCGGCTGGGTGACCCACAGCTCGGCCGCGCTCGATATCGGGCTCGACTATCTGTCCTGATCGATCAACCGGTCGATACATCAACCGGGCTGGCCGGCCGGAACGAGGTTCGGCTTGCCCTGTTCGATGCGGCGCGCCGCGAAGCGTTCGGCCTGCAGCACCGCGAGCGTCAGCACGACGATCGCGACCGCCTGGTGCGTCAGCGCCAGATCGATCGGCACCTGATGCAGCAGCGTCAGGATGCCGAGCGTCGCCTGCAGAGTGATCGCCGCAACCAGCCACCAGGCACCCGCTATCACACCGCCCGCCGCGCGCGAACGCACGGCATCGACCGCATGCGCGATCGCCAGCGCAAACAGCAGATAGGCGGTCATGCGATGCTCGAACTGCACCGTCAGCGTGTTGTCGAACAGATTGCGCCACCACGGCGTCTCGAACCAGAGCCGGTCGGCCGACGGGATCAAGCCACCGTCGATCTCGGGCCAGGTGTTGTAGACCCTGCCCGCGCGCAGGCCCGCGACCAGCGCGCCGAAATAGAGCTGCACGAAGGTGAGCACGAGCAGCACCGCGCTCGTGATCTTCAGCCTGAGCGGTGCGATCACCATTGGGCGGTCGGTCAGGCGCCGCAGCGTCCAGACGATCGCCGCGAAGATCAGCAGCGCCAGCACCAGATGCGTCGCCAGCCGATATTGCGACACCTCGACCCGTTCCGAGAGGCCGGACGCCACCATCCACCAGCCGACGCCGCCCTGCAGTGCGCCGAGGCCGAAGATCACCCAGAGCCGGCGGCCAAGCTCTCCGCTCACCGCGCCGCGCCACAGGAAGTAAAGGAACGGCAGCAGATAGGCGGCGCCGATCACGCGGCCGAGCAGCCGGTGGCTCCACTCCCACCAGAAGATCGTCTTGAACTCGGCGAGCGTCATCCCGGCGTTGAGCTCACGATATTGCGGAATCTTCTGGTAGCCCTCGAAGGCCTGGGTCCACTGTGACTCGGTCAGTGGCGGCAGCGCGCCGGTCATCGGCTTCCATTCGACGATCGACAGGCCGGATTCAGTCAGCCGCGTGGCCCCGCCGACCAGCACCATCAGCGCGATCAGGCCGGCGACCGCGATCAGCCATACCCTGACGGCGCGGAGCTGCGATGTCTTTGCGGAAATACCGGCCATTTCGCCCTGACTTGATTGGATTTTCGAGCCCCTTATAGTCCGGCGCGCCCGCGGCGCAAGCGCCGCTGAGATCACGAGTTACACCTATAAGCCATGGCCATACGCACCCGCAAACTGCTCGGAACCATCTTCCTGCTCATCCTGGTTGTGGTGTGGTCGCTGCTCGGCATGACGATTGCCCAAACGCCGTGGCTTGCCAATTCCGGCCTGCTGCAGGCGATCTTCTACGTCGTCGCCGGCCTCGGCTGGGTGCTGCCGGCGATGCCGATCGTGTCCTGGATGTCGCGCCCCGATCGCGCCTAGAGCGCGCCCTGCTCCCGCGCGCTCAGCGTCGGCCGCACCGGTGCGAACATCACGCCCGACAGCAGCACCCGCATGATCCGCAGCGAGCGCACGCGGCCGTCCCACGCGATTCGCGGCAGCGCATAGAGGTTGGTGCGCCCCTGTGCCTCGACAATGCCGGAGATGGTCGACACCGCGCTGGCAAAACCGGCCTCCTCCGCCATCACGACATGCGGACGGGCGAACGCGTCGCGGTCCCCGAAGGGATAGGCGAAATGCCTGACCGGCCGCCGCAGCGCGCTCTCGGCCACCGCCTTTCCCATCGCCATCTCGCGCTGCGCGTCGGCATCCCTGAGGGTCGAAAGGACGGAGTAGTTCACCGTGGCGCTGCCGAACGTCACGTTCGGATCCGCGGCAAGCTTCGCCAGATCCTGCCAGTCGAGCGACGCGCTGCGTGACAAGTGCGCAGCGTCGGCCGAATAGCGCCGCGCGAGATCGTTCACCGCATAGGACAGATCGGGCGGCGACAGCTTGCGCAGCCAGCCGGACAGAAAATCGAACAGCTCGTATTTGTCCGACAGGGCCGAGACCACGAAATGCCGCTCCCTGCCATCGATGACAAGGCTGATGCGGCCCTCGCGGGCAATGATGTCCTCGAGCACCAGCCACCACGCCGCGCCCACGCCGTCGGGAAAAGCGGTCGGCAGATAGAGCGTGAACGGGACGCCATGCCTGGCGAGCACGGGATAGGCATGCGTGACGATGTCCTTGCTGGCACCGTCGAAGCTCAGGCAGGCAAAGCGGCGGCGCTCCGGCATGGTCACTGCGCGGCGGCAGGCCTCGTCGATCCCGACGATGTCGTACTTCCAGCGCTTCAGCCCGCAGATCGTGCGATCGAGGAACGCCGGCGTGATCTCCTGGGATTTCAGCGGTTGGAACCGGCCACGTTGGGCGGGACGGACGCGCGCGAAGCGCAGGATCACCCCGGCGCCGCCGGCCTCGCGTTCCCGCAACCTGAAGGCACCACTGAAATAGGCGAGCTCGGCCCGAGCCCGCCGCAAAATCCGATTGTCCGGCGCCAAGATCCCGCTACCCGTCCTTGCCCGTCCGGCGGTTCCCACACGCCGCCAAGCATATCCCGAGGGCATTGTTATTACTCTTTGTTGACATTTCCCTGCGAAGGTCGGCCGCAGCCGAGACCTGTAAATTAATACCTTAAAAAATTTAGGCTCCGAGATGACCATGGCGGCGGCAATTGAAGGCCAGACGGCTGGCGCGCGAACATGGCCGAACGCAATCCGCGTCGCCGGCGTCGACATCTTTCACGATCTCACTGCGGCCGAGGCGACCTGGCGCAGTCTCGAGACCCCGCAACACAGCTACACGCCCTATCAGCGCTTCGACTTCCTAGCCTCCTGGCAACGCCAGGTCGGCGAGCGGGAAGGCCTGCGGCCCTTCATCGTCGTGGCCCATGACAGCGAACGCCGTCCGTTGCTGCTGCTGCCGCTCGCCGTCGAGCAGCGCCTGGGCGCCAATTGCGCAAGCTTCATGGGCGGCAAGCACGCGACCTTCAACATGGCGCTGTACGACCGCGACTTCGCCGCCAACGCGACCGAAGCCGACATCACGGCCCTGATCGGCTCGATCGCCGAGCGGTCCCGCGTCGACGCGCTCATGCTGTGTCAACAGCCGCTGCGCTGGCAGGACCAGCCCAATCCGATGGTGTTGCTGCCGCATCAGGCTTCGGTGAATGACTGCCCGCTGCTGGTCATCGAGCCCGGCGCGGCACCGGCGTCGCTCGTCAGCAATTCGTTCCGCCGCCGCCTCAAGGGCAAGGAGCGCAAGCTGCAGGCGCTGCCGGGCTACCGCTATCATGTCGCTGATAACAGCGCCGACGTCTGCCGCCTGCTCGACTGGTTCTTCCGCGTCAAGCCGCAGCGCATGGCCGAGCAGAAGCTGCCCAACGTGTTCGCCGAGCCGGGCATCGAGCAGTTCATCCGCACCGCCTGCCTCGCGCCGCGCGCCGACGGCAAGGGCTATGCGATCGACATCCACGCGCTGGAGTGCGACGAGGAAGTGATCGCGATCTTCGCCGGCGTATCCGACGGTCATCGCTTCTCGATGATGTTCAACACCTACACAATATCGGCCAATTCCAAGTTCAGCCCCGGCCTGATCCTGATGCGCGACATCATCGATCGCCATGCCGGCCTGAACTATCGCGCCCTCGACCTCGGCATCGGCTCGGACGAGTACAAGCGGCTGTTCTGCAAGGACGACGAAACGATCGTCGACAGCTTCATCCCGCTCAGCCTGCGCGGCAAGCCGGCGGCTACTGCGCTTTCGGCCATCAGCCGCGCCAAGCGCGCCGTGAAGCAAAATCCCGCGCTGTTCGAGATCGCGCAGAACCTGCGCAGCATGTTCCGCTGAGCGGGCGACACTACGCCGGCGAGCCATCCGGCGCCGGCCGGCCGCTCGCGACGCCAAGCCGCATCATCGCATCGAACACCAGCGTCGCGGCAGGCGACAAGGCCCGCTTGCGCAGCTTGATCAGCCCGTAGCTCTCGAGCATCAGCTGGTCGCGGATGCGAAGCATCTTGAAGCGCTGCGGATCGAGCAGATCGAAGATCAAGAGCGGCACCGGCACGATCGCATCGATGCCCGCCGCAATTCCGATCGACGCGAAGAACGACTCGGTGTTGATGATGCGCTGGGGCGGCGCAATGCCCCGGCTGTAGAACAGCCGCTCCAGCCCCTGGCGCATGAAGGATTCCCGCGGCTGGATGATCCACTGCAGGTCGACCGTGTCTTCGAGATTGACGCTGTCGAGACCGGCCAGCGGATGCTCGGCGCGAACCAGCAAGCCGGCCTGCTCGGCGCCGATCTCGTGATAGTCGAACTGTCCGGAATCGACGCCGGCCGGAATTCGCGCAACGACGAAGTCGAGCTCAAGCGCCAGAAGACGCGCAACGAGCGGCGGACTGGTGCTGACGTCGAGCGAAATGTTCACCCGGTGCAGTTTCTCGCCAAGGTACTGCATGACGTCGACGACAAGGTCGATGCTGGGCTTGGCGACCGTCCCGACCGACACGGTGCCGAGCTCGCCGGACCGGTAACCGGCGAACTCATTGGTGACCCGGTCAAGATCCGCGAGCACGCTCCGGCCGCCACGGATCAGAATCGAACCATAGGCGGTCGGCTCGACGCCGCGCGCCGTCCGTTCGAACAGCGGCACCCGCGCCACCGCCTCGATCTCGGCCAGCATCTTCGATGCCGCCGACTGGGTAATATTCAGCTGCTCGGCGGCGAGCTGCAGCTTGCGCTCGCTGTCGAGCGCCACCAGCAGGCGCAACTGGCGCAGTTTCAGGTTATTGATCACGGCCCGCTACCATCCTGCCCGGCCAGAGCCTGTTCCGTTCCGACCAATCGGAACGGGGCTCCAGATACTGTTTTGACGCGTTTTTCTTAAGCGAACCGGTTTCCGCTTCGCTGAAAAACGCTCTGGGTTCCCGCGCTTATACCGCGGTGCATCATGACAGTTTCGCCGTGGCTCCATTCCCAAATGCCATTAGTCACGCGGCCGTTGATTACACAACAATGAATGCAAGGATTGCAAGGCGACTTACCAGGCGACTTGCAAGGGCAAGGCAACGGACCGCTGCGGGTGCACCAGATGCCACCCCGGGCAGCACAGTCAGCGTGTGCCGAATCGAAAACCGAAAGGGATGGGAACGATGAGCGACGATGTCGAGAAGCGCGCGATTGGAAAGATGATGCGACGGCTGATTCCGTTCCTCATCCTGTGTTACTTCGTTGCCTATCTCGATCGCGTCAATGTCGGCTTCGCCAAGCTGCACATGAACACGGCGCTCGGCCTCAGCGAAGCCGCCTACGGGCTCGGCGCAGGCCTGTTCTTCGTCGGCTACTTCTTCTTCGAAGTCCCCTCCAACATCCTGCTGGAACGGTTCGGCGCGCGGCGCTGGATCGCCCGCATCATGATCAGCTGGGGCATCGTCTCGGCGGCATTCGCGTTCATCCCGCAGATGTCGGCAGCGAGCGGCCTCTCGAGCGAGTGGATCTTCTACTTCCTGCGCCTCTTGCTCGGCGCCTGCGAGGCCGGCTTCTTCCCCGGCATCATCTTCTATCTGACGCTCTGGTTCCCGACGATCTATCGGGCCCGCGTCATCAGCCTGTTCATGCTGGCGATCCCGATCTCGAGCATTATCGGAGCGCCGATCTCGGGCCTGCTGCTCAACCTGTCGGGCGCCGGCCTGACCGGGTGGCAATGGCTGTTCATCTGTGAAGCGCTGCCCTCGGTCCTGGTCGGCTTCGCCGTGCTGGCCATGCTGCCCGACTTTCCGCGTCAGGCGAGCTGGTTGCAGCCCGACGAGATCAAGTGGGTGCAGACCACCCTCGAGATCGAGCGGCAGAAGAAGGAAGCCGTGGAGCACATCTCGGTCATGCAGTCGCTCACCGATTCGCGCGTCCTCGCCTGCGCCCTCGTCTATTTCTGCCTGAACGCCGCCAGCTACGGCGTCGCGTTCTTCCTGCCGACCATCATCAAGGCGTTCGGCGTCACCGACACCCAGACCGGCCTGATCGCAGCCCTGCCCTTCGTGTTCGGCGCGGTCGGCATGGTGCTGCTCGGCCGCCATTCCGACAAGACCGGGGAGCGGCGCTACCACGTCGCCGGCGCGCTGGTGCTCGCAGCCGTCGGCATCGGCCTCGCCGGGTTGGTCTCCAGTCCGGTGCTGATCGTCGGCCTGCTCTGCCTCGCGCAGATCGGCGTTTCGGCGGTGCCGCCGATGTTCTGGCCGATGCCGGCCAGCATCCTGAACGGCGCCTCGGCCGCAGCAGGCATCGCTGCGATCAACTCGCTCGGCAATCTCTCAGGCTTCGCCGGCCCGTTCGCCATGGGCTATCTGAAGGACCTGACCGGTGGCTTCACCGCAGGCCTGCTGCTGCTCGCGGTCGTCGGCTTGATCGGCGCGCTCGTCACGATCCGGCTGCGGATCGATCCGGTCCTGGAGCGAGCCGCACGCGAGCCGATGCTGGCGCACTAAGGCGGGATGAGTTTTGGTTGAATCGGTTTGGCGCGGTCTCGGTTCACCTCTCCCCGTTGGGGAGAGGTCGGATTGCGAAGCAATCCGGGTGAGGGCTCTTGCCCTCTCGATAGACCGTAATCCCTCACCCGATTTGCTGCGCGAATCGACCTCTCCCAAGGGAGAGGTGAAGCTTCGACGCCGTTCCAGCTCAACCTAATCTCATCAGGCTTTAGCGCGTCATCTGGGGAGGCGCGCAGCGGCCTTCGGAAACGGAAGCGCGATGACGATCAACCCGATCTCATCGCGCTTTTGAGGTCTGGTTCAGGCCGCGACGACCCGCGGGCCCGTCACGGCCGCTTCCGACGGCGCGCAGGGCTTGCTCAGCATCGTCACTTCGGAGAAGCCGACGGCCCTGAGCTGATCGACCATCTGATGGCGGGCATCCTGTGCCATTCCGGCGTCGGGCACGACGACGGCCTGCGCCTTCGCGGTCAGCAGCTCGGCCGGCAGGTCGACGGCCGAGCCGGCGTCGAGCAGCACGTGATCGTAGACCCGGAGCAGCGCATCGATCGCAAGCGCCAGCCGCGGCGATTGCAGATGGCTGCGATCGAAGCCCGGGCGTCCGGCGCTGACGATCTGCACGCGCGACTGTCGATCCTTAGTGATGATCTGAGCGAACGTGGCCTCGCCCTGCATCAGCTCGGCCAGGCCGGGCGCTGCGGGATCGACGGTCGCCGCCGTCAGCACCGGCGAGGACGCGACGAGATCGATCACCACGACCTTGGCCTGCCGCGCCATCAGACGCGCCAGCGTCAGCGCGGTCCACGTGACGCTCTCGCCGGCGGCCGGGCCGAGCACCGTGACCTTGTGGGCGGCGGGACCGGCCGCGACAAGACGCTCGGCCAGCGCATCGATCTCGTCGACCGGTTGGGCGGGCGTTGGCTGCGGCTCGCTGATGACGGGCTCGTAGGCCATCGCAGGCTCCGGCGACAGTTCAGGCTCCGGCGCAAGGCTGGGCGCGAGCGGCGAAGCGAGCTCGGGCTCAGGCGGCAGCCTCGGCGCCGGTTCGTCCATAGCTGCGGTCTCCATGACCGGTTCGCGGCGCCGGATCACTGCGGCGGCCGGCGCGAAGGCGCGGCCCACCGCGCCCGGCGCGGAGATGCGCAGCAATTCGCCTGTTATGATGATGCCGGACGCCAGCAACAGCGTCGCAAGCGTTGCGATCAGCACGATCGGCAGTTTCTTCGGATAGGCCGGCGTGTTGGAGACCGTGGCGCGCGAGATGATGCGGCCGTCGGTCGGCGCCGCCTCGATGTTCTCGCGTGCGGTCGCCTCGCGATACTTGGCGAGATAGGCTTCCAGCAGATCGCGCTGCGCCTTGGCCTCGCGCTCCAGCCCGCGCAGCTGCACATCCTGACCATTGCTCGATGCGGCCTGCTTCTTCGACTGGTCCAGGCTCGCTTGCAATGCCTGAACACGTCCATCGGCGACCCGGGCATCGTTGTCGAGCGAGCGCGAGATCTTGCCGGCCTCCTCGCGCAACTGGCGGTCGAGATCGGAGATCTGCGCTTTCAATTCCTTGATGCGCGGGTGGTTGTCGAGCAGCGTCGACGACTGCTCGGCGAGCTGGGCGCGCAGCGTGCCGCGCTGCTCGGCGAGCCTGCGGATCAGCTCGGAATTGAGCACTTCCGAAGCCTCGATCGGCTTGCCGCTCTGAAGCATCTCGCGGATTAGCCGCGCCTTGGTCTCGGCATCCGCCTTCAGCGCACGCGCATTGTTGAGCTGCGTGTTCAGCTCGCCCATCTGCTGGTTGGACAGCGGGATGTTGTTGGTGCCGACGAACAGGCTCGACTTGGAGCGGAATTCCTCGACACGCGAATCCGCGTCGGCGACCTTGGTGCGCAGCTTGTCGATCTCGCCCAGCAACCACGTGCTGGCGGACTTGGCCTGGTCCTGCCGCGCCGCCTGCTGCAGCACGAGATAGCCGTCCGCGATCGAGTTGGCGACGCGGGCGGCGAGATCGGGATCCTCCGACTGGAATTCGACCACGATGACGCGCGACTTGTCGACCGCATAGGCCTGGAAGCGCTCATAGAAGGCGTCGAGCACCCGCTCTTCCGGCGTCAGGCTGAACGGATCGCGGCCGATGCCGAACAGCGCCAGCAGGGACTTCACTGGGGAGAAGCCGCGCAGCACCGGATCGAACTCCGGACGCTCGGCGAGCTTGTTCTTCTTGATGATGTCGCGCGCGAGATCGCGCGACATCACGAGCTGCACCTGGCTCGTGACGGCCTCGGCATCGAGCGAGGTGCGTTCGAGGTCACGCTCGCCGTTCGGACGCAGGAAGGCGTTCTCGCGGTTGTCGATCAGGATTCGCGCTTCCGACTTGTAGCGCGGCGTCACGACGTTGACGGCGGCAAGCGACAGCGCAAACACCAGCACGGTCGGCACGACGATCCAGCCTCGCTTGCGCGCCAGCGCGCTTCCGAGCACATGCAGATCGAGATCGGTTGCAGGGGCCGCACGCGCCGGCTCGTCAGGAGCTGACATCGCCGAAGCCGGCTTCGCAACGGCCTCGTCGGCGACGGGCGCAGACTTCGGCAGCGCCCGCTGCACGACGGCCTCTTCCTTGCCTCTACGCCAGAATGCAAAACGCATAACGAACTCCCGCGGACGCCGCGATTCCACCTCAATGCGGGCTATTACAGTCCATTAAGGTTGCTGCTGGGTTAATCGGCGCGGTTGACGGATACGGCTGCCACCACCACCCCGTCATGCTTTGTTAACCATGAGTGCCGTTAATCGGGGCCGGTAATTTCGTGGGATTCCTCACATGCGCGATTTGCGCGCTCCCCTTGTTTGTCTGATCGCTGCGCTCGCGCTGTCGGGCTGCATGGGCCGGACCTCGCCGGTTGCCGGCGACCCGGCCTTCGATCCGATGGCATATGGGCAGCCCTCCTTTGCCGGGCCGGTCGCCTATGCCGAGCCTGCGCCGACGCGCGAGGCCTATAATCTCGGCCCCGGCGACAGGCTTCGCGTCGTAGTCTATGGCCAGGAAGGCCTGACCAACTCCTATGCGATCGATGCAGCCGGCGCGATCACGATGCCGCTGATCGGCTCGGTGCCGGCGCGCGGCCGCACGCCGGCCGGGCTTGCCGCCGAGATCACCGCACGGCTGCGCAACGGCTTCATCCGCGAGCCGTCGGTGGCGGTCGAGATCGAATCCTACCGGCCGTTCTTCATTCTTGGTGAAGTCCAGGCCCCCGGCCAATATCCTTATGTGCCCAACATGACGGTCGAGAGCGCGGTGGCGATCGCAGGCGGCTTCTCGCCGCGCGCCCGGCGCGACGAGGTCACCCTCACGCACACCGATGCATCGGGCGCCGGCCGCTTCGTGGCTCCCCTGGGGACGCCGATCGGCCCCGGTGACACCGTGTTCGTCGGCGAACGCTGGTTCTGATCGATGGCGCAGGATCAAAATCAGGACCAGCCGCTCCGCATCCTGCATGTCGTCCGTGCCCCGGTCGGCGGCATCATCCGTCACATTCTCGACCTCGCCAACGGCCAGATCGAGCGCGGCCACCATGTCGGCATCGTCGCCGACAGCCTGACCGGCGGCACCCGTGCCGACGCAGTGCTCGCCGAGATCGAGCCGCGCCTCAAGCTCGGCGTCCACCGGGTCGCGATCCGCCGCGAGCCGCGCTTCGCCGACTTCATGGTCTGGGCACATATCGCCGGCCTGATCCGCAAGCTGAAACCCGATGTCGTGCACGGCCATGGCGCCAAGGCCGGCGCTTACGTTCGGCTGCGGCGGCGCTCGAACAAGGTGATCCGGGTCTACACGCCGCATGGCGGCTCGCTGCACTATCCGCTCGACACCTGGAAGGGCCGCTTCTACAGCCAGCTTGAGCGCACGCTGATGAACAGCACCGACCTGTTCCTGTTCGAGAGCGCGTTCGCCCGTGACACCTATCAGCGCACGGTGGGCAAGCCCGCGGGCCTTGTGCGCTGCGTGTTCAACGGCGTCACCTCGGAGGAATTCGAACCGGTTGCCAGAGCCGATGACGCCACCGACGTCGCCTATGTCGGCGAATTCCGCCGCATCAAGGGCGCCGACCTTCTGATCGACGCGGTCGCCAAGCTGCGCGCTGACGGCAAGCCGGTGACGCTGACGCTCGGCGGCGACGGCGAGGAGTTCGAGCGGCTCAAGGAGCAGGTGAAGCGGCTGTCGCTCGGTGATGCCGTTCGCTTCATCGGCCACGTCAAGGCACGCTACGGCTTCTCCAAGGGCAGCCTGCTGGTCGTTCCTTCGCGCGGCGATTCGATGCCCTATGTGGTGATCGAGGCCGGCGCTGCCGGAATTCCGATGATCGCCGCCAATGTCGGCGGCATCCCGGAGATCTTCGATACCCACACCGACGCCCTGTTCGCACCCAGTAATGCCGCTGCGATGGCCGATGCGATCAAAGCGGCGCTCGACAATCCCGCCGCGACCGCGACACGCGCGCAAAATCTGCGCGAGCGGATTTCCGAACATTTCTCGCAGAGCGCGATGGTCGAGGGCGTGCTGGCCGGCTATCGCGACGCATTTGCCAAACGTTAACCACTTCTTGCACACGTAACCGTTTCTTCCGATTTGTCCCCTTAAGTCGCGTCCGGGGGAATTTCGCTGCTGCGCGCGGATGCCCATCTGCAGGCGCAGGAATGGACGTGGACTCGTGGAACCGTTTAACGCACGCTCGATGCTGGATGCGGCTACGTCTGCGACGGCTGCTCAGCCACAGGCCGAACGCCGCCGCCGCCTGTCGCCGGCCGCGCTCGCCGTCACCAATCAGAAAGTTCGCGGCGCTTACTCGCCGGTCGTGATCGCCGGCGTGGTTCGCCTCGCCGATTTCGTGCTGCTCAGCCTGGTCGGCGTCGGGCTCTATCTCGCCTACGTCAGGCCGCTCGCCGGCGGCGGCATCCATTGGGGATACATCACCTCGATCCTCGGCATGTCGGCTGCGGCCGTGGTCTGCTTCCAGGCCGCCGACATCTACCAGGTGCAGATCTTCCGCGGCCAGCTTCGCCAGATGACGCGGATGATCTCGTCATGGGCCTTCGTGTTCCTGCTGTTCATCGGCGTCTCCTTCCTGGTCAAGCTCGGTGGCGAGGTGTCGCGGGTCTGGCTGTCGTCGTTCTTCTGCCTCGGCCTTGCGATCCTGATCGCCGAACGGCTGGCGCTGCGCTCGATGGTGCGGGCCTGGGCGCATGACGGCCGGCTCGACCGCCGCACCATCATCGTCGGCGCCGACCAGAACGGCGAGAAGCTGATCGAGGCGCTGAACGCCGACGACGACACCGACATCCACGTGCTCGGCGTGTTCGATGATCGCAACGACGCCCGCGCCATGGAGACATGCGCCGGCTCGCCGAAGCTCGGCAAGGTCGACGATATCGTCGAGTTCGCCCGCCGCACCCGCGTCGACCTCGTGCTGTTCGCGCTGCCGATCTCGGCCGAGACCCGCATCCTGGAAATGCTCAAGAAGCTGTGGGTGCTGCCGGTCGACATCCGCCTGTCGGCCCATACCAACAAGCTGCGCTTCCGGCCCCGCTCCTATTCCTATCTCGGCAAGGTGCCGACGCTTGATGTGTTCGAGGCGCCGATCACCGACTGGGATCTGGTGCTGAAATGGCTGTTCGACCGCGTGGTCGGCGGCCTCGCCTTGCTCGCGGCGCTGCCGGTGCTGGGACTGGTGGCGCTTGCGGTGAAGCTCGACAGCCCCGGCCCGGTGCTGTTTCGCCAGAAGCGGTTCGGCTTCAACAACGAGCGGATCGACGTCTACAAGTTCCGTTCGCTCTACCACCACCAGGCCGATCCGACCGCCTCCAAGGTCGTGACCAAGAACGATCCGCGCGTCACCCGCGTCGGCCGCTTTATCCGCAAGAGCTCGCTCGACGAATTGCCGCAGCTGTTCAACGTCGTGCTGAAGGGCAATCTCTCGCTGGTCGGCCCGCGTCCGCACGCCGTGCAGAGCAAGCTGGAGAACCGCCTGTTCGACGAGGCGGTCGACGGCTACTTCGCGCGCCACCGCGTCAAGCCCGGCATCACCGGCTGGGCACAGATCAACGGCTGGCGCGGCGAAGTCGACACCGACGAGAAGATCCAGAAGCGCGTCGAATACGACCTCTATTACATCGAGAACTGGTCGGTGCTGTTCGACCTCTACATCCTGCTCAAGACCCCGTTCTCGCTGATTACAAAGAACGAGAACGCGTACTGAGAATCGAGACCAACTGCCGTCATTGCGAGCGCAGCGAAGCAATCCATCTCGCAGCTCGAGGATAGGTGGATTGCTTCGTCGCTTCGCTCCTCGCAATGACGAGCGCCAGTGCTGTATCTGTTGCGTGAGTATCCGATGGCCTATGCGGCGACAGCCGGGACGTCCCAATCGCTGACATCGGCGCCGCCAGGCGTGCTGGCGCTGCAGCGGGCGCTGGTATGGCTCGCCGGCGCGTCGATCGCCATCGTGTTCATCGAGCCGAGCCCGTATGAACTGGTCACCCTGACCGCCTGCGTGCTGTTCTTCGCAACCGGCCTGCGCATGCAGCTCGTGTTCATGCCGCTGCTGTTCGCGCTGATCGTGCTCAATGTCGGCTACAGCATCGGCGCGGTGCCGTTCCTCGACAAGCCGGAGGTGGTGAACTGGGTCCTCACCTCCTGGTACATGGCCGTCACCGTCATCTTCTTCGCGATGGTGATGTCGGAGGATACCGAGGCGCGGCTCGACATGCTGCGCCGGGGGCTGATCGTCGGCGCGATGATCGCCTCGCTGGCGGGCATCGCCGGCTACTTCCATCTGGTGCCCGGCGGCTATGATCTGCTGACGCTGTATGATCGCGCGCGCGGCACCTTCAAGGATCCGAACGTGCTCGGCGCGTTCCTGATTCTGCCCGCGCTGTTCACACTGCAGAGCGTGGTCTCCGACCGCTTCGGCAAGGCGTTTCGCAACGCCATCGCCTTCGGCATCATCTCGCTCGCGATCCTGCTGTCATTCTCCCGCGCCGCCTGGGGTGGCCTCGTGATCACCGCGGCATTCATGCTGGCGCTGATGGTGTTCACCAGCCGCTCGCAGGCGCAGCGCTCGCGCATTATCGTGATGACCTTGATCGCCGCGATCCTCGCCGTTGCGCTGATCGCTGTGCTGCTGTCGATCGGCACGGTCGCCGACATGTTCAAGCAGCGCGCGAGCTTCGACCAGAGCTACGACGAAGGCCGCTTCGGCCGGTTCGGCCGCCACATCCTCGGCGCCCAGATGGCATTGGAACTGCCGTTCGGCATCGGGCCGCTGCAGTTCCACACCTACTTCCCCGAGGACACCCACAACTCCTTCCTCAACGCCTTCATGTCGGGTGGCTGGATCTCTGGCATCTGCTATCCGGCGCTGGTGTTCGTCAGCGCGATCATCGGCTTCCGCTACATCTACATGCGGGTGCCGTGGCAGCGCGACTATCTGGCGATCTTCTCGGCCTTCCTCGGCATCGCGGGCGAGAGCTTCATCATCGATACCGACCATTGGCGGCATTTCTGGATGATGCTGGGTACGATGTGGGGCATGTACGCCGCGGCCGAGCGCTACCGTGCGACATCGCTCGAGGTCAGCGACGAGACTTCGGCGGCATCTTGAGCTTGGCGCGCTGCTCGGGCGGCGTGTCGATCACGCTCTTCAGCGCGGCGGTCGCCTCCAGGACACCCTTGTGGCCGTCATTGGCGAAGCGCAGCAGCAGCCGCAACTCGTCTTCGGTGTAGCTGCTCCAGACCTTGAGCATCGCCTCCTGCATCGGCACGTAGAACTTGCCTATCTCGGCGGCCTTTTCCTCGATCACCGAGATGAAGACCTTGCGGCGGTCGCTCTCGTCCCGCTCGCGGCGCACGTAACCCGCCTTCTCCATCCGATCCACCACGCCGGTGATGGCGCCCGTGGTCAGCCCGGTCACCTCGGCAAGACGGCCGGCAGTCACCCGCCCCTCGAGCAGCAGGATGTCCATGCATTCCATGTCGGAATTGGAGATTCCGGCAACTTCCGCAACGGCTTGGCCATACATCACGCCCTGCGCGGATGACCGGCGCATCGCCTCCTCGAGTTCCTGCACCAGCGCTTCGCGCGACTTCGCACTTGACAAAGCTGCTCCTATATCTTACTCGCCTAATATCTTATAAACTAAGATAATTAGCAACTAACCTTTCGTAGCCCACACGGATGCATGGAGCAAGGCATGGCCTCACGTCCCCGTAAAGCTCTGATCATTGGCGCCGGCATCGCAGGTCCGGTGACCGCGATGTTCCTGACCCGCGCCGGCATCGAGGCCGAGCTTTATGAAGCCTGGCCGTATTCCACCGGGATCGGCGGCGGCCTGCAGATCGCGCCCAACGGCATGCATGTGCTGGCGGAGCTCGGCCTCGCCGACGAACTGATCCGCAACGGCTCGATCGCCGAATCGTTCGACTTCTATTCGCAGAGCGGCAAGAAGCTCGGCTCGCTCAACCAGAACATGCAGCAGCGGTTCGGCCAGCCCGCAGTGAACATGTGCCGCGCGACGTTGAACGAGACGCTGATCGACAAGGCGTGGGGCTCCAACGTCTCGGTGTTCTTCGAGAAGAAGCTGGTGAAGATCGAAGATCGCGGCGACCAGCCGGTGATCGCCTATTTCAACGACGGCACCACCGCCGAGGGCGATTTCGTGATCGGCGCCGACGGCGTGCACTCGGCGGTGCGGCGGCACGTGATCCCGGACGGACCGACGCCGTTTGATACCGGTCTGATCGGTTTCGGCGGATTCGTGCCACGCGCCATGTTCGAGCGCCTCTCGATCGGCCAGAAGGTGGAGACCACGTTCGGGCAAAGCGGGTTCTTCGGCTACGGCCTGTGCAGTCCCGATCCGGACACCGGCGGGATGTGGTGGAGCACCCAGCCATCACACGGCATGACCGCGGCGGCGTATCGCCTGCAGAGCCAGGACGCCATCAGGCGGCATCTGCGCGAATTCCACGCCGGCTGGCACGCGCCGATCCCCGATATCATCGAGGCCGCCGAGAACATCGTAGTCACCGACACGCTCGACGTCGCGACGCTGCCGACCTGGTCGCGCAAGCGGACGCTCCTGATCGGCGATGCCGCGCACGCCACCAGCCCGCATGCCGGCCAGGGCGCTTCGCTCGCGCTGGAAGACGCGCTGCGGCTCGGCATCCTGATGCGCGACGGCCAGGAGCTCGGCCTGACATTCCAGGCGTTCGAGCACGAGCGGCGCCCGCGCGCCGAGAAGATCGTGGCGATCGCCCGCCGCAACGGTAACAGCAAGCGCGAGTTCAGCCCGACCGGCGCGTGGCTGCGCGATCACATGCTGAAGCTGCTGCTGCCGGTGTCGTCCAAGGGCATGGATTTCATGTACGCGTATAATCCGCGGGCGGCGGCGTAGTGCGCGGCTGTCATGCCCCGCGAAAGCGGGGCATCCAGCATTCCAGAGACGTTTGTGCTTGAGCCGAGAAGCCGCGGCGTACTGGATCGCCCGGTCGAGCCGGGCGATGACAGCCGTTGGGCGTTGCGCGACTTACTTCTCGACCTCAAACGTCAGCCCAGCGTGGTCGACCAGGCGCTTGATCAGCCTACCTTGCATCGCAGCTCCCGGCGTCCAGAACCCGGGTGCGACATCGGGCGTATCGCGCAACAGGCAGATCGCGCATTCCGAGATCATCTTCGAGGTCGAGCCGTAGCCGGGATCGCGATCGCCCTTGACGCCGGCGCGGACCATGCGGCCGTCGGGCGCGACCGCGAGATAGAGCAGATCGTAGCGGCCGTTCTCGCGCTCTTCCTTGGACGGCCCCTCGCCCGGCTTCGGTGCGCTGGGACCGGTCTTCTCGGAATTCAGCGCCATCACCTTCTTTGCATTGGCCTCGCCCTTCTCGCCCGGGCCGGTCAGGACCATCTCGTCGTAGACGAAGTCGCGCCCGTAAGGAAAGCCCATCAGCATGTTGGAGCGGTGGACGTTGCGCGTGTTGATCAGCGCCATCATGAACGGCGCGGTCCAGGAGTGCAGATCCTCCTCGTAAGCCGGCTTGCTGCCGCGCGGCTGCTTCGCCCCCTCGAAGCCCGGGGTCAGTGCGAAGGGATTGTTGAGGATCGCGACCAGGCTCAAGTCCTTGGCGACCGCATCGAAGGTTGCCTTGGCGCTCGCGGCCGTGCCGCCGGACAGCGTGCCGCGCATGTCGCGCACGCGGCCCTTGACGCGCTGCGCCGGCGCACCGAACACGCGCTTGGCTTCCTCCTGCACGAAGAACGCGCCGAGCTCGAACGGCACCGAGTCGAAGCCGCAGGAGAACACGATCCGCGCGCCGCTGGCCTTTGCCACGGCTTCGTGTTTGTCGATCATCTGCCGCATCCAGACCGGCTCGCCGCAGAGATCGAAATAGTCGGTGCCGCTTTCCACGCAGGTGGCAATCAACTCATTGCCATAGAGCTGATACGGACCGACCGTCGAGATGACAGAGTTGGTCTGCGCCAGCATCGTCTTCAGCGATGCGGCATCGCTGGCATCGGCAACGATCAAGGGCGTATCGGCGGGCGCGCCGATCGCATCGCGAACCGAGGCGAGCTTGTCCTTGCTGCGCCCGGCCATCGCCCATTTCAGGCCGCCGTCGCGATAATGCGCCGCGAGATATTCGGCCACGAGCTGACCGGTGAATCCGGTCGCACCGTAGACGACGATATCGAGTTTCGACGAGGACATGGATCAGGCTCCCACACAACGAGATTGCCCCGTTTTGTCATTGCGAGCGCAGCGAAGCAATCCATTTCACCGCGTGTGCGGAGCATGGATTGCGTCGTCGCTCCGCTCCTCGCAATGACGGAAGATGCCCCTACTTCTTGTAAGACACCCCCATGCCGGCGCGCACGTCGGCCTGGATGCCATAGGGCGCTATCGGATAGCGCAGGCCGTTCTTGGCGAGCTGCTTCATTCCGGCGATCGCCTTCACCAGATAGGCCGGCGGCAGCGCCATCAGCATCTCCTCGTCGGGCACGCCGCCATAGCGGCGCTCGGCGAAGCACGGCAGCGACAGGCTTGGCTCGCCGGTCTTCAGCGCCCGCCCCCAGGAGTCCGCGCACGCGGTTTCGCCGACCACGCCCCACTCGAACTTCTTGTAGCCGGTGTATTGAAGCCCGTTGATCAGGATGATCATCTGGCCCGGCGTCGCATAGACGAGGCAGATGTCGGGCGGGTTGAGGCGGCCGCTGGTCAGCGGGCTCACCACCATCGCCTGGTACTGGCCGTAAGGCACCACGTCGAGCGCCTCCTGGCGCTTGCGCGCGTCCTCGGCGGTGCCGTGCCAGACGCCGACATAGTTCTCGCCGGCCAGCCACTTCTCGTCCTGCGGCGCGAGCCCGATCACCGCGCGGCATTGCGCGCCGACCAGATCGTCGCCGGTGATGCCGACGGTCCAGCCGAGCCGCGAGGCCATGCTGACGATCTGGTCCGTGGTGTGAACCGCCGACGGACGGCGGATCTTCGGGATCGCCTCCATCTCCTCGACGCGGGCGAACATCTTGATGCCGATGACCGTGGTCTTCAGCCGCAGCAGGGTGTTCAGATCGGCCACGATCGCGGCAAGGTCGAACTGTTCCGGCGGTGTCTGCTGTTGCATGGTGTGAACTCCCGTGATCGGCGGCTTGGCGCTGCCTGTTGGTGTGATGTTAGAGCATTTTCGAGCGAAGTGGGTACCGGTTCGCGTGAAGAAAATGCGTTAGACAAGAATCAGATTGGTCGACGGAAGCGACCGGCTCGTCGCTCAACGCGGGCCCGGTCCCGGCAGCAAATCGTCGATTTTTCCAGCCAGATGATAGGCCAGCAGCCCGATCCACTCCCGGGTGCCGAGATCGGTGCGCGACAGGCCCTCGATCGCAAGCGTCGCAAAGCTCGTGACATTGCCGACACGCCAGTCGACCGGATAGGCCTCGACGTTGAATCCCGCCTTGCGGAACAGCCCGATCGAGCGCGGCATGTGATAGGCCGAGGTGACGAGCAGCCAGCGCTCGCCCGGCTTGGGATCGACCAGCGCCTTGGAGAACTCGGCGTTCTCCACGGTGTTGCGCGAGCGGCGCTCGATGATCAACCGCGATTTGGCAATGCCGAGGCTCTCGAACATCTCGGCGGCATAGTCGGCCTCGCGCGCATCATTCGAGATCAGGTTGGCACTGCCGCCGGTGAACACGAGCCGCGCGTTCGGATATTTGCGCGCGAGCGCCGCCGCCGCGATGACGCGATCGGCCGCACTGCGCACCACAGGTGTGCCGTGCTCGACCGACAGATCGGCATCGATCGAGCCACCGAGCACGATGATGCCGTCGGGCGCGCCGCGCGAGGCGTCCCATGGTGGGAAGCGCTGCTCCAGCGTTGAGATCAGGACATTGCCGAGCGGCGAGAAGCCGCAGATCGCGAGCAGCAGCAGCGAGGCCACCGTCAACCTGCGGCCGAGGCGGGCAAACCGCGTCAGCAGCAGCACCGCGCCGATCACGCCAATCCCGATCAGGAAATTGATCGGCAGCAGCATGATGCCGACCGTCTTGGAGAGCACAAAAAACAAGGGAAGCCTCTGCGAAGTTCTGCTACAGCGTCATACGCTGCTGGGAAACTAATCAAAAGCCGTCACATGACCCATCATCATCTGAAGTCCAGTCCCGAAACCTGCCATTGGGGCTTCTTCGAAGCCAAGCTGAAGCCGGTCCTGACGATTGCGAGCGGCGACGAAGTCACGATCGAGACCGTCAGCGGCGGCGCCGACGTGGTGCCCGACCGCAGCAAATTCCATGTCCCGCCCGAGCTCGACGACATCCACGCGAAGAACGAGCGGATCGTGCCCGGGCATATCCTGACCGGCCCGATCGCAGTTGCCGGCGCCGAACCCGGCGACGTGCTCGAGGTCGACATTCTCGACGTCCAGCTGCGCCAGGACTGGGGCTACAATCTGATCAAGCCGCTGTCCGGCACCCTGCCCGACGATTTTCACGAGACCCGCATCCTCAACATCCCGCTCGATCGCGACCGCATGGTCGGCCGTATGCCATGGGGGCTCGACCTGCCGCTGAAACCGTTCTTCGGCGTGATGGGCGTCTCGCCGCCGCCGGCCTGGGGCCGCATCTCCTCGCTGATCCCGCGCGCGATGGGCGGCAATCTCGACAACAAGGAGCTCGGTGCCGGCGCCAAGCTCTATCTGCCGGTGTTCGTGCCGGGCGCGCTGTACTCCTGCGGCGACGGCCACGGCGTGCAGGGCGACGGCGAAGTCTGCGTCACCGCGATCGAGACCGCGCTCACCGGCCGCTTCCGCCTGACCCTGCGCAAGGATCTCAAGTTCACCTATCCGCGGGCCGAGACCGCGGACCATTACATCACCATGGCGATGGATCCCGATCTCGACCAGTGCGCGGTGCGGGCGCTGCGCGACATGATCGTGCTGCTTGGCGAGAAGCGCAATCTGTCGCGCGAAGACGCCTACACGCTGTGCAGCCTGGCCGCCGACCTGCGGGTCACCCAGACCGTCAACGGCTCCAAGGGCATTCACTGCATGATCGCCAAATCGGTCGTTCACGGTTAGCACCGTCATTCCGGGGCGATGCGCAGCATCGAACCTCAGGGCGCAATTGCGCACCGGGGACTCTCGAGATTCCGCGTTCTCGCTTCGCGAGCCCCGGAATGACGAAGGCCAAATAGCCGCACTTGTGCTCCACGCGCGCGGCTCGATACAATCCCCCGCCCAACGAAACAAAAATGGACGGGGACGGATATGCTGAAGGACAGGCTTTCGCCGGCCGACGAGGCTGCGCGCGACAAGGAGATGCAGGAGACGCTCGCCGCCTGCCCGCGCATCCTCGATCTCATCGCCCGCGGCCCGCAGGGGGCGCCGGACGCCGAAGCTGCGATCTATCTGCGCTCGCCGCTCGATCCCAACCCGGTCGTGATTTCGAACGATCAGCTGATGGGCTGCATCAAGGCGGCCGAAACCTATTTCCGCAGCCAAGGCATCGGCAAGGATGATGCGGTGGCGATCCTGCTGCCCGCCTGTCCGGCCAGCATCGTCGCGATCTTCGGCGCCGCCGCCTGCGGGGTCGCCGAGCCGCTCAACCTGCTGTTCACGCGAGAGGCGATCACGGCCCAGCTCAATGCCATCAATGCGAAGCTGCTGATCGCGCCGCCGCCGGGAATGCCGGGCGGGCTCTATGAGCGGGTCGAGGGGCTGCAGCGCGAGGTGCCCTCGCTCAAGCGCATCGTGATCGCGCCGCTCGACGGCAGCATTTCCTTCGACGGCGAAGTGCTGCGGCCTGATCCGGCCTGGCGCGACGACTACGGCAAGTCGAGCGACATGAGCGAGGCCGACCGTGTCGCGGTGATGCTGCCGACCGGTGGCACCACCGGCCATCCCAAGGTGGCGCGGCTCACCAACCGCGCGATGGTCGCCTCCACCTTATCCTCGCGAATGGCGCTCGACTTCCACCGCGGCGAACGTGCGATGATCACGATGCCGCTGTTCCATGTCGGCGGCCTGTTCTGCACGACGGCCAATTGCCTGGCGGCCGGCACCACGATCTTCATCCCCGGCCCCGCCGGAGCGCGCGATCCGGCGCTGATCACGCATTTCTGGAAGATCATCGAGAAATACCGCGTCAACATCTCCGGCAACGTGCCGACCACGCTCGGCGCCCTGGCCGACATCCCGGTCGCCGACAGCGACATCTCGACCCTGCGCGTCACCGCCACCGGCGCCTCGATCTGCCCGCCGGAAATCGAACGGCGCTATCTTGCGACCTGGGGCGGCCCCTGCATCCAGCAGCTCTACGGCATGACCGAGCTTGCCGGCGCCATCACCCATGACGTCCACGGCGTGAAGCCGCGCGCCGAGAGCGTCGGCACCCGCAATCCGCTGGTCGAGCTCGCGATCCTCGAGGGCGGCAAGCTGCACACCGGGCCGTGGCCCTCGCCGGTCGGCGAGCTCCTGACCAGGGGCCCGCAGGTGTTCGCCGGTTACGTCGACAAGAAGCAGACCGAAGAGGCGTTCAGCGACGGCTGGCTGCGCACCGGCGACATCTGCCGCATCGATGCCGACGGCTTCGTCTACATCATGGGCCGCGCCAAGGACGTCATCATCCGCGGCGGCCACAACATCGACCCGCGCGCGATCGAGGACGCCGCGCTGGCGTTTCCGGGCGTCGCGCTGGCCGCGGCGGTCGGACGACCCGACAGCTATGCCGGCGAAGTGCCGATGCTGTTCGTCTCGGCGCAGCCCGGCGCGCATATCGATCCACAGGCGCTCGCCGCGTTCGTGCAGGACAACATCCTGGAGCCGCCGGCGCGGCCACGCGTGGTGTCGGTGATCCCCGAGATGCCGGTCACGCCGGTCGGCAAGATCTTCAAGCCGAAGCTGCGCGAGATCGCCGCCGGCGAGGCTGCGCGCGAGCTGCTGGCCCGGGAAGGACTGTCCGGCGAGGTCCGTGTCGAGGCCATCACCGACCCGTCCCGCGGGCTGTACCTGAGCGTGACCGCGCCTGCGGACAAGGCCGAAACCGCTGAGCGGCTTCTCAAGAAGTTCCCGATCAAGGTCGAATTACGCAGCTAACCTATTCATATAACTAAACAATCGAATCAAAACGCCGCGCCGGAATCGACCTCCGGCGCGGCTGTTCGCATTTTGCGGCCGCCGGCTTGACGAACCGCGACATTCCTAAATAGACTCTAAATAGATACTTTTCAGTGCAGGCGTTCAGGGTTAAGCATTTTCTCATGGCTACGGAAAAGGCCGAAACCGACCGCGTCCCGGTCACACTGGCGCTCTCGACCATTGGTTATCTCGAGAAGCTGGTGAGACAGGGCACCCACGGCACGAGCGTCCCGGGCGTTGCACGGACATTGATCGAGGAAGGCATTCGGCTCGCCATCAAGGACGGGTTGCTTGCAATCCGCGATAACGGCCGCACGCCCTGAGAGCATGATCCGGAAAAGTGGAGACCGGTTTTCCGAAAGGATCATGCTCCGGAACCAAGGGCGTGTGTGGAGGCGCGGCGGTTCAACACAGAACGTGGAACCGTCAGATGATTGTCAACCAAGAGACCTGGACGCCGGAGCGCGTCGACCAACTGAAAATCTACTTTGAAGCCGGCCTCTCCTGCCGCGACATCGCCGTCAATATCGGCGTCAGCCGCAATGCGGTGATCGGCAAGCTGTCGCGGCTGAACCTCACCCGCACGACGCCGGACGAACGCCGGGCGCGGCGGAAGAAAGCCACCGCGCACGCCGCGCAACGCGCGACCGCGAAGCAGCAGCTCCAGCTGCTACAGGCGGTTTACGAGCCGGAGCCCGACGATGCGCCTGTCGTCAGCGTCAACAGCTGCTCGCTGTTCGAACTGAGCGAGCAGCGCTGCCGCTGGCCGATCAGTAGCCCGGGCGCCGATGATTTCTGCTTCTGCGGCAACACCCCGCTCGGCGGCATGCCCTATTGCTCGGGGCATTACCGCCTCGCCTATCAGGCAGGGTCCCGCCAGCGCGCGATGCGCGGGTAGCTTACACTAGAAGCGCCGATCCCGTCATCCTGAGGAGGCCGCAACGCGGCCGTCTCGAAGGATCGACGGCCGCTAGCCGGGCCGTGCATGCTTCGAGACGCGCGTTCCGCGCTCCTCAGCATGACGGGTCTTGCGCGATCAGCCGACCTTCCAGCCGGTCGCCGCCACGAGGTCCTGATAAAACTCCGGCGTGTAGGCGTGCTCCGGCGTCTTGCGCACGCGCTCGTCGAGCATGTGCGCATCGTCGCCGACCAGGATGCGCCAGCGATCCGCCTTCACGCCGTCGAGGATGATCTTGGCGGCGGCGGCGGCCGAGGTCGGCGCCTCGTCGTGAAAGATGCGCGCACGATCGAGCGCGAGCTGCTGGATGTCGGCATCCGACATCTTGGCGACGTCGATGCCCTGCCCTTGCAGACGCTGGCGAGCCTGCTTGAGCTCGTCGGGATTGAGCTGCTCGGAGCCGTTCTGCACCTTGCGCGAGTTCGACACGATCGAGGTGCCGATGTGACCGGGCATCACGACCGAACATTTGACATGCGGTGCGTTGAGGCGGAGATCGTTGATCATCGCCTCGGTGAATCCCTTCACGGCGAATTTCGCGGCGCTGTAGGCGGTGTGCGACACGCCGAGGCCGACCGAGGCCCAGAAGCCGTTGACGCTCGACGTGTTGACGATATGCGCCTCGTCGGCCTTCACCAGCAGCGGCAGGAAGGTGCGCACGCCGAGATAGACGCCGCCCCAGCAGATGTTGAAGGTGCGCTCCCATTGCTCGCGGGTGTTGGTGAACAGGCTGCCGCCGCCACCGATGCCGGCATTGTTGAACAGCAGGTGGATCTTGTCGGTCGCCTGCTGCTCGATCAGCTCGTCGCGGAAGCGCTTGTAGTGATCCTCGATCGAGACGTCGGCAACGTGGGTGGTGATGCGCAGGCCCTGCGGCAGCTTCTCGACCTCGCAGAGCCGCTTGGTCTCGGCCATCGCTTCCATCGAGACGTCGCACATCGCGACGTTGCAGCCCTCGGCAACGAGCTGCCGTGCGAGCTCGCGCCCCATGCCCGTGCCGCCACCCGTGATGACGGCAATCTTTCCGGCGAAATCCTTCATGTGAGATCCGTTCCTTCCCTGCTTTTTCTTGCTTTCGGCTGGAGCGCGGATCGCAGTCCCGGCCGTTTGACTGCGGCACTGTACATCACCGAATTATCGCCCAGCAACGGCGCCCGCTGCTCACGCGCAGTTGAGCCGCGTGTGGCAGATCGAGGCAGACGATGACGTAACGAAATCATTCCGCGTTGCGAACAATCTGACATCGACAACGGGAGACGATGATCGTGCGCATCGTGAACAGATTGGTCGCGACGACACTGGTCGCGCAGTGCGTGGCGCCACGAATGACCGGGCTCAACTCCCGGGATTGATCTGCGCTATTCGGCGGTTTCGATCCGCACCGGCGCGCGCGGCGCAGGACTGCAGTGGCAGCGCTCATGATGAGCTTGAGCAGACCGCGCCACGAGAAGTCGATCACCACCTCATGGTGCCGCAACCCCTTGCCGCCCTTCACCAGCCCGAGATCCCGGATCAGGCAGTAATGGCCACTGCTCATCCGAGCCAGACGGCTGTTCTTGAAGCGTCCCATGAATGACGAGAATGCACTGCGGATCGATTCCGTCAAATCTTGACGGCATCGAATCGACGCGGCGGGGCGCGCCTGCTTGCGAGCGGCAATCTGCGGTGCCGCGCGCATCGCGATCTCCGGCGTCGGTTCGTGGCCTTGAATCAAAAACCTCCGGCAGGGCATTGCCGGAGGTTTGGGAGGCTTAGCACGGAGCCAAGAGCCATCATTCAATGTGTTGGCCGTAATGTATATAGTTTAGTAGATCAGCTAAGTAAATAAGATTGCCGCCAATGAATCGCATGGCTCGTCTTCGTTCTTCGCGTAGACCGAAATGTCGCAGCCAAGCTTCCACGACCACCTCTTCCGGTCGGAAGAAAAAACCCCGGCAGTTGCCTGCCGGGGTTCTGGGATCGTGATCAGATCAACCGGTATTACCAGTTGCGCTGGGCGCGGAAGAGCATCTGGACAGTGTCCTGATCCTTCAGCTCGTAGATCGCGGTCGGCTTGGCGATACCAGCCGACGAGGTGGTGATCGTGCCGGCATACTTCTGATCGAGATGGACGTAGGTCACGTCGGCCGAGAAGGTCAGGTTCTTGACCGGGGTCCAACGGGTGATCACGCCGATCTGTCCGATGTTGTAGTCGGGGTTGCAGCTGGTCACGCCAGCACCGCCACCGAAGGCGGTGCGGAACGTGCCACCGACGCCGCCGACGCCGCAGATGAGCGACTTCGCCGTGTCGTTGTACATGACCGCAGCGTAGGCACCGTACAAGCTGGTGTTCCAGTAGGGATCCCAGTTGTGGGTGTACGCGCCGCGGAAGCCCCAGGTCTTGATCGTCTGCTGCTGACCGCCGGGGCCGAACACCGTGTCGGGTGCCGTGCCGAAGCCAACGCTCTGGTAGACGCCCGGCAGGTTCGAGCCGCCATAGATGGTCGCCGAGCTGATGCCGCTGGCCAGATCCTGGATGTTGTAACGGGTCGCACCGTCGGTGTAGACGCCCTGGAGGTTGATGGTGTCACCAGGTCCGGTCGGGATGTTCTTGATCGACAGGGCCAGTGCACCAGCCCAGCCCCACTTGTCGTCGGGATGGCCGGTCAACTCGGTGCCGCCGTAGTAGGCAGCGTGGTTGTCATGCGCGGCGACCGACGCCTGGAAGATACCCCAGGCCTGATCGACCTTGAGGGCGGCGACGAAGTCCGGCGCGATCGTGCCGGCGTAGTCGCTGGAGCCGTAAGCACCACCGACGCCGAGGTTGTTCACGCCAGCCTGCATGTAGGCAACCTGGTCCTGCGCCGACAGAGCGAGCGACACGCCGTTGCCGAACTGCGCGGTGTAGGTGAACTGGTTGATGCCGTTGGTGGTGTTGATGCCACCGACGAGGGCGTCGTAGTTGTTGCCCGGATAGGCGGTCCAAGGCGCAGCGAACTGCGAGACCGACTTACCGATGGTGAAGCCGGCGAACTGAATGAAGGCGTAGTAGACGCCGACCGTGCCGGCAGCGACGTTGCCCGAACCAGCGTTGTTCGGAGCGGCAGAGCTGCCGATCGCCGAATAGACGCTCGAGCCGTTGCCCTGGCCGGTGTAGCTGTCCGAGGTCCAGGTGAACACCGCATCGAAATAGGTGCGGACCACGCCGTACTCGGTCGCGGTGCGCGTATCGATGTTCAGGTCTTCACGCGAACGCCAAGTGTAGCCGTTGGTGAAACGGTTGTTGGCGCCGCTGGCGCCGTTGGTATTCGGGCCGTAGACGCCGTTGCCGTTGACAACCAAGTCAGCGCGCACAAAGCCGCCCAACTTGATGCAGGTGTCGGTGCCGGGGATGTAGTAGAAGCCCGGACCATAAAGCGAGCAAACCTTCACGTATTCGACCGCTTTGGCCTTAACGGGAAGATCGGCCGCCTGTGCCCCGCCGACCGCGACCAGCGCGGCGGCCGAGCCCAGAATAAGGCTCTTCGCCAATGTCATATTAAACCTCCAAGTTGCTCATATGCGTAGAGTCCGGGTCGCGAGCGCCCCGTGATCCTCCCGCATTGTCCAAGACCGTTTTCCCCAAACCCCGCACCCGCAGACCAATCTCTGGAGTGCGACGGACTTGAACGATCACCGCAACGGGACGATCGAGATTCCCCTACCGCCGGGTTCAATATGCATTGGCGAGTTCGCCAAACAAAATAGTTTATAAAGTCAGGAATGCGAATGCGGCCACACTGTGTCCCGCCAGCAACGCTCGACGTAACCGCCTCACGCACATGGGCAAATTTGCCGCACCCAACTTAGCCCAATCGTCACATACGCATCATAATTGCTTTACGTTCACTTGCCTTCCTGAGCGAATTACTAGAAAAAAACGTCCCGTCGACGCGGGAAACAAGAAATAAATCAGCACAAAGCTGAGTCGGCACCTAGGGAAGGGGAAGCTGTGTCAGTGACCAGGAAGGATCAGGCGCGTTTGCGCGCCATCGAGCATCTCGACATCATCAAGCGCTTTACGCTCGAGATCTCGTCCATCAACTCGCATCTCGAACGGGTCCGCCAGCTCTGGGGCAAGGCGCTCGGCGTCAGCGGTCCGCAATGGATGATCCTCATCGCGACCTCGGATCTCGACAAGGATGACGGTGTGCCGATCAACGTGGTGTCGAAGCTGCTGCATGTCGATCCATCGTTCGTGACCACGCAGTCCAAGCTGCTCGAGCAGAAGGAATTGCTGCGCCGCTCGCCCTCGCCGGCCGACGCGCGCGTGGTCCGCCTGTCGCTGACCGACAAGACCCGAAAGCATCTGGCGGGCCTCGCCGAGCAGCACAAGGCGTTCAAGAAGACCGTGTTCGAGGAATTCAGCGAGCACGAGCTGGCCGAGTTCACCGGCAAGCTCGCGATGCTCAACAACCGCCTGGAAAAGGCGTGCCTGATCGCGGCGATGGATTTCGAGACCTGAAACGGCCGGCCGCATCGGGCCGATATCAACGCCGCTGGCTGTTTTGAAAAGCCGAATGCTTTGAAAAATGGTCGGAGCGAGAGGATTTGAACCTCCGACCCCTAGTCTCCCAGACTAGTGCGCTAACCGGGCTGCGCCACGCTCCGATGCCGTTCCATTAGCTGCGATCCTGCGTTCGCGCAAGGCGCAGCAGGCCCTTAAGGACTGCAATCCGGGCACCGGTTCCCGGGATCAGCCGTCCTTCATCGCCGTATCGATCATCTGCCGGCAGGCGACCAGCTCCTGCAGCACGCGTTCGAGCCGCTCCCGATCCGCGGCCGGAACGGAAGGCCGCACCGGTGGCGCAGCGGACGCCTTGCCCGGCTGGGCATGCGCCTTGTAGGTCGACAGGATCGGATCCTCGTCGGGATCGACGAATCGGTAGTCGATCCCCTTCTCGTCGCCGTCGCCCTCCTCGCCGTCGAAATCGAGGCCGTCACTGCTCTCGAGGTCGTCGGGCTCGGCCATGCTGTTGCCGACCGCCTCCTCGACCGCGCCGAACGAGACGGCCGCGGTCTGGTCGGCGATGCCCTGCACCGACTTGATGCCGTGCTCCTTCAGGATCCGCTGCACGCCGCGGATGGTGTAGCCCTCGCCGTAGAGCAGCCGGCGGATGCCCTTCAGCAGGTCGACGTCGTCGGGGCGATAATAGCGGCGTCCGCCGCTGCGCTTCATCGGCTTGATCTGCGCGAAGCGCGTTTCCCAGAATCTCAGCACATGCTGGGGAATATCGAGCTCGTCCGCGACTTCGCTAATGGTACGGAACGCATCCGGCGCCTTGTCCAAATGCAAGCTCCTCTGGCTTCAATGCCTGGAGCCTCGTCCGTTCCGGTTGAATCGGAACGGGACTCCAGACTCTGGTTCTGGCGCGTCTTCTTCACGCGAACCGGGTATCCACTTCGCTTGAAAACGCCCTAGTCGGCCTTGCTGCCGTCGCCATTGGTGACGACGTGGCCGTTGATCCGCTGCTTCAGGATCGCCGACGGCTTGAACACCATCACACGCCGCGGCGAGATCGGCACCTCGGTGCCGGTCTTTGGATTGCGGCCGATACGCTGGCCCTTCTTGCGCACCATGAAGGAGCCGAACGAGGACAGCTTCACCGTCTCGCCCTTTTCCAGGCAATCGGTGATCTCCTTCAGCACCAACTCGACAAACGCCGACGATTCGGTGCGCGACAGACCTACCTTTTGGTAGACCGCCTCGCACAAATCGACGCGCGTCACTGTTTTTCCGGTTCCCGTCGTCATCGCCTGCCCCGCACTCTCGGCGAACAATTTCTTGACTGAAATTAAAAGCTTAGCGCGCAATGGTCAACAGCGTCCAGCATGCACGCTGGAAAAGAACCTTACGAAATATCCGTACTTTTAAGCGAAGCGCTCACCAGCGCACGAGCGCCGAGCCCCAGGTGAAGCCGCCGCCCATCGCCTCGAACAGCACCAGATCGCCCTTCTTGACGCGTCCGTCCTTCACGGCGACCGACAGCGCGAGCGGGATCGAGGCCGCCGAGGTGTTGCCGTGCTTGTCGACCGTCAAGACCACCTTCTGCGGCGCAATATGCAGCTTGTGGGCCGACGCATCGATGATTCGCTTGTTGGCCTGGTGCGGAATGAACCAGGTGATGTCGTCCGCCGTGAAGCCGGTGGCGTTGAACGCATCGACGATCACATCGGTGATCATGCCGACGGCGTGCTTGAACACCTCGCGGCCCTCCATCCGGAGGTAGCCGACCGTCTTGGTCGAACCGGGGCCGCCATCGACGAACAGCTTCGACTTGTGACGCCCGTCGGAGCGCAGATGCGTCGTCAGCACGCCGCGATCGTCGGTCGTGCCGGACTGCTGCTGCGCCTCCAGCACGACGCGCCGGCGCCATCGCCGAACAGCACGCAGGTGCCGCGGTCGTTCCAGTCGAGGATGCGCGAGAAGGTCTCGGCGCCGATCACCAGCGCCCGCTTGTGATGGCCGGCGCGCAGGAAATTGTCGGCCGTGGTCAGCGCAAAGACGAAGCCGGAGCACACCGCCTGCAGATCGAAGGCGACGCCATGGTTGATGCCGAGCGCGTGCTGGACCGCGACCGCGGTCGCGGGGAACGTGTTGTCGGGCGTCGAGGTCGCCAGCACGATCAGGTCGATCGACTGGGCGTCGATCTTGGCATCGGCGAGCGCCGCGCGCGCCGCGTTAATCGCAAGATGCGAGGTGAACTCGTCATCGGCGGCGATGTGCCGTTCGCTGATGCCGGTGCGCTGCACGATCCAGTCATCCGACGTGTCGATTCGCTGAGCCAGTTCGGCATTGGTCAAAACCCGCTCCGGCAAATATGAGCCGCAGCCGAGCACTACCGAACGTATCGCAGTCACGAGACAGCCTCCTGCGCGGTCTGCGCCTGCACCAGGGCGCTGCCGTCGCGGTTGAGCATCTGATTGATCTTGGTGAGGAGATCGTAGTGGGCCATCTCATAGCCAACATCCACCGCATAGGCAAAGCCTTCCGCGTTGATGCCGCCATGGCTCTTGACCACCACGCCGTTCAGGCCGAGCAGCAGGCCGCCATTCGACTTGTTGGGATCGAGCTTGTCGCGCAGCTTCTGGAACGCGCCGCGGGCAAACAGGTAACCGATCCGCGCCAGCCAGCTCGACGACATTGCCTCGCGCAGCAGCGTGAACATCTGGCGCGCGGTTCCCTCCGCGGCCTTGAGCGCGATATTGCCGCTGAACCCTTCCGAGACGATGACGTCGGCGAGCCCCTTGCCGATCGCGTCGCCCTCGACGAAACCGATATAGTTGAACTGGTTCGAGTTCATCGCGCGCAGCATTTCGGCCGCCTCGCGAATTTCGCCGTGGCCCTTGATCTCCTCGGAGCCGATATTGAGCAGGCCGACGGTCGGCCGTTCGAGGTTGAACAGCACACTCGCCATGGCGCTGCCCATCACCGCCAGCGTCGCCAGATGGCGGGCGTCGCCGCCGATCGAGGCGCCGAGGTCGAGCACGACCGAATCGCCGCGCAAGGTCGGCCACACCGCGGCGAGCGCCGGGCGGTCGACGCCGGGCAGTGTCCGCAGATTGAGCCCGCCCATCGCCATCAGCGCGCCGGTATTGCCGGCGGAGACCGCGACATCGGCCTCGCCATGCTTCACCGCGTCGATCGCCAGCCACATCGAGGACGCACGGCGAGTCCGCCGCAGCGCCTGGCTCGGCTTCTCGTCATTCTTCACGGCGACGTCGGTATGGATCACCTTCGATACCGCCTTCAGCGCAGGATGTTTCGCGAGCTCCGGCTCGATCTGGGCCTGGTCCCCGACCAACAGGAATTCGCTGTCGGGATGACGGCTCAACGAGATCGCGGCGCCGGGAATGACGACGGAAGCGCCGACGTCGCCCCCCATGGCGTCAAGCGCGATTCGAACCTTATGAGGCATGAACGTCCCGGAAGCCTGCTCTCCCGCAGCCCTTCAGACGAAGACCGCGAGCTTGAAGTCACCGCCGTCAACGGCGCCTGGCGAAACACCAACTCGGGTCTCGGCCGGGCCGCGACAATAGCGTGTCCGCGGTCCGACACAACCTCTTGACCACAAACAAGGCAGTGGCCGAACCGTCACGCAACGCATTAAGATATATCAGAAATACATTGTATTTCAATGTATTGTGACACTTATTCGAAGTGCCCGCGGACGCTGTTCGCGCAGTTCCGCAGGCAAGCCATCCCCGCAAATGTGACGTCGGCCGCCCCTCGGCTGCCTTTAACTGCCCTCAACTGCCCTTGGGCTTCTTGCCGTCCGCCTTGTCCTTCAGCGCCTTCAGGGCGGCGAAGGGATGATTTTCCGGGTCCGGCGCTTCAACCTCTTGTTCAAAGACCGCATCCACCTTGCGCGGATACGGGTCGATGCCGAGGAAAAGCGCGTCGGTGGCGAGCCGGCCGATGTCGATCAAGCCGCCGACGATCGGCTCCGGCGGATCCGGCGTCTCCTCGTCACTCTCCTCGGCGTCGTCGACCAGGTCGGCCATTTGCGGGATCTGCTCGGGCGGCGCGAACACCACGTCGATCGGCTCATCGATCTCGTTCTCGATCGGATCGAGCGTCACCACGCAGGTCTGCCCGACCCTCGCCTGAACTCGGCCGGTGACGTGATAGCTGCCGTCGCGCTTGGGCTGCAGGTCGAACTCCGCCTGCGCGGAGATGACCTCCCGCAACTCCCCGACATCGGCCATCGCCTTGCGCGCCGCCTCGTCGGCTACGATCGCACGATGCAGGCCGGTCTCGGGAATCTGCGCGACGTTGACGAGCACCCGCCAGGGATCGCGATCACGCTCGGGCCGCCCTGTGCTGCCGCTCATGCTGCACTCCCCACAGTCTGTGGCGCCGGAAAGCGCCATTCACCCTGG
Source organism: Bradyrhizobium tropiciagri (assembly GCF_001189845.1). Taxonomy (GTDB): domain Bacteria; phylum Pseudomonadota; class Alphaproteobacteria; order Rhizobiales; family Xanthobacteraceae; genus Bradyrhizobium; species Bradyrhizobium tropiciagri. Next base: position 45,729 of record NZ_LFLZ01000026.1, read on the forward strand.
GTCAGCGCCGCGCGGTCGGCGCGAGCCAATTCGGCCAGCGCCGCCCGGGCATAGGCAGCCAGTTCGCGGGCCTTGTCGATGTTCTGACCATTAAGGATGTTCTTGCAGAACGACTCGGCCAAGGCCTGGTCGCTGTCGGTCAGCGCCAGGTCATAGGCCGCGGTGCGGCCATAAAAGGCCTCGCCGAACGCCTGCATGCGCTTCGGCACCGTGAGGTCGCCGACGCCCATTTCCCTGAGATTGTCGTCCATGTCGATGCAGAAGTGGTCGAACAGGGCCTGCGACAGCTCCGCTCCGCCCTCGACGGATTTCAATCGCCGCAACACCATCCACAGGTGCATCAGAAGCAGGTCAAAACGGCCGTTAACCGTGTCCGGAACGCCCAAGTCACGGTAAAATAACGGTTCTCGCGCCTGCGTCACGATCATGCCATAGATGGTCTCAATGGTGCTGCGCGCGGGCACCCGGGGTCTTTTGAAGTGATTGAACGGCCAAAGCATAGCGGGTTCCGGCTGCCGGCCCCCCAAAGGACGCCTGTTGAGGGCTCGCCCATTGGAGCTCGGCATGATTGCAATCCATTGAGCTGCCCGGTACGTCAATGCTCCGGCCGATGCAAGGGGACGGATCAGTTCCGCCGATGAACCACACTCTTCCCAAACCGTCTCGCGCGGCTTCCGCGCGCGGGTTCTTCACGCGCTTCCGCGCCTTCGCGGTCGTTGGCCTGTTCTGCGCCGCCGCGCTCGGCGGCTGCGCCGGTGAGCAATTCCAGAAGGGCTACATCCTGCCCGACGGCGCGCTCGAGCAGATTCCGATCGGCGCGAGCCAGGATCAGGTGCTGATCGTGCTGGGCACGCCCTCGACGGTCGCAACGCTGGACGGCGAGGTGTTCTATTACATCTCGCAGCGGACCTCGCGCCCGGTCGCCTTCATGAATCAGCGGGTGGTCGACCAGCGCGTCATCGCGGTCTATTTCGACAAGAACCGGCAGGTGCGCCGGCTCGCCAATTACGGCCTGAAGGACGGCAAGATCTTCGACTTCGTCAGCCGGTCCACGCCGACGTCGGGCCAGGAAATGTCCTACCTGACACCGCTGTTCAAGCTGCTGAGCTTCAATTAGCGCGCGCGACGCATCGCGCTTTTAGCGCGAAAGAAACTGCGCCAAGTTGTCGCGCTTGCCCGACCGGCAAGCGGTCCCCTAGGCTTGCTCACAAACAAGAGCCTGAGCAGGGGGTAAGCGCGTGAGAGCCAAGAGTTTTTCCCGTCGTACGGTATTGTCAGGCACGGCCGCGTTGGCGGCCGCATCGATCCTGCCGCGCGCAAGCCTGGGGGCCGGCGACTGGCGGCCGACCGAGACGGTTCGGATCATCGTGCCGGCGGCAGCCGGCGGCTCGACCGACGTGATGGGACGGCTGCTGGCGGCGCATTTGCAGCCGCTCTGGGGCCAGTCGGTGGTGGTGGAGAATCGCTCCGGCGCCGGCGGCACCATCGGGACCGCTGAGGTCGCGCGCAGCAAGGGCGACGGCCACACCATCCTGATCGGCAATCCCGGCCCCAACGCGATCGCCTTCAGCATCTTCCGCAATCTGACCTACAAGGCCGACCAGTTGCAGGCGGTCTCCAACATGATCCGGATCCCGAACATCGTCTCGGCGCATCCGTCGACCGGCATCAAGTCGATCCCCGAACTGATCGCCTATCTGAAGAAGAACCCCGACAAGCTCACCTACGGCTCGTCCGGCACCGGCCAGAGCCCTCACCTCACCGGCGCCTGGTTCCTGCAACTCACCGGGTTGAAGATGACGCATGTGCCGTTCCGCGGCGCCGGCCCCGCGCTGCAGGCCGGGCTCGCCGGCGACATCCAGATCCTGTTCGACAATCTCTATCCGTCGCTGCCGCAGGTGCTGGACGGCAAGCTGAATGGGCTCTGCGTCACCACGGCCGACCGCAGCGACTCCGCGCCCAATCTGCCTGTCATGCGCGAGGGTGCGCCGGAGCTTGCGAAGTTCGACGTCGCCTCATGGTTCGGCGTATTCCTGCCGAAGACGGCGCCCGCGCCCGTGGTCGACGAGCTGAACCGTCAGATCAAGGCGATGCTGGAACGCGACGACGTCAGGAAGAACATCGCCGGCATGGGCGCCCGCGCCGACTACGGCACGCCGCAGCAATTCTCCGATTTCGTCGATGCGGAGACCAAGAAGTTCGCCGCCATCATCGAGAAGGAAGGCTTGCAGATGGAGGTCAAGTAGCGGCCGCCTTCAATGCTACGACGACTTGTTGATCTTCTTGACCTTGGCGTCGGTCGCTTCGATCGACATCGCCAGCTCCATGATTGCCTGCGACAGCAGCTCGATGGCCTCCTTCTGATCCTGCGACTTGGAGGCGCGGAGCGCATAGTTGCGGGCGGATGAGAGCGACATCGATTGATCTCCGTGTGCTGGCGTCTGGTTCTTGGCGGATATCGTTTGGCGGAAGGCACGTCCACCGTCATTGCGAGGAGCGACAGCGACGAAGCAATCCACTTCTCCACATGTGGAGGGATGGATTGCTTCGCTCCGCTCGCAATGACGCTGCGATATCTCGCGTCCCCCTAAAGCAAAACCCCCGCGGCTTGCACCGCGGGGGTTACGTTTATTCGTGTCGCGGCTCAGTGCGCGAGGATCGCCAGCAGCAGCAGCGCCACGATGTTGGTGATCTTGATCATCGGGTTGACCGCCGGGCCCGCCGTGTCCTTGTAGGGATCGCCGACGGTGTCGCCGGTCACCGCGGACTTGTGGGCATCACTGCCCTTGCCGCCGTAGTGGCCGTCCTCGATGTACTTCTTGGCGTTGTCCCATGCGCCGCCGCCCGAGGTCATCGAGATCGCGACGAAGAGACCGGTGACGATGACGCCGAGCAGCATGGCGCCGACCGCGGAGAATGCCGCCGACTTGCCGACCGCACCGCCGCCCGCAATGAAGTAGATCAGGAAGTAGACGACGATCGGCGACAGCACCGGCAGCAGCGAGGGGATGATCATTTCCTTGATCGCCGCCCGGGTCAGCAGGTCGACCGCCTTGCCGTAGTCCGGCTTGTCGGTGCCCTGCATGATGCCGGGCTTCTCGCGGAACTGACGGCGCACCTCCTCGACGATCGCACCGGCGGCGCGGCCGACCGCGGTCATGCCCATCGCACCGAACAGATACGGCAGCAGGCCGCCGAACAGCAGGCCAACCACGACGTACGGGTTGTTCAGAGAGAAGTTCGGCTCGACGCCCTGGAAGTAGGCATGGGCGCTGGGGTCGCTGATGAAGAATTTGAGGTCCTCGTTGTAGGCAGCAAACAGCACCAGCGCGCCGAGACCGGCGGAGCCGATCGCGTAGCCCTTGGTCACCGCCTTGGTGGTGTTGCCGACCGCGTCGAGCGCGTCGGTCGACTTGCGCACCTCCTTGGGCAGGCCCGCCATCTCGGCGATGCCGCCGGCGTTGTCGGTGACCGGGCCAAAGGCGTCGAGCGCGACGATCATGCCGGCCAGCGCCAGCATGGTGGCGGTCGCAATCGCGATGCCGAACAGGCCGGCCAGGCTGTAGGTGACCAGGATGCCGGCGATGATGACGATCGCGGGCAGCGCGGTCGCCTCCATCGATACCGCGAGGCCCTGGATCACGTTGGTACCGTGACCGGTGACCGAGGCCGCCGCAATCGACTTCACCGGGCGATAGTCGGTGCCGGTGTAGTATTCGGTGATCCAGATGATCAGGCCGGTGACGACGAGACCGACCACGCCGCACTCGAACAGCGCCATGCCGGTAAACTTGGCGCCTTCGAGCGTGCCGAAGCCGATCAACCAGTTGATGACAGCCGCGACGCCAACCAGCGACAGGATGCCGGTGGCAATCAGGCCCTTGTACAGGGCGCCCATGATCGACTGGCTGGCGCCGAGCTTGACGAAGAAGGTGCCGATGATCGAGGTGATGATGCAGACGCCGCCGATCGCGAGCGGCAGCGTCATCATGTTCACCAGGATCGAGGTCTTGGCGAAGAAGATCGCCGCGAGCACCATGGTGGCGACCGCGGTCACCGCATAGGTCTCGAACAGGTCGGCCGCCATGCCGGCGCAGTCGCCGACATTGTCGCCGACGTTGTCGGCAATCGTGGCCGGGTTGCGCGGATCGTCCTCGGGGATGCCGGCCTCGACCTTGCCGACGAGGTCGCCGCCGACGTCAGCACCCTTGGTGAAGATGCCGCCGCCGAGACGGGCGAAGATCGAGATCAGCGAGGCGCCGAAGCCGAGCGCCACCATGGCGTCGACCACGGTGCGGCTGCCCGCTTCCAGACCCATGAACTTGACCAGGATCATGAAGTAGATGGTGACGCCGAGCAGCGCGAGACCGGCAACCAGCAGGCCGGTGATCGCACCCGCCTTGAAGGCGAGTTCGAGGCCGCCGGCGAGCGAGGTGGTCGCTGCCTGCGCGGTGCGGACGTTGGCGCGCACCGAGACGTTCATGCCGATGAAGCCGGCCGCGCCCGACAGGATCGCGCCGATCGCAAATCCGAGGGCCACCAGCAGGCCGAGGAAGTAGGCCAGCAGCACGAAGATCACGATACCGACCATGCCGATCGTCGTGTACTGCCGCCGCAGATAGGCTTGCGCACCCTCGCGCACCGCGCCTGCGATTTCCTGCATGCGCGGATTACCCGCATCCGCGTTCAAGACCGACTGCGTCGCCCAGATCGCGTAGACGATGGAAAGCGCCCCGCAGAGCACAATCAACCATAAAGCTGTCATTGAATGTTGCCTCAGATCCTTGATGTAACCCCCGCGCCTTCTTGTGCCGCTAGGGGGCGGCAGGCGCTTATTTTGCGAGGACAACCCTCCCCAAAAACGGATTGCCTCAAATCGGGCGCGACCTTGCCAAAATCGTTACCGCTGTGCAACGCCACCTGCGGCCGAAAACGCCGATATCGGCAGCTATTTAGAAGGAAAATCGGCGCGTCCGGCCGGGAATTCTAGAAATGGCTGTAGGACAGCCGCTGCAACTTCAGTTCCCTGCCCTGCCCGTCGAGGAAGCTTGGTGGCGACGAACCGGCAATGAGGCCGCCGATGGCGGTCACATTGACCTTGGCCTGGCGTGCTTCTCGCAGGAAGGCGTCTGCGCGATCGCCGGGCACCGCGCACAGAAGTTCGTAGTCGTCGCCGCCGGCGACCAGGGTCTCGATCCCGATCGCCTTGCGTGCGACGAGCCCCGCGGCCGCTGATGACAACGGGATGCTCGGCACGTTGATCACGGCCGTCACACCGCTGGCTGCGCAAAGCTTGGCCAGATCGCCGGCGAGACCGTCGGACACATCCATCGCTGCGCTGGCGTGGGCGCGGACGGCGCGGGCAAGCGCGTTGCGCGGCTGCGGAACACGGTAGCGGGCGGCGAGAAAATCCCGCCCGGCGGCATCGTCCGCCAGCGCCGCTGCGACCGGACCTCCTTGGAGTACATCGAGACCGAGCGCGGCATCGCCGATCGTGCCGGTGACGAACACGCGGTCGCCCGCCTGCGCGCCCGCGCGATGCACCATCTTGCCCTGCGGCAGCCGGCCGAACGCGGTGATGGAGATCATCAGCGGCCCGGGCGTGGAGACTGTATCGCCACCGAGCAGCGGACAGCCAAAATCGGCAACGTCCTCGCCAAGCGCCCGGGCGAACGGCTTCAGCCAGTTCTCATCGACCTTGCGCACGGCCAGCGTCAGCACGAAGCCCGCTGGCGCCGCGCCCTTGGCCGCGATGTCGGAGAGGTTCACCCGCAGCGCCTTGCGCGCCAGCGTGTCGGGCGGATCATTGGGGAGGAAATGCACGCCCTCGACGATGGCATCGGTGGTGACCACGATGTCCTCGCCGGCCGCCCGCAGCGCGGCGGCGTCGTCGTCAAGGCCGAACGCGCCCGGATCGGTCGCCAGCGGCTTGAAATAGCGCGCGATCAGGGAGTCTTCGCCGGAGGGATTGTCGTGACGCTCTGCCATATCGTGCGCCTTACCCTCAACTGTCATCGCCCGGCTTGACCGGGCGATCCAGTACGCCGCGGCAGCTGTTGTTGCCAATGACCGCCGCGGCGTACTGGATCACCCGCTTTCGCGGGTGATGACGGCGGAATATGTGGTTCAGTTCCGCACAAACTCGTCGCCGCGGAACTGGCGTGCGATCTGGTCGAGCACGGCGTTGACCATCCCGGTCTCGTCCTTCTCGACAAAGGCGTGTGCGACGTCGACATATTCGGAAACCACGACGCGGCCGGGCACGTCCTTGCGATGTTCGAGCTCATAGGACCCTGCCCGCAACACCGCCCGCAGGATCGCGTCGATCCGCTTCAGCGGCCAGCCCTTCGACAGCGCCTCGTCGATCAAGGGATCGAGCTTGGCCTGATCGCGCACCACGCCGGAGACGACATCGCGGAAGAACGCGGCTTCCGCCGGCAGATATTTGTCGCCCTCGACCTCGTTGCCGAGCCAGTGGCTCTCGAACTCGGCGAAGATGTCGTTGATCCCGGCGCCGCCGATGTCCATCTGGTACAGCGCCTGCACGGCAGCGAGACGTGCCGCACCGCGCCGGTTGGCTTTTCTTTCAGGGGCTTTGCCGGGTTTGTTGCTGTCAGCCATGGTCAGGCCTTTGCCAGACGGCGTTTGATCCGCAGCATCGCGATCGCCGCGCGCGCGGCGTCGCCGCCCTTGTTCAATTCGCTGGCACGCGCCCGCGCCCAGGCCTGCGCCTCGGTATTGACGGTGATGATGCCGTTGCCGAGCGGGAATTTCCGGCTCACGGCCAGATCCATCAGGCCGCGCGAGGACTCCATCGAGACGATCTCGAAATGGATGGTGTCGCCGCGCACCACGCAACCGAGCGCGATCGCCGCGTCATAGGGCTTGCCGTTCGTTTCAGCCGCATCGATCGCAATCGCGATCGCGGCCGGAATCTCCAGCGCGCCGGGCACCGTGATAACGTCGTGGCTGGCACCGGCCGCCTTCAGCTCGGCCAGCGCGCCTTCCAGCAGCGCATCCTGGATGTCGTCATAAAACCGGGCCTCGACGATTAGCACGCGAGCGCCTGTGATGTCGGTCTGGTCCTTCAGGGGTGCGCGCCGCGCGTCAGCCATTGCAATAACCAATCGGAACTTGGGGAGGATTTGTGCAGCGTTTTAGGCGCAGCAGGCGGTAAAGCCAAGGGCAATACTGGCCTGGATGTCGCCGCGATCGGCCTGATTTTTCAAGTCGGCTTCGTCAGCAATGCATGGGACATCCGGCCGGAAGTTGCCCGGGCCGAATTGGCACATAGGGACGTCCGGCTCGGCCGCAATGTCCGGATCGAGGCTATTTCATCTCCGACAGCCGCGCGGCGTAGCGGGCCATCAGATCGACCTCGATATTGACCTCGCTGCCGGCCTTCCAGCCGCTCAGGGTCGTAACGCTGAGCGTATGCGGGATGATCAGCACCGAAAATGTCACGTCGTCGACCGTGTTCACGGTCAGCGACACGCCGTCCAGCGTGACCGAGCCCTTTGCCGCGATGAAACGCGCCAGTTCGCGGGTGGTTCTGAGCTCAAAGCGCGCCATGTCGGGCAGATCGTCGCGCTTGACGATGGTGGCGATGCCGTCGGCATGCCCGGCCACGATGTGACCGCCGAGCTCATCGCCGATCTTGAGCGCGCGCTCGAGGTTGAGCTTGCCGCCCTGCCCCCAATGCTTGGCGGTGGTCATGCCGAGCGTCTCGGCCGCGGCGTCGACGTCGAACCAGGTCTTGCCGTCGGCGGTGCCGGAGGCGACCACGGTGAGGCAGACGCCGTTGCAGGCGATCGAGGCGCCGTCGGCGATGGTGGTCTGGTCGTAGTCGCAGGCGATCCGCATCCGATGCAGCTGCCCCTGCGCCACGGGCTTCAGGCTGGTGATCTCACCGATATCGGTGACAATTCCGGTAAACATTACGCACGCTCGTAGATATTGAGATTGTCTTTGCCGAGGGCTTCGCTAGCACGAAGGCGGAAGGCCGGCGACTGCTTGATTGCGTCGAGCGGCATTGCGTCCAGCGCGGGAACGCCATCGGCGCCGATCGCATCAGGTCCGCGCAACAGCCAGATTTCATCGACAAGGCCCGCTGCCACGAAAGAATTTGCCACGCGAGACCCGCCCTCGACCAAGAGCCGCGTGATCCCCTTCTCCGCCAGCGCATGCAAGACGGCGGGCAGATCGAGCCCTTGAGGCGTGCTGGCGGCGACGCGGATCACCTGCGCACCGGCAGCGCCAAGCTTCACCGCGGCGGGTGCTTCCGCCAAGTCAGACGTCATCACCCAGAGCGGCGTCTCGCGCGCGGAATGCACCATTCGGCTGTCGCCCGAGATCCGCAGCGCACGATCCAGCACCACGCGCACCGGCGAGCGCGCCGCCATGCCGGGCAGCCGGCAGGTCAGCAGCGGATCGTCGGCCTTGACCGTGCCGATGCCGACCAGGATCGCATCGCACTGCGCGCGCAGCAGATGCACGCGGGTCCGCGCGGCCTCGCCTGATATTGCAACAGGCTTGTGGCCGTAAGCGGCAATCTTGTCGTCGGCGGACACCGCGAGCTTGAGGATCACATGCGGGCGCTTGTCCGTGATGCGGCGGAAATGTCCGGCATGGTCGTGCGCGGCCTCCGCCTGGCACAGCCCGACATCGACCGCGATGCCGGCGGCGCGCAGTTTCGCATGCCCCTTGCCGCCGACGTCCGGATTGGGGTCCTCGATGGCCGAGACCACGCGGGCAAGCCCGGCCGCGACCACGGCATCCGCACAGGGCGGCGAACGGCCGAAATGCGAGCAGGGCTCGAGCGTGACATAGAGCGTGGCGCCGCGGGCAGCGTCACCGGCGCGGCGGAGCGCCTCGACCTCGGCATGCGGCCGGCCGCCTGCTTGCGTCCATCCCCGGCCGACGATCACGCCGTCCTTGACGATCACGGCGCCGACCGCCGGATTGGGCCAGGTGCGCCCGAGTCCGCGGCGGCCGAGCGCCAGCGCAAGCTGCATGAAGCGCAGATCGGCGGCTTTGGCCTCTTTGGATTTCTGCGCGAACTGGTCTTCGAGAATGCGAAAGATCATTTTCGCAACGTTGCGAGCCGCGGATCCTCTTCGCCGGTCAACTCGTCGAGCACCGCCTCAAAATCCTTGGCCTCGCGGAAATTGCGATAGACCGAGGCGAAGCGCACATAGGCGACGTCGTCGAGCTGGCGCAGATGCTCCATCACGATCTCGCCGATCGCCTCCGAGGAGACCTCCGCCTCGCCGCCGCTTTCGAGCTCGCGAACGATGGTCGAGACCATCTTCTCCACCCGCTCGGACTCCACCGGGCGCTTGCGCAGCGAGATCTGCAACGAGCGCACCAGCTTGTCGCGATCGAACGGCACGCGGCGGCCGTTGCGCTTGATCACGGTCAGCTCGCGCAGCTGCACCCGCTCGAAGGTCGTGAAGCGGAAGTTGCAGGCCATGCACACACGCCGCCTGCGGATGACGGCGGAGTCCTCGGTCGGACGCGAGTCCTTGACCTGCGTATCGAGAGAATTGCAGCTCGGGCAGCGCATCCGACGGGACCTTTATTTTATTTGCGCATGATCTATTCGGAATACCGGTATCCACTTTTCCGGATCATGCGACCCTTTCTTACTGGTAGATCGGGAAGCGATCGGTCAGCGCCTTGACGCGCTCCTTGATCGCGGCCTCGACCAGCGGCGCCTTGCCGTCCGGCGACTGCGCCAGCGCGTTCAGGACTTCCGCGATCATGCCGCCGACCTGCTTGAACTCGGCGACGCCGAAGCCGCGCGTGGTCGCAGCCGGCGTACCGAGCCGCAGGCCCGAGGTCACGAACGGCTTCTCGGGATCGAACGGAATGCCGTTCTTGTTGCAGGTGATGGCGGCGCGCACCAGCGCCTTCTCGGAGATGTTGCCCTTCAGTCCCTTCGGCCTGAGGTCGACCAGCATCAGATGGTTGTCGGTGCCGCCGGAGACGATGTCGAGGCCGTGGCCGCGCAGCGTCTCCGCCAGCGCTTGGCGTTCTCGACCACGTTCTTGGCGTAGACCTTGAAGTCCGGCCGCAGCGCCTCGGCGAATGCGACGGCCTTGGCCGCAATGACGTGCATCAGCGGGCCACCCTGCAGGCCCGGGAAGATCGCCGAGTTCAGCTTCTTGGCGAGCGTCTCGTCATTGGTGAGGATCAGGCCCCCGCGCGGACCGCGCAGCGACTTGTGCGTGGTGGTAGTGGTGACGTGGGCGTGCGGCACCGGCGAGGCATGCACGCCGCCGGCGACGAGGCCAGCGAAATGCGCCATGTCGACCAGGAGATACGCACCGACCGAGTCGGCGATCTCGCGGAAGCGCTTGAAGTCCCAGGCACGCGAATAGGCCGAGCCGCCGGCGATGATCAGTTTCGGCTTGACCTGCTCGGCCTGCTTCTGGACCTCGTCCATGTCGATGATCTGGTCCTCGCGGCGCACGGTGTAGTGTGCGGCCTTGAACCACTTGCCGGACATGTTGACCGGCGAGCCGTGGGTGAGATGGCCGCCGGCGGCGAGGTCCAGACCCATGAAGGTGTCGCCGGGCTGCAGCAGCGCCAGAAACACCGCCTGGTTCATCTGGCTGCCGGAGTTCGGCTGCACGTTGGCGAAGCCGGCGCCGAACAGCTTCTTGGCGCGCTCGATCGCGAGGTTCTCGGCAACGTCGACCCACTCGCAACCGCCGTAGTAGCGCGCGCCCGGATAACCTTCCGCGTATTTGTTGGTCATCACCGAGCCCTGCGCCTCCAGCACGGCGCGGCTGACGATGTTCTCGGAGGCGATCAGCTCGATCTCATGGCGCTGCCGGCCGAGCTCGCCCTTGATCGCGGCGGCGATCTCGGGATCGGCCTCGGCGAGGGTCGCCGTGAAGAAGGAATCGGGCGCGGAAGTGGTCTTGGGGGATGAGGTCATCGGCGAAATATCTCCACCGCCGCAAGCCCTTACACAGGATGCGGACGGTCACGAGTGGCGGTCGAAGCTGGTTTCAGAGCGTTATCACATCGCCCCAAAATGGCCAAGCGGTTGCGGTCCCCGGCGGTCAATTATGCCAGATATGGTGGGGATGGCGGGGATTGCCAGCCGGCCGGGAGCCGGCCCTGCGGTCCCGATCCCGGACGCAGCAGGCCCGGGTTCCAGCCGGCCGGTGTAGCAAGCGGCGGCCGTCGAATGGAACGTGGCGGGCCCCTTCCCGGTCGCGCCCCGCGGGATCGGTGACGAGATGTACGCCTCCTCCCTCACTTCGCAAGAACAGAACCACGCAGCTTGCGATGCGCCCGATCATCACACGTTCGATCGCGATGCATCGCGTCACGAGACGATCTCTCGCGGGGCGAATTTTGAATCGTTCGATTCTTGAATCGTTCAACACTGGATCGATTCAAACGTCTCACGCGATGAGTGCAATTGCGCGACGTACTCCGTTGTCTCTCAGTCACACCCGCACGCTTTGCGCTCGGCTTCGATAGCTTCTAACCGCGCGCGGGCTGTTTACGAAAATCACCGTGATAACGACGCCGGAGAAAATTCTCTTCGGGGGCGTTGAATGACGGACGGATGGATTCGGCCGCAGCGGTTTGCTGCTTCGGCGTTGGTGGTGCTTTCGGTTGCTGCTGCGGACAAGGCGTTCGCGCAGACGCAATTGCCTTCGGTGACGGTCGATGCGCCATCGCACCGGCAAGCGGCGCCCTCGCAACGGACCCCGCGCGCGCGTAGCGCCTCGCGCCGCGCCACAGTCGCCCCGGTGGGAGCACAGCCGCAAGCAGCACAGCAAGCTGCCGGCGCAGGCGGCGGACACGAGCGCGCCAACGGTCCGGTCACCGGCTATCTGGCGCGGCAGAGCGCTGTTGGCACCAAGACCAGCACGCCGATCATCCAGACGCCGCAATCGGTGACGGTCATCAGCGCCGAGCAGATCCGCGACCAGAAGATCGTCAGCAAGTTCGACGAGGTGCTGCGCTACACGCCGGGCGTCGTCGGCGGTACCTTCGGCGCCGATTTCCGCAATGACTGGTTCCTGATCCGCGGCTTCCCCGCGCAGAACGAGTCGCTGTTCCTCGACGGCCTGCAGCTGTTCTACACTTCCTATGCGAGCTGGAAGCTGCAGCCCTTCAATCTCGAGCGCGTCGAGGTGCTGCGCGGTCCGTCCGGCATCCTGTACGGCGGCTCGGCGCCGGGCGGCCTCGTCAACGCGGTGAGCAAGTTGCCGACGGCCGAGCCCATTCGCTACATCGAGACCGGCGTCAACAATTTCGGCAACGCCTATACCCAGTTCGACATCGGCGGCGCGACGGCGCAGCCCGGCGGCGGCCAGGTGCAGTATCGCCTCGTCGGCCAGGCCCAGGGCGGCGGCACCCAGACCGACTATGTCTACGACAACAATTTCTTCTTCGCCCCGTCGGTGACCTGGCGGCCCGATGCCGACACCAGCCTCACCGTGTTCGGCATGGCCTCGCACAGCAACACCCGCGCGCTGAACTTCCTGCCCTATGTCGGCACCGTCACCAACGCGCCGTTCGGCCGGATTCCGACCAGCCTGTTCGCCGGCGATCCAAGCGTCGACCAGTTCCGTCGCGACCAGGAGATGGTCGGCTACCAGTTCCAGAAGAGCGTCACCGACAACGTCGACTTCCGCCAGAACGCGCGCATGGCGCATGTCGACGTCTATTACGCCGGCCTCTACGGGCTCGGCTACGCGACGACGCCGGCCGCCGCCGATATCACCCGCGGAAATTTCTACACCCGCGGCATCGCCACGCAACTCAACCTCGACAATCAGCTCGAATATCGCTTTGCGACCGGCGCGTTGCAGCACACGGCGCTGGTCGGCGTCGATCTGAAATATTACGGCATCGACGACCGCCAGGGCTTTGGCGCGGGCACGAACCTCAACGTGCTCAATCCGGTCTATGGCAACAACCTGCCGTTCAGCGGCGCGCTCTATCAGAACGCCTATCTGACCCAGGGCATGGCCGGACTCTATCTGCAGGATCAGGTCAAGCTCGACCGCCTGACGGTGGTGTTGTCGGGGCGCCAGGACTGGGTCGATCTCACCAGCAACAACCGGATCGGCGCCTCGCAGGGCCGCGACGACAGCAAGTTCTCCGGCCGTGTCGGCGCGATCTACAATTTCGACAGCGGCGTTGCGCCCTACGTTTCCTATATGACCGGCTACAATCCGGTGATCGGCACCAATGCCGCCGGCCAGCTGCTGCTGCCGGAAACCTCCGAGCAGACCGAGGTCGGCGTCAAGTACGAGCCGGCCGGGCTCAACGCGCGGTTCGGCGTCGCGTATTTCGATCTCAAGCGCAAGAACGCGCTGACCACAGATCCGAACAACACCCTGTTCCAGACCCAGAATGGCGAGGTCACCTCGCGCGGCGTCGAGCTCGAGGCGGTCGCGAACATCACGCGGGATTTCAAGTTGGTGGCGAGCTACACCAATTACGAGCTGTTCGTCAGCAAGGACCCCAATCCCGCGCTGATCGGCACCGTGCCGACCAACACGCCCCGAGAGCTCGCGTCGGTCTGGACCGACTACACCTTCCGCGAGGGTCCGCTCACGGGCTTCGGCTTCGGCGGCGGCGTGCGCTATGTCGGCTCGTCCTTTGCCGACACCGCGAACACCGCGCGCGTTCCGGGGGTCGTGCTCGGCGACCTCGCCTTGCACTATGAATGGGACAACAACTGGCGCGCGGCGCTCAATGTCGTGAACGTGACGGACAAGATCTACGTCGCGAGCTGCGCCACGATCAGCTCCTGCTACTACGGCGATCGCCGGCGCATCACGGCAAGCCTCGCCTACAAATGGTGAGCGCGCAGCGAACCATTTCGTTCACAAAACTATCATCGAGAGGCGGCGTTCGGCCGCCTCTCCTTTTTTCACCGCCGTCAGCGTGGTGTCAGCATGTCGCGGTAGGTTCGCGCCGCGGCAACGCTTTGCCGCGCCCAGACTGGCCCGCTCCGAAATGCGAGCCCCGGAGCGGGCCTTTTACATGCCGGGGCCTCCCGCTGCCGCCGAGCGCGGGTCGACGTCAGAAGGCATTCTTGAATTGCGCGACATAGTCGCGGCTTCCATAGACCCACATCGGCTCGTCGCATTGTTGCGATCCAAGATCGTTCGTGCAGGCCGCACTCCATGGTGGCGCCGCGATCTGACGCCCGACGATCTCGTATCCCTGCCATCGACTGCCGATGATCGGTTGTGCGCCGACACGCGCGAGATGGCTGCTCTTGTCGGCTCGCACGTGAGCCATGGCTTGGGGCATGAGAACTTCGGTCTCGAGCGTTGGCAGCAGCAGGAGCGCCGCCAGGAGGTATCTGATCTTCACTGTTCAGCCGCCTTGATTGAGCCTCGCGCGGGCGAGGCATGTACGTTGCAGAACGGAAGACCGGGACTGCGGTCCGGATATTTCCGGATCACACGAATGTTTGGCAGTGTCGAGCCGCGGCCTCGTCGTCGTTGGCCTTGAATCGCCTGAGCACGACCGGCACGATCGGGAAATCGAACCGCCGCATCAGGACACCCATGACGCCGAATGCCGCCAGCGTCGAGAGTTCGACGACCGACGGCTTTGCCGCGATCGTGCCCGTGGTGGCGAACACCAGCATGCCGGCATAGAGCCACGACTGCGGAATCGCGAGCAGCCGCACCCACAAGCCCACGAGCGGCAGATTGAGCACCAGGGACGACGCGCGGAAAGACCCGCGTGCTCCCCTACTCTCCGGTGCCATCGCCCGGCTCGCCGCCTCCGCTAAAGCTTCGGCGTGCCAGGCACTCATGGCCTCGTCGAAGCCTTGGCGTAGACGGGACCGGGCGATCCAGTACACCGCGGCCTCTCGGCTCAAGCACCGCGGTCTCTGGAATACTGGATCACCCGCCTTCGCTTTCGCGGGTGATGACACCGAACGAGTTGTTTGACAGTTAAATCGAACGATCCACTCGTCATTGCGAGCGAAGCGAAGCAATCCTTGGCGCCGCGCATGCGGGACCATGGATTGCTTCGTCGCTTCGCTCCTCGCAATGACGCGGAGATAGCCTGCGAACAGGCCGCCCCTACAGCCCGGTATACCCGGCCTTCACGTGGTCGGTGCTGCCGTCGAGCTGGCGCAGATAGGTCAGGCCGCACACGGTGAGCCGATGCGTGTCGCGCTCGCCCGCATCGAACAGCGTTTGCACGTACTCTGTCACTTTCGCGCGCGCCTCGTCGCTTGCTGCGGACGTGCGGTTGAGCAGCAGATCATACGTCTGCATGATCCGATCGATCGCGGCTTCCATTGAAGTCTCCGGGTTGACGCTCAGACGACCACCAGCGTCTCGGCCTCGAACTTCGCGATCGCCTTGTTGGCGAGGCGGAGCCGGTTCAGCTCACCTCGCTGGAACAGCTTCACGATGATGCCGAGCAGGCGCTCATTGGTGGCGAAAGTGTCAGGAATGGCGCCGGATTTGCGCAGATAGTTCGAGGCGATCGCGTAGGCGTCACCGACGACCTCGACATTCAGCACCTCGATCTCGCGCTCGACCAGCATGTCCTGCTTCTCCGTTGGGAGACAGGATAAAGCGCGGGCAACGCCATGGTTCCTCGGCGGGACCCATTTATTTTCGCAGGTGCAGCATGAAAAACGCATCGGCCGGGCATGACCGATGCGTTGGTTGAAGCAAGGTTGGACTGGAGGAGGCTGCCGGTCTTCTAGGCGGCCGGCTTGGCCATCAGGCGAAGAGAGGAAGGCTCAGAGGCGATACAGGATCTGGTCGGTCCAGAAGCGCTCGAGGCGATGCAGCGACTTGTTGAGGCTCGCGAACTCCTCGTTCGAGATGCCGCCGACCTGCTCCACCGTCTTGACGTGCTTCTGATAGAGCGCATCGACGATGCGGCGCACTTCCTGGCCCTGCGGGGTCAGACGGATGCGGACCGAGCGGCGATCGACGCGCGAGCGCTGATGATCGAGGAAGCCGAGCTCGACCAGCTTCTTCAGATTGTAGGAGACGTTGGAGCCGAGATAGTAGCCGCGGGTGCGCAGCTCGCCGGCGGTCAGTTCCTTGTCACCGATATTGTACAGGAGCAGTGCCTGCACCGAGTTGATGTCGGCGCGGCCGCGACGATCGAATTCGTCCTTGATGACGTCGAGGAGCCGGCGATGCAGCCGCTCCACCAAAGTCAGGGCTTCGAGATAGAGCGGCTGCACCGGAGCTTGACCGGTAGCGCGATCAGCGGCATCCGCCGCCGTTGTCGCAACGGCTTTCATCATGACACTTCCCCTGTTTGTCGTTTTTATCGACTTTATTCGACGAAACTTGTGTCCCGCCTGATAGGTCCAACGTAAGGGGGCCGTTTGAATATCCGCTTAAATAAGAGAATAAAGAGATCATGAATTTAAGACAGTGAATCGTGGATTAAGCCCATGGATCAAAGGCTTTTCGCAACTTTTCATTGACGGTGGCAGACCCTTTGTTCACGCTTCGTCTGCCTCCCCTGTCACATTCGGAAACAGCATCGTTTGAATTCGAAACGACGGCGTAACGAGTGTGAGGGAACCCTTTACGGTGACCGATCGGTTACCAGAAAATTCTTTGAAAATTTTATCGGAGTGCATCGCGGCGGGACGCACGCGATGCGCGCAAGCGGCTCTCATTCGTTACCGCGGCCAGACCGGTTCCGCCGTCGGCCCGCGCAAAGCCGGCCGGCACACGCACCAAGATCCGGTGAAATGGATCCCGACGGCAGGTCCCGTGGAGATGCTCCGGAAACGGGGCGCCTCGAAAGGGATGCGATCTGTCGGCATCCACCTAGCAGAACCAGCGAAGCTGTCTTCTCGTTGCGCGCACGACTGCCAGATATCGACAGCCGCCGTCAGCTATTCATCGCGCTGTCGCGCCCGGGCAACAGTGCATCAGGCCGTCCCCGCACGCGGGCCTATGGCGGGCGTTCGCGCGCCGACATCCAGGCCAGCGCGAGATAGGCGGCGAGCATCACGGCCTCGAGCCCGACCACGGTGAGGCTGCCGCCATAGATGCCCGGAAACATCAGCTCGATGACCGCCATGGACACCACGGTGGTCAGCCAGACCACGGCGCCCCAGGGCGTCGCGAGCCAGAGCCCGACGGCGGCGACGAGCTCGATGACGGCGAAATAGATCGTGGCGGTCTGCCAGGCCATCGACTGGTTCTCGAAGGCCTCCTCCTCGCCGCCGACGAAGCCCGTCACCTGGGCCCAGTGATAGAGCCCCTTGGCGACCGAGACGACGGCCATGATGCGCAGGAAGATGACGAGGCGCCGCGTCCACGCATTATCATCCGGCTCGATCCGGTCGGACGAGATCGCGCTGACCGAGATGGCGTTGTCCCGCGCCTGATCGCGTGCAGAGGTGTCAGACATCCGAATCGCCGCATGGCGGCTGCAAAATGGGGTTCATGGCGCAGTCTTGGCCCGCCGGGGTCCCAAAATCAATTGCCGTTGCGGCAAATCAAGGGCGCTTCCGGCGCAATGACGGCACCCCTGTGAGGTGCTAGAACCGGACCTATATCAGGTCCAAATCAGCCGTCCGTCGAGGAGAACAAGACATGGCGATCAAATTCGGGCGCCCGATCGAATTGCGCGACACGCCGCGGCGCCAGACGGATGCCCTCGCCTCCCCCTCGCTCGACCTTGCGATCCGGATGCGCCGCAACCGCAAGTCCGAATGGGCGCGCCGGCTGGTGCGCGAGAACGTGCTGACGACCGACGACCTGATCTGGCCGATGTTCGTGGTTGATGGCCACAACACCCGCACCCCGGTGGCCTCGATGCCCGGCGTCGACCGGCTCACCGTCGACCAGATCGTCCGCGACGCCGAGCGTGCCGCAAAACTCAACATCCCCTGCATCGCGCTGTTTCCCTTCACCGAGCCGGCGCTGCGCGACGAGCAAGGCTCGGAGGCGCTCAATCCCGACAACCTGGTCTGCCAGGCGGTGCGCGCCATCAAGCAGGAGTTTCCCGATATCGGCGTGCTCTGCGACGTCGCGCTCGATCCCTTCACCAGCCACGGCCATGACGGGCTGATCGAGGATGGCAAGATCCTCAACGACGAGACCGTCGCGGTGCTGGTCAAGCAGGCGCTGACCCAGGCCGAGGCCGGCTGCGACGTGATCGCGCCGTCGGACATGATGGACGGCCGCATCGGCGCGATCCGCGAGGCACTCGACGACAACGGCTTCGGCGACGTGCAGATCATGTCGTACGCGGCGAAATACGCCTCCGCGTTCTACGGCCCGTTCCGCGACGCGATCGGCTCGGCCAAAACGCTAACCGGCGACAAGCGCACCTATCAGATGGACAGCGCCAATTCCGATGAGGCGCTGCGCGAGGTCGAGCTCGACATCGCCGAGGGCGCCGACATGGTGATGGTGAAGCCCGGCATGCCCTATCTCGACATCGTGCGCCGCGTGAAGGACCATTTCGCGATGCCGACCTTCGTGTACCAGGTGTCCGGCGAATACGCGATGATCGCGGGCGCCGCCGCCAATGGCTGGATCGACGGCGAGCGCGCGATGATGGAAAGCCTGGTCGGCTTCAAGCGCGCCGGCGCCGACGGCATCCTGACCTATTTCGCGCCGAGGGCCGCCGAGAAGATCAAGGCCGAGACTTGAGCTAGGTCCGGCTCGCGGCCGGCGCCGCCGGATGCGGGCCACACAGCGGACGCAGTGCGTCGCGCTGCTGCTGCGACAGCACGGTGAGCGGATAGATCGGCTCACCGGTCTCGCGCCTGAAGAATGGATGCGGCCACGCCTTTCCGCGCAGGCGCCAGCCCAGCACCTTGCCGACGGCGCGCGCGATCAGCGCCAGGTTCAATCCGGTCGAGCCCTTCGGCGCCTCGCCGACCGCGTATTTCCCTTGGATCGCGCCGATCGGCTTGCCGAACGCTTCATCGGCGCGCGGCGCGCCGCCGTCGAACGCCTGCGCGACAATTCCGACGAACGGGACCGACGGCGTCAGCGTATTGCCGACCGGCGTGTTGCAGCACGTCGTGTGCCAGCGGAACAGCCCCTTCGGCGTCAGCCGCACGCCCGCGATCTTGTCCTGGCCCTGCAGGAAACTGAGCGAGGACGGCGCGACCTGGACGATGTCGGTGCCGCCATGTGCATCGAGCAGATCGGCGCGGCCGAGCTGGTGCATGAACGCCTGGCAGTCGTCGCAGTAACAGGTCACACGATTGGCCGATTGGGGCGACGGGTTCGAGACGACACCGAAAACCCCTCCGCACCTGCAGCGCAGCCCGATCCGTGTGCTCATAGGTTCCTCTTGGGTTCCTCTCGGCTTGCCGGACGCAACATACACGTTCCGCGACCGCCTTGGCCGCCGAATCGCCGGAATATTTCGGCTAGTTAATGTTCGCGCAGACTTGGCAGGGGCCCCTCCTGTTCCCATGTCCTGCGCGGGAGTTTCATCGGAGGTTGGTCATGTCTTACGGCAGTGACGGTGGTGCTTGGCGCAATGAAGCCTGGCGCAACGACGGCGGCGTTCCCCCGCATGCGTTCGATCCGTTGATGCAGCCGGAACTGTTCCGCGGCGTGCTGACGCGGCGGGTGTTTGCGTTCCTGATCGACCTCTTCGTGCTGTCGGTGCCGGTGATTCTCGCCGTGATCTTCATTGCCGTGTTCGGCCTGGTCACGCTCGGCCTCGGCTGGGCGCTGTTCTGGCTGGTGTCGCCGGCGTCGATCGTCTGGGCCATCGTCTATTACGGCGCCTCGATCGGCGGCCAGCACTCGGCCACCATCGGCATGCGCATGATGGATCTGGAGCTGCGTACCTGGTACGGCGCGCGCGGCTATTTCGTGCTCGGCGCCACCCACGCGGTGCTGTTCTGGGTGACGATCTCGTTCCTGTCGCCGCTGGTGCTGCTGGTCGGCCTGCTCAACGGCCGCCGCCGGCTGTTGCATGACATCATCCTCGGAACCGTCATTATCAACAGCTCGGTCCGGACCCAGGTATCTCCGGCCGCGCGGGCCTCCTATTAGGCCCGCCTAAACCAATTGACCGTTAGCCTCCGGGGGGCGATGCTAACTCGGCTGCCTGTATTGTTTGTGGAGCCCGACGATCCGACGTGACCCAGCACTCGCGTGATACCCCCCAGTTCTATCTGACGGCGCCCTCACCCTGCCCTTATCTGCCGGGCCGGCACGAGCGGAAGGTTTTCACGCACCTGGTCGGCGACAAAGCGGGCGATCTCAACGACTTGCTGACCCATGGCGGCTTCCGGCGCAGCCAGTCGATCGCCTACCGCCCGGCCTGCGACCAGTGCCGGGCCTGCGTCTCGGTCCGGGTCATCGCCAACGAATTCCGCCCCTCCCGCAATTTCCGCAAAGTCCTGGCCCGCAACGCCGACATCATCGGCGAGCAGCGCACCGCGGTGCCGACCTCGGAGCAATATTCGGTGTTCCGGGCCTATCTCGACCGCCGCCACCGCAACGGCGGCATGGCCGACATGACCGTGCTGGACTACGCGATGATGGTCGAGGACAGCCATGTCGAGACCCGGATCATCGAATACCGCAAGCGCAACGCCGACAGCGCCATCACCGGCCGCGGCGACGAGCTGATGGCGGTGGCGCTGACCGACGTGCTCAGCGACGGGCTGTCGATGGTCTATTCCTTCTTCGAGCCGGGGCTGGAGGCCCGCTCGCTCGGCACCTTCATGATCCTCGACCACATCGCCCGCGCCCGCCGGCAGGGCCTGCCTTACGTCTATCTCGGCTACTGGATCGAGGGCTCCAAGAAGATGGACTACAAGGGCCGCTTCCTGCCGCAGCAGCGGCTCGCGCCGTCGGGCTGGCTGCGCGTCGACGCGTCAGGCGAAGGGCTGGCCGAGCCGCAGGACTAGCGGACGGGCTAGGTCCCGAAGATCGTATCGATCAACAGCTTCACATTCAGGATCACGATCAGGCCGGCGACGATCCACGCCGCCACCGCAACCGGCATTGAAATCGCGAACGCGCCCATCTTGCGCTTGTCGGACACGAAGCGCACCAGCGGGATCACCGCGAACGGCAGCTGCATCGACAGCACGACCTGGCTGAACACCAAGAGCTGCGCGGTGCCGCTCTCGCCATACAGCGCCGCGACCACGATCACCGGGACGATCGCGATGCCGCGCGTCACCAGCCGCTGCAGCCAGTCGGGCAGCTTGAGGTCGAGAAAGCCCTGCATCACGATCTGGCCGGCCAGCGTCGCCGTCACAGTCGAGTTGAGACCGGAGGCCAATAGCGCCACCGCAAACAGCGTCGAGGCGATGCCGAGCCCGAGCAGCGGCGACAGCAGCTCGAACGCCTGATCGATCTCGGCGACATCGGAATGGCCGCTCTTGTGGAAGGTCGCGGCCGCCAGCACCAGGATCGCGGCATTGACGAACAGCGCCAGCATCAGCGCGATGGTGGAATCCGTCGTCGCCCATTTGATCGCGTCGCGCCGGCCCGCCTCGGTGCGCGGATAGGCGCGGGTCTGCACGATCGAGGAATGCAGATAGAGGTTATGCGGCATCACGGTGGCGCCGATGATGCCGATCGCGATGTAGAGCATCTCCGGATTGGTAACGATCTCGCGCGACGGCATGAAGCCGCCGAGCACGCCGGCGATCGGCGGCGCAGCCGCGGCGATCTGCACCACGAAGCAGACCGCGATGACGATCAGCAGCGCGATCACGAAGGCTTCGAGGAAGCGGAAGCCGCGGTTCATCAGGAGCAGCAGCAGGAACGCATCGAGCGCTGCCAGCAGCGCACCGCCGATCAGCGGAATGCCGAACAACAGGTTCAGCGCGATCGCGGTGCCGATCACCTCGGCGAGGTCGCAGGCGATGATCGCGGCCTCGCAGGTGAGCCACAGCAGCAAGTTCACCGGCCGCGAATAGGTCGCGCGGCAGGCTTGCGCCAGATCGCGGTCGGTGGCGATGCCAAGCCGCGCGCTGAGCGCCTGCAGCAGGATCGCCATCAGGTTCGAGAGCAGGATGACCGACAGCAGCGTGTA
Organism: Bradyrhizobium tropiciagri; assembly: GCF_001189845.1. Taxonomy (GTDB): domain Bacteria; phylum Pseudomonadota; class Alphaproteobacteria; order Rhizobiales; family Xanthobacteraceae; genus Bradyrhizobium; species Bradyrhizobium tropiciagri. The sequence continues at coordinate 67,755 of NZ_LFLZ01000026.1, forward strand.
GCCAAACTTCGATCCGCCGGCGAGATCGGTGGCCCAGTTGCCGGGGTCCATGTAGCCGACCGAGACCAGATAGCCCGGGCCGGCAAAGGCCAGCAGCCGGCGCCACCACACGCCTGTGCTCGGCACCGCGACGGTCGCATTCACCTCCGGCAGGCTGCGCGCGTGTCCGGCATCGCCCCGCCAGCCGCCCGGCATGGCGTCGGGAACGGAAACGGAAGACATTTCAGGAGCTCGAGCGTCCATACCGGCAGGATGGCCGATCTCTCCCGTTATTGCAACTCATTTGCAACTGCATCTGGGATCACGGAAATGATACCGGCCGCCGATCTTGTAAAGCACTGAGGAAGTGCTTTACGTTAAGAGCATGATCAAGTTGCCTGTCGAGACGCCGACCGCAACGCTGCGCTACGCCCTCGCCCCCGACCTGTCGGGCATCGAGGCGATCGAGGCGACCTTTGCGGCCTATGACCGGATGATGGCGATCCTCGCTGAGGTCGCTCCCGTCGGCGCCAACCTCGTCTCGCTGCACGCCCAGGCCTATGAGCGGATCCGCAAGGAGACCGGCCTGCCAGCGCGCCTCGTGACGCTCGGCCTGCGCGACCGCGCCAACTACATCGCAGGCGCCGCCGTCCGCCGGATACCGCTCGACGACAAGTTGTTTGCGATCAAGGGTCCAACTTCACTGACCATTAGCACTGTCAGCGGACGCGTCTTGGTGCCGTTCGACGTGCCGGGATATGTCTCGGGCTGGGAAAGCCCCTTCCCGGCGCATTTGATCTCGGATGGACGCGGCTACGAAATCCACATCGCCGTCAAATCGAAATCAGCACAACCGGAGGAGAAGACCATGCTTCACGAAGGCATCCTTGCGCGCATGGGCCGGCTTCTTGCCGCCATCGCGAGCCGGACCATCGACAACGTCGAGAACAACAACAAGGTGGCGCTGGTCAAGCAGGCGATCCGCGAGATCGACGCCGGCGCCGACGAAGCGCGCTATGCGCTCGGCAAGTCGCGCGCCGAAGAATTCCGTTTGAAGCGGCGCCGCGAAGAACTGGATACCGAAACCGCTGGGCTGAACGAGAAGATCCGTCTCGCACTTGCGGAAAATCGCGAAGATCTCGCGCGCGCCGGCGTCGCGCGACAAATTGACCTGGAGTCGCAGGTGATCGCGCTGGAACGCGCGATGGATTTCATCGAGCTCGAAATCGATGAGCAGACCAAGGCGCTGCAAGCCATGCTCGGTGCGCGCCGCGAGGCGGAAGCGCGATTGGCCGATCTCGAACAAAGTCTGATCCGCGAGGCCAAGGACGAAACCAGCCGGGGCCCATCGACGACCAATACATTGAGTGCTGAACGCGCCATGGCGGCGATCGCCCGGGTCACCGGTGTTCCCGCTTCCAGCGTGCTCGGCGACAAGGAGCTTGACGAACTCGATCGCCTGCACCGCGAAAAGGAAATCGCGGCGCGGCTTGAAAGGATCAAGTCAGAAAAATGAGTGCAGTTGGCGACATCCTGCTCGCCCCCGACGTACGGCCCTTTGCGGTCGCGGCTGCGATCATGGTGGCACTTGGCGGTATCGAGCTGCTGACCACCATGGTCGGACTTTCGATCAGCGAACTCATCGGCAAGGAGTTCGCGGTCGAGGCCGAGAGCCACAATGCTCTCAGTGGCCTGTTTCTCTGGATCAACGCCGGGCGGCTTCCCCTCCTGATCCTGATCATCCTGATACTTGGCATATTCTCGATCGGAGGCTTTCTGCTTCAGGGACTGGCGCATGCCGTGGGCACCGCCATCCCGGTTTCCATCGCTGCGGTGGTTGCCGCCGCCGGCAGCCTCCCCGTGATCAGAAATACCAGCCGCGGCCTCGCCCTCATCATTCCCCGCGACGAGAGCTATGCGGTCAATGACAGCGACTTTGTCGGCAAGGTCGCAACCGTGTCGGTCGGCCCGCTCGATCAGGGCCTGCCGGGCCGGGTTCGTCTCAAGGATGTCTTCGGCAACTGGCACACCGTGTCGGCGCGTGCCAGCGCCGAGTCCGAGGCATTGCCGGTCGGCGCCAGCGTGTTGCTGGTCGATCGCGACGCCAAAGGCTTCATCGCGATTGCCGCTCCCTCCGATCTCGTCGAACAACAATCTTCCAACAGGGCATAACACATGTGGGAACTTGCTATACCCGTCGTTATTGGCGTCCTTGCCATTCTCGTTATCGGTCTGCTGTTCGCAAAACTCTACAAGCGCTCGACGCGCGATGAGGCCTATGTCCGCACCGGCCTCGGCGGCCAGAAAGTGGTGCTCGACGGCGGCTCGCTGGTGCTGCCGATCTTCCACTCCACCGCCGCGGTGAATTTGAAGACCTTGCGGCTCGAGGTCGCGCGCGGCGGACCGGACTCGCTGATCACCAAGGACCGCATGCGCGTCGACATCGGCGCCGAGTTCTACCTCCGCGTCAAACCCGATAGTTCGTCGATCGCCCTCGCCGCGCAGACGCTCGGCAACCGCACCAATGACGCGGCCGAGCTGCGCGAGCTGGTGGAAGCAAAATTCGTCGACGGCCTGCGCTCGGTCGCCGCGACCATGAACCTCGAGGAATTGCAGGAGCAGCGCGCGACCTTCGTCAAGGCGGTGCAGGACGCGGTCGGCGCCGACATCCAGAACAACGGCCTCGAACTCGAATCGGTGTCGCTGACGCGGCTCGACCAGAGCGACATCAAGCACTTCAACCCGAGCAATTTCTTCGATGCGCACGGTCTCACCACGCTGACCAAGATCACCAAGGAGCGCGAGCAGGAGCGCAACCAGATCGTCCGCACCACCGAGGTCAATATCGCCCAGCAGGACCTGGTGGCGCGGCAGACCACGCTGACGATCGAAAGCACCAAGCGCGAAGCCGAGCTCGCCCAGCAGCGCGACATCGCCAACAAGACCGCGGCGATGCGCGCGCAGACCGCGCAGGTCGAACAGACCGCGTTGCAGAACGAGGCCGAGTACCGCATCCAGCAGGAGCTTGCGGTCGCCAACAAGCAGACCGAGGCCAACCAGGCCCGCGACACCCGCAAGATCGAAGCCGATCTCGCGGTCAAGCGCCGCAACACCGAGATGGAGCGCGACCTACAGATCGTAGCGCAGGAGAGCGCGATCGCGGTCGCGGCCAAGAGCAAGGAGCAGTCGGAAGCCCAGACCATCGCCGAGACCGCGCGCGCGGTTGCGATCGCGGCCGAGGAAAAGGTCACCACCGCCCGCGCCACCGAAATCGCCGAACGCGACAAGATCATCAACGTGATCGCGGCGCGCAAGGCGGCCGAGACCGACGCGATGCCGATCACGGTCATGGCCGAGGCGGAGCGCCAGGCCGCCGCCAACAAGGCGGAAGCCACCAATGTGCTTGCCAAGGCCGACGCGGCCGCCGCCACCACCCGCGCCGCCGGCGTCAAGGCGCTCGGCCAGGCCGAGGCGGAGGTCGCGACCATGAAGGCGGAGGCGCGCAACAAGCTCAGCGCCGAGATGATCGACTACGATCTCAACCTCGCCCGGATCAACGTGATCCCGAGTGCGCTCGCCGAGGCGGTGAAGCCGATCGAGAAGATCTCCGATATCCGGATCTTCGACACCGGCAGCATGCTCGGCCGCGGCGGCGCCAACGGCCATGCCAATGGCAATGGCGGTCTCGGGCTCGGCGACGGGCTCGCCGCGCAGTTGCTGTCGGTCTCGGCATTCAAGCCGATGATCGACAAGATCCTCTCGGAGGCCGGCTTCCCGGCAGGATCGGACGCCCTCACCAGCCTGACCAGCGCGCTGGCGCAGCGCAAGGCCGAGGCCCGCGCGGACCCTGCGAATGGCGAGGATGCCCGACCGGCCACATTGTCCGGCACCATCACCGGCCAGCTCGCAGCCCCGCCGCAATGACGTGACCGCGCTTTGATATCAGCGACAAGGCCCGCCTCTCCCGGCGGGCCTTTTTTGCGTTGTCGGGAAACGGGTGGGATCGGACGTCTTCCAACCACACACTCAAGGCAGTCGAATTTTCCAGGGATTCTGCCATGTCCGCCGATACGCCTCGCCTGCCAAGCACCTTCAATCGCCTGGCCTGGTCCAACCTCGCCGCGCAATCGGCCGAACAAATCGCGCTTGCGGCCGCGCCCATCGTCGCCGTGCTGGTGCTCGGCGTCGGCGAAGGCCAGACCGGCCTGCTGCAGACCGCGCTGACGCTGCCCTTCATCCTGTTTGCGATTCCGGCCGGCCTGCTTGCCGACCGCGTATCGCGGCGCTGGGTGATGGCCGGCTCCGAGGCGCTGCGCGCGGCGGCGCTTGCCGCGATCCTGCTGTTGCTCTGGCTCGGCGCGATGACTTTGCCGTTGCTCGCCTTGCTCGGCTTCATCGCAGTCTGCGGCACGGTTGCCTATAGCGTCGCTGCGCCCGCTTTGGTCCCGTCGCTGGTGACGTCGCAGCAATTGCCGGCCGCCAACGCCCGCATCGAGCTCGCCCGCACCGTCGCTTTCGCCAGCGGACCCGCGCTCGGCGGCGTGCTGGTCGGCTGGGTCGGCGCCGCGCCAGCGTTCGGCTTCGCCGCGGCGCTGTCGGCGATCGCGGTCGTGCTGCTTGCCGGCCTCTACGAGCCGCGCGCGCGCCCGCTCCGCGCCGTCATCCGTTGCAGGACATCAAGGAAGGCGCGGCCTTCGTGATGCATCACGCCTTGCTGCGGCCTGTGTTCATCACCCAGTTCATCTTCAACACCGCATCCTTCCTGCTGCTCGCCGTGTTCGTGCCCTATGCGGTGCGCCACCTCGGGCTCAGCGCCACCGGTGTCGGCACGACGCTTGCGATGTACGGGGTCGGCATGGTGGTCGGCGCGCTGTTCGCAACCCGGGTGATGAAGCGGCTGGCATTCGGCACCGTAATCGGGCTCGGCCCGGTCACCGGCCTTGTCGCCTCGCTGGTGATGGCGCTGACGACCTGGATCGCGACCCCGCTGCTCGCGGGCCTCGGCTTCTTCCTGCTCGGCGTCGGCCCGATCCTCTGGGTGATCTCGACCACCACGCTCAGGCAGTCGGTGACGCCGCCCTCGCTGCTCGGCCGCGTCTCGGCGATCAACATCATGAGCTATGGCGCCCGCCCGCTCGGCTCCGCGCTCGGCGCCATCGTCGGTGGCTTTTACGGCGCCGAAGCCTGCCTGTACCTCGCCGCCGCGATCTTCGCCGCCCAGGCGCTGGTGATCCTGCTGTCGCCCGCGGTGTCGCTGACCCGGCAACCCGACATGGTCGGCGAGCCGGCGCGGTGCTGAACGATTGTCATTGCGAGGAGCGACAGCGACGAAGCAATCCACGTCTCCGCATGCGGTAAAATGGATTGCTTCGCTTCGCTCGCAATGACGGTGAGCGCAATGACGGTGAGAGAGCCTAGCTCGCCAGATACCGCTCATATTTTCCGCCGACCACCTCGTCGCCAGCAACGGCCGGATCCAGCGTGTAGAGATCCTGGGCATGGCCGATGCTGCGCAACACGAAGCGGCCGGTGGAGACCAGGTAGTTGCGGCCGGCGGCATCGAGCCCGGCGCGGAAGGCGGTCGAGGTCAGCAATTCGCGGTCGACCGAGGCGCACATCGAGGCGATCCGGCTGACCTCGTTGACGGCGGGCCCGACCACCGTGAAGTCCAGCCGGTCCTCGCTGCCGATATTGCCGTAAAACACTTCACCGACATGAAGGCCGACATAGGCCGTCGTCGTCGGCTGTCCATCGGCAGCGCGGCGCTCGTTCAACGCATCCATGTTGCCACGGAATTTGTGCTCGGCCCGCAGCGCCGCGCGCTTGGCACCCGCCAGGTTTTCGCCGGTGAACATCGCCAGCACGCCGTCGCCGATCAACTTCAGCACCTCGCCGCCGGCGTCATGGATCGCGTCGATCGAGGCCTGGGCGTAATCGTTGAGGAACGGAATGATCTCGTCGGGGCCGATGCGCTCGCTGATCGCGGTCGAGCCGCGCACGTCGGAGTACCACAGCACGGCCTTGATCTTCTCGGTGATGCCGCGCTGCATGCGCCCGCGCAGCACCTGCTCCGCCGTCTCGCGGCCGAGATAGACCCGTCCGAGCGTGCGGGCGATCTCGACCTGCGCGGCCGATTTGATCGCGAGCCCGAGCACCGGCACCAGGTCACGCAGCGACGCCATATGGTTCTCACCGAAACCGTCCGAATGCCGGGTGGTGTAGTAGGAATAGAAGCAGTCCATCTCGCCGATCGTGCCGGCCTCGCCGAAGCGGTGCACGAAGGCGGCGAAATGCTTGTGGCCCTTCTCGGCGAGGTCGCCGATCATCGAGAAATCGTGCGGCCCAGCGAGATCGATGACCATCTCGTCATGGCCGTTTTCGAGCATGTGATGGAACGCCGACCGCCGCCAGTTCTGGTTGGCCTCGCCGGTGCTGGTCGAGCCGTATTCGAAGATGTCGGCCTCGTTGCTCTCGCCATCGTTCCAGCGGAAGCCGCGCCCCTCGAAGATCGGATGCAGGGTATCGATGAAGACGATGGCCCGCGACAGCGGCATGCCGGCGGCCCGGCAGCGCTCGCAGAAGCCGCGCAGCAGGTCGTTTTCCGGCAGGCCGGTCAGACCCTGGCGGACCAGCCAATTCATGAGGCGCAAACGGGGCGTCAGTTCCATACGTTGGATTATGCCGGGCAATTGGTGCGGGAGGAAGGGCTGGTCGTCGCGTGACAGATGCGGACGCCAATGCGGCATTGCAAGGCCGCCCGGCCGCATCATTTCACAAGGGAACAGCGCCGCTGGAGCCGGCGAATCCACTTCCCTTTGCCCCTGGCTTCGCGCACAAGGAACGCATGGACAACACTGCCGGCCCGCAAAATCCGATCCGACGCCTCATGAAATGGGCGATCACCCCGCCGCAATCCTATGGGGTCTATCTGGCCGGCATCATCCTGGTCTACGCCCTGTCGTTCTATGCCGGCACGCTGAAGCCGAAACATGTTCCCGCCCCGCCGGTGACCGCGCCGTCCACCCCGCACAGCTGATCAGGCCGGCTTGGCCTCCGACGTCGCGATCCAGATTCCGGCGCAGACCGCGATCAGACCGGCGACCAGGCTGACCGTGATCGGCTCGCCGACCAGTTGCTTCGCCAAAAGCCCGGCCGCGATCGGATTGACCGTCATGGTGTTGGCGACACGGGTCGGTGAGGCCCGCTCGAGCGCCATCACCCACAGGATGAAGGCCAGCGCGCCGCCGGCAATTCCGAGATAGAGCCCGGCGATCCACTGCGACGTGCCGAATTCGCGCAGCGTCGCCAGGCTGCCGGTGAACGCCCCGACCGCCACGAGCACAGACGCCCCCGCCCCCATGCCGACGGCAAGGAAGCCGAGCGCGCTGGAGCGGCGGATGAACGGTCGCGACAGCACGTTGTAGAACGCCATGCAGAGGACCGCGGCGGCCATGATCAACTCGCCGCGCCATGCCCCCGCTGGCGCCGCCGACAGCCCGGATGCGAACGCGGCGGCGACGCCGAGCACCGCAATCGAGACCCCGGCCGATTTGCGCAGCGTCAGCGGCTCGATGCCGAGCACGGCGCCGACCACCATGGTGGAGAGCGGCAACGTCGCCAGCGCCAGGCTGGCGCGCGCCGCCGTCGTGTAGGACATCGCGATGTTGTAGAGCACGAAGAACACGCCGAAGAAGGCGATGCCGAGCGCCGCGACCGCCAGCCAATCCTCGCGCCGCGGCCACTTCGCCCCGAGCAGGACCGCAACGGGAAGCACGCAGAGGAAACCAATCGCCCACCGCAGGATCGCAAGCGTGATCGGGTCGGCATTGCCCGCTAGGTAACGCGTGATCGCCGCCGCCGTGCCGCCTAGGCAGCTCGACACCAGTGCAATCACAACGCCAATCCACTCGCCCATCCTGCTCCCCATGCGCTTCGTGCCCGCTTGTGGCATCTTGCCCGGCGAGATCGTTTCGGCAACTACCTGACAGGTACTCATGTCACAGCGCGATTTTGCAGCCAGTCTGCGCTGGTGGCGGCAGCGCAAGGGCCACTCGCAACTCGAGCTCGCCGGGCGCGCGGATATCTCGCAGCGCCATCTGAGCTTCCTCGAGCTCGGCCGCGCGGCACCGAGCCGCGACATGGTGATCCGGCTTGCCGCGGCGCTCGATGTGCCGCTGCGGCAGCAGAACGCGCTATTGGTCGCGGCGGGCTTCGCACCGGTGTGGCGGCAAACCGATCTCGCCGCGCCTGAGCTCGCACGGGTCCGTTACGCGCTCGATTTCATATTGGCTCAGCAGGAGCCCTTTCCGGCGGTCGTGGTCGACCGGCACTGGAATCTGCTGCTTGCGAATGCCGGTGCCGCGCAGCTGGTGGAATTCCTGGTCGGGCCGCTGTCGCCCGGCACGGCGGTCAATCTCGCCGACGCACTGGTCGCACCCGGCGTGCTGCGGCCCTATCTCACCAACTGGACCGAGGTCGCCGGCTACTTCGTCCGAAGCATCGAAGCCGATGCCGCGAGCGACGGCACGTCAGCGACGGCTGATTTGCTGAAGCGCCTGCTGGCCTATGACGGCGTCGAGGCGGCGTTGGCCGCGCCGCCAGCAGAACCTGCGTCGGGACCCGTGCTGCCGTTGCTGTTCCGCAAGGGCGACGTCCGCCTGCAGCTGTTCACGACCATCGCAACGCTGGGGACGCCGCAGGACGTCACGTTGCAGGAGCTGCGGATCGAGAGTTTCTTTCCGATGGACGAAGAGACTGCGCAGATTTTTCGAGGCTGGTCGAAGGCGCGCGGTCCCAAGGCGGCTCAGTCGTAAAACTCCGGCGACATCTTCAGCCCTTCGCGCTGCGCCTTGTCGTGGTTGATCCAGAGCTGCGCCTTCTCTTTCGTCAGCGTGTCGGCGATCTTCTGCATCGAGGCCAGCGTCTGCTCCTTGCTGGCGTTCAAGCTCGGTACGCGTCGATTGTCCCAATTATCCCTGAAGTGAACGGCATCGCCGGTCAGCACAACCGCGCCGGTCTTCGGCAGCTTCACCAGCAGCGACTGGTGGCCGGGCGTGTGGCCCGGGGTCGTGAGAATGGTGATGCTGCCGTCGCCGAACACGTCGCGGTCGCCATCGAGCTTGGTGACGGGATGCTCGGGCTTGAAGCGCGGCGCGTTGTTGACGCCGGGCCATTCGTACTCGGCCTTCTGCACATACAGCATCGCAGCGGCGAACAGTTCGACATTGCCGATGTGGTCGGGATGGGTGTGCGAGACGGCCATTGCCTTGATGTCCGACGGCTTCACGCCGAGCTGGTCGAGCTGCGCGGCGAGCGTCTTCGGCCGCCGCCAGGTGATCGCCTTGGGATCGGCGGGCGCAAGGCCGTTCGGCATCGCAGCCACCGCGTCGGGAATGCCGGTGTCCCACAGGAACCAGCCCTGGGCGTGCTTGATGAGATAGCAATTGTCGACGAAGTCCATCGACTTGCCTTCATTGACGCCGGGCGACCAGCGCGAAATGTCGCCGGCAACGCCCTCGCCGCAATTGAGGATATAGAGCCGCTCGACGCCTGATTTCGCCGGCTGGGCACCCGCCTGCGGCGCCGCGCCGGCGATCCAGAGCAACATTGCAAGACCGATAGCCTTCTTCACGTTGCCCTCCACCGATCGAGCCCGTTACTTCAAAGCGCGCGGTCGCAATGTGCCGTCTTGTCGCCGATCGTGGAAGACACGGAGACGGGCCCGACCGATCAATTGAATGCGAGTGCGCAAGGCGCCGGCTAGACCATCTCCGCCGGCGCCAGCCGACAGGTCTCGCTGCTGATCTCGACCTGCAGCGTCGCGTGGTGGATGCTGAACCGCTCCGAAAGCTCGCCGCAGACGCGATGCAGGAAGATATCGTCATGTCCGCCGGGCCGCACCAGATGCGCGGTCAACGCGGTCTCGCTGGTGCTCATCGCCCAGATGTGCAGGTCGTGCACCTCGCTGACGCCCTCGAGCGCCGCGAGATAGTCCCGCACCTGCTTGAGATCGATGCCCCTCGGCACCGCGTCAAGCGCGAGGTTGACGCTGTCGCGGGCAAGCTCCCAGCCGCTCAGCAGCACGACCACAGCGATGATGAGGCTGATCGCCGGATCGAGCCACTGCCAGCCGGTCGCCATGATCAAGAGCGCGGCGATCACGACGCCGAACGAGACGCCGGCATCCGCCGCCATGTGCAGATAGGCGCCGCGGACGTTGAGGTCGCTGTCGCGGCCGCGCATGAACAACAGCGCGGTGCCGCCATTGATCAGGATGCCGAGCGCCGCGACCCAGACCACGGTCCAGCTCGCGACCTCCGCAGGCTCGCGGAAGCGGTTGATCGCCTCGACCGCGATGCCGCCGACCGCGATCAGGAGCAGCCCGGCGTTGAACAGCGCCGCCAGGATCGAGGCACGGCGGTAGCCATAGGTGTGGGTGTCGGTCGGGTGCCTGCCGGCGAGCCACGCCCCGCCCCAGGCCAGCAGCAGCGCGATGACGTCGGAGAGATTGTGAACGGCGTCGGAGACAAGGGCGAGCGAGTTGGCGGAATAGCCGAAGATCAGCTCCGCGATGACGAAGGCGGTGTTGAGCGACGCGCCGATCGCGAACGCCGTGCCGAAACTGGCGGGCGCATGGCTGTGCCCGGCATGGGAGTGTCCCGCGCGGGAGTGTCCGCCGTGCGAGTGCCCGTGAGAATGACCGCCGTGGTCATGGTCGTGGTCGTGATTGTGCGCCATGGCAACCGTCGCCCGTGATCGTTGGCGACGGTTATAGCGCGGTGAAATGTGGATACTATCACACCGCGCTGTTCGTAAGCGTAGCCCGGATTGAGCGAAACGCAATCCGGGCTACAATTCCACTACTCCACGCCGCGATTGAACTTGTTCGACTTCGGCAGGCCATGGGCGAGCCGGCCGGCGTCGGCGCGGTTGCCGCGCCAGTCGGCCAGTTCCTTCATGGTCATGCTGTGCTCGCGGCCGGCGGAGTCCTTCCAGGTCAGGCCGGTCTTGGAGTCGAACACCGCAACATCCGACAGCTCCGAACTGGTGTATTTCTGCAGCCGCACGCCGCGGCCGCGCGCCATCTCCGGCACCTGGTCGAGGCCGAACAGCACCATCTTGTGGTTGGTGCCGATCACCGCGACGGTGTCGCCGTTCACGGTCGTGATCGCGCGGGCCTCGTTCGGCATCTCGACATTGAGCACCTGCTTGCCCTTGCGGGTATTGCCGACGCAGTCCTCTTCCTTGACGACGAAGCCCTGGCCCTCGCTGCTCGCGATCAGGAACTTGCGCTCGCCCTTGTTGACGAACAGCGAGATGATCGCGGCGTCCTGCTCGAGGTCGATGAACATGCGGATCGGCTCGCCGTGGCCGCGGCCGCCGGGCAGCTTTGCGACATCGAGCGAGTAGAACTTGCCGTTGGTGGCGAACAGCAGCAGCTTCGAGGTGGTCTCGGCAAAGAACGAGTGCTCGAGCTTGTCGTCGGTCTTGAAGGCGAGCCCCGAGAGATCCTCGACATGCCCCTTCAGCGTCCGCACCCAGCCCTTCTCGGAGATCACGACGGTGCACGGCTCGCGCTCGACGAGGGCTTCCTCGATCGCGGCGAGGTCATGCTCGGGCGCATCGGCGAAGGTGGTGCGGCGCTTGCCGAGCGGCGTCTTGGGTCCGAAGATGTCGCGGACCTTGCGCACCTGCTCGCCGACCTTGGCCCATTGCTCGGTCTCGGAGCCGAGCAACCCCTCGATGCCCTTCAGCTCCTTGCGAAGATCCTTGTCCTCGGTGCGGATCTCCATCTCCTCCAGGCGGCGCAAATTGCGCAGCCGCATGTTGAGGATGGCCTCGGCCTGGATCTCGGTGAGCTTGAAGGTCTTGATCAGGACCGGCTTCGGCTCGTCCTCGGTGCGGATGATCTTGATCACCTTGTCGAGGTTCAGATAGGCGACGAGGTGGCCACCCAGCACTTCCAGGCGGTGCTCGATCTGCGTCTTGCGGAAATTGGAGCGGCGGACCAGCACGTCGCGCAGATGGTCGAGCCATTCGCGCAGGCATTCGGCGAGGCCGACCACCTTCGGAATCCGGCCCTTGATCAGCACGTTCAGATTCAGCGAGATCTTGCTTTCCAGCTCGGTCAGCCGGAACAGCGACTCCATCATCAGCGCAGGATCGACGGTGCGCGATTTCGGCTCGATCACGAGCCGCACATCCTCGGCCGACTCGTCGCGGACGTCGGCGACCAGCGGCAGCTTCTTCTCGTTGATCAGCTCGGCGATCTTCTCGACGATCCGCGACTTCTGCACCAGCCACGGAATCTCGGTGACCACGACCACCCAGGTGCCGCGCGCGCCCTCCTCCTGCATCCAGCGCGAACGGGTGCGGAACGAGCCGCGGCCCGTGGTGTAGGCCTCGATGATCGCTTCCTTGGAATCGACGACGATGCCGCCGGTCGGGAAGTCCGGCCCCTTGACCCATTTCAAAAGCGCCTTCGACTTGGCGTCGGGCTTCTCGATCAGGTGCAGGGCGGCATCACAGAGCTCGGCCGCGTTGTGTGGCGGGATCGAGGTCGCCATGCCGACTGCGATGCCCTGCGCGCCGTTGGCGAGCAGGTTCGGAAAGCCGCCGGGCAGCACGACCGGCTCTTTCGACTGGCCGTCGTAATTCAGGCGGAACTCGACGCCGTCCTCGTCGATGCCGTCGAGCAGGAGCCGCGCGACCTCGGTCATGCGCGCTTCGGTGTAGCGGTAGGCGGCCGGATTATCGCCGTCGATATTGCCGAAATTGCCCTGGCCGTCGACCAGCGGGTAGCGCGAGGAGAAATCCTGCGCCAGGCGTACCATGGCGTCGTAGATCGCCTGGTCGCCGTGCGGATGGAACGAGCCCATCACGTCGCCGACGATCTTGGCCGACTTCTTGAATGCCGCGCGCGGGTCGAGCCCGAGCAGGTCCATGCCATAGAGGATGCGGCGGTGCACCGGCTTCAGCCCGTCGCGGGCGTCCGGCAGTGCACGATGCATGATGGTCGAGAGCGCATAGGCGAGATAGCGCTCCTCGAGCGCGTCACGCAGCGGCACCTCGTGAATTTCGGCCGGCTTTTCCGGCGGTATCTGACGTTTTCCCATGGGGAGGCGTTAAACCTTGGCGGTGAATCGGGCAAGCCGCGAATCAGCGGGAATTTAGGACCCGAATCGGCCTTACGGAACCGCCGTTCGGCTCCGCCGCCTGGTGACAGCGTTGATAAATCCGTCGCGGGCGTCGGAATGACCCTGGCCGCGGGGCTCCAGCACGTGGCGGAGCAGGAACAGGCCGGTGATGGCAAAGCCGTCGCGCAGGTCCTGGTCCGACCAGCTGTTGGCGCCGCCCTCGCCTTCGCGCAGGAACGCCGGCAACGGCAACAGCCGGTCGCGCCACGGCTCGCCCGCGGCCCGGGACACGGCGCCGCCGGATTTCGGCGACACGTAGACCAGGTCGGTGGTCTCCCCGGTGGCCGCACAGTTCTCGAGGTCGAGCCCGAAGCCGAGCTCGGTCAGCATCGCGAGCTCAAACCGGATCAGGTGCACGGCGGCAACGCCAGTGTCGTCGAAATCGTCGAGCGTCCCCCGCAGCATCTCGTAGATGTCTTCATGCGGATCGCGCTCCGGCAGCAGCCGGGCCAGCGCCGCCAGATGGGTCACGCCATAGACGGCGTGCGACGAGGCGAGCAGCGTCGCCGCGCGCAGCCGGGTGCCTTCCAGCGCATACATGCCGAGATGCTCGTCGAGCCGCGCCCGCCACACCGCGGTGACGCTGTTACCGGGTTGCAGCAGCGGCCGCATCCGCGAGCTGGCGCCGCCGCGCACGAGGCCAAGATGGCGGCCGTGCTCGCGCGTCAAGAGCTCGACGATGGCGGAGGATTCGCCATGCCGCCGCACGCCCAACACGATGCCTTCGTCGGTCCATTCCATGGTCGCAAGCGTAGCACTGTAGAGCGGATTAGCGCAGCGTAATCCGCCGACATCGCCATCGAACTCACTACGCGTTGAACCAGCCCTGCGCGTCGCCGGTGAAGGAATAATACAGCCCGGCCGCGGTCAGGATGCACGACACCACCTCGATGGCGCTGTCGAGCTCCAGGCCCTTGTCGCCGATCACCTGTACCAGCGACAGCACCGATATCACCAGCATCGCGGCCAGCACCCAGCGCGGCCAGTTCTTGCGGTGCTGCGCGGCGAGCCGGACGAAATACACCAGCAGCAGGATCATGCAGCCGGCCGTCAGGGTCTCGCCCGTGATGATCTGCTCGGTTCTCTCGAAGGTCGGCGTGCGGTCCTGGAATGCCACCGACAACGCATCGAGCGTCAGCGACAGATAGAGCAGCACCTCAAACCACAGCACATTTCTGGGCACGTTCATTGCGACGCCGGTTCTTATTCCTTGGGGAAGTCCAGTCCCATTTCCTTGTAGCGGTCGGGATCGTCGCCCCAGTTCTCGCGCACCTTGACGAACAGGAACAGATGCACCGGCACGCCCATGATCTCGGCGATCTCGGCGCGCGCCTGTGCACCAATCGACTTGATGGTGGCGCCGCCCTTGCCGAGCACGATCTTGCGCTGGCTCTCGCGCTCGACGAAGATCGTCTGCTCGATGCGGATCGACTTGTCCTTGCGGTCGGTCCAGCTGTCGGTCTCGACCGTCGACTGGTACGGCAATTCCTGATGCAGATGGCTGTAGATCTTCTCGCGGGTGATCTCGGCCGCCAGATGCCGCATCGGCGCATCCGACATCTGGTCCTCGGGATAGAGGAACGGTCCCGCGGGCACCATCTTCGCCAGCGCCTGGCGCAAATCGTCGACGCCGTCGCCCGACAGCGCCGAGATCATGAAGGTGTGCTCGAAGCGCATCCGCTCGTTGGCGGCCTGCGCCAGCGCCAACAGCTTCTCGCGCTGAACCAGGTCGACCTTGTTGAGCACCAGGATCTTCGGATGCGCGACGGTTTCGAGCTTGGCCAGGATCGCATTGGCCTCCTCGTCGATACCCGACTTGGCATCGAGCAGCACACAGACGAGGTCGGCATCATGGGCGCCGCTCCAGGCGGTCGACACCATGGCGCGGTCGAGCCGGCGCCGCGGCGCGAAGATGCCGGGCGTATCGACCAGGATGATCTGCGCGTTGCCTTCGATCACGATGCCGCGGATCAGCGCACGGGTGGTCTGCACCTTGCGCGACACGATGGTGACCTTGGAGCCCACCAGCGCGTTGACCAGCGTCGACTTGCCGACATTGGGCGCACCGATCAGCGCGACGAAGCCACAGCGCGTCGCGTCCCCCTGCCCCTTGGCTTCGTCAGTCATTGGTGCCGACGCCTTCACGCTCGATCATCGCGGATGCTGCTGCCTTCTCTGCCGCGCGCTTGTTGCCGCCGAGGCCCTCGGCTGAGGCGAGGCCCGGCAGGTCGACCGCAACGCGGAATTGCGGATCATGGTGCGGGCCGGTGCGTTCGACCTCGCGATAGACCGGCGTCGGCAATCCCTTGCCCTGCGCCCATTCCTGCAACACGGTCTTGGGATCGCGCAACGGCCGGCGCAGCTTGTGCATGCGCTCGGTCCAGTTGCGCTCGACGAACTGGCGCGCGGCCTCGTAGCCGCCGTCGAGGAAGATCGCCCCGATCACCGCCTCGCAGATGTCGCCGAGCACGGACTTGCGCAGCCGTGCGCCCTCGACCGCCTTCACCATGCCGAGCTTGATGTCCTCGAGCAGCCCGAGCGACTTGGCGACATCGGCGCAGCTCTCCTTGCGCACGAGGTCGGCGAGCCGCTTCGACAATTCGCCCTCGTCGGCCTTCGGGAACGCCCGGAACAGCATGTCCGACACGATCAGCCCGAGCACATGGTCGCCGAGGAATTCCAGCCGCTGGTAGCTGTCGGCGCGGTTGCGGGTAGCGGGCTTCAGCGCGGACACGTGGGTGAACGCAGTGGTCAGCAGCGCGGCATCCGAGAACGTATAGCCGATACGCGCCTCGGTGCCGGCGATCGCCGCCTTCTCTTCAGCCGCCTTGGCAGCCTTGCTGCGCCGCTTCTTCGGCGCGGCCGTGCTTTCGGCGGCAGGCGTCTGGCTCGGCTCGCCGGTCGGCGCTTGATCGTTGATGGCTGCGGTGTCGTCGTTCATCGCACGATGGAGAATAGGCGATTCCACCGCACCGCGAACGGCCAGCGCCAGACCATCCAGGCCTGCTCACCCTCGGCGATCGAGAAGAAGATCATCTGGCGCGCCCGATGATGTTCTCGAACGGCACGTAGCCGACCTGCGACAGGAAGCGGCTGTCGGTGGAGTTGTCGCGGTTGTCGCCCATCATGAAGAAATGCCCGGGCGGAACGGTGTAGACGATGGTGTTGTCCATGTAGCTGTTGTCGGTGCAGTCCAGCGACTCATAGCTGACGCCGTTCGGCAGCGTTTCTTTCCAGCGCTTGACCCGGGCGGTGGCATCCGCCGAGCCGCAGGGATCCTCGCCGATGAAATCGCTCAGCCGCTCGCGCTTGATCGGCTCATCGTTGATGTAGAGCAGCCCGTTGCGGACCTCGATGCGGTCGCCCGGGAGGCCGATGACGCGCTTGATGTAGTCGGTGGAGTCATCCCGCGGCAGGCGAAACACCACGATGTCGCCGCGGTTCGGTTCCGATCCGAAGATGCGGCCCGAGAAAATGTTCGGCGAGAACGGGATCGAATAGTGGCTGTAGCCGTACGAATATTTCGAGACGAACAGATAGTCGCCGACCAGCAGCGTCGCCTTCATCGACCCCGAGGGGATGTTGAACGGCTGGAACAGGAAAGTGCGGATGACGAGCGCGATCAGAAGGGCATGGATGACGACGCGGATGGTCTCGCCCAAGCCGCTCTCAGATTTGGTCCCGGTGGTCGCGCTCATTGCTTTCCCAATTCCCGCGGGCCCTGATGCCCACGCGGTGGCAGAACGTTCTCTCCACGCGAGGCGTTCGCCCCCCGCGTGAGGAAAATGGCCTTGATTCTGATCTTGAGGGCAAATTCCGGCGTAAACCCGAAATCCGCGTCTCGCTCGATATACCCTGCGGCGTTTTAGACGGTTGTTCGCAGGGGCGCAATCAATCGCCGCCTCAAAACTTCGCAATTCATTGAAATGTCAATGATTTTTTAGTTTGCTGAAGTTTTCCGGCAAATTCCGGCGCCGCGCGCTCATCTGGCCGGGGCAACCGCCGAAATTATGACGAAGGCCTGCGCCAGCGGCCAATCGTCCGTGATCGACAGGTCGATCTGCGCCTGCATGCCCTCGGGCGTCAGTTCCTGCAGCCGGGCCAGCGCGCCGCCGGTCAGCTTCATCGACGGCCGCCCTCCCGGCAGGTTCACCACCCCCATGTCCTTCCACCACACCCCGCGCCGGATACCGGTGCCGAGCGCCTTGGAGCAGGCCTCCTTGGCGGCGAAGCGCTTGGCGTAGGTTGCGACCACCATCTTCTCGCTGTTGGCGCGGCGCAGCGCCTTGGCGCGTTCGGCGTCGGTGAAGATGCGATCGAGGAATCGCTCGCCGTGCCGCTCGATCACCTTCGCGATCCGGGTGATGTCGATCAGGTCGGAGCCGATGCCGATGATCATGCGCCGGCCACACCCTGGGCCTTGGCGCGGCCGCGGTCCATCGCCGCGCGCATCTCGCGCACCGTCTCGGCGATGCCGACGAACAGCGCCTCGCCCATCATGAAATAGCCGATGTTGAGCTCGCGGATTTCGGGCAGCGCGGAAATCGTCTCCGCGGTCTCATAGTCGAGCCCGTGACCGGCATGGACCTCGAGCCCCGCCGCCTGCGCGAGCCTCGCGCCGGCGACGATGCGCTTCCACTCGGCCTCCGCCTTGTCCTTGTGGCCGTCGACCACCGCATCGCACCAGCCGCCGGTGTGGATCTCGATCACCGGCGCCTTCAGCTTGGCGGCCATCTCGATCTGCCTGGGATCGGCGGCGATGAACAGCGACACCCGGATGCCGGCATCGCTGAGCCGCGCGATGAACGGAGCCAGCGCATTGTGCTGGCCGACCACGTCGAGGCCGCCTTCGGTGGTGAGCTCCTGGCGCCGTTCCGGCACCAGGCAGACCGCGTGCGGCTTGGTGGCGAGCGAGATCCGCAGCATGTCGTCGGTCGCCGCCATCTCGAAATTCAGCGGCTTGGAGATCTCGGCCTTGAGCCGCGCCATGTCCTCGTCGCGGATGTGACGGCGATCCTCGCGCAGATGCGCGGTGATGCCGTCGGCGCCGGCCGCGATCGCGGCAAGCGCCAGCCGCACCGGATCGGGCCGCGCCCCGCCCCGCGCATTGCGCAGAGTCGCGACGTGATCGACATTGATACCGAGACGGAGCGGAGGAGCCTTTGACATTTCCCTGACCTGCAAGTTTAAGCCGTCATGCGCGGACCTGACCCGCGCATCCATCCTCTTCAAAAGATGGGTTGCCGGGTCAAGCCCGGCAACGACGACAATTCAGCCATTGACGCGCTCGACCCGTGCGACGACGGCCTTGGCGCGCAACTGCGCAATGATAGCGCTGAGATGCTTGAGGTCATAGACCTCAAGGTCGATGGTCAGCTCCGTGAAATCGGGCGATTGGCGCGACATGTGGATGTTGTCGATATTGCCGTCGTGCTCTGCGATCACGGTCGCGATCTGGGCAAGGCTGCCGGGCTCGTTGACATTGTGGACCAGAATGCGCGCCGGAAAGCGCTGCGGCATGGTCTCGTCGATATCCCAGCGCACGTCGAGCCAGCGCTCAGGCTCCTCCTCGAAATCCTTCAGCGCCGGCGCCTGGATCGGATAGATCGTGATCCCCTCGCCCGGCGTGACGATGCCGACGATGCGGTCACCCGGCACCGCGCCGCCATTCGGCGCGAACTTCACCGGCAGGTCGGAATTGATGCCGCGCACCGGGATCACCGAGGTGGCGCGGGCCGGATGCGGCGGGTTCTGCGTCTTGAGCTTCGCGGTGAGGCTCTTCTTGGCGCCGTAGCGCACCAGTCGCTCTTCCTTGTAGTCGGGATACATCGCACGCGCGACGTCGGAGGCCTTGATCTCGCCGCGCCCGACCGAGGCCATCACCTCCTCGATCGAGGTGCGCGCGAGCCGCGGCAACGCGCCCTTCAGCTTGTCGTCGGCATATTCGATCTTGGCGCGGGCAAACAGGCGGTCGACGATGCGGCGGCCGAGGCCAGCATACTGGTCGCGCACCGCATCGCGGGTGGCACGCCGGATCGCGGCGCGCGCCTTGCCGGTTCGGGCAAGCGCCTCCCAGGCCGACGGCGGCGCCGACTGCGCCTTCGAGGTCAGCACCTCGACCTCGTCGCCGTTTTGCAGCTCGGACGACAGCGGCGCGAACTTGCCGTTGATCTTGCAGCCGACCGCGCTGTTGCCGACGCCGGTGTGCACGGCATAGGCGAAATCGATCACGTTGGCGTTGCGCGGCAGCGCGATCAATTTGCCCTTCGGCGTGAAGCAGAACACCTGGTCGTGGAACAGCTCGAGCTTGGTATGCTCGAGGAATTCCTCCGGATTGGAGCTTTCCGAGAGGATGCCGATGGTGTGGCGCAGCCAGGCGAAGGCGTTGGACTCGTGCTTCAGCCGCTCATGCGGCGAGCCTGCCCCCTCCTTGTAGAAGGCATGCGCGGCGATGCCGAACTCGGCGATCTGGTTCATCTCCTCGGTGCGGATCTGCAGCTCGACGCGCTGCTTGCCCGGACCGATCACCGTGGTGTGGATCGACCGGTAGTCGTTCTGCTTCGGGGTCGAGATGTAGTCCTTGAAGCGGCCCGGCACGACCGGCCAGGTGGTGTGGACGATGCCGAGCGCGCGGTAGCAGGCGCCGACATCGTCGAGGATGACGCGGAAGCCGTAGATGTCGGACAGTTGCTCGAAGCCGACCGACTTGCGCTCCATCTTGGTCCAGATCGAAAACGGCTGCTTGCGGCGGCCGAACACCCGCGCCGTGATGCCGTTCTTCTGCAGGTTCTTGGAGAGCTGGGTTTCGATTTCGCCGATCAAATTGCGGTTGCGCTCGGCCAGTGAATCGAGCCGCTGCTTGACCACCGCATAGGCCTCGGGATCGAGCACGAAGAACGACAGGTCCTCCAGTTCCCCGCGCATCTCCTGCATACCCATGCGGCCGGCCAGCGGCGCATAGATATCCAGCGTCTCCTCGGCGATGCGGCGGCGCGAGGCCGGCGGCACGAATTCCAGCGTGCGCATGTTGTGCAGGCGATCGGCGAGCTTGATCAGCAGCACCCGGACATCGTCGGCGATCGCAAGCAGCAGCTTGCGCAGATTCTCGGCCTGCTTGGCCTCGCGCGACACCAGTTCCAGCCGTTTCAACTTGGTCAGGCCCTCGACCAGCGCGCCGATCTCGTGGCCGAACACATGGTCGATCTCGGCCCGCGTCGCCTCGGTGTCCTCGATCGTGTCGTGCAGCAGTGCCGCCACGATCGTGGCGTCGTCGAGCTTGAGATTGGTGAGGATCGCGGCGACCTCGAGCGGGTGCGAGAAATAGGGATCGCCGGAGGCACGCGTCTGCGTGCCGTGCGCCTTCATGGCGTAGACATAGGCGCGGTTGAGCAGGTCCTCGTTGGTGTCGGGGTTATAGGAACGGACGCGTTCGACGAGGTCATATTGTCGCATCATGCGCGTCCGCGGCTTGACCGGCCTCTCCGCCGCGGACGACGCCGGCGCCACCGCGACCGTTTCGGTTGCAGCCTGCATCTGGATGGAACTGCGGCGTCGATACGCCATGAACTCGCTGCCTCTCGCGCGGGACCCTAACGTCCCTTCTTCCTCAATCTAGTGCGCTTTCGAACGAAGCTGCACCCCGCACGGGCCCTGGAACCATTCAATTTCCCGCGCCCGCATAGGACGCACCGTAACAGCAAAATTGTCAACAAAAGCAAAGGCCCGGAGCAATGTCCGGGCCTTTTTCAAATCGGTTCGAAACCGGGAGCTGAAGGACGAGCTTACTCGTCTTCCTCGGGCTGCTCTTCCGGGGGCGCGAGGCCCTCGAGGCCCTTCAGCAGTTCTTCCTCGGTCATGCGCTCGACCGCGACCTCGGTGTCGTCGGCGTCGACGCTGGCACCAGCGGAACCGATCAGCGGCACAGTGTCCGGCTCGGGCTCGTCCACCTCGACGAACTTCTGCAGGGAGTGTACCAGTTCCTCCTTCAGATCTTCGGGCGAGATCGTCGAATCGGCGATCTCGCGCAGCGACACGACCGGGTTCTTGTCATTGTCGCGATCAACCGTGAGTTGCGATCCCGACGAGATCATCCGGGCGCGATGCGCAGCCAACAGGACGAGGTCGAAACGATTGTCGACCTTATCAATGCAATCTTCGACGGTGACGCGAGCCATCTCGAGGCGCTCCGTGGTAAAAGGGACCGAACATGTAGGTTATGAGGGTTAGTTATAGGGCTAGCCCCCGCTTCGCAAGGTAAAATTTGTGATTTGCCTTCCCAACAGGCTCTGATAACCCGGTCTGCCGGGGCCAGAAGGGCCGGAGCGTCTGACGACATGGCTAGGTTGCTGTCCCAGACAAGTAAATCTCTTCATTGCAATGTCAAAGGTCTAGGCTTTTTGCCCTCGCCTCACCATAATTGCGGTGGTGACTGTCGTGGGGAAAGATTCACTGAACTTTAGGCAGCAACGCCGGAAATTGCGCGCGGTTGATCACCGCCGCGCTAAGAACACTAACAACCACGCGAGAACACTTTGATGTCGTCACCTGTTTCCAACAAGATCGCGCTCTTCATCGACGGAGCGAATCTTTACGCCACCGCAAAAACGCTGGGCTTCGACATCGACTACAAGCGCCTTCTGAAGGAATTCCAGAGTCGCGGCACGCTGCTTCGCGCGTTCTACTACACGGCGATCATCGAGGATCAGGAGTATTCGTCGATCCGTCCGCTGATCGATTGGCTCGACTACAACGGCTACACCGTCGTCACCAAGGCGACCAAGGAATTCATCGACGCCAGCGGCCGCCGCAAGGTGAAGGGCAACATGGACATCGAGCTCGCGGTCGATGCCATGGAACTTGCCGAGCACATCGACCAGATGATTCTGTTTTCCGGCGACGGTGACTTCCGCTCGCTGGTCGAGGCCGTGCAGCGCCGCGGCGTTCGCGTCACCGTCATCTCCACCATTGCCAGCCAGCCGCCGATGATCGCCGACGAGCTGCGCCGCCAGGCCGACGTCTTCACCGACCTCGTCGAGCTGCAATCCAAGCTTGGCCGCGATCCGTCGGAACGCCCGGCCCCGCGCGAACCCCGCGAACCGCGTCATCACTCCCCGCAGTTCCTGCAGCGCGCGACCACCATGGCCCCACGGGGAGCCGATGACGATTTCGACGAGTAGCCTCGTCGCCGCATCTCAGCGTCCCGACAGCAACTGTCAGCTCTGCGTCAGGCTGGCCGACTTTCGCGCAGAGGCGCGCAAACTCCACCCGGACTGGTTCAACTCGCCGGTGGAATCCTTCGGCGACCCGAATGCGCGGCTGTTGATCGTCGGGCTCGCGCCGGGCATGCAGGGCGCCAACCGCACCGGCCGGCCCTTCACCGGCGACTATGCCGGTGACCTGCTCTACGCCACCCTGCTCGAATATGGCTTTGCCAGCGGCGTCTACCAGGCGCGGCCGGACGACGGCATGACGCTGGTCGACAGCCGGATCAGCAACGCGGTGCGCTGCGTGCCGCCGCAGAACAAGCCGCTGTCGGCCGAGATCAACACCTGCCGGCAGTTCCTCAGCGCCACCATCGCTGCGATGCCGAAGGTACGGGCCATCGTGCTGCTCGGGCGCATCGCCCACGAATCAACCCTGAAAGCATTGGGGGTTCGTCTGGCCGCAGCGCCGTTTGTGCATGGCGCCGTGCATAGCGTCGGCAAGTACAAGCTCTACGACAGCTACCATTGCTCGCGCTACAACACGAACACCGGTGTGCTGACGACCGAGATGTTCCGCAAGGTCTTCGCGACGGTGCGCAAGGAACTGGGCTAGCGCCCTTTCCGGTATCCGCTTTGCGAACCGCTATCCGAAGCCCGCAAACGCCATGGGACACCCGCCAACTTCGGAATAATAGAAAATATTCCTGAGTTGCCCGACGTGTCAAGTTGCCTGGTCGAATGCCGGCCGCCGCCGGCTCCTTTGCATGGGGTTGTTTTCGATATCTTGGCAGTCCCCTGCGACGGCTGCGCTAGCTAGTCGTTGCGCGGATTGTCCTTCAGCCATTCCAGCACATCGCCCGCGTTCCGGTCAGGCGGGAACACCGGATAGAACACGTGCGTGATGCGCGCATCGTCGATCACAAGCGCCAGCCGCTTGATCAGCGTCAGGCCTGCGACCGACATCGTCGCAATCTCAGCGTGTGCGTCAGTTCCAGAGCTTCGTCCGACAGCACCGGGAACGGCAGGTGCAGGCGCGACGCCATCTCGGTCTGGTAGGCATTGCTTTGCGTCGACAGCCCGAACACTTCTGCGGCGCCGGCCGCCTTCAGCTCGGCGAACAGGTCGCGGAAGGCGCAGGTCTGCGGCGTACAGCCGCGGGCGCCGGGGATCATGTCCCAATCGTCGACCAGCCCAATCTTGCCGGGCTCGCCGGTTCGCGGATAGGCAAACACCACGGTGCGGCCCTTGAGCGCCGACAGCGTCACGGACGTGTCGTTGGTGGCCCGCAAGGTCACCGGCGGGATCGTCATGCCAGTCAGGTGCGCCGCGCCGCCATCATCGGTGGGCGCCGGGATCTTGCTCCAGTCGACGTCGGTGAGGCTGCTCTGGCTCATCGGCCCATCTCCCATCCGCCGTCATCGCAAAATGACGGCGCGCTATCCCCGCGCCCGCATCAGGCGGCCCTTTTCGCGGCTCCAGTCGCGCTTCTTCTCACTCTCGCGCTTGTCGTGCAGCTTCTTGCCCTTGGCAACCGCGAGCAGCAGTTTGGCACGGCCGCGCTCGTTGAAGTACAGTTTTAGTGGAATGAGCGTCATGCCCTCGCGGTCGACCGCGCCGAGCAGCTTGTTGATCTGCTTGCGATGCAACAGCAGTTTTCGCGGCCGCTTCGGCTCGTGGTTGAAGCGGTTGGCCTGCAGATATTCAGGGATGTTGGCGTTGATCAGCCACAGCTCGCCGTTCTTGGAATCCGCATAGGATTCCGCGATCGTGCTCTTGCCGCTGCGAATTGACTTCACCTCGGTGCCGGTCAGCGAAATGCCGGCCTCGATGGTGTCCTCGATTGCGTAGTTGAAGCGGGCCTTTCGGTTTTCGGCGACAACCTTGATCGGGCGTTCGTTCTTCTCGGCCACTTTAGCTCTTCTTGAGGAGGTCGCGGATTTCCGTCAGCAGCACGACTTCGTCGGACGGCTTCGGCGGCTCGGCCGGTTTGGCCTCATCCTTGCGCTTGAACTGGCTCATCAGGCGGATCACGATGAACAGCACGAAGGCGACGATGACGAAATTCACGATCAGCGTGATGAAATTGCCGTAAGCCAGCACCGCTCCCTGCTTCTTGGCATCGGCCAGATTGGTGGCAGTCACGTTCTTGGCAAGCGGGATGAAGTAATTGGAGAAGTCGAGGCCGCCAATCATGCCGACGATGGGCATGATGATGTCGCCGACCAGCGAGGTGACGATCGCGCCGAAGGCCGCGCCGATGATGACGGCGACGGCGAGGTCGACGACATTGCCCTTCATGGCGAAATCGCGGAATTCCTTCAGCATTCCCATCCCCTTCTGCTCGACACTGCGCACGGCATTATTCACGGCAGTACAGGCCCCGGTTCAGTTGATCAGGCCGGCATGCACCATGGCGCTGCGGACGGCCTGGCGGGTGGATTCAGCAACCGGTACCATCGGCAGACGCAGCTTCTCGTCGAGCTTGCCGAGCAGCGACATCGCATATTTCACCGGCGCCGGATTGCTCTCGATGAACAGGTTGGTATGCAGCGGCATCAGCTTGTCGTGGATCTTGAGCGCGGTGGCGACGTCGCCCTTCTGCCAGGCGGTCTGGAACTCGGAGCACAGCCGCGGCGCGACGTTCGAGGTCACCGAAATGCAGCCATGGCCGCCATGCGCCATGTAGCCGATGATGGTCGCGTCCTCGCCGGACAGCTGGTTGAAGTCCTCGCCCATCGCGGCGCGCTGCTGCGAGACCCGCACCATGCTGGCGGTCGCGTCCTTGACGCCGGCGATGTTCTTCAGCTCGAACAGCCGCTTCATGGTGTCGACCGACATGTCGATCACCGAGCGCGGCGGAATGTTGTAGATGATGATCGGAATGCCGATCGCATCGTTGATCGCCTTGAAGTGCTGATACATGCCTTCCTGGGTCGGCTTGTTGTAGTACGGGGTCACGATCAGCACCGCGTTGGCGCCGGCCTTCTCGGCGTGCTCGGCGAGCTCGATCGCCTCCTTGGTCGAATTCGAGCCGGCGCCGGCGATCACCGGCACCCGGCCCTTGGCTTCCTCGATGCACCACTCGACCACCCGCTTGTGCTCATCATGGCTCAGCGTCGGGCTCTCACCGGTCGTGCCGACCGGCACCAGGCCGTGCGTGCCCTCGGCGATCTGCCAGTTCACGAGGCCGCGGAACGCCGCCTCATCGACCGAGCCGTTTTTGAAGGGCGTCACCAAGGCAGTGAATGATCCCCGGAATTTTGTCTTGGCTGCCATGGACTTCCTCCAAACGCTTCAGGCTAAAGGCTAGGTCGACGGACCCTTGTTGTTGTCGTGCTTTACGTCCGTGCAACCGGCACCCGGTTGATGCGAAACGCCATGAAAGGCAATTCATATCGGGTCTGGCCGACAGGCGAAAGGGCCGTACCGTACCTATTCCCAACGGTAATCTGCGGCGCGCGAAACCGCTTCCAGCCGCGATTTTGCCTTTGTGCTGGCGCAAACAG
The DNA here is from genome assembly GCF_001189845.1 of Bradyrhizobium tropiciagri. Taxonomy (GTDB): domain Bacteria; phylum Pseudomonadota; class Alphaproteobacteria; order Rhizobiales; family Xanthobacteraceae; genus Bradyrhizobium; species Bradyrhizobium tropiciagri. Next base: position 93,639 of record NZ_LFLZ01000026.1, read on the forward strand.
CCGCACCGGCAGGCTTCTTAGTATTTTGTCTACGTTTTCAATCAAATAAGAACCCATGGCCCAAACGACCAGATGATTCGGGGCCGCAGAGGACTTCTGTGATCCGTTCCGTTCGCGCAGGCACATTGCGGTCGACGGCGCTGGCGACGAGCTTGGCGCTCGTTGTCGGCCTTGCCGCCATCACGCCCGACGCCCGGGCCGCCGAAGATGTTCCAACCGCAAAGCCGGCTGCCCAGGACACGGCTTCCAAATCCAGTGCTGCGAAGCCTGCCGCGCCGAAGACTGCGGCTTCCAAGAGCACCACTCCCAAGACCTCGACTTCGAAGCCGGCGGCGGCGGCTTCCAAGCCAGCCGCGACCAAGAGCAGCGAAGCCAAGAGCAGCGAAACCAAGAGCGGCGAGACCAAGCACAGCACGGCCAAGACCGACGCTGCCAAGACCGATGCTGCCAAGACCGCCGCTTCCAAGTCCGGCACGGCCAAGACTGACGGAACCAAGGCCGTCCCTCCCAAATCTGAGGCTGCCAAGACCGAGGCGCACAAGACAACAGCTCCGAAGTCCGCCGAACCGAGGACCACCACGTCCACGACTTCAAAACACACCTCGCCGGCGGCAACAGGTACTGTCTCGAGCAGATCGGTGCCCGCCCCCGCGCTGGTTCCGGCAACCCGCCAGCATGCCGCGCCGATCGCGCGCAAGCCGGTGCTGCCTGCGGCCGTGGCCGCGACATCGTCGACCTCGCAGTCGGACAAGGAAGCGCTCGCCAGTGTCGTCGAGCTGCTGCGCAAGCGCAGGCCCTCTGATGCGACCGAGGCCGAGGCGTCGATCTCCGATCCGGTCGCGCGCAAGCTTGCGGAATGGCTGATCCTGCGCAGCGAGGACAATGGCGCCTCGGTCGAGCGCTACCGCTCCTTCCTCGACGCCAATCCGAGCTGGCCCTCGCAGACCTTCCTGCGCCGCCGCATCGAGGCCTCGCTGTGGGACGACCATCGCGACGACTCCGCGGTCTGGGCCTGGTTCCAGAATGAATCGCCGGTTTCCGCCAAGGGCCGGCTCGCGCTCGCCAAGGTGATGATCGGACGCGGCGACCGCGGCAATGCCGAGCGCCTGGTCCGCGAAGCCTGGCGCAATGACGGGATGAGCGAAGAGACCGAGACCACCGCGCTCGAAATGTTCGGCTCGTTCCTGACCGCCGCCGACCACAAGGCGCGCATGGACACGATGCTCTACGGCACCGACAACGAGGCTGCCGGCATCCGCGAGGCCAAGCGGCTTGGCTCCGGCTACCTGGCGCTCGCCAAGGCGCGCATCGCCGCCAACCGCAAGGGCTCGAACCTGCGCGCGCTGCTGGAAGCGGTGCCGAGCGAACTGTCCGGCGACACCGGCTATCTGTTCGCCAAGATCCAGCTGCTCCGCCGCGAGGAGAAGTTCACCGAGGCCGCGCGGCTGATGCTGAGCGCGCCGAAGGACGCCGCTCGGCTCTACAATGCCGACGAATGGTGGGTCGAGCGCCGCCTGCTGGCGCGCAAGATGATCGACGTCAACGAGTTTCGCACCGCCTATCTGATCGCGCGCGACGCGGCGCTGCCGGCCCGCGACATCTACAAGACCGAGCAGGAATTCACCTCGGGCTGGATCGCGCTGCGCTTCCTCAACGATCCCGCCCTCGCCTCCCAGCATTTCGCGCGGATCGGCGTCGGCAGCGCCAACCCGACGGCGCTGGCGCGTGCCGGCTATTGGCAGGGCCGCGCCGCGGAAGCCGCCGGCCGCGGCCAGGAGGCGCGCGCGGCCTATGCACGCGCCGCCGAGCAATCCACCAGCTATTACGGCCAGCTCGCGCGCGCAAAACTCGGCCTGCCGCAGATCGAGCTGAACAGCGCGCCGCGGGGCCGCGGCGCCGATCGGCTGGAGATCGTGCGGGCGGTCGGGCTGCTCTACGAAATCGACGCGCGCGAGCTCGCAATCCCGATCTTCGGCGACATGGGCGACAACGGCGATCCGGAAGCGCTGGCCGGTCTTGGCGAGCTCACCGCACGCCATGGCGATGCCCGCGGCATGCTGCTGATGGGCAAGTCCGCCCTCAACCGCGGACTGCCGTTCGATCACTATGCCTATCCGGTGAATGGCATCCCGTCGTTCCGCCAGGTCGGGCCGGAGGTCGAGCAGAGCGTCGTCTACGCGATCGCGCGCCAGGAGAGCGCGTTCAATCCGGCGGTGGTGTCGCCGGCGCAGGCCTATGGCCTGATGCAGGTGACGCCGGACGCCGGACGCTATGTCTGCAAGCGGGCCGGCATCGGCTTCGATCTCAACCGGATGAAGGCCGACCCGGTCTACAATGCGATGCTTGGCGCGGCCGAGCTCGGCGGCCTGCTCGAGGACTATCGCGGCTCCTACATCCTGACCTTCGCCGCCTACAATGCCGGCCGCGGCAGCGTGAAGAAGTGGATCGAGCGTTATGGCGACCCGCGCGATCCCAAGGTCGACGCGGTCGACTGGGTCGAGCTGATTCCGTTCTCGGAGACGCGGAACTACGTCCAGCGCATCATGGAGAACCTGCAGGTCTACCGCGCCCGCTTCGGCGGCGGCACCAAATTGCAGATCGAGGCCGACCTGCGCCGCGGCGCCAGCGTGGAGTGAGCCGGCGCTGCCGGTTTTCAACAGCCTTGGGACCGGCCGTGCTCAAGCTTTACATAAATTGTCATAACTCATTGTTATAATTTGCATTTCTTTCATTCAATCGGCCTCACGCCTCCAGGTCGCTGCGCTGTATAAAGGCTCTGCGCCCGCTCCGAGGCGGCCGGCGGCCGAGCTGCCGCCAAATCACGTTGTCGCAATCTGAATCTGCCGCTTGCGGCTCAGCGCCCAGTCGGGCATATCGGCGCCATTGGAGAGGTGGCCGAGTGGCTGAAGGCAACGCTTTGCTAAAGCGTCATACGGTCTCAAGCTGTATCGAGGGTTCGAATCCCTCCCTCTCCGCCAGCCCCACAACCGGCTGTCCATCGATGGCCGCCAAGTATCTCCGTGGAGACATTCGGGCTTCGGCCCGCCCGGTGTGAACCGGCAGTCACCTCCACGTGAACGAAACATCATTTCCGGCACCTCGAAGCGAGCGCGAAACAAACCGCGCTCAACCTCCCTGCATTGTTTTCTTCACCTGAACATTTCCGGGGTAAGGCCATGCAGCACGACGACGATGGCATTCAATTCCAGGATCTCGACCAGGTTTTGCGTAACGCCCAGCTTCGCCGCTCCGCCGACTTGAGTCCCTGGCTGGGGCAGCGCTTCGTATCCAAAGCAGGCAGGCTCGTCATTGCCACTTCGCTGGCCGGCATGATTGCTGTGCTGGCGATCGTTGCTGCGCCGCGGCCGGTCTCAAGCGCTGCGCTCGGCAGCGAGTGGCAATGCAGCAAGGCGGCGTTTGTCTTGACGACCTGTCGTCAAGCCGACCCTGCGCGCTCATAGCAAGCGGCCTCATCCCTTCAGGGAACGTTGCTCGGTGCAGATTGGCCGGTGAAACCATGTGCCCGGCAGCTCCGTAGCTGGAGCGCCGACCCATTTCTTCCATTTTTGGTCCTACGGGCCGGCTGGGGCCGTTCGGTCTTTTCCCAGTCTCGAACGGCCTCATCTTTGAGTCCGTCTGTGAACTGCGTCGGCGGCAGCGTGGTCGATCTGCGACCCCTGAGCGCCTGAGCTGATCGTAGCGGCTGGTGTCGCCGCGCTGACCTCAGCCGGCGAGAGCGAGGGCCGAGATGGCAGTAGGCTTCCCCTCGGCAGGATTATTTGGCATCAAATGATCAGGAAGCCCGCACGAAGCAACCGCCAGCTAGCGAGATCGGGCTGAAGGCGAAGAACCAGGATGGATGGCTCAAGCCGCGGTCTCAGGTCAGCGATCTGCTTCGCACTGGTTCTCGTTCTGCCGGCTGCGCAGCCGCCGCCGACGGTGCATTCGCGGGACGAGTGGCGCGTAGTTGACAAGGAATGTCGCGATGTGTTGCCTCCGCAGGCAAAGATACGGGCATGCCTCAACCTGCTGAGCGATCGACGGCTCTCGACCGCCTATCTTGCGCCGATCAACGGCGAGATATCGAGCACGTTCCAGAGCCTGCGGGACTACGACAACGCCATAAAGTACAAAAAGATCGAAATCGAACGCGCGAACACCGTGGCGGAGCAGCCTTCTTCGTCGGGCGACGCACTTCCTGCAAGTCTTGGCGCGATGTCTCTGCGTTATTTGGAGCTCGGCTCACTCCAGTCGCTCAATCGCCTCACCAACTTCAACAGCCAATCGGATGAAGCGCGCCGTGTCGCCACCGAGGAGCAAAACAACTACAATCTGGCGCTTTCGTACAACCCGATGAACTACAGGGCCTATCGATACCGGGCTGAAATTCACAGCCTGTTCTGCGACGGCGCGTCCGCCGCTCAAGACATGGAAGCCGCGGTCAGGTTTGCCGAACAAGCCGGCGATCAGGATACCGCCCGCGACTACAAGCGCGTCACGCTCAGCGCCTGCATTCCGGCGTGGCGGCGAGACTAGTCTCGCGGGACCCATCAGGCTGTCGCCCCCCGCGCCAGACCACCCCGACCGTATTGTTACGGACCCGCGACTGGCAGGCTATTTGCGACGCATCCATGAATAGTTCGGCGCCGGCGGTTCTCGGTGTGCCGAACTCAGACATTCGGAGCACGCACATGAACATGCACCATCGTTTTGAGACAGCTCGCGGACGCGACGGACGAGAGTCGACGATCAGCAAGATGCTGTCCGATCTTGTCGTGGTCTGCCAGCAGATCGAAGCCGACATCGCGACCGAAGAGGCGCGCGCGGGGATTCGTGACCGGTCGGACGCCAGGTACCCGATCCTGGCAAGGTCGCTCAATGAGCGGTACGCCAATCTCAAGGGAACCATCGCCACGCTCGAGAAGCGTGTCACCGAGAGATATCAACACAGGCTGGTCACCGACGCAGCATAGCCGATCCGTGAGAAGCAAAGGGGCCCGCCGGGAGCGAGCCCCCGTCTGCTTACTGCACCGGGAAGCACTGGCGCTTGCCGTCATTCGGGCAGTAGAAGCAGGCCTTCGAGGAACAACCCGACAGGTCTCCGGCCTTGTTGAGGCTGTAGTTACAGCCCGCGGTTCTGTCACACGCCTTCACGACTGCCCCGATCGGGGCGGCAGAGGCCGACTGACCGAACGTGAACAGAGCAATCGCAGTTGCAACGGCGAAGCTCAGTGTAATCGAACGCATGATTTACCCTCCTCCACAATTGGGCCGACGCACCATTGCATCACCCTGGCAGGACTCTCGCAGGCCTGTTCCGCAATTGATGTGAGGCGGGTCACTCAGGCATATGGCTGCGTGCGTCGGCGCAGCGGTGGGCGACGTCAGCCGCTGCCGCGGGTCGATGGATCGAGATTCCTGTTCTCGCCCGGCGGGATCGGCCCGAAGCCTGGATAGACGTAACGGTCCGGAGCGACGACCGGTTCAGTTGGACGGAAGATGAGATGCTGTCGCACGCGCCGGTGATGCGCAGTTGCGGCGTCGGCGGCCGCACTGCACAGGATAACAAGGGGTAGCGTCAAGGCCAGGGAAATACGTAACGGCATTCGTAAGGCAGCGCGCATGGCATCACTCCGTTTGAGCGAACAAGTGATCGCGGGCCACAGCGCTCTATTCTGGCCCGGCCTTTCACATGTGATCAAAACCACGAGATCAGCAAGGCACGACGGCCTATCGAGCCTCGCGCGCGGTGTTCAGCGGTCGGGGAAACGCCTGCGCGCAGGCGACACCGAGCAGCGCAAGGCCGCCGCCGATGACGTGGAATGACCTGACCGGCTCGCCCAGCATCACGATCGCGGCCGCGGCGGTCAGCACCGGCAGCAGATTCATGAAGATCGCGCAGCGGTTCGGGCCGAGCTGTGCGACACCGCGGATCCACAGGAACGGCAGCACCACCGAGGCCAGCGCGCCGGCATAGACGATCAGCGGCCACGTTTCAGCGTTGACCTGGCGCAGCGGCGCCGGCGTCGCGAGGAATGCAGGAAACATCACTGCCAGCGCGCACAGCGCCTGCATGTAGGTCGACTGCCATCCGGTGATCGGCAGATTCCAGCGCTTCAGCAGCACGCCGTACAGCGCATAGACGATCGCGGCGAGCAGCATCAGGGCGTCGCCCGCGTGCACACCGTTGTGCAACAGTGACGACGAGTCACCGCCACTGACGAGATAGACGAGGCCCGCAAACGACAGAGGCGCGCCGCAGATCATGCCAAGCGTCGGCTGCTCGCCGAGCAACGCGGCACTCAGCGCGACGGTCAAGAGCGGCGTCAGCGCGGTGAAGACGGCCATGTTGGTTGCGGTCGTGGTCTCGGCCGCCAGATACGACAGGCTCTGGAACAGGCACATCGCGAGGAAACCGAGGATCGCGAGCGGCCCGAGATGCAGCCAGATCGCGCGGCGATTGCGCAAGGCGGCGCGCGCCACGAACGGCGACATCAGGAGCACTGCGACCAGCAGGCGATAGAAGGTGATCGCCTGCGGGCCGATCGTGTGCGCCGAGAGACGGGAGACGATGACGTTGCCGGCCCACAGCACGATGGCAACGAAAGGATAGAGAAGTGCGGCTTTCTGCTTGAGCATGACCTGGCAGCGCGTTGGTGAAGAAGGCACCAGCATCTACCTGTCGCGTCGGCGTCCGTCTCACGCTAGAATGACCTCACCTAGCGAAATTGGGACATGCAAGATTAAGACGTGTTGGACGAACTGATTACACGACACCTCGACTATCACGCCACGGCGCGGCCGATGGCAGCGATGGAGATCGACTATCCGAGCGGCGCGTCGACCGGCCTGCATGCGCATCCGCGCGGCCAGCTGCTCTACGCGATCGAGGGCGTGATGATCGTGCGTTGCGCCGAGGGCACCTGGGTGGTGCCGCCCAATCGCGCGGTGTGGCTGGTTGCCGATCTCGAACACGAGGTGCGCATGTGCGGCGCGGTCAAGATCCGCACCGTGTTCGTCGATGCCGCCGCGGCGCCCAATCTGCCGCGGACCAGCTGCGTGTTCACGGTCTCGCCGCTGCTGCGCGAATTGTTCGTCGCCGCGATGCGCGTACCGCTGGACTATGAGCCCGCTACCTCAGACGAGCGCCTGATGCGCGTGCTGCTCGACCAGCTGCGCGAAATCGACGTGCTGCCGCTGCATCTGCCGATGCCGCGCGACCAACGGCTCGCACGGATCTGCGCGGCGCTGCTGGCTCGCCCCGATAACACCTCGACCGCCGAGCAGTGGGCGCGCCGGCTGAAGCTGACGTCAAAGACGATCCATCGGCTGTTCGCCCGGGAGACGGGCATGACGTTCGGCGAATGGCGCCAGCAGGCACGCCTGCTGTTCGCGCTCGAACGGCTTGCGCGCGGCGCGCGGGTGGTCGATGTCGCGCTCGATGCCGGCTATACCAGCCAGAGCGCCTTCACCGCGATGTTTCGCAAGCATTTTGGCGCGACGCCCAGCGCGTTCTACCGATAGGCAGTCGTGGCGGATTAGCGCTCCGCAGGTACTGACTGGGCGAGCGGTCCCAATATCCACTCCCTGAACGCCGCGATCTTCGGAAGCCCCTGCCTGTTGTCGGGGCAGACGAGATAATACGCGAACTCCTCCAGATGCGCGGTCTCGAGCAGCTGGATCAGCTCGCCGTTCTCGATCTCGTTGGCGACCATCGCCGCCGGCAGCAGCCCTGCGCCCTGCCCGGTCAGCACGGCCTTCAGCAGCAGGCCGCTGTCGTCTAACGAGGGTCCGCGCGGCGCGCGAACCTCCGCGATGCCGTTGGCCTGAAACCACAGGCTCCATCCCTTGCGATCGGCATCATGCACCTGCGGCCAGCCCGCGAGTTCGCCGGGAGATGCCGGCCGCCCGAGACGCGCGACCAGCGAAGGCGCTGCGACCGCCACCATCTCGACCGTGACGACGCGGTCGCTGCGCAGCCCCGGATAACGGCCAAGGCCATGGCGCACCGCGACGTCGATGCCGCTGCGCGAGAAATCGACCAGCGTGTTGCTGGTGACGATCTGCAGATCGATCTCGGGATGCGTGTTCTGGAACGACGCCATGCGCGGCACCAGCCAGGCCGACGCAAAGAACGGCGTGACGCTGACCGTCAGCGTGCCGACATCAACAGATGCAGCGACGCGGCGCGACGCCTCCGCGATCTGGCGGAATGCATTGCGGATCGACGGCAGATAGTCGCGTCCGGCGTCGGTGAGATAGATGCCGCGCGGCACCCGCTCGAACAGCTTGACGCCGAGATGGGCCTCCAGCGTCTTGAGCATCTGGCTGACCGCGCCCGGCGTCACGTACAGCTCCTCGGCCGCGAGCTTCACCGAGAGATGGCGGGCGGCGGATTCGAACGCCTTGAGCGCGTTCAAGGGCGGAAGCCGGTTTTCCATGATTTAGATTTTCTAATCTTCATTGCGCAGCAAATCTGGTTTGCCAATCCGGTTATCCGGGCGCTCTATCAGCCTATCTTAATGCTGGAAGCCGCGTCAACGCAGAGAAAGCCGAACCAATAAGATTAGATTATCTAATCTTTATTTCCGGCGTCCGCGGGCGGCTTTCAGCTCCTTGCTGAAGTCAGGACTGATGGAACCAAGACATGATTGAGGCCACACATAGACTCGCTCAGCACGAGGTCGCTGCGGACGGGCATCCCAACCAAATCGTCGATCGCATCAACGCATCGCAAGCCGGCAGCCTGCCCGGCCTGCTGGACTTGCAATGGCTCGAAGCCCGACGCGGCCACATCAGCGGCCGCTTCGAGATCGCAGAGAAGCACTTCTCGCCGCACGGGCTGTTGCACGGCGCAAGCATCGTCGCCCTGGCTGACACCGCATGCGGGTTCGGCTGTCTCGCCTCCTTGCCGGACGGCGCCATTGGCTTCGCGACCGGCGAGTTGAAAACGAATTTCATCGGCGCCGCGCGCGAAGGCGGCGTGAGCTGCGAGGCGCGCCTCGTTCATGCCGGCCGCACCACCCAGGTGTGGGACGCGGAGATCACGAGCGAGGCGACCGGCAGGACCATCGCGCTGTTTCGCTGCACGCAGATGCTGCTCTATCCGCCTGCCAAGGCCGGCGACCGCGCGACACAGGGAGAACGAACATGAGGGACGCCGTCATGCACGCCGGATATCAGAGAGCAAAGCCGTTCTATGGCTGGGTGGTCGTCGCTGCGGCGTTCATCGTGACCTTCATCGGTTTCGGGAGCGCCTACACCTTCTCGTCCTTTGTCGAGTCCTTGCAGCGCGAGTTCGGCGCCTCGCGCGGCTCGGTCTCGCTGGTGTTTTCGTTCGCGGGCTTCCTGTATTTCGGTCTCGGGATCGTCTCCGGCCCGCTTGCCGATCGCTGGGGCGCGCGCAGGCTTGCTGGCGTCGGAATGGCGCTGGTCGGTCTCGGCATGGTGCTGGCGGGACAGGCGCAGACCATCCTTCAGGTCTATGCCGCCTACAGCATCGGGATCGGCGCCGGCGTCGGTTGCGCCTATGTCCCGACGCTCGGCGCCGTGCAACGCTGGTTCGTCAGGCGGCGTGGTTTTGCATCGGGCCTCGCAGTCAGCGGAATCGGCGTCGGGACGCTGGTGATGCCGCCGCTCGCGACCTGGCTGATCACGAGCCTCGGCTGGCGCGATGCCTACGTGGTGCTCGGCGTCGTTGCCGTCGTCGCCGGGATCGGCGCATCACTGCTGATCGCCGACGACCCGCGCCGCTACGGCACCGGACCGGACGGCGATCCGTTGGAGGCAGTCTCCAGTGCGCCGCTCCGCCAGGGCGTCTCGATCCGCGGCGCGGTGCGGACCGCCCGCTTCGCCGGACTCTATGCGGCCTGCCTGATCAGCGCATTCGGGGTGTTCGTGCCCTTCGTGCATCTGGTGCCGTTTGCGGTCGATCATCAGGTGGCGCCGACGCTTGCCGTGCTGCTGCTCGGCATGATCGGCGTCGGCAGCACCGCCGGCCGGTTCTTCCTCGGCGGCATCGCCGATCGCGTCGGTCGCGATGCGTTCCTGGTCGCGATGCATCTCGGCATGGCGGTCTCGCTGGCGATCTGGGCGATCGCCGGCAGCTTCTGGTCGCTCGCAGTCTTCGCGCTGCTGTTCGGCGTGTTCTATGGCGGCTGGGTGGCGATCCTGCCCGCCGTGGTCACCGACCATTTCGGCGGCCGCAATGTCGGCGGCATCATCGGCATCCTCTACACCAGCGTCGCGTTCGGGACGCTGCTGGGACCGAGCGCCGCCGGCTTCGCGTTCGACATCAGCCACAGCTACGTCATCCCGGTCGCGATCAGCGCAGCCGCCAACCTCGTCGCGGCCCTGATCGCTGTCGCGACGATGCGAACGGCCTCGCCGATCGCCTCGGTCGCGCGGCCATGACGCTTCATGACGGTCGGCGCCGTCAGTGCTACGCTTCGCCATGACCAATGCCTGGACTTATCGGCGAGCCGACCGTGACGACATCGTCGAGCTGGCATGGTGGCGCGGTGCCGGTTCGCTCGGCCTCCGGCCGCACTTCCATGACGAGAGCCAGCTCGTGCTGGTGCTGTCGGGGTCGCGCAGCTTTCGCATCGATGGTGGGACCATCACCGTGCCTGCCGGCCATGCCGCGCTGATCCCGGCAGGGATGCTGCATGCGCCGATGCCGACGCCGGACCAGCAGACGGTTTGCCTGAACGCCTATGTTCCGGCGAGCCGTGCCTGCTCATCGCTCCAGCTCGTCAGCTTCGGGGCTCGCTGGCAGCGCGTCGACGAGATCTCGCCCGAGCACATCCTCAAGATCGCGGGCGACATCCTGTCGCGTGCGCCGTCTCCCTCGACCGGACGCACCGACCGGTCGAGGCTCGGCGCCGCCCTGACGGAGAGCCTCGAGCCGATCGGCGCAGTTGCCGCAAGCTTGGGACGAAGCCGCGAAGGGTTCAGCCGCATGGCGAGGCGCGAGCTCGGCGTCGCGCCGCATGCGTTCCGCCTGCTCGCCCGGCTCAACCTTGCGCGGCAATTGCTGCGCGCCGGCGAACCGATCGCAGTCGATGCGGGCTTCTCCGACCAGAGCCACCTCACCCGGCTGTTCCGCCGCACCTTTGGCACGACGCCGGGCGTCTATTGGCGTGACTGAGGCGACGTCACAGGCGTTCCAGACGCGCCGCGGCTCCACCCGCTAGCCTGCTCACCCACGAATTGGGTGACGCATGGATATCCAGACAAGTCTTCTGCTGCTCGCCGCCGGTATCGCGGGAGGCATCATCAACGCCCTGGCGGGCGGCGCGACGCTGATCACGTTTGCGGCGATGCTCGCGGCTGGCCTGCCCGCCGTCATCGCCAACGCGTCGAATGCTGTGGCGATCTCGCCGGGGCATCTGATCGCAGCGCTCGCCGATCGCGGCAAGCTGCCGCCGCCGACGCGGCGTACGATCAGCTTCGTCCTCGTCTCGACGCTCGGCGGCGCAATCGGCGCCGGCGTCCTGCTGCTGCTTCCCGAGCGGCTGTTCGTGCTGCCGGTGCCGGCCCTGATCGGCTTCGCGACGCTGTTGTTTGGCTTCGCGCCGCAGATCCAGCGCTTGACCATCGGGCAGCACAAGACCGCGACCTTGCCGTCGGCCGGCGCGAGCAGTGCCGCCGTGGGACTGGCGTGTGTCTATGGAGGGTTCTTCGGCGCCGGGCTCGGCGTCATCCTGACCGGGGTGCTGTCGGTCACCGAGCCCAACGACATCAGGGCGATCAAGGCATTGAAGAACCTGCTCGCGACCTGCGTGTCGCTCGCCGCCACACTGATCTTCATCGTAGAGGGAGCGGTGCGCTGGCCGGAGACGTTGGCGATGCTGCTCGGCGCCATGGCCGGCGGCTATGCAGGAGGTTACCTGATCCGGGTTCTTCCCGCGCCCGTGGTCCGCCGGTTCGTCATTGTGGCCGGAGCGGTGATGACCGTAATCTACGCCGCGCGATACTGGCTCTAGATGGAGCGAGGGAGCCGAAGCTCCCGGCTCGATAGCTGTTGAGCTGGAGCGTTTTCGAGCGAAGCGGTGACCGGTTCGCGTAAGGAAAACGCGCCAAACGAAACCTAATGCGTCGTCATCCAGGCGCGGGCTTCGCGCTGGGCAGCCGCGATCTCGACGTCGGACATCTGCTCGGCGACTTCGCGGCGGTGCGCGATCGCGTCGGTACGTCCCTTGAGCGCCGCCAGGTTGAACCATTTGTGCGCCGCGACGAGGTTGACCACGCCGGAGCGGCCGCTTGCCCAATACATGCCGCGCTCGAACAGCACGTCCTGGATTGCGGTCGCAGCAACTGGGACAGCGCTTTCCCGATCGATGACCCCCTGAAACATTGTCGTCATTCCCCTTTTGTTGTTGGCCGCCCTCCCCCGAGCGCGGCCCCCGTCCACTGTTCAAACGTCCTGTTATTCGCTCGCCGTTTGCCGGCTTGTTGGGAAGATCATGGCCCATCAAATTTGAAGAGCGGTTTAAGTATCGCGATGAACGGGATGTAAACCGGCGCGGCCGGGGGCGCTGCGCGAAATCGCAGAAGTGCGTGTGCCGCAGGCACTTCCTTCGATTCGTGAACGCCGGTTTACCCTGGTATTTCGGACAACGATAACCATCGCGGACAATGGCCGCGCCTGCCGGCCGGCCCTCGCCGGCGATCAGTCTCGAAATTCACGGAGGGGCGCCGGGTCCGGCGGACGATCCACGGACCGCGCGCACACAAAAGCGACGCGAGGCCGTCAGGCCCAACGTCAATCCAGAACTGGGATGGGGAAAAGTGGCGCCGGGCGCGGACTGCGCGGGCCGCCGGAACGAGGGGGTCGGCGAACACGTCAGGACCAGATTTCAGCTCGGCATTCTCGCCGGTGAAATTGCGGAACCAAGCGGGCTCCGCACCGAACGAAGAAATCTCTGTTTCTTCTGCCGGACCGGTTTTGGGAAGGTCGCCCTCTCCGAAATTCGATCCAGCCGTTTGACCTGATGTCTCGCCGACACCCTCTTTCGTCAGCCAGAGCCTTGGGTGGGATGTGCCTCTCAGCAGTCCGTCCGCTGGCTCTCGCGACGTGCCGGCGTCAAGCCGCCGGCAATCCTCTCAAAGGCGAGAGGCTTACTTCTTCTTGGCGACCTTGCGGGTCTTCTTCGCAGTCTTCTTCACTGCGCTCTTCGCCTTCTTAACCTTCTTCGCCTTCTTTGCCTTCTTAGCCATGTTGCCCTCCAGTATGTGAGATGGCTCTTACTTCGCTGCGTGCACTCGGGAATCGATATGCACTACTTCCCGAATACACCAACAGACCGAAAAAAACAGTGTCCCGCTTAAGGAAGTGTTGACGCAGCGATGGCAGTGCGCACAGCGCGCGCCGCGTTTCAAATCGACGATGCATTCGCGCGACGATGCAAGAAATGCAACAGCGGCCGACATCGGCATTTGTCAACGTTGCAGGAAATGCCTTGTATTGTAGTCTTTTCTTGAATTCGCATTGAAGCAGTCGAAGCGCGATCGTCGTTGCGCTGAGTCGCGAGCGACGACGAAAAGCGGCGCGTTGCCGACGCCGAGTCGTAATTTTTGGCAACGAAAAAATTTTCGTGGGAAAGACCGCTTTTGCCTCGTTTGCGGTCATCCGAGCCGGTTTCGCGAACGAATCGCAGCTTCGCCGATTCGGCGCCGAGGTCGTCAGTGCGACCGTCGAGGGAGGCTGTGAGCTGGGATCACGCCGCGTTCACGCGCGCGCGACGACACCAAAGGTGATCGCGCGGGAGCATGATCCGGTTGGATCATGCGCCAAGGACAACATCATTGTCCTGTTCGTCAGATGCCGAGCTTCGACTTCAGGAGGTCGTTGACCGCTTGCGGGTTCGCCTTGCCGCCCGACGACTTCATCACCTGACCGACGAACCAGCCGACCAGTTGCGGCTTCGCCTTGGCCTGCTCGACCTTGTCGGGATTGGCCGCGATGATGTCGTCGACCACCTTCTCGATCGCGCCGAGGTCGGTGACCTGCTTCATGCCGCGCGTCTCGACGAGTGCGCGCGGATCACCGCCCTCCTGCCAGACGATCTCGAACAAGTCCTTGGCGATCTTACCGGAAATCGTTCCCTCGCCGATCAGATCGACGATCGCGGCGAGTTGCTGTGCCGACACCGGCGAGGCAGCGATCGCAACGCTCTCCTTGTTCAGCCGGCCGAACAGCTCGTTGATCACCCAGTTGGCGGCGAGCTTGCCATCGCGCGCCTTGTCGGCGAGACCCGAAAGCACCGTCTCGTAGAACTCCGCGCTCTCGCGCTCGGCGACCAGCACGCTCGCATCATAGGGCGACAGGCCAAAGCCCGTAATAAAACGGGACCGCTTCTGATCGGGCAGTTCCGGCAGCTGCGCCTTGAGGCCGTCGACGAAGGCCTGGCTGAACTCGAGCGGCAGGAGATCGGGATCCGGGAAGTAACGGTAGTCGTGCGCCTCTTCCTTGGAGCGCATCGAACGGGTCTCGCCCTTGTTCGGATCGAACAGCCGGGTCTCCTGGTCGATGGTGCCGCCGTCCTCAATGATCTCGATCTGACGCCGCGCCTCGTACTCGATTGCCTGGCCGATGAAGTTGACCGAGTTCATGTTCTTGATTTCACAGCGGGTGCCGAACGCGGTCTCGCCGTAGCGGCGCACCGAGACGTTGACGTCGGCGCGCAGATTGCCCTTCTCCATGTCACCGTCGCAGGTGCCGAGGTAGCGCAGGATCGAGCGCAGCTTGGTGACGTAGGCCTTGGCCTGCTCGGCATCGCGGATGTCGGGCTTGGAGACGATCTCCATCAGCGCGACGCCGCAGCGGTTGAGGTCGACATAGGACATCGTCGGCGACTGATCGTGCAGCAGCTTGCCGGCGTCCTGTTCCAGATGCAGCCGCTCGATCCCGATCGTGACGCTACGGCCGCCGTCGAGCTCGAGCGACACCTCGCCCTCGCCCACGATCGGCGACTTGTACTGGCTGATCTGGTAGCCCTGCGGCGAGTCCGGATAGAAATAGTTCTTGCGGTCGAACACCGAGCGCAGGTTGATCTTCGCATTCAGCCCGAGGCCGGTGAGCACCGCCTGGCGGACGCACTCCTCGTTGATGACAGGCAGCATGCCCGGCATCGCGGCATCGACCAACGAGACGTGGGAGTTGGGCTCACCGCCGAACGCGGTCGACGCGCCGGAGAACAGCTTTGAGTTCGAGGTGACCTGGGCATGGACCTCCATGCCGATCACGACCTCCCAATCGCCGGTGGCGCTCTTGATCAGTCTATGCGGGGCGGCAGCTACGGTCATGGATCTCGGTTTCCGGATAGATGATATCATGTATGGATTGGGCTTCGCGCAACCGACCGCGCCAGTCAAGCCGCCGTGCTGTCCCCTTGCCGCCCCTAGCTACGCATTGAGGCGCGGATCAGAGCCCGCGCCGGAACTGCTGGTAGGCCTTGCTCGAGCGCAGCGCGTCCGCGCCGCCCGCAATCAGCTGGTCGACCTGCTCCGGCGGCAGCGACAGCCGCGTCGGGATGGCGTTCAGGATACCGGCGCGTTCCGGTCCCAGCCGGTCGAAGCCGAGCCGCTCGACATAGATCGCGACGTCACCGCACTTCCAGCCGGCGCCGACGCCGAGCCGGCTCCGGTCCGCCGCCGACAGGCCGCAGCGCCAGCGCTTCAGCTTGCCCGACCAGTCGCCGGCGAGCGCGGTGAAGGCCGCGTAGCTCGAACGCACGCTGGAATCGATTGCGGTGTCGGCCGCCGCCGATACCAGCTCGACGCCGTTCGGTCCTTCGAGCGTCTGCACGAAATCACCGGAGACGCCGCGGCCGGCATCGACCACCAGGAACAGGATGCGCTTCAGCTTGGCCGCCTGTCGCTCGTCGAGCGGCTCGTAAGGACGCTGTGCGGCCAGCAGACCGATGCTGAGCGCCGACAGCCCGTAATTGTCGACGAGCCCGCCATCGAGCAGCTTGACGTAGCGCATCGAGCCGTCGCGGTAGCGCGCCTGGGCCTCGGCGTAGGAGCGCAGCAAAGGTTGCGCGTTCGGATCGTTGCGCACCCGATCGTACCATCGGCAGCGGCGCGGCGCAGCCGCCGGGATAGTTTGCAGCACGATCGGGGCAAATGCCAGCGGCACCGCGGCCGACGCCGCCACCGCTTCGGCGACGCGATAGGAGCGGATATCGCTGCAAAGTGCGTCGAACGAGGCCTTGCCGAACACGAACGGCGTGCGGTTGTAGATGTCGGAGGCGTTGATCCACACCCGCGGCCGGCGGTCGTCGGGCAATGCCTCGAACCGCGCGCCGTCGAACAGATTCTGGTCGAGCCAATCGGTGAACTGGCTGTCGTTGACGCCGCCGCCCAGCGCGCGCCCGATATTGCCGAGCGAGATCCTGGTCTTCAGTCCCTCCTCGGCATTGCGCAGCAGGAAGCGTTCGCGGAAATCGGCGAGCGCCGCGCGCCGCTTCAATCCGAAATAAGCGGCGGTAACCGATCCGCCGGAGACGCCGGAGACGAAATCGACGCGATCGAGCAGCGTCTTGCTGCCGGCGGCATTGGAGTGCACCCGGTCGAGCTCTTCGAGCACGCCGTACGAAAACGCCGCCGCGCGCGTGCCGCCGCCGGAGAACGACAGCGCGAGCAACAGGTCATCTTCATAGGTCGGATAGTCGCGGGCGCTGCTGTTGTCGGCGAGCGCGGCACCGAGCGGCACATTGCCGGGCAGATTGTAGACGGAGGCGCAGCCGGCAAGGCTCGCTCCCACCACGGCCACCAGCAGCGCTGACAGCCATCCCCCTATGCCCGACCCACGCACGAATACTCTCTTTGCCACTGGCCCCCGTCCGGTTCCACCAGCCTATCACGGTCAATCTGGGCGGCGGCATGGCGGCCGAAACACGGTTAATGCGACAAACGGTGACCGGGTGCCGCCGGCCAAGCAAATTGGCGATCCGGCGACCAACCAGATCAGGTCCCCGGCAGCAGCCCCTCCTGTGTCATGGTCTGCACCGTGTAGCGGCCGGCCCGGACGAAGTTGCGTCCGGGGTCCAAATCCGGTGCGTTGATGTTCAATTCGGCGGCCGATCGGGCAAACGACCTGAGATAGCCGGTGTTCTGCGCGCCCACGGCAACGAAGGCATCCAGCGTCACTTCGACATTCGCGGATTGTGGCAAACCGGTCGACAGCAGCACGTCGACACGCAGCGTCGTCGAGAATTTGGCAGGCAATGCCGAGACGCAGGTCAGCGAAAAGTTCGGCGGCTGTGTGACCTGCCCTTCCACATAGATCGGCGGGCTCGGCCCCGGCGTCGCGCTGGCCATGATCACTCTGCTCATGTCCGGCAGGCCGGTCGCGCTGACCATGAAGGCGTAGATGCGCGGGCCATCGAGGTTCTAAAAGGTGAAGCCTTGCACGTACTGGATCGGCCAGCCGCCGCCGACTACGGTGACATTGCGCCAAGTGACGGCGGGATTGCCGATCAGCCATCGCACATAGTCGTCGGTCGATCCGAACGATGGCGGCAGCGGATCGGGATGCTCGGCCGTCGTGATCTGCGCGATCAGGCAATACTGACCGGCTTGGTCCGGGGTCCATTTGAAGGCGGTGTCGCCGACCACCACCGCACCCGGCTCGCGCGCATCGAGCTTGAGGTGGTCTTGCCCCGGAATAGCGGTGGGAATTCGATTGTTGCGCCAGGTGCTGATATCGCTCAGCACACCGCCCGGCGCATAATAGAGATACAGCGCGCCGGTCTGCGCGGCGTTGAAAAGATTGGTGGCGCGGCAATAGATGTAATTCGGCACGCCAGCGGCGACGTTCCTGTACCAGGTGGTGCCATAGTTCTGCACAAGGAAAGTGTCCGGATCGGGAAGCGGCTGGTCGCCCCAGACGATGATGTCGGGCGATTTGCAGATGGTGGCCGCCGCGTCCGGGACCGCACCGGCATCGTCGAGCGCACTGCGAATGAACAGATCGTCGTAAGTCGGCATGACGTGCTTCGGCGCCTTCGTGCTGACTATTTGTGGTTGTGCTTAAGCCAAACACCCGGCCGTCGCAAGACCGTCGCGGCACCGGCGAAGCGCTTTAAATCGGCGGATGGGAAGTGAGAGCCGGATCGAGGCGCCAGCAGCGCCCTCGCCGTTACGACGCGAGCAGTGCGGACACAATCCGCTCCCACTCGGCCTCGAGCGTGTCCTTTGCGACCGGCTGGCCGGCCCGGCGATACCAGTAGCCGGCATTGCCGAGGTCGCCCTCGACGCGATGCAGATAGGCGTGCACCCAGGCCGAATTGGCGCCGCTCTCATTCATCACGATGCGGTGCGCCTGATCCCAATCGCCCTTCTTCGCCCACCACAATGCGGCGAGCGGCGGCGACAGCGCCGCATCAGGCGCGGTATCAGCAAGACTGGCGCGGAAATCCGCCATCGCTCACCACCATTTGGGCGCCGTGAAGCGGCCGGCCGCCTGCTCGATCACCTCGCCGAGCGAGAACAGCGTCTCCTCGTCGAACGGACGGCCGATCAGTTGCAGGCCGAGCGGCAAGCCCTGGGTGTCCTTGCCCGCGGGCACCGCGATGCCCGGCAGGCCCGCCATGTTCACGGTCACCGTGAAGATGTCGTTGAGATACATCTCGACCGGATCGGCGCCGCCCTTCTCGCCGATGCCGAACGCCGCCGACGGCGTCGCCGGCGTCAGGATCGCATTCACGCCCTTGGCGAAGCAGTCCTCGAAGTCCTTCTTGATCAGCGTCCGCACCTTCTGCGCACGCAGATAATAGGCGTCGTAATAGCCGGCCGACAGCACATAGGTGCCGATCAGGACGCGGCGGCGGACCTCGTCGCCGAAGCCGTCGGCGCGGGTGTTCTCGTACATCTCGATGATGTTCTTGCCCGGATCGCGCAGCCCGTAGCGCACGCCGTCATAGCGCGCGAGGTTCGACGAGGCCTCCGCCGGCGCCACGATGTAATAGGCCGGCAATGCGTATTTGGTGTGCGGCAGCGACACCTCGACGAGCTCGGCGCCGGCGGCCTTCAGCCATTGCGCGCCCTCGCTCCACAGCTTCTCGATCTCGGCCGGCATGCCGTCGAGGCGATATTCCCTGGGGATGCCGATCTTCATGCTCTTCACGGACTTGCCGATCGCGGCCTCATAGTCCGGCACCGCGATGTCGACCGACGTGGTGTCCTTCGGGTCGTGCCCCGCCATCGAGCGCATCAGGATCGCGGCGTCGCGCGTGGTGCGCGCGATCGGGCCGGCCTGGTCGAGCGAGGATGCGAATGCCACGATGCCCCAGCGCGAGCAGCGGCCGTAGGTCGGCTTGATGCCGACGGTCGCGGTGAACGCGGCCGGCTGGCGGATCGAGCCGCCGGTGTCGGTCGCAGTCGCGCCCATGCAGAGCAGCGCCGCCACCGCCGAGGCCGAGCCGCCGGACGAACCGCCCGGCACCAGCGTGGTGTTGGATCCCTCGCGGCGCCACGGGTTGGTGACCGGGCCGAAGCACGAGGTCTCGTTCGACGAGCCCATCGCGAACTCGTCGTTGTTGAGCTTGCCGAGCAGCACCGCGCCGTCGCGCCAGAGCTGCGAGGTCACCGTGGACTCGTAGGGCGGAATGAAATTGCCGAGGATCTTCGAGCACGCCGTGGTTCGGATATCGCGGGTCGCGAACAGATCCTTGATGCCGAGCGGAATGCCGGCCAGCGGTCCGCCGTCACCCCTTGCAATTTTCACGTCGGCGGCCATGGCCATCTCGCGCGCCCGGTCGGGCGTCTCGAGCACATAGGCATTGAGCACGCGCGCGGCTTCGATGGCCGCGAGATGCGCGTCAGTCAGTTCGCGGGCGGTGAAAGACTTGCTCGCCAGGCCCTCGCGGGCCTCGGCGATCGTCAGCGATGTCAAATCGGTCATTTATTGATCGGGCTGCAGAAGAACGGAGACAGGGTTTTGTCGTTGGCGGGGTCGTCTTGGCGCGCCCGGTTATTGGCATTTTCCTTGGCGCGGGCGGCATCGAGCGCCTCGAGATGGTCGAGCACGGCGTCCATCGCCGCATTGGGGTCGGCGACCTTCCCCTTGCGCTCCATCGCATCGAGGAAGTCCATATAGGCCTTGTAGGCCTTCTCATCGTCGCAGAGCAGACACATTGGACTTTTGTCGCTTTGTTTGACGCGTTCTCTTCACGCGAACCGGTACCCACTTCGCTTGAGAACGCTATGCTGGGCTCTTTACTCGACCACTTTCGGCACCAGGAAGAAGTCGTTCACGGTGTCGGGCGCATTGCGGACGATGACGTCGGCGATCTCGCCGTCATTGACCACGTCGGCGCGCTTCTTCATCTCCATCGGCGTCACCGAGGTCATCGGCTCGACGCCCTCGATATCCACCTCCGACAGCTGCTCGACAAAGGCCAGCATCGCGTTCAGCTCGCCCTGGAGATGGGGAACTTCGGCGTCGCTGACCGCGATCCGCGCCAGATGCGCGATGCGGCGGACAGTCGTGGCATCTACGGACATTATATAGGGCCTCGGGTGGTCAGGCTGAAAGGTCAGCCTGCGGTATAGCAGAGGCCGGTTTTGCGCCGCAACCGCGGCCCCGAGAGCCTATGCACCCCGCCTGGGGCCCCCCGGCGAGACATTCCGGGCGCGCATTGAGGCTGCAAAACCGCACGACGAAACCACTTCGTGCCCGCCACGAAGTGGTCCGGAAACATTGCCGGCGCCTACTGCCTCCAAACAGAAAAGTTCGGAGTGCGTCATGTCAATGCTCGAAAGCCGCCCCCGGTCCGAGGGCTGGGACCCCGCCTTGTGGTCGATCGGCACGGTGCTGGGGATCGCGATCCTTTACGTGGCCTGCCTGGTCTGAGCGAGGCAAGACATGGCCATGTCCCAGGCAAAGGCTCTGCAGGAAAAGGCTGAGATGTTCGAGCGCCGCGCCGAAAGCGCCGCAGATCCAATTTCGCGGCAACATTACAAGGAAATGGCCGCGCATTATCGCAGGCTCGCGACCGAGCACCTGGAGATCAGCCGGGACGAGGCCGCGCGTCAGGCCTGAGACAACGCCCCCATCCGCGCCAGCGCCGCGCCGGCCAGTGCGCGGGTTAGCTCCGCGGCCGGCATTTCCTTGCCCATACGTACCGCCTGCCCAGCCCAAAGATTGGTGAAATCGACCTTGCCCTGTTTTTCGGCAGCCGCCTTCAGGGGTCCGAGGGCGGTCGCCGCATGCGGGAACGCCGGCGCGTCAGGCGAGATCGGGCCGACCTCGCGCATCACGCGGTTGGCGACGCCGCGCGCCGGGCGGCCGGTCATCACATTGGTGATAACGGTCGATTCATCGCTGGCCTGCGCCAGCGCAACACGGCCCTGCGCGGTCACCTTGGACTCCGGACAGCGCAGATAGGCCGTGCCGATTTGCACGGCCGAGGCGCCGAGCGCGAAGGCCGCCGCGATGCCGCGTCCGTCAGCGATGCCGCCGGCCGCGACGACCGGCACCTTCACCGCATCCACCACCTGCGGCAGCAGCGAGAATGTGCCCGGCTGCTCGGCAATGGTCTCGGTCAGGAACATGGCGCGATGGCCGCCGGCGTCGGCGCCCTGCGCGATGATGACGTCGGCGCCGTTCTCCTCGAGCCAGATCGCCTCCTTCACGGTCGTCGCCGACGACATCACGACGGCGCCCGCTCCCTTCACCCGCTGCAGCAGTCTTGGCTCCGGCAGGCCGAAATGGAAGCTGACGACCTCGGGCTTCAGCTCCTCGACCACGGCGCAGAACGCCGCATCGAATGGCGCGCGGTTCGCCGCGTTGATCGGTGCGTTGGGATCGAGGCCGTGCTCGCGATAGTAAGGCGCCAGCCGCTGCCGCCATGTCGCCTCGCGCGCCGGATCGGCATCGACCGCCTTGTGGCAGAAGAAGTTGAGGTTGACCGGCGCGGAGACGCGCTGGCGGATGATGTTGACCTGCTCGCGCGCCTTCTCGGCCGACAGCATCGCGCATGGCAGCGAGCCGAGCCCGCCGCCCTGCGCCACCGCAATCACCAGCTCCGCATCCATCACGCCGGCCATCGGTGCCAGCACGATCGGGAATTCGGTCTTGAAACGATCGATCAATCGACGGTCCGGCCACATGGTGTGTCTCTTTCCTGGCTTGCTCGGAATTACCCTCTCCCCTTGTGGGAGAGGGTGACTTCGATGCGGAAGCATCGAAGTCGGGTGAGGGGTTTCTCTCCGCGGAGACAGACCCCTCATCCGGCGCGGACTT
>NZ_LFLZ01000027.1 GCF_001189845.1 Bradyrhizobium tropiciagri
CGCCAGGACGACGGCGGTGTATGTGGCCACGACGTACCCCACGTTGCCGTGTGCCCGCCTCAAATCGCCCGCGCAAACCTGCGAAAGCCCGGCGCGCCGGTCAGCGCCTCGAATGCCGCATCGCGCTTCTCTTCGGCGAAGGCAAAGCCGGCCTTGGTGTAGCAGCGTTCGGCCGCGTCGTTGCCGATCACGAACGAGATCGACGCCCGCGCAAAGCCGGCGGTCCTGCCGTCGGCAAGCGCGCGGCCGATCAGCGGCTGCACCAGGCCGTTGCCGCGATAGGCTCGATCGGTTGCGACATGCTCGATCAGCCAGTCGCCATCACCGCCCTGCACCCAGCAATTGCGGGCATAGCTGCCGCGCGCCACGATGGCATCGGCATCGATGCCGAGCTGCGCCGCCACCTCCTCGATCGCCGCGCGTGCCGCAACGACCGTTCCGGATGCCGGCATCGCGCACAGCGCGGCGGCCGGGACGCCATCGACCTCGGCGATCAGGAAGCGGGCGACGTGATACCATGATTTCACACGCGCAACGGCGAGCCGCGCCATGAACGCCAGGCACTCCGGCTCGGGACGATCGAGCGCGATGTCGATCCAGCCGCGCGGCAGCGGGCCGCGCTGCGCGGCGAGGACAACACGGGCGACGAAGCCCGCGTCGTCGGATCGTGCGGGACGGATCGAGGATCGTCCCGCGTCAATCATCTCAGGTGTTCTTCAGCGCGACGCGGAATTCCGCCTCGGTCTTGGCCTTGACCTCGTCGAGCGTGACGCCGTCGGCGAGCTCGATCAGCGCCATGCCGTCCTTGCCGTGCTTGTCGATGGTGAACACCGCAAGGTCCGTCACCACCATGTCGACCACGCGCTCGCCGGTCAGCGGCAGATTGCACTGCTTGAGCAGCTTGGGGCCGTCCTTGGCGGAATGCTCCATCACGACCACGACGCGCTTGACGCCGGCGACGAGGTCCATGGCGCCGCCCATGCCCTTCACCATCTTGCCGGGGATCATCCAGTTGGCGAGGTCGCCGTTCTGGGCCACCTGCATGGCGCCGAGGATCGACAGGTCGATATGGCCGCCGCGCACCATGCCGAAGGAGTCGGCCGAGGAGAAATAGCTGGTCGAGGGCAATTCGCTGACGGTCTGCTTGCCGGCGTTGATGAGGTCGGCATCGACCTCGTCCTCATAGGGGAACGGGCCCATGCCGAGCATGCCGTTCTCGCTCTGCAGGCTGACGTCGATGCCCGCGGGGATGTAGTTCGAAACCAGCGTCGGGATACCGATGCCGAGATTGACGTAATAGCCGTCGCGCAACTCCTTGGCGGCGCGGGCGGCCATCTGTTCACGGGTCCAGGCCATGAGGCTCTCCTGAAAGATTGGGTGTTAGGCGGCGGGCCGCGGACGGGTGTTGCGGAACTCGATCCGCTTGTTGGCCGAGCCGACCTCGATGATGCGCTTGACGAAGATGCCGGGGGTATGGATGTGGTCCGGATCGATCTCGCCGGCCGGCACCAGATGCTCGACCTCGGCGACGGTGACCTTCGCGGCGGTCGCCATCATCGGGTTAAAGTTGCGCGCGGTCTTGCGGTAGACCAGATTGCCGGCGGTGTCGCCCTTCCAGGCGTGCACTATGGCGAGGTCGGCGAACAGGCCGCGCTCCATGATGTACTTCTCGCCGTCGAATTCCTTCACTTCCTTGCCTTCGGCGATCAGCGTGCCGACGCCGGTCTTGGTGTAGAAGGCCGGGATGCCGGCGCCGCCGGCGCGGATGCGCTCGGCCAGCGTGCCCTGCGGGTTGAACTCGAGCTCGAGCTCGCCGGCGAGATATTGCTGGGCGAACAGCTTGTTCTCGCCGACATAGGACGAGATCATTTTCTTGATCTGGCGCGTCTCCAGCAGGCGGCTGAGGCCGATGCCGTCGACACCGGCATTGTTGGAGACGACGGTGAGGCCCTTGACGCCGGAATCGCGGATCGCGTCCGACAGGGTCTCGGCGATGCCGCAGAGGCCGAAGCCCCCCGACATGATCATGATGCCGTCCTTGAGGAGACCATCGAGTGCCGATTTGGCGTCGGGATAAACTTTGTTCATGCAGCGAATACCTGATGGAGGGCGCGGAACGGCTGTGACAATGCGGATTATTAGGCGAAATCTTCGCAATGCGTCAATCACGGCCCCGTGCGGCGACGGGCGGCAGCCGGCGGCGTCAACATGGCCTTGAAAGCGTCAAGAAAACCCTTCAAGTTGCGTGGGTTGGCAGGGGCCGCCGGCGAGCGCCCGCTGTGTTCGACGACGACCCGACAAAACTCAACCCGACCCGGATATGTCATTGACGATGGCCCAAGGAATAAAGCGCCTGGGGATGCCGATCGCGGCGCTTTTCGGCCTGGCGCTGGTCGGGCTGGTCGGAACGTCGTGGTTCCTCAACCGGGACGCGCTGCAGCGCGCGGTGGAAGCGCAGATTCGCGCCGTGACCGGGCTCGAGCTCGTCGTCAACGGGCCGATCGACGTTTCGGTGTTTCCCGGCAGCTACGTCTCCTTTCACAATGTCGGGCTGAAGGGCGCCGATACCGTCGGTCCAGCCTTGCAGGTCGACGTGCTGACCGCCAACCTGCGGCTGCTGCCGCTGCTGCTGCGGCGGTTCGAGATCGCCGACGTCATGATGCTGCGCCCGCATATCCGTGTGGTGCGTGACGCCGCCGGCGACAGCAATTGGACACCGTTCGTCGAGACCATCGCCAAGGCGATGACGCCCGGCGCCGAGAATCAGGTGTCGTTCTCCGAAATCCGGATCCAGGACGGCGAGCTGAATTACCAGGATGGGACCAACAACATCTCCGAAAAGCTCGGCGATATCGACCTGTCGCTGGCCTGGCCGTCGATCTCGCGTTCCTTTGCCGCAACCGGCCAGTTCGACTGGCGCGGCGAGCGCGTCGACGGCTCGATCAGCGCCAGCGATTTCGTCGCGCTGCTGTCGGGCGACCGCTCCGGCCTCAAGGCGCGGCTCGCCAGTGCGCCGCTGAAGGTTGCGTTCGACGGAACCGTCGCCAACCGCACCAGCCTGATGATGGAAGGCACCGCCACCATGGACTCACCGTCGCTGCGCAACGCGTTGCGCTGGATGGGACAGGCGCCGCCCGGCGGCGGTGGCGGCTTCGGCCGCTTCGCACTGAAGGCCCGCGCCAATGTGGTCGGCGGCTCGGTCGCGCTCACCAACGTCAATGTCGAGCTCGACGGCAATGTCGCCGAGGGCGTGATGACTTACGCCAATAATGGCCGGCAGTCGCTGCAGGCGACGCTTGCCGCCGGCAACCTTGACTTCACGCCCTACATCTCGACCTTCCGCCTGCTGGCCAGTGGCCAGCGCGACTGGAACAGGCAGCTGTTCGACCTCTCCTCGCTGTCGTCGACCGATCTCGACATGCGCCTGTCGGCGGCCAAGGTGACGGTCGGCCCGTCCAAGCTCGGCCGCACCGCGTTCGGCGCCAATCTGCGCGGCGGCGCGCTGGCGCTCAGCGTCGGCGAGGCGCAGATGTATGGCGGCATCGCCAAGGGTTCGTTCGCGATCGCGCGCTCGGATGCGGTCGCGGACGTCCGGGCGCAATTCCAGTTCACCGATGTCGATTTGCAGGCCTGCGCCAGCGAACTGTTCGGCATCAACAAGCTCTCCGGCCGCGGCAACCTCAACGTCTCGCTGACGGCCTCCGGCTCGAGCCCGTTCGGGCTCGCATCGTCGCTGGACGGCACCGCCACGCTGAACGGGCATGACGGCGCGATCGCCGGCTTCAATGTCGAGCAGCTCTTGCGGCGGCTGGAGAAGCGGCCGCTGTCCGGCGGCGGCAATTTCCGCTCCGGCTCGACGCCCTATGACAACCTCAACATCTCGGTGAAGTTCGCCGACGGTGTCGCGACTGCCGACGACATCCGTGTCGAGAGCCCCACGGCGAAGATCACGCTGACCGGCACCGCCTCGGTGCCGTCGCGCGAGTACGATCTCAAGGGCGTCGCCAGCCTGACCTCGGCATCTGCCGGCGGCAACGGTTTCGATCTGCCCTTCGTGATCCAGGGCCCGTGGGACGATCCGCTGATCTTCCCCGATCCGGAAAGCCTGATCCGCCGCTCGCCGGCATCCGCCCCGCTGCTCGACGCGGTGAAGGATCGCAAGACGCGCGATGCGGTGCGCTCGGTGATCGAGCGCTTCACCGGCGGCGGCGCGCGGCCCGCGGCCGCGCCCGATGCCGCGGCCGGCGCACCCGGCAACGGAGCCGCGACAGCGGCCGAGAACGCCAAGTCCAACTGACGACGCCGAACTGAAGACGTCGAACTGACCGATCCATTCACTTTCCGCATGGATGCACCGGGACTGATCCACGCTCCCGCCGCGTACCCCTACAGAAGTCGTCGATCCGGCATCTTTATCGGGTCACGGGCATGCGCTAGTGTTTTCTCCAACCGGTTAAAAAAGCCGGCCTCATGAGGGAGAACAACGTGAGATCCAAGGTTATCGGTGCGCTATCGATTGCGGTCGCTGCGGTCGGCCTGTTTGCCGCAACTGCACCCGCTCTGGCCCAGGGCAAGACGATCACCGTCTGGTGGGGCAAGGGATTTTACAAATCCGAAGACGACGCGCTGCTCGAGACGATCAAGAAATTCGAAGCCAAGACCGGCATCAAGGTCGAACTGTCGCAATACGCGATCCAGGACATGATTCCGAAGACGGTCGCCGCGCTCAATTCCGGCACCGTGCCCGACGTCGCCTATTCCGACACCTACGATGTGCAAGCCCAGGGCAAGTGGGCCTTCGAGGGCAAGCTGGAGGATCTCTCCGACATCATGCTGCCGATGAAGGACGCCTTCGCGCCGAACACGCTGGAAGCGGCGCTGCTCTACAACGACGTCACCAAGAAGAAGTCCTATTACGGCTTCCCGCTGAAGCAGCAGAGCATGCACGTCCAGATCTGGGGCGACATGCTGGAGAAGGCCGGCTTCAAGGCCGCCGACATCCCGACCAAGTGGGAGGACTACTGGACGTTCTGGTGCGACAAGGTGCAGCCGGCGATCCGCAAGGCGACCGGCCAGCGCATCTACGGCGTCGGCCAGCCGATGGGCGTGGAATCCACCGACTCCTTCCAGTCGTTCTACACCTTCATGGACGCCTACCACGTCAAGCTGGTCGACGATGACGGCAAGCTCCTGGTCGACGATCCCAAGGTGCGCGACGGCCTGATTCACGCGCTCAAGGACTACACCGACACCTACATCAAGGGCTGCACGCCGCCCTCTTCGACCACCTGGAAGGACCCGGACAACAACGTCGCCTTCCACAACAAGACGATCGTGATGACGCACAATTTCACGATCTCGATCGCGGCGAAGTGGTTCGAGGATTCCACCAACCCGGCGCTGACCGACGCGCAGCGCGCCGCCGGCAAGCAGGCCTATGAGCAGGACATCATCACGGCGTCGTTCCCGAAGGCGCCGGACGGCTCGACGATCCGCTACCGCTCCGACGTCAAGACCGGGCTGATCTTCGCCAACGCCAAGAACAAGGCGGAAGGCAAGCAGTTCATCAGCTTCCTGATGCAGGAAGACAACGTCCGGCCCTATATCGAGGGTGCGCTCGGACGCTGGTTCCCGGTGACCAAGGCCAGCCAGGCGAGCCCGTTCTGGCAGGCCGACCGGCATCGCAAGGCGGTGTGGAATCAGTTCACCGGCGGCACCACGCCGTTCGACTTCACCAAGAACTGGAAGTTCACCATCCTGAACAACGAGAACGTCTGGGCCAAGGCCATGAACCGCGTCGTCAGCGAGAAGGTGCCGGTGGAGAAGGCCGTCGACGAACTGATCGCCCGTATCAAGCAAGTCGCGGGGTGATGTAAGCGATGACCAGCGCTCCTGATGCTTGCCCCGTGTCGTCCCGGCGAAAGCCGGGACCCATACGCCGCGGTGGCAGTTTTGGAGTAAGCTGGTCGACGGCTTTCGCGCAACGGCCGGGACCTGTGGTTATGGGTCCCGGCTTTCGCCGGGACGACGACGTAGGCGGCATCCTGCTCCAAGAGTAACCGAATGGCGATCACACTCTCCGCATCCGACGCCCCCTCGCCACCACTGTCGGCGCGGCTGTCGCCGCCGCAGGTCTGGGGCATCGTGCTGCTCGCGCCCTACCTGCTCGTGTTTCTCGCCTTCGTGGTCTATCCGGTCGGCTACGGCCTGTGGCTGGCGCGCCAGCCGGCGAGCTATGTCGCGCTGTACAACGACCCGATCTTTGCGCGCGCGGCGGTCAACACGCTGATCTTCCTGGTCATCGGCATCAACATCAAGATGCTGATCGCGCTGTTCCTGTCCGGCTTCTTCGCCCAGCAGCGGCCCTGGATCAGGTGGCTGTCCGTCATCTTCATCCTGCCCTGGGCGGTGCCGTCGATCCCGACCATCCTCTCCGTGCGCTTCATGCTCAATCCCGAATGGGGCGTGGTCAACCAGCTGATCTTCAAGTTCACCGGCGATGACGGTCCGAACTGGCTGAACGATCCGGCGGTCGCGCTCGCGATGGCGATCGGCGTCCACATCTGGAAGTCGCTGCCGTTCTGGACGCTGATCCTGCTGACCGGACGGCTCGCGATCTCGCACGACCTGTACGAGGCCTCCGACGTCGACGGCGCCAATTGGTGGCAGAAATTCCGTTACATCACCTGGCCGTCGATGCAGACGCTCTACATCACCTGCACGCTGCTCTCGATGATCTGGACGCTGGGCGACTTCAACAGCGTCTATCTGCTCACCGGCGGCGGCCCCGCCGACCTCACCCACGTGCTGTCGACGCTGGGCATCCGCTATCTCAGGCTCGACCAGCTGTCGCTGGCGATGGCCTCGATCGTCTGCGCGATGCCGTTCGTGCTGCCGCTGGTCTATTTCATGATGAAACGGTTGTCGCGATGAAGCTGCCCACCCTCCGCGAAGTCGGTACCGAAGCCAAGCTGCTCTTGATCGGCATCCCGGTCTTCATCTGGACCATGATTCCGATCTACCACATGTTCGTGTTCGCGATCTCGCCGAAGGAGGACGCGTTCACCGGCAAGCTGTGGCCGACGCATCCGACGCTGCACAATTTCTCGATCGTGTTCCACCAGCAGCATTACTTCCTGCGCGACTTCTGGATCCAGTTCTGGAATTCGACCGTGATCGCGCTCGCGGTCGGCGCGCTGACCTTGTTCGTCGCCACCGCCGCCGCGTTCTCAATCTCGCGGCTGCGGGTGCCGGGCGGCCGCGCCGTGATGAACATGGCGCTGTTCACCTACTTCATCCCGGCGGCGTTCCTCGCCGTGCCGATGTACCGCACCATGGGCAGCTATGGCCTGCTCAACAATCACTGGTCGCTGATCCTGGCGATGGTGACGATCGCCGCGCCCTACGCGATCTGGGTGCTGAAGCAGGCCTCCGACAAGCTGCCGGTCGAACTGGACGAAGCCGCGACGATGGACGGCGCCACCACGCTGCAGCTGTTCCGCCTGGTCTATGTGCCGCTGATGATGCCCTCGCTGGTCGCGGTCGGCACCTACGCGATCCTGCTCGCCTGGAACGAATATCTCTACGCGTTCCTGCTGCTCTCAAAAGATACAGACATCACGCTGCCGGTCGCGCTCGGCAACTTCCTCGCCGCCGACGATTCGCCGTGGGAGCTGTTGATGACCACCGGCTTCATCTATGCGCTGCCGCCGGCTGCGGTCTACTACGCGTTCAAGCGCTACATGGTCGGCGGGCTGACCGCGGGCGCCGTCAAGTCGTGATCTCCATAGTCCCTCGTCATTGCGAGCGAAGCGAAGCAATCCATATCGCAGCGAGCGGAGAAATGGATTGCTTCGTCGCTGACGCTCCTCGCAATGACGGTCGTCAGAGCGGCGCGGCGCTTTCGCCGCGCGCGTTCGACAGTCTCGAGGCGAACGAGGCGATCACGATGATCACGGCGATCAGCGCGATCACCAGCGTGCAGATGGCGTTGATCTCGGGCTTCACGCCGAGCCGGACCTCGGAATAGATCCGGATCGGCAAGGTCGCCGAGCCCGGCCCGGTGGTGAAGCTCGCGATCACGACGTCGTCGAGCGACAGCGTGAAGGCCAGCATCCACCCCGCGACGATCGCCGGCACGATCAGCGGCAGCGTCACCATCAGGAACGCGCGCACCGGATCGCAGCCGAGGTCCATCGCGGCTTCCTCCAGGCTGCGATCGAGCGCGGAGAGGCGCGACTGCACCACGACGGTGACGAAGCACATCGTCAGCGTGGTGTGCGCAATCGTCACGGTCCAGAATCCGCGCTCGGCATTCAGCGCCACGAACAGCAAGAGCAGCGACAGGCCGGAGATCACCTCGGGCATGACCAGCGGCGAATACAGCATGCCGGAGAACAGCGCCCGCCCGCGGAACCGCTCGCCCCGCGCCAGCCCGACCGCTGCCAGCGTGCCCAACAATGTCGCCAGCGTCGCCGACACCGCGGCGACAGACAGGCTCATCCACGCCGCCTCCAGCATGGCGCGATCGCTGAAGAACTCGCGGTACCAGCGCAGCGACCAGCCACCCCACACCGTCACCAGCCGCGAGGCGTTGAACGAATAGATCACGAGGATGACGATCGGCAGATAGAGGAACGCAAGCCCCACCGCCAGCGAGGTCATGTTGAAGCGCGTGAGCCTGGTGACGGTGTGCGCCATCAGCGGTTCGCCTCGAGCTGCCGCCGTTGCAGGCGGTCATAGAGCACGAGCGGCGGCACCAGCAGGAGCAACAGCGCGACCGCCGCAGCTGATGCCACCGGCCAGTCCTTGTTGGTGAAGAACTCGAGCCATAGCGTCTGCCCGATCATCAGCGAATTGGAGCCGGCGAGCAGATCAGGGATCACGAATTCGCCGACGATCGGGATGAAACAGAGCAGCGCACCGGCGCCGACGCCCGGCAGCGACAGCGGGAACGTCACCAGCCAGAACGCCTGCCGCGGCGAGGCGCCGAGATCGCCCGCCGCCTCCAAGAGCGACGCATCCATCTTCGAGAGCGTCGCATAGAGCGGCAGGATCATGAACGGCAAATAGGAATAGACGATGCCGAGATACATCGCGCTGTCGGTGGACAGCCAGACCACAGGCGCGGAAACAATGTGCAGCGTCAGGAGAACCTGGTTGAGCAGGCCGTCATGCTGCAGGATGTTGATCCAGGCATAGATGCGGATCAGGAACGAGGTCCAGAACGGCACGATCACCAGCATCATCGCCACCGCCTGCCAGCGCTGCGGCAGCCGCGCCATGCCATAGGCGATGGGATAGCCGATCAGCAGCAGGATCAGCGTCGAGGTCACCGCGACGACGAGGCTGCGCAGATAGGACAGGATGTAGAGATTGTCCTGAACCAGCAGGCGGAAATTGTCGAACGACAATTGCGCAAAGGCAGCGGCCAGCGCCGCGCGACCTTCGCTGAAATCGAACACCGGCGTATAGGGCGGCTGCGCGATCGCGGTCTGCGACAGGCTGATCTTCAGCACGAAGCCGAACGGCACCAGGAAGAACAGCACCATCCAGAGATAGGGCGCGATCGCGGCGAGCCGCGCCGGCCGGGCGAAGATGCGGCGCGCGCTCATTGCTCCAGCACCAGGCAATCGTCGGCGGTGAACCACGCAACCACCCGCTGACCGGCGAGATAGGCATCGACATCGAGCCGCGCGGTGTTGGCCATCGACGAGCGCACCACGGCGCCAGATTCCAGCTTCACCCGGTAGCTGGTGATGCCGCCGAGATAGTTGACGTCGATGACGGCGCCCTCCAGCCGGTTGATCGCCTGCGATGCGCCCGCGTCGGTTGCCGGCGCGCGGCGCGACAGCTTCACCTTCTCGGGCCGGATCGCGACGCTGACGGCCTCCTTGGTCACCGGCGGCCACAGTTCGCTGACCGCGAGCGTGCCTGCTTCCGTGGTCGTAACCGTCAGGCGGCCACGGTCGCGGGCGGTGACCTGGCCGCTGAACAAATTGATGTCGCCGACGAACTCGGCGATCCAGCGCGAGGCCGGCGCTTCATAGAGATTGCGGGGCGTGGCGACCTGCACCAGACGGCCGGCATCCATCACGCCGATCCGGCCGGCCATCGTCATCGCCTCTTCCTGATCATGGGTGACGATGATGAAGGTCATGCCGAGCCGGCGCTGCAGCTCCATCAGCTCGCCTTGCGTGCCCTCGCGCAGCTTCTTGTCGAGCGCTGCGAGCGGCTCGTCGAGCAGCAGCACCTGCGGCCGGCGCGCCAGCGAGCGCGCCAGCGCCACGCGCTGCCGCTGTCCGCCGGAGAGCTGGTCGGGCTTGCGCTTCTCGAGCCCCTCGAGCTTGACGAGCGCCACCATCTCCGCGACGCGGGTCGCGATATCCTTGCGCGCCATGCCGGCGCGCTTCAACCCGAATGCGATGTTGTCGCGCACCGACAGGTGCGGAAACAGCGCGTAGTTCTGGAACATCATGTTGACGGGCCGCTCGTGCGGCAGCACCTGGGCGATGTCGTTGCCGCCGAGCAGGATACGGCCCTCGTCCGGCGTCTCGAAGCCGGCGAGCATCCGCAGCAGCGTGGTCTTGCCGCAGCCGCTTGGGCCGAGCAGCGCGAAGAACTCGCCGGCGCGGATATCGAGCGAGAGCTTGTCTACCGCGCGGAAATTCCCGAACGACTTGGCGACGCCCTCGATCCGCAGCAGCGGCATGTCCGGGACGGCCGGTTCAGGCAACGGCTTTGCCGCCTCCGCACTCGCTTCGCCCGATGTCACGTCAAGAAGCCCCGATTCCCCGCAAGGTCCAATCCTGGCGGCAAGCTAGCGGCGGATCGCCACCGGCTCAACCGCCTCACGGACATCTCCCGCAATATTGTCGGCGTCCGCGCCTCCGCCGGGGCGTGTACTCACCAAGGCGTTGCGTCGGCTTTGAGGTACAAACCGGAAGACACTTGCTTAGTCTGGACCTTACCGCTTTTGACCCGAAGCGGTCATCCTTGACGGCGTGTAAAAACAATATTCGAAATCGTTCGGGTTTGATCTCCCGTGCGTGACGGTACTCATCCTCAGTTTCCGACTAATTCTACTTTGCGTACCCATCCGTCAGTGTCTGCATGAACGCAACCAACGCGTCCTCTTCCTGGTCGGTTAACCCCAGATTTCCGGTCTTGCTCTTGTTCATGTTGTCGGTGTTTTCGGGCGCTGGCCAACAGCCGGTCCCTTCGCGGGGGTCTTGAGGTGCGCAGCGCGGCAACGCGTCGCGCGTGTTGTAGAAATGCACGATCTGCTTCAGGCTCTTGAAATAGCCATTGTGCCCATAAGCTTTGACGAAGTCGGGCGACGGTCGCTTGTCGACATTGCGCAGGGTGGGGACCCGGAAACGACCTCGATTATCCGACGCCAGTGCTTTCCAGCGGGCATCAACGGCGGATGGTTCGCTGAGCGGATGCCCGCCGGAAAGAAAGGCTCCGACACCGCCGTCTACGAACGATGAGCCATTCTTGTTGGCGACGTAGCCGCGCGCGTCGGGCAGGTTCTCGGAATAATATGGAAGCTCCGGGTTGGCGGGCGTACCGATGTTGCTCGCGGTGAAGTCCGTGAAGAGCGGGTCTTCGCCGGGACCGCCGTCACGGTGACATTCGTTGCACCGGCCCTTGCCCCGGAAGACTTCGTAACCTTGTTGCTCCTGTGGGGTGAACTGCGTCTTTCCGGCCAGCACAGCGTCGTACTTCGAGGTGAACGCCGTGACTTCATGCGAGGCTTCGTAGCCGGCGATCGACTGCGCCATCTGATCGAACGTCGTGGCCGCGCGGCCGCGATCGACATGGCTCAGATGTACAGGCGCCGGATCACCGGGAGCTGGTGGCCCCGGAGTATTGCAAACGTCCTCTACGTTTACTGGCCAATCGATCGCAAAGGCCTGTGCACCCCAGACGGCTTCGAACAGGCCGCGATAGGGGCGTTGCGAAGCGCGGTAAACGGAGCAAGCAATGTCGGGCAGGCCCATCTCGGTCGGATTGGTGGGTGGGCCTTCGGCTTGCTCGGCCGCGGGATTGCCAAGGCGGCGACCGGTCGCTCGCATGTCCCAGAAATTACCTCCAACGAGATCGCCCTGCGCCTCGTTGTAGTGCAGTACCGGAGCCAGGGGCGCATAAGTATGCGTCTGGGGCTTCCGTTCGCTGAACCGCGTCCGCACCGATCCAGGATATGAGCCGGTGGTCCGGTTGAGTTCCGAAATCGGTCCCGTCAATCCCGTTTCGGGCATATGGCAGAACGCGCAAGCTTCGTTGCGATTGACCGAG
The DNA here is from genome assembly GCF_001189845.1 of Bradyrhizobium tropiciagri. Lineage (GTDB taxonomy): Bacteria > Pseudomonadota > Alphaproteobacteria > Rhizobiales > Xanthobacteraceae > Bradyrhizobium > Bradyrhizobium tropiciagri. The sequence goes on from NZ_LFLZ01000027.1 coordinate 12,301, forward strand.
AGTTCCTTGTCGAAAAGCATCAGCTTTCCGAGCAATTCGATTTGCTGCACCTGATTATCCGGAGCGGTGGTCAGTCGCTTCAATGTATCCGCTTCGATGCGGTCTATTTCGGCTTCGACCCGGGCGATCTCGACGAGGGCCGCGGGCGATAACGGTGGGGCGCTCTCGCGCGCGGGCGGAGTTGCCGCCGCCAGGACGGCTACGGCAGCTATTCCGGCAGAAACCGCCAATCCCCTGTGCAACAATCTCATAGCTAGAGCCCCTTGCCGTTGATCAAATACGGTTCGCGTTTCGCCGCAGGACTATATCGGTTTGTGTGCGTCAGCACTCGTTCGCCGACGTGCGAAATCCGTGTGAGAAATGTTGTTTCCAACCTCGAAGGCTGGTTTGAAGCTTGAGCTGGTCAGCACGTATCTGCCGTGCGACTTCGTGAAGGTTTGCTGGAGGCAGCCCGAAGAGGTGCAGAGCCGTCGCTGCCCATTGCATTGAAGCAGTGAATAATCCAGCCGGACAACATTCGAATTGTTGGCGTAAGTTGCGAAATAGTGCCGGGCCTCGGTGTCGGGCCCGCAACGGGATACGACGGCCTGCCGTATCTCCGGTGGCAACAGTTCGACACGTTCGGCGCTCCAGGGAGGATCGGCCGGAGCAACCGGGGTCCCGTTCGCCGGTGAAATCGAGGCCAATATGGCGAAGCAGAGGTAAGGAATTCTCATCTTCTCCGATAATTACACTATACGGTATAGTTTGCATATCCGGAGCGGGTCCTGTCAAGCAGGCGCCGTTCCGGCAGGCGGGTCGAATCCAGCGCTCAGGAGCTGGATGCCCGTGGAGCGATTGTTCAGCTTGAATGGTCCGCCGTTGAGGCGCTCGAGTGTGTAAGGCAAAGGTCGGGTTGTGGCCCAACTCGGACCTCCGGCGATATCAGCTCTTGCGATGCTGTTGAGGGCTAAGCAGACGTAAGCCCCGAAGGGGCTCGTTGCCTTTATGAGCACATGCCCTAGACTTCGCGGCCAAACTCGGGAGGACAACCGATGATTTGCGACCGCTACGGCCTGCCGCTGACCACCACCTCGGACCGCGCCGCCGCCTATTATGTCGACGGCGTCGACCGCATGCTGGCGGCGCTGCACGGCGCCGATGCGGCGTTCGAGGCGGCGATCGCCGAGGACCCGGATTTCGCGTTGGCCCATCTCGGCCGCGCCCGCGTCCATCAGCTCAACATGGAAGGCGCCGCGGCCCGCGCCAAGGCCGGCGATGCGCGGCAGCGCGCAGCGGTCGCGACCCCGCGCGAGCGCCAGCACATCGAGATCATCGCATCCGTGATCGAGGGCCAAGGCAAGAAGGCGATGACGGCGGCCGAACAGCATCTCAGCGAATATCCGCGCGATGCGCAGATACTCTCGCTGTTGCTCGGCGCCTTCGGCCTCTATGCCTTCTCCGGCCGGTCCGACCATGACGCCGCGCGGCTCGCAATCTCCGAGCGTTACATCAATGACTATGGCGACGATTGGTGGTTCCTCACCTATCTCGGCTGGTCGAAGACCGAGGCCGGCGACCTCGTCTCGGGCCGCGCCGTCACCGAGCGCGGCTATGCGCTGAAGCCGGAGAACGCCGGCGCCGCGCATGCGGTGGCGCATGCGCTGTTCGAGCAGGGCGACGCGGCGGAAGGCCGCAGCTTCCTCTCCGCCTGGCTGCCGGCGAATGATCGCACCAGCTTCCTGCAGGGCCATCTCGCCTGGCACCTCGCCTTGATCGCGATCGAGGAAGGCGACGCCGACAGCGCGCTCGGCATTTACGAGCAGCACATCAAGCCGGCGGGCCGACCCTACCCGCCACTGAATATCTACACTGACACGGCTTCGCTGCTGTGGCGGCTGTCGGTCGCCGGTAAGACCGGTCTCGAGGCCCACTGGCAGGATGTTGCCGCCTATGGCGACGGCTACTTCCCGAAGGCCGGCGCGCATTTCGCCGACGTCCACCACGCGCTGGTCGCGGCCACGACCAACAATGACGCGCTCGAGGCGCGGCTCGCCGAGATGGCGGCGCGCGACGCCGACGGCAAGCTGGCGCCCGGCCCTGCCGCGATCGGGCTCGGCCGCGGCATTGCCGCCTTCGCCGCCGGCGACCATGACAACGCCGTGCGCATCCTGGCGCCGCTGATGCCCGAGCTGGTGCGGATCGGCGGCAGCCATGCGCAACGCGAATTGTGGGAGGACACCTTCATCGTGGCGTGCCTGCGCGCCGGTCAGGGCCGGCAAGCAACAAGCTTGATCTCGGACCGGCTGCATCGCCGTCCATCGCGGCGCGACCTCGCCTGGTCACAGGAGGCCGCGCGGCAATAGCCGATTCTCAATCCGGCTTTGCCATGAACGCCGCGAGCGCATCGCGATCGGCTTGCGGCATGGTCAATCCGAGCTTGGAGCGGCGCCACAGCACGTCGTCGGGAAAGCGCGCCCATTCCTTGCGCATGAGGTAGCGCACCTCGGCGCCGGTCAATTCGGGACCAAAGGCGGGGCCGAGATCGGCCTTCTGCTTCGCATCTCCCAGAACATCCCTGACGTTCAGCCCATAGGCGGCCACCAGCCGGCGCGCCTGGTCCTCGCCGAGGAAGCGCCAGCGGTCGCGGGCGATGTCGACCTCGGTCTCAAAGCGCTGCCAGGCGAATTCGCCGCCGGGCAGTGGTGCGGTCGCGGTCCAGCGCGGCGTCATCGGATAGAACCGCGTGAACTCCGACACCGCCCGCTCGGCACGACGCCGCGCGGTGGTCACGTCGCCGCCGAAGATCGTGAGCAGCGGCGCCCTGCCGCGCCTGTAGTCGAGCGAGGCAGCACCATCGCTCCTCTGCCGGCGCGCGGATGCGACGACGGAATTGGCGCTGGAAATCGTTCGCAGCACATCGGCCGGGGTGATCTGCTCGCGAAAATAGCGATTAGCCGCGTCGCAGAGATAGGCCACCTCACGCACGCCCATGGCGACGATGGCGGGATCGCCCTTGAAGGCATGACTGACGCTGCCGATCAGGGTGAAGTCGCGCTCATAGGGACTGGCGAAGATCAACTGTCCGTCGGAGTTCTGGAACGCATAGACATTGTCGCAATCGAACAGGCGGCGCACCACGATCTGGCTGATCTGCACGGTCGCGAGCTGCGGCGCCGGCACCCGCAACACGGTCTCGGCGACGGAGGCGGTCCATGCGCCTGAGGCATTGACCAGCGACCGCGCCGTGATCACCCGCCGATAGCCGCGGTCGATCGCAACCAGCCGCCAGGTGCCGCCGCGCTCGGCCCGGGTCACGCGTGCGCCGGTGCGGATCTCGGCGCCGCGCGCCGCCGCATCGACGGCGGTCAGCACGACGAGCCGGGAATCGTCGACGACGCAGTCGGAATATTCGAACGCGGTTCCGAACGGCCGTTTCAACGCATTGCCGACCGGATGGTGGGTGACGTCGAGTGTCGTCGAGCGCGGCAGGCCGCTGCGCGAGGCCAAATGCTCATAGAGCAGCAGCAACGACCGCAAATGCCACGGCGGACGTTCCTCGGCATGCGCCGGGATCGCGAAGCGCATCGGCCGCACCAGATGCGGTGCGATGCGCAGCCAGACGTCGCGTTCCCTGAGCGCCCTGCGGACACGGAAGAACTCGCGCCGTTCCAGACCGCCGAGGTCGCCGTGGACCAGCCGCGGCGAGGCCTGCGACGCGCCGGAGCCGAGATCGCCCTGCTCCAGCAGGATCACGCGCAGGCCGCGGCCGGCCGCGTCGCGAGCCACGCTCGTGCCGTTCAGGCCACCACCGATGATCGCGACGTCATAGTCCGCCATGCACGACGCCTATCGCATTTCAATGCGAACGAAATACGTGCTCGCAGAAAAAATGCGCGAAGGAGGTGCGCTCCCTCTCCCGCTTGCGGGGGAGGGCTGGGGTGGGGGCTCTCTCCTCGAGTCACATTGTGGATGGAGCCCCCACCCGCATCGCATCTTCGATGCGACATAGCCGAAGCTTCGCTTCGGCGTTCTTCAAGGACGGTCGCCGAAGGCGACCTATGCTCCCCAGCAAACGGGACAGGTGTAGCCGACGTGCCGCGAGACCAATCAATCTGACGTCATCGTGCTCGCACCGACTGAAGCGAAGAAGTGTTCGGGCCCGTCGACCTCGATCAGCTTCTTGCCTTCGATCACCCAGAACCGGTTGGCCACCGTCCGCACGAACTGGCGGTCGTGCGACACCAACAGGCAGCTCGCCTGCTGCTCCATCAGTTCCTCCTCCAGCGTCTCCTGGCCCTCGATGTCGAGGTGGTTGGTCGGCTCGTCGAGCAGATAGAAGTTCGGCTGCGTGAGCCGCAGCACCAGCATGCCGAGACGGGCCTTCTGCCCGCCCGACAGCCGCCCGATCGGACGGCCCTGCATCTCGATCGAGAGGCCGGCGCCGGCGAGCAGGCCGCGGGCACGCTGATCGCCGACCTCGAAGCGCCGCGTCAGCATGCGCATCGGCGTGTCGCCATCCCTGAGATCGGCCAGCGCCTGGTCGCAATAGCCCAGCATCAGCGCCTCGGTGGCCCGGATTTCGGCGGCCGCCTCGGGGGTCTCGATCGCCAGCCGCAGCGCCGCGACGAACCGGGTCTTGCCGGCGCCGTTCGGCCCGAGCAGCGCGATCCGGTTGCCCTTGCAGATGAACTGCTGGCCCGTCCTGAATAGCTGCCGGCCGTCGGGGGTGGCGATCGCAGCGTTGTTCAGCCTGATCAGCACCTTGGCATGGGTGTCGCGGTTGGCGAGCGGATCGTGCCGGCCGAGCGTTCCACATGCGCCGGCCTCGCCGTCTCCTCCAGCCTCTCCGCACGCTGCTTCAATTGCCTGGTCTTCGACAGCAGGAGGTCGCTGCCGGAATTGATGCCGAGGTTGTTGAGCTTCGCGGCCTGCTGCCGGAGCTGACGGACGGTCTTCATGTCGCGCTGATAGCGCCGCTCGTCGGAGGCATCGAATTCGTCGACCGCCGCCTGCGCCGCGGTGTAGGGCAACGCGAACAGCTGCGACCGCTCCGGGCGCAGGAACAGCGTCCGGTTGGTGGTCGCGTCGAGGAAGGCGCGATCGTGGCTTGCGATCACCACCGGCATCTCGCGCGGCAGCGCGTTCAGCCAGGTCTCGAGCCGGGCGATCTTGGCGAGGTCGAGATGGTTGGTCGGCTCGTCGAGCAGCAATATGTCGGGCTCGGTCACCAGCACGCGGGCGAGCAGCGCAAGCCGCAGCCAGCCGCCGCTCAGCTGCTTGAGCGGCCGCGCCCACAGTTCCTCCGGCACCTCCAGCGATTGCAGGGCGACGTCGACCCGCCAGCTTTCGCTGCCGCGTTGTTCGCCGGGCAGCGCGTCGAGGACGGCGGCGTGGAACGCCGTGTCCAGCAGGCTCAGTGGCGCGTCCTGCTCGACATGGCCGACGGTCAGGCCGCGCGCGCGGGTGATGTCGCCTTCATTGGGCTCCATCGCGCCGGCGATACAGCGGAGCAGCGTGGATTTGCCGCGGCCGTTGGCGGCCACGAGGCCAATCCGGTCGCCGGCATTGACGGCGAAATTCAGTTCGGAAAACAGCGGCGCGTTCAGCGTCACGCCGAGATTGCGTACATTGATGAGGGACACGATCAATTCTCTGGTCTTGCCGGCGATCACGACGACATCGCGAGGCATCCAGCCATCGGATGTGCGTGTCGAAGCGCGGCGAGGGATTTGAGTGCAGGCACGAACGCTCAAACGTTCGACGCCGCACGGCCACGAAGGGCAGACCAGGAAGAGATTTTAGGCGAGTTTCCGGTCAGCCCTGCAAACGCATTTGCAGGGCGTTGACGGGGCCACGCTTGAGGTGGGGATCGTTGAATCGCGCCACGACGCAGCCCTCCTTTCTCGGAACACATGTTGTGGTGGGTCGAGATTTAACCGGACGTGCCACGGATGGCAAGCGCAGCCGGCGGAGCCGCCCGAGGTACAGGCCCGTCTAACCAGCTCTACGCACGGTTTCCGCCAGGTGGTCGCCGCCGACCAGCGCGGCAAATTGACCGATCGGGGCCGGCCGGCCGATCAGATAGCCCTGCACCGCATCGCAGCCTTCCTCGGCGAGGAAGCCGAGCTGCGCCTCGGTCTCGACGCCTTCGGCGACGATCGACATTTCGAGGCCATGGCCGAGATCGATCACCGCGCGCACGATCGCGGCCGATTGCGGATTGCGGCCGAGATTGATGACGAAGGCGCGATCGATCTTGATCTTGTCGAACGGAAACGCCTGCAGATAGCTCAGCGAGGAATAGCCGCTGCCGAAATCATCCATCGAGATGCGCACGCCGAGCGCCTTCAGCCGCCGCAGCAGCGACAGGCCGCGGTCGAAATCCTCGATCAGCACGCCCTCGGTGATTTCGAGCTCGAGGCGGTCGGGCGTCAGCCCGGTCTCGAGCAGGATCGAATGGACGAGGCCGACGAGGTCGCCGTGGGTGAACTGCGCCGGCGACAGGTTGACGGCGACCTGCATCGGCACCGCCCAGGAGGCCGCCTCGCGGCAGGCCTCGCGCAGGATCCATTCGCCCATCTCGACGATCAGGCCGCTTTCTTCCGCCAGCGGAATGAAGTCGCTGGGCGGCACGAAGCCGCGCACCGGGTGGTGCCAGCGCGCCAGCGCCTCGAAACCGATGATCTGGCTGCCCGCAACGCTCGCGCCCGCCGCCGCCTGCGGCTGGTAGTAGAGCGACAATTCGCCGTTCTTGATCGCGACCGACAATTCCTGGTGCAGCACGCGGCGATCGCGGATCTGCTGGTCCATCTCGGGCTCGAAGATCGAGATCGTGCCGCGCGACTTTGCCTTGGCGCGGAACAGCGCCGCGCCCGAATTGGCCAGCAGCGAGGCCGCGTCGGATCCATTGGCGGGGAATACCGCGATGCCGGTGGTGAGGCCGGTGCGCACCGACTTGCCGTCGATCAGGAAATCCGCACCCAGCGCCTCGGCGGCCTGCTCGGCCAGCGCAATGCCGGCGACGGGCTGCTTGCCGTCGATGATAAGGCCGAATTCGTCGCCGGACAGCCGCGCGACCACGCCGCCGCGCGCCACGGTCTGCAAACGCTGCGCGACCTCGATCAGCACCTTGTCGCCCATCGCATGGCCGTAGACGTCGTTGATCTCCTTCAGCCCGTCGAGGTCGACGCAGAGCACGGCGAACTCCTCGTCGGTGCCGTCGCAGGCCTCGATCATCTGGGTCAGCGCCTGCAGGAAGGCGGCGCGGTTCGGCAGATCGGTCAGGCCGTCATGATAGGCCATGTGCGCCATGCGCGACTCGGTCTGGCGCCTGTCGGTGACGTCCTCATGGGTCTTGATCAGATATTGCGGCTCGCCATGATCATCGAGCACGGTCATGCGGCGGGTCAGGAACAGCCGCAGACCATCCTTGGTCGAGATCGGGTGCTCCTCGGCGATCATGCTGCGCTTGCGGATCGCGGCCTCGTCGCGGGCGATGATCAGCTTGGCTTCGCGCGCGTTGAAGATGTCGGACGCGGTCAGGCCGGCGGCATCCTCGCGGCGGCGGTTGAGGATCGTCTCGGCGCTGCGGTTGGCCAGCAGGTAGCGGCCGTCGCTGACGCGCTGCACGATCAGCGAGACCGGGATGTTGTCGACCACGAGCTCGAGGAATTTCTTGTTGTTCTCGAGCTCGCGCGACAGCGAGCGGCGGTCGGTGACGTCCTCGAACAGCGCGATCAGGAACTCCGGCTCGCCAGCCTCGTTGCGGGCGATCACCCGGTTCGACGCCAGGATGCGCTTCTCCGCACCGCGTTCGACGAAGAATTCGCTGCGGTGATAGCCTTCCGGCGCGTCCAGCGCCGCGCGGTCGGCCGTGTCGATGCTGAGCGCGGTCTCGGGACGGAAGATCTCGTCGGCGCGCTTGCCGACGATGTGATCGCGCGAGAACCGCGAGAAGCGCTCGAACGCGCGGTTGGCGAAGATGTAGCGGCCGTCCTCGATGTTCTTGGCCGCGACGCAGACCGGGACGTTGTCGAGCACGGATTCGAGGAACTGCGTGGTCGAGGCCAGCTTGCGCGACAGCTTGCGCTGGTCGGTGCAATCGAGATGGGTCGCGACCGAACCGCCGTTCGGCAACGGAAAATATTTCACCAGCACCGACTTGCCGCCCGGCAGTTCGGTGACCAACCCCTCGGGCGCTGCGGCCCTCGCAAAGAAATCGTCGACGCTGACGTCGAGCACGCCGCGGCTGCGGCGCAGCTCCAGCAGCTCGGTGCCGGTCATGTGGCGCCGGATGTCGGCGCGCGACAGGCCGTAGATGTCGAGATAGCGGTCGTTGCAGAACACGATGCGCCCCTGCGCATCGGTCATCACCACGCCCTGGTTCAGATGGTTGAGGGCCGACGACACGAAGGCGTTGCGCCGCAATTGCGCGCGCTTGACCCTGCGCAGGGCGGAGAGCACCCAGAGCCCGACCGCACCGAGGAAGGAGGCAACCACCACGCTGCCGATCAGGAGTTCCCAGACCACGCCGGGATCGAGGTCACCGAGATAGGTCGAGGGCGCGAAGGCGGCCGAGGCGGCCCGGGCTGCACTGAACGGCACGACGGCGGCGATCAGGCAAAGGACGGCCCTTGCCGGAATCGAATTCTTCCCGCCCGCCTGCCACTTCCTGCCAGCCATCGATCACCCGCGGATTTCCCCGGCGAGTGTCCGGCTCCGGCGGTTTGGATCGGGTAAACGCGTACGGATGCAACTGGACAATGCGAGTTAATTTACGGCAATTGCCCTGACATGATTAATGCTCCACTAACGCGGCATGGCTCCCCGACAATTTGAGATGGCCCAACCACTTGCCCGGAACGAGCGGATCGGCTGAACGATGTTGGCGGCCATGGCCAAGGCGTGGCTGCGCGAAAATATTCGGACCTGAAGGACGTGATGGACAGGGTTGATTGCGTGATCGTCGGTGCGGGGGTGATCGGCCTCGCCGTGGCGCGCCGGCTGGCACAGGCTGGCCGCGAAGTGATTGTGATCGAGGAGACCGATGCGATCGGCACGGTGACCTCGTCACGAAACAGCGAGGTGATCCACGCCGGGATCTACTACAAGGCCGGCAGCCTGATGGCGCGGATGTGCGTCAGCGGCAAGCGGGCGCTCTACCGCTACTGCGCCGAGCACGGCATCCCGCACAAGAATTGCGGCAAGCTGATCGTTGCCACCACGCCTGCGGAGACCGAGAAACTGCAGTCGATCCGCTCGCATGCCGCGGCCAACGGCGTCGACGACATGCAGCTGTTGTCCGGCGAGGCGGCGCGCGCGCTGGAGCCGGCGCTGAACTGCGACGCGGCGCTGCTGTCGCCCTCGACCGGGATCATCGACAGCCATGCCTACATGCTGGCGCTGCGCGGCGACGCCGAGGCGGCCGGGGCGGCGTTCGCGTTCCATACGCCGCTGCTCCACGCCAGGGCGACGGCCAACGGGTTCGAGATCGAGGCCGGCGGCGCAGCGCCCATGACGCTCGCCTGCGATCTCCTGGTCAATGCCGCCGGCCTCGGCGCGACGGCGGTCGCGCGCAGCGTCGAGGGCATGCCGATCGCGTTGATTCCAACCGCCTATTTGGCCAAGGGCAATTACTTCAGCTGCAGCGCCAAAGCGCCGTTCTCGCACCTGATCTATCCGGTGCCGGAGCCCGGCGGGCTCGGCGTCCATCTGACGCTCGACATGGCCGGACAGGCAAGGTTCGGCCCCGACGTCGAATGGATCGATCACATCGATTATGCGGTCGATCCGGCCCGGGCCGACCGGTTCTATCCGGCGATCCGGAAATACTGGCCGACCCTGCCGGATGGCGCGCTGATGCCGAGCTATTCGGGAATCCGGCCCAAGATCGTGCCGCCGGCGGTGGCAACCCAGGACTTCCTGATCCAGGGCCCGGCCGATCACGGCGTCGCCGGCCTGATCAACCTGTTCGGGATCGAGTCACCAGGGCTGACGTCGTCGCTTGCGGTCGCCGACCATGTCGGCGCGCTGGTGCAGCTCTGAGCAAATGCAGCATAGCCTCCCGGGGGACGCGCGCTTTGGCGCTCATCCCTCGGTGAAAGGCCAGATTATTTGCGAATTTACAGGGGGACCGGCTTAGTGGACCGTGTCGTCGGCGGAAAGTCTCAACCGCTCGATTTGATCCTTGACCATCAGCTTGCGGCGCTTCAGCTCGCAAATATGCAGGTCGTCTACTGAGGGGTGAACGAGCGCTTCGTGCAGTTCGTTCTCGAGTATTTTGTGTTTACGCTCCAGCTCAACGAGATGGGCCTGTATCGCCATTGCGAACTCTCCTCGGTGCGTTAAACCTCAGGTTCGATCCGGACTCCTGAGTGTACACAAGTGGGCGGTACTGTCGATAGGGGACGCGAAATGCCGCATGCACTCATTTCGGTTTATCTGTAACCAATCGTGATTGTGGAACCGGTCCGGCTTGCGCGGCGCGCGCGCAGGGAGGATATTCCGGTAAGCGGCTGCTTCGGCCGCAACAACCTCATCGTGCTTACCAGTTAATACACAACCATGAACGATCAGGATGAGCGCGAACTCCTCGCCGAGCTTGCGCGTCTGCAACAAGAGCACCGCGACCTCGATGCCGCGATCGACGCGCTGCATCAGTCGCCAGCGCCGGACCTCCTGATGCTGCAGCGCCTGAAGAAGCGGAAGCTGCAATTGCGCGACCGCATCGCCTTCATCGAAGATCAGATCACGCCCGACATCATCGCCTGACGCGCGCCGATGGGTTCGGCGGCCCGCCGGTTCAGGTCGACCCGTGGGTTTTCCCCGTCATCCACAGCGCCTCGTTGCCAGCCGCCTCGTTGGCTTCACGTTCGCGGCAACGGACGCGCGCGGTTTTCGCCGCTTGACTCCAAAAGAACAAAATAAGAACATGCCGATCCAGCCGCCAGCCATCAGAGGGAGTTTCGCCATGTCCGCACCGCCGTCCCTGCCCGAGCACAGCCACTACGAGAAGGCCTGCGACCAGGCGATCGCGATGTGCGACGGCAACCTGCGCAGCACCATCAAGGCGCTGATCATGGCCAACGAATATCTGGAAGCCGAGCTCGAGGAATTGCAGGCCGCGATCACGGCCGGCTGCGTGCCGGCGCGAAGCCATGCGGCCAGCGACGCCGCCTGATCCTTGTCCTGACCTTGGCCTGACCTTCAAGGGAGCACAGCAATGGCGGACGTGACCTATTACGTGGCACTGCCCTTCATGCAGGACGACGACGGCACGCCGGTCGCCGGCAGCGCCGAGGAATGCCAGAGCTCGGCGATCGCGCTGCGCCGGGCGGAGACGATGTCGCGGATGCCCGGCAGCATCGGCGCCGTCGCGTTCAGCCGCACCGGTGATCCCGCGATCGGCGAATTCGGCGATGCCAAGCTGCTCCGCGCTTACGGCAATGTGCCGGAAGATCTCAGCGCGCTGTAACCGCTAGGGATGATGGGATCAGGTTAAGCTGGAACGGCCTCGAAAGTTCACCTCTCCCTTGGGAGAGGTGAACCGAGACCGCGCCAAGCCGATTCAACCAAAACTCATCCTGCTCTGGATTCTCCTTAGGATTCATGGCGCCGCTGCGCCTTGCGCACATACATCGCGCGATCAGCCTCATCGAGAACGCGATCGATATCCGAATGCGCGGTGAGGATCGCGACGCCTGCGGAGGCGCCCGCGGAGACGCGGCTGTCACGGAACACGAAGGTCAGGCGGTCGATCGCATCTTCCAGCGCAGCCGCCTTGGCACGCGCATCGGTCTCGCTGAGATTCCACAGCAGCACCGCGAACTCGTCGCCACCGAGACGGCCGACCACGTCGGAGGCGCGCACCTGGTCCGATATCGCGGCAACGATCTTCTTCAGCACCTCGTCGCCGGCCGCGTGCCCAAAGGCATCGTTGATCGGCTTGAGGCGATCGACGTCGAGCACGATCAGCGCGCCGGAGGCCTGATAGCGCTTGATGAAGGAGAGCGAACGGACGAGCTCGCGCTCGAAGCCGCGCCGGTTCAGGATGCCGAGCAGGAAGTCGGTCTCGGCCGAGGCCTGCAGCTCCTCGATCCGGGCTTGCGCCCGCGCCAGTTGCGCCCGCAACCGGCGGATGGTGGATTTGTCGCCGGATGCGACCGCGCCTCGCGTAGAAGCTCCGGTTCCAACCGCTTTGGTTCCAGCCCCCTTGCTACCAGTCCCCTTGCTTCCAGCGCCCTTGCTTCCAGTCCTGCCCGGCCCCGGTTTGCGCGCGGCGGCCGCGCCTTTGCGTCGTTTTGCGGTCCCTGAGGCGGCCGCCTTCGTCTTCTTCTTCATGCGCATCCTTGTTGAGGCCTGCTTATGAAGGCTTGCCGGGATTCACCAAGACAGGATAGTCCATTCTAACTCCCTTGCCACGCCTTGGATGAGAGCCGGGCCGTCCCTATAATCGGCCTATGCTTTTGGATTCCTGCACAGAATTGAAGAGATGACCGCTCCGATCGCCATCATCATGGGAAGCCAGTCCGACTGGGAAACCATGCGGCATGCCGCCGAGACCCTGGCTGCGCTGGGTGTTGCCTGCGAAACGCGCATCGTTTCGGCGCACCGCACCCCGGATCGGCTCTATGCCTTTGCCAAGGACGCCAAGGCTGCCGGGCACAAGGTGATCATTGCCGGCGCCGGCGGTGCCGCCCATCTGCCGGGCATGACGGCCGCGCTGACGGAGCTTCCGGTGTTCGGGGTTCCCGTCGAGTCGAAGGCGCTGTCGGGCGTCGATTCGCTGTACTCGATCGTGCAGATGCCGGCCGGCGTCCCGGTCGGGACGCTGGCAATCGGCAAGCCCGGCGCGATCAATGCCGCATTGCTCGCGGCAAGCGTGCTCGCGCTCAGCGATCCCGCTCTGTCGGCCCGCCTTGCCGCCTGGCGCAAGCAACAGACCGATGCGGTCAAGGACCATCCGGAGGGCGCGGCGTGACGGCTTCGAACCTCGTGAAGCTGAAGCCGGGCGACACAATTGGAATCCTCGGCGGCGGACAATTGGGCCGGATGCTGGCGATGGCCGCGGCGCGCCTCGGGCTGCGCTGCGAGGTGTTTTCGCCGGATCCGGATTCGCCCGCCTTCGATGTCGTGCAGAAGGCAACCTGCGCGGAATATGCCGACGTCGAGGCGCTCGAACTGTTCGCCAACGACGTCGACGTCGTCACCTATGAATTCGAGAACGTCCCAGCCGCGACCGCGATGGTGCTCGCCGCGCGCCGCCCGGTGCTGCCCGCGTACAAGATCCTCGAGACCACCCAAGACCGGCTGATCGAGAAGGATTTCATCTGCAAGCTCGGCATCGGCACCGCCGATTATGCCGACGTCTCCTCGGTCGCGACGCTGCGCGCGGCGATCGAACAAATCGGCCTGCCTGCTGTCATCAAGACCCGCCGCTTCGGTTATGACGGCAAGGGCCAGGCCATCATCCGCCCGGGCGATGACATCGAACGGGTCTGGGAGGATCTCGGCACCAAGTCGGCCATCCTCGAGGCCTTCGTGCCGTTCGAGCGCGAGATCTCGGTGATCGCGGCGCGCTCCGCCTCGGGCGAAGTCGAATGCTTCGACGTCACCGAGAACGAGCATCGCGACCACATTCTGAAGATCTCCCGCGCGCCGGCCGCGATTCCCGAGGCCCTTGCCGCGCAGGCGCGCGCAATCGCCGAGAAGATCGCCACTGCGCTCGACTATGTCGGCGTGCTCGCGGTCGAATTGTTCGTTGTCCCCGGCAACGGCAAGGCGGCGACGGTGCTGGTCAACGAGATCGCACCGCGCGTGCACAATTCCGGTCACTGGACGCTCGACGGCGCTTCGATCTCGCAGTTCGAGCAGCACATTCGCGCCATCGCCGGCTGGCCGCTGGGCAAGCCGGTGCTCCATGGCGAGGTGGTCACCATGACCAACCTGATCGGCGACGACATCCTGAGCTACGAGCAGTGGCTCACCGTTCCCGGCGCCACCGTGCATCTGTACGGCAAGGGCACGCCGCGCCCCGGCCGCAAGATGGGGCACGTCACCGAAGTGACGCCGCCCCGCAAGCCGTGAATTCTGCTGGAGCGCGATCGCGCTCTGGCGCATCGGGATCGTGGCGACCACGATCCCATTAGAGCATCGGCTCTGATTGAAATCGATGCTCTAGTTTTGTGCTTTGACGCGTTTTCTTCACGCGAACCGGCGTCCACTTCGCTCGAAAACGCTCTAGCCGATCACGCAGTCTTGACGCCGGCGACGATGCCGGTCGGCTCGTCGCTGAGCCAGCGATAGATCACGCCGCCGAGCGCGCCGCCGATCAAGGGCGCGACCCAGAACATCCAGAGTTGCGCCAGCGCCCAGCCGCCGACGAACAGCGCCGGACCGGTGCTGCGCGCCGGGTTCACCGAGGTGTTGGTGACGGGAATGCTGACGAGATGGATCATCACCAGCGCGAGGCCGATGGCGAGCGGCGCGAAACCGGCAGGCGCCTTGCCGTGCGTCGATCCCATGATGATGAACAGGAACATCATGGTCATCACCACCTCCATGATGAAGCACACCACCATGCTGTACTGGCCCGGTGAATGCGCATCATAGCCGTTGGAGGCGAAGCCCTTGCTGACATCGAAGCCGGGCGCGCCGCTGGCGATCACGTAGAGCAGGCAGGCCGCGATGATCGCGCCGGCAACCTGCGCGATGATGTAGGGCAGCACCTGGCCGCCGGGGAAACGCCCGCCCGCGGCAAGCCCGACGGTCACCGCCGGATTGAGGTGGCAACCCGAGATATGGCCGATCGCATAGGCCATGGTCACCACGCTCAGCCCGAAGGCCAAAGACACGCCGACCAGGCCGATCCCGACCTGCGGAAAGCCTGCCGCGATGACCGCGCTGCCGCAGCCAGCGAATGTGAGCCAGAACGTACCGATCAGCTCGGCTGCATACTTCTTCATATCCATGTGCGATCTCCCCTATTTCCAATGCCCGGGTCATCCAAAACGCCGGGAGCGGCCCTCAACCGGGCGCCAAATCACCCAAATCAGGGCCGCACCATGCATTTTCGCCCCATTTCGTGGCTTTACTAGGCCCGAAAGTCACTCGACCGGTGGACATCTGCGCGTTTGTCTGATACATGCGCGCGCCTAGGGTTAAGAGGCAGGCCTTTTGCCGCCCCTTCACCTCGCCAGAATTCCGAACCGATCAATTCAAAAGAGGATGCCGCGTGCAGGTTCTCGTCCGCGATAACAATGTCGACCAAGCCCTGAAGGCGCTGAAGAAGAAGATGCAGCGCGAGGGCATTTTCCGCGAGATGAAGCTCCGCGGTCACTACGAAAAGCCCTCTGAGAAGAAGGCTCGCGAAAAGGCCGAGGCCGTGCGCCGCGCTCGCAAGCTGGCGCGCAAGAAGCTGCAGCGTGAAGGCCTGCTGCCGATGAAGCCCAAGCCGGTGTTCGGCGCTGGTCCCGGTGGCGACCGCGGCGGCCGTCCCGGTGGTGCTGGCGCTGGTCGCGGCCCCCGCTGAACCGTTTTGCCGATCTGGAAGTCTAACAGCGCGGGCCTCGGGCCCGCGTTGTCGTTTTGAAGCAAGCCGCGTTCCGGGGTTCCCATGCAAGATTACCGGCAAGAGCATTTTGCATGACGGATGCTCCGGCGCCCCGCCCGCTCTTTCTGGCACCACCGCGCCGCCGCCGCGCGCCGCAGCTCATCATCGCAGTAACTCTCGGCCTGCCGCTTGCGGGCTGCTCCTTCGACCTCGGTTCATGGGGCTCGGACGACAAGCCGAAACCGGCCGCCACCGCCGACAAGCCGGCTGCCGACACCATCACGCCGCAGGATATCAACAGCGCCAGGGATCACGCCACGCGCGGCCAGGTGCTGGCGCATTCCGGCAAGGTCGACGAAGCGCAGGCGGAGTTCGAGCAGGCACTGACCTCCGACCCCTACAACATCCAGGCGCTGTACGGCCGTGGCCTGATCTATCAGGGCCGCGGGCAACATCAGCAGGCGATCGACGATTTCACCGCGGCCAGCGGGCTGTCGCCGCAGAAGGCCGAGCCGCTGGTCGGCCGCGCCACCAGCTACCTCGCGCTCGACAAAGCCAAGCAGGCCGCCAGCGACCTCGATGAGGCCGTGCAGGCCGATCCCAACAACGTTGCAGCGTGGAACGCCCGGGGGCAGGCCTATGAGCGGCTCGGCGACAAGGCCAAGGCGGCAGCGTCCTACAATCGCGCGCTGGCGCTGCGGCCGAATGACGGCAGCGCGCGCAGCGGGCTGGCGCGCACCGGCGGCTAAAGCCTGATGAGATCAGGTTGAGCTGTAACGGCGTCGAAAGTTCACCTCTCCCTTGGGAGCGGTCGATTTGCGCAGCAAATCAGGTGAGGGGTGACGGTCTATCGAGAGAGCAGAAGCCCTCACCCGGATTGCACTGGACGATCCTTCGCATCGCCAGGCGCCATCCGACCTCTCCCCGGCGGGGAGAGGTGAACCAAGACCGCGCCAAGCCGATTCAATCAAAACTCATCGCGCTTTACTTCAGCGGGACGCTTACTTCGGCAGGACGGCGTGGAACATCGACTTCATGCCGGAGAACATGTCGTCGGTCACCGAGCTGCGCTCATTCTTCGGCGCAGCCATAGCCGCGTCGGCGCGCAGGTCGAGCGGCGCCTGGATCACCGGGACCGGAATGTCGGCCGGCGGCGTCAGCCGGTTCGAATCCTGCGCATTGGCGGCGTAGGGCGGACGCGGCTGCGAGGATTGATCGGCATTGTCGCTGGACGGGTTCGACACCATGATCGGCGGCGGCAACGGCCGGATCGCCGACGAAGCAGTGGGGCGCTGCGCGTCGGGCAGGCGGGCAACATCGGTGCGCTGTGCATCCTGGGCACGCGCGGCTTCCTGCGGACGCTCCTTGCGCAGCCGCTCGATGGCGGCGCGCGCCAGATCGTTGGCGTCGCGGTTTTCTTCCGGCGTGGCGGCGGCCTCGACTGGCGCGGCCGACGTGGCGGGCGCGGCCGGCTGCGGCGCGGCGGGCGTCACCTTTGCGACAGCCTTCGACGCCGCCGGGTGATGGCGGGTGTCGGCGGGGATGCTCGCGGTATCGGCCGGAGCGTCAGACTTCTGGTCGGCGGATTTCTCGGCGGGCTTCTCGGTGACGGTGGCCTTCTCCGACGCCGACCGCTCGATCAGCGTGCGCTCGGACATGCCCTTGGCCTTCACGCCGGCTTCCGGAAGGCTGCTGACCACGGTGGCGGGCTTGGCAGCGGCTTTCGGATCGGCTTTGGGATCAACGGTGGCGGTCAAGGCTGCGGCTGCCGGCGCGTCCGGCTTGGCCACGATGTAGTGATTGACGATGTACGCCCCGATGATGGTCGCTGCCACCGAGGGTAAGATGTCCATCACAAATTTCTTCAGGTAACTCAGCATGACCTGCCACTCCCCACCCCGTTATTTCATGCTGGAACTTTGAGGCACATTCAGGGATCAACTGCGTCGGATCGGTGGCAAACCCCCGTTCCGACGTCACCTTTGGTGTCACTTTGGTTTCAGCCGGAGGCGCCCCCTGCGTAGGCCGCATCCACCTCCTAATTCATCGTGCAGCCGTTAACGGGTTATGAATTTCCACAGCCGCGCCGACTCGGACCTGCCATTCTGCGCGCGCAGGGTTACCGCCCGCATCAGGGCTTGAGTTCAACCTCCAGGAACACGATCTCGCTGGCGGTCTCGTTGAGCACGTCGTGCTGGACCCCGGCCTTGCGGAAATAGGACTTGCCGGCCCCGAGCTGCGCCTTCGAGCGCTCGCCGTTCGGCGCCACGATGGTCATCTCCCCGGCCGTGATCGGAACGATGACGTAATCCATCTCATGGGTGTGGTGGCCGGTGGCGCTGCCCGGCGCGAGCCGCCATTCGGTCACGCGAACCTCCGCCGTATCCACCTGCACATCCGATTTGGCGCTGAGCATCGTCATTTTCTCCGAGTTTCTTGTTTGAGCGGATCATCTACGGCACGAAAACCATGAACACGAACACCGCGAACACCACCATGTGAACGAGCCCGAACAGGATGTTGGTACGGCCGGTTCCGAAGGTGAGCATGCTGACCATGAAGGTGAGCAGCAGGATCAGCATATGCTGGTTGCTGAGCCCGAGCACCAGTTGCTTGTCGAGCACATTGGCAGCAAGGGCCACGGCGGGAACCGTGAGCCCGATGGTCGCGATCGAGGAGCCGAGCGCGAGGTTGATGCTCTTCTGCAGGTCGTTCTTGCGCGCCGCCGCCACTGCCGCAACGCTCTCCGGCAGCAGGATCAGGGCCGCCACGACAAGGCCGGCAAAGGCCGGCGGCGCACCGATCTTGACGGTGACGACGTCGACCACCAGCGAGAATTTCTTGGCCAGCAGCACCACCGCCAGCAACGACACCAGCAGCAGGGCCACGCTGATCGCGGTCATGCGATCCGACATCACCTCGCCATGCGCCGCCGCCTCATTGGCGCCGCTGACGAAGTAATCGCGGTGGCGGATGGTCTGGGTGTAGAGGAATACCGCGTAGAGCAGCAGGGTCACGACGCTGATCACGGCGAGCTGGGCCGTGGAGTAGATCGGGCCGGGCGCAGTCAGCGTGAAATTCGGCATGTCGAGCGTGATGGTCGCGAGCACGAACAGCACGCTGAGGTAAAGGTTGGCGCCGGTGATCTGGAAATCCTGCTCACGGTAGCGGATGCCGCCGATGAAGATGCAGAGCCCGACCAGGCCGTTGCAGACGATCATCACCACCGCAAACACCGTGTCGCGCGCCAGCGTCGGCGCCGGCGTGTCGCCCAGCATGATGGTGGAGATCAGCGCCACCTCGATGATCGTCACGGCGAGCGTCAGGAGCAGCGTGCCGAACGGCTCGCCGATCCGCTCGGCGATCATCTCGGCGTGATGGACGGCCGCAAACACGGTGCCGAACAGAATCACCAGCAGCACGGCCGCGAACACCCAGCCGGCGGCCGACGGCGCGAAGCTGTAGCCGGAGGCCGAGACCGCGGCAAACAACAGCACCGCCAGAACGGGATACAGCCAGGCCGATCGTGGCATCGGTCCGTGTGCGCTCATCGTGGGGTCCCCTCACTTCGATGGGACGATTATGCGATAGACAATCGCCGCCGTCAGCCTCTTGCGGCGTCGATGAACCGCCGCGCGGTCGCCATCCCACCGAAATCGTCGAGATTGTCGTGCCCGCCGCCGGGCAGGCGCACGAACTGCTTGGGCTCATGGGCGAGGCCGAACAGGCGCTCGCCGAACCCGATCGGGATCACCGGATCGTCGGTGCCGTGGATGATCAACAGCGGCGCCGTCACGCCTGTGATTCGCCGGTCGGAGTGGAATTGATCGCGCATCAGCAGGCTGATCGGCACATACCAGAAGTGCGCGCCGGCGACGTCGGCCGTCGACGTGTACGGCGCCTCCAGGATCAGTTTGCCGACGGGGTGCTCGGCGGCGAGCGCGACCGCAACGCCGGTGCCGAGCGAGAAGCCCCAAGCCACGATCTGCTCGGCGCGGTACCGCGCGGTGGTGAACGCGTAAGCCGCTGCGGCATCCTGCAGCAGCCCCTGCTCGCTCGGAGATCCGCTCGAACCGGCGTAGCCGCGATACGACAGCGCCACCAGCCCGGTGCCGTCGGCGATGATGCCCTTGAAGCGCGCCACGCGGCCAGCAAGGAAATCGCCATTGCCGGGAAAGAACAGCACGACGGGCCGGCCCGGCTTCGCCGGCACATGCCAGACGATGACCTTCTCGCCGTCGGTGGTTGTCAGCACGTGCTCTTCGGCTTCGGGAAGGCCGGCGGCTGCCGGCGCGGTGCGCCCGACCGGCGGGATCGGAAACAGCAATTCGCGCTGCTTGACGTACAGCACCGCAAGGCCACCGAGATAGACGACCGCGGCGACGATCAGCAGCCATTTCAGGATCGTCAGAACCACGCGCAAATCTCGCCTGCAGCTCTAGGTTTAGTGTGTCGGGTAATGTGAGACCCCATTGCTACTTTGCATGGGGTTGTTTTCGCAGTTTTGAGTCCCGGCCTTGGTCTTCAGTGGCCGCCGAGGTCGGCCTGCGCCTGGAATTGAGCAGCTTTTCGACCTCGAGCCTGATGCTGTCGGGAATGGGCCGGCAAGCGCAAACATTCGCATGCGTCACATGCCACCTGATGCGCTGCTCGCGCGTGGCCCGCGGCGGCATGCGATGTTCTCGATGCCACTCCCGGTTCAGCGCCATTCGCCGCCCGCCTTACATCGCCTTGACGATGTTCTCGGTCACCTTCTTGGCGTCGCCGAGCAACATCATGGTGTTGTCGCGGTAGAACAGCGGGTTGTCGATGCCGGCATAACCCGAGGCCAGCGAGCGCTTAATGAACATCACGGTGCCGGCCTTCCAGACCTGCAGCACCGGCATGCCGTAGATCGGCGAGGTCTTGTCCTCTTCCGCCGCCGGGTTGGTGACGTCGTTGGCGCCGATCACGAAGGCGATGTCGGCCTGCGCGAACTCGGAGTTGATGTCCTCGAGCTCGAACACCTCGTCATAGGGCACGTTGGCTTCCGCCAGCAGCACGTTCATGTGGCCGGGCATGCGGCCCGCCACCGGATGAATGGCGTATTTCACCTCGACGCCTTCCTTCTTCAGGAGGTCGGCCATCTCGCGCAGCGCGTGCTGGGCCTGCGCCACCGCCATGCCGTAACCGGGCACGATGATGACCTTGGAGGCGTTCTTCATGATGAAGGCGGCATCATCAGCCGAGCCGAGCTTGGCGGGCTTCTGCTCGCCACTGCCGCCGCCGGCGGCCGCGGTCTCGCCGCCGAAGCCGCCGAGGATCACCGAGATGAACGAGCGGTTCATCGCGTGGCACATGATGTAGGACAGGATCGCACCCGACGAGCCGACCAGCGCGCCGGTGATGATCAGCGCCGAGTTGCCGAGCGTGAAGCCGATGCCGGCCGCGGCCCAGCCGGAGTACGAGTTCAGCATCGAGATCACGACCGGCATGTCGGCGCCGCCGATCGGGATGATCATCAGCACGCCGAGCGCCAGCGCCAGGATCGTGATCATCCAGAAGTCGAACGCGCTGCCGGACAGCACGAGGCCGACGATGAAGAACACCAGCGCCAGCGCCAGCACGATGTTGATGATGTGGCGGAACGGCAGGATGATCGGCGCGCCGCTCATCCGCGCCGACAGCTTCAGGAACGCGATCACCGAGCCGGTGAAGGTCAGCGCGCCGATCGCGACGCCGAGCGACATCTCGACCAGGCTCTGCGGATGGATGTTGCCGGGCGTGCCGATGTCGAACGCTTCGGGCGCGTAGAACGCACCGGCGGCGACCAGCACAGCGGCCATACCGACCAGCGAGTGGAACGCGGCGACGAGTTCCGGCATCGAGGTCATCGGCACGCGGCGCGCGATCACGGCGCCGATGCCGCCGCCGATCGCGACCGCGAGAATCACCAGCAGCCAGGCCACGCCGCCGGCCGGCGGATGGCTCGCCAGCGTGGTGCCGACGGCGATCGCCATGCCGATCATGCCGAACATGTTGCCCTGGCGCGACGACGCCGGGCTCGACAGGCCGCGCAGCGACAGGATGAACAACACCCCCGCCACGAGATACAACAGTGCAGAGAGATTGGCGCTCATCTCAGGTCCCCCCAAAATTCTTACAACACCCCGAGGTGGTTGCCGTTACTTGGCTTTTTTCTTGTACATCGCCAGCATGCGCTGGGTGACCAGGAAGCCGCCGAAGATGTTGACGCAGGCGAAGATCAGCGCGACGAAGCCGAAGCCGCGGGCCCAGCCCGAACCGCTCGACACCATGCCGACGCCGACCGCGAGCAGCGCGCCGACCACGATCACCGACGAGATCGCGTTGGTCACGCTCATCAGCGGCGTGTGCAGGGCCGGCGTCACCGACCACACCACGAAATAGCCGACAAACACGGCGAGGACGAAAATCGACAGCCGGAACACGAACGGATCGACGGCCTGCGCGAGATGCTCCATGGCTTCTCTCCTTACTTCGGCTGGAAGTTGGGATGGATGACGGCGCCGTCCTTGGTCAGCGCGGTGGCCTTCACCAGCTCGTCGTCCCAATTGACCGCGAGCGCCTTGTTGGCCTTGTCGACCATCGTCTCGATGAACGAGAACAGGTTGCGTGCGTAGAGCCCCGAGGCCGAAGCCGCGACGCGGCCGGCGACATTGGTGTAGCCGACGATCTTGATGCCATCGGTCTCGACGACCTCGCCGGGCTTGGCGCCTTCGACATTACCGCCGCGCTCGACCGCGAGATCGACCAGCACGGAGCCCGGCTTCATCGATTTCACCATCTCGCCGGTGACGAGCTTCGGCGCCGGACGGCCCGGGATCAGCGCGGTCGTGATCACGATGTCCTGTTTCGTGATGTGCTCGGCGGTAAGCTGAGCCTGCTTGGCCTGGTACTCCTTGGACATTTCCTTGGCGTAGCCGCCCGCGGTCTGCGCGTTCTTGAACTCCTCGTCCTCGACGGCGAGGAACTTTGCGCCGAGCGATTCCACCTGCTCCTTGGTGGCGGGGCGGACGTCGGTCGCGGTGACGACGGCACCTAACCGCCGCGCGGTCGCGATCGCCTGCAGGCCGGCGACGCCGACGCCCATCACGAACACCTTGGCGGCCGGCACGGTGCCGGCGGCGGTCATCATCATCGGGAAGGCGCGGCCGAAGGCTTCGGCGCCCTCGATCACCGCGCGGTAGCCGGCCAGATTGGCCTGCGAGGACAAGACGTCCATCACCTGCGCGCGGGTGATGCGCGGCATCAATTCCATCGCGAAGGCGGACACGCCGGCATCGGCCATCGTCTTCAGCGCGGCCTCGTTGCCGTAGGGATCCATGATCGCGATGACCAGCGCACCGCGCTTGTATTTGGAGAGTTCGGAGGCCTCGGGCCGCTTCACCTTGATGATGATGTCGGCGTCCTTGAGCGCATCGGCACTGACGGTGGCGCCCGCCGCGGTGAGCTCCGAATCAGGCAGGCCCGACTTGATGCCGGCGCCGGGCTCGACCGCGACCTCGGCGCCGAGCGCCTTGAACTTCTTGATGGTGTCCGGCGAAACCGCAACCCGCGGCTCGGACGGATCGATTTCCTTGGCAACGGCGATCTTCATGGGCCCTCCGGCGGCGCGAGCGGCGCACGCGTCTTCAAACTAGCGTTATTTTCGCCAGATTGGATACCCCGGTTTTTACAGCCGGGTTCAACAGGAATTCCGGCACCGCCGCGGGACGGCGGCGCCGCTAGCCGATCAAGGATCAGACCAGGAAATAGGCCATCAGAGCGAGGAGGATGGCGACGCTGATCGTGCCCCATTTGACCAGCATGAGAAACCCTTCATAGGTCTGCTCATGCGCCACGTAATCGTTGCCGTCGGCGGTCGTATAGGCCACTTCGCTATGGTCTGCCATCGCTGTCCCCAGTCAGAAATTCGCGTTCTGCGAGCCATTACCGCAAACGGATTGGCAGGGCAACGGCGCGGTCCCTATCGGGTGATTTGGAGCGCAAATCGTCCCCGATTCACCCCTCGAGCGACGGCCCTGCGGCCGCCCCTCGGGCAAGATTGATCTCCCAAGCGCAGGCGTCATGGCATGGTCATGCCGTGAGGCGCAAAAAGCGCCGAACGAATCTGTCTGGGGCAGGCCGGAAGGCCGATGGGCCTCAGCCCATCGCCTCCAGCTCGTCGATCATGCCGGCGATCACGGACAGGCCGCCGTCCCAGAATTTCGGGTCCTTGGCGTCGAGCCCAAACGGCCGCAGCAGTTCGGAGTAATGCTTGGTGCCGCCGGCGGCGAGCATGTCGAGATAGCGCTCGGCGAAACCCTCGGACGCATGCTCGTAGACCGCATAGAGCGAGTTCACCAGGCAATCGCCGAATGCATAGGCGTAGACGTAGAACGGCGAGTGGATGAAGTGCGGGATGTACATCCAGAACGTCTCGTAGCCCGGCTTGACCTCGATCGCCGGCCCGAGGCTCTCGCCCTGCACGCTGAGCCAGAGCTGGCCGATCCGTTCCGCGGTGAGCTCGCCGTTCTTGCGCTCGGTGTGAACCGCGCGCTCGAATGAATAGAACGCGATCTGCCGCACCACGGTGTTGATCATGTCCTCGACCTTGCCTGCGAGCAGCGCCTGGCGCTGTTTTGCGTTCTTGGTCTGCGACAACAGGCGCTTGAAGGTCAGCATCTCGCCGAACACGCTCGCGGTTTCCGCCAGCGTCAGCGGCGTCGGCGCCATCAGCGCGCCGTTCTTCGCCGCCAGCACCTGGTGCACGCCATGGCCGAGCTCATGCGCCAGCGTCATCACGTCGCGCGGCTTGCCCTGGTAATTCATCAGCACGTACGGGTGCGCCGACGGCGTGGTCGGATGCGAGAACGCGCCCGGCGCCTTGCCGGGACGGACCGGCGCATCGATCCACCGATCATCGAAGAAGCGTTCGGCGATCTCGGCCATCCTCGGCGAGAAACCGTTATAGGCCGACAGCACCATGTTGCGCGCCTCGGGCCAGGCGATCGTGCCGGTCGCCGCGAACGGCAGCGGCGCGTTGCGATCCCAGTGCGGCAGCTTCTTCTTTTTGAACCAGCCGGCCTTCAACGCGTAATAGCGATGAGACAGCTTCGGATAGGCCGCGCGCACCGAGGCGACCAGCGCATCGACCACCTCGCGCTCGACGCGGTTGTTGAGATGGCGCGAATCCGCGACGTCCTGGAAGCCGCGCCAGCGGTCGGAGATCTCCTTGTCCTTGGCGAGCGTGTTGGTGATCAGCGCGAAGGTGCGCTCATTGTCCTTGAAGGTTTTGGCCAATGCTTGCGCCGCGGCCTTGCGCTTGTCGCCCGCCTTGTCCTGCAACAGGTTCAGCGTCGGCTCGATCGCCAGCTCCTTGCCCGCGACCTTGAAGCGCAGGCCGGAGATGGTCTGGTCGAACAGCCGGTTCCAGGCCGCGTAGCCGCTCTGTGCCTTTTCGTGGAAGAGCTGCTCGACGCGATCCTCGAGCTGGTACGGCTTGTCCTTGCGCAGATCCTCGATCCACGGCCGGTAGTGGCCGAGCGCGGGTTCGGCCATTGCGCGCTCGATCACATCATCGTCAACGCGATTGAGCTCGAGCGAGAAGAACAAGAGATGCACCGACGCCGCCGTCAGCCGCTCGGAGACGTCGCCGTAGAATTTCGAGATCGCCGGGTCGACGCTGTCGCCGGCGTGGACCAGGCCGGCATAGGAGCCGAGACGGCCGGCCAGGTCGTCGATCGCCTCGTAGCGGCGGACCGCCTCGGCGAGCCACTTTCCGCCGCCTTCCCTGGCGGTATTTTCGGCGAGCTTGCCCTTGTAGTCGGTCTCAAACGCGACGCAATCTGCATCCATTTTCTGCAGGTCGCGTGCGACCTCCGGGGCATCGATACCGGCGTAGAGATCAGCCAGATTCCATTCGGGAAGCTTGCCGGTCTTGCTGGCTGCCGTTTTTGCCGCCGGGCCGCCTGCGGTGGATTTGCGTTGGGCACCCGTCTTGCGCAATGCGGCTTCCTTGCGGAGGGCGGCCTTGCTGACGGCAGTCTTGTTGGACGCAGTTTTGGAGCGCGAGGTCATCTTGTTCGTAACCTTGGTTCAGTCGGAAAGATGTCGGCGGCGGCGGAATAAGGGCGGGTTGGCAACGTTTAAGAGTGCGTTAATCGGCATCGGCGACATTGCCCCGATTCGAGACAAATAATCGTAGCGTGCGGGGAAAACCATGGCTGCCACCATTTTGATCGCCGATGACGACGCAGTACAGCGTCGTTTGGTTGAAAACATGGTGCAGAAGTGCGGCTATGAGCCCCTCGTCGTGGACAGTGGCGACGCGG
Source organism: Bradyrhizobium tropiciagri (assembly GCF_001189845.1). GTDB lineage: Bacteria > Pseudomonadota > Alphaproteobacteria > Rhizobiales > Xanthobacteraceae > Bradyrhizobium > Bradyrhizobium tropiciagri. Next base: position 38,167 of record NZ_LFLZ01000027.1, read on the forward strand.
CGGTAGCGGCCCTGACCGCATCCGAGACGCAGGCGATCGATGCCGTCGTGCTCGACCTCGTGATGCCGGGCCTCGACGGTCTCGGAGTCCTCGCAAAGATTCGTGAAGCTGGTTTGAACGTCCCGGTCATCGTGCAGACCGCGCATGGCGGCATCGACAATGTGGTGTCGGCGATGCGCGCCGGTGCCCAGGATTTCGTCGTCAAGCCGGTCGGCTTCGAGCGGCTGCAGGTGTCCCTGCGCAACGCCCTCAACGCCTCGGCGCTGAAGGGCGAATTGCAGCGAATCCGCCACAGCCGCGAGGGCCGGCTGACCTTCTCCGACATCATCACCCGCAGCGAGGCGATGGCCGGAGTGCTGCGCACGGCGCAGAAAGCGGCATCCTCGACGATTCCCGTGCTGATCGAGGGCGAGTCCGGCGTCGGCAAGGAACTGTTCGCACGCGCCATCCACGGCAGCAGCGAGCGCAAGGCCAAGCCGTTCGTGGCGGTGAACTGCGGCGCGATTCCGGACAATCTCGTCGAATCGATCCTGTTCGGCCACGAGAAGGGCGCCTTCACCGGCGCTACCGAACGCCACCAGGGCAAGTTCGTGGAGGCCCATGGCGGCACGCTGTTCCTCGACGAGGTCGGCGAATTGCCGCTGGCGACGCAGGTGAAACTGCTGCGCGCGCTGCAGGAAGGCACGGTCGAGGCGGTCGGCGGACGCAAGCCGGTCAAGGTCGATGTCCGCATCATCTCGGCGACCAACCGGAAGCTGCTCGATCTCGTGAAGGCCGGCCAGTTCCGCGAGGACCTGTTCTATCGCCTGCACGTGCTGCCGCTGACCATTCCGGCGCTGCGGCAGCGGCGCGAGGACATCCCGCATCTGCTGCGGCATTTCCTGGCGCGGTTCTGCGCCGAAGAGAACCGCAACATCACCGGCATCAGCGGCGATGCCATGGCGCATCTGGCGCAGCTCGATTGGCCCGGCAACATCCGTCAGCTCGAGAACACGGTGTATCGCGCCGTGGTCATGAGCGACGGCGACCAGCTCGGGCTCGCAGACTTCCCGCAAGGGCCGACGCATCCGGTCCCGGACGGAAAGTCCCTGCAGGGCGAGCCGCTGGTGGTGTCGCCGTCCACGGCGCCTGCCATGATCTCCGGTAATGAAATACCAGTCGCGACTGCCCTCCCGACCGCTGGCGGCCTCTCGATGCTCAATGCCGCGGGCGAGGTGCGCCCGCTAGAAGATCTCGAGAACGAGATCATCCGATTTGCGATTTCGCATTATCGCGGACAGATGTCGGAGGTCGCGCGCCGTCTCAAGATCGGCCGCTCGACCCTCTACCGCAAGCTCGACGAGGCCGCGGCCGACACGCGCGCAACCGACGCCGGTTAAGCCCTGGGGCCGCCGAGGCCGTACCAGGGAACCTTTTGAACCGTGTCGTGGCGGTGACAGACAAAGGCTGTGCCGCGTGGCAAAAACGCACAGCCCGAGCGAAATCAGCTGCTTCGAGGTCAGTTTGTCGTGAGTTGCCCCGCATGGCGCTGGCTGCATAAGAGGGGCAAATGTATCGTCTGCGTTAATTGCGTGCAGGCATACGAGTCGTTTGAGAAGCCGGCGCTTTCGCGCAAGCTATGAAACCGGATGTCGATTTGAACTGTTCCAGATCTGAAGGGGCAGTTCCACCCAGGGGGTGTGAAAATGCGTGACTGTTCGAACAACCGTCGAGGATTTGACCGCGTATTGATGGCCGTCGCGGCGACCTTCCTCACGGTGTCCGCGAGCTCGGCCTTCGCGCAGGACACGCCTCGCTCCAGTGCCTCGGAACTTGCGATCGACGCCGCGATCCCGCGCCCCGAACCGGCCAACATGCCGCCGCCCACCGCGAGCGATTTCAAGCCCGACACCACCGCCGCGCTGCCCGATGCAGCCAAGCCGGCCGACGCAAAGCCCACCGATGCAAAGCCTGTCGACGCGAAGCCGGCAGAGCCGAGCGCGACGGCTAAGGCCGTCGAGCCGAAGCCCGCCGATGTCGCCACCGCGCCGGCGACGAAGCCCGCCGACGCGCCGAAGGCCGATGCACCAAAGACCGATACCGCGGTCGCGCCGCCTGCGGCAGCGCCCGCCCCTGCCACCGCAACGGCGCCCGCCGCAGCTCCGGCTCCCGCGACGGCCGCAGCTCCCGCGACCGAGCCCGCGAAGGCCGCGAGCAATGTTGCCGCCGAGGATCAGCCGGTCGCTGACAAGCTGCGCGACCTGCTCGCCAACAAGTCGCTGCGCACCTTCGATCGCAAGAACGAGCGCGCGGCCGCCGAGAAATTCTATTCGGCCCGCGAATATGCGCCTGTGTTCACCAAGGCCGGCAAGCTGACCGACGCCGGCAAGGGCGTCATCGCCCGCCTGAAGGACGCGGCCGCCGACGGCCTCGATGCATCCGACTATCCGGTGCCGGATTTCGCCGCCGCGACGACGCCCGATGCGCTGGCCGACGCCGAGCTGAAGCTCGCGGCCAGCATGCTGGACTATGCGCGCCAGGCTCAGAGTGGCCGCATGCACTGGTCGCAGGTGTCGGCAGACATCCTCTATCCGGAGCACCCGATCGATCCGGCGGAAGTGTTCACGAATGTGACTTCCGCCAAGGACGCCTCGGCTGCGCTCGACAGCTACAATCCGCCGCAGAAGCTCTACAAGGAGCTGAAGAAGAAGCTCGCCGAGCTGCGCGGCCAGGGCGACGGCCCTGTCATCATGATCGCCGACGGCCCGGCGCTGAAATATGTGCCGGCGCGCAAGAAGCAGGCCGCGGTCGAGATGGATGATCCGCGCGTGCCCGACCTGCGGGGCAAGCTCGGCGTCACCGAGAATGCCGACAGCACGAAGTATGATGCGACCGTCGCGCGCGCGGTGGAGAGATTCCAGAGCAGCGTCGACCTCAAGCCGACGGGCGTGCTCGACGAGCGCACGGTGAAGGCGCTGAACAATCCGAAGCGCGACCGCCAGATCGACACCGTGATCGTCAACATGGAGCGCTGGCGCTGGCTGCCGCGCCAGCTCGGCGCCGCCACTGTCGGCAACGCCTATGTGATCCTCAACATCCCGGACTACACGCTGAAGGTGATGCAGAACGGCGCGCAGGTCTGGACCACGCGCGTCGTGACCGGCAAGCCCGGCCAGCACGCCACGCCGCTTCTGACCGAGACGATGAAGTACATCACGGTCAACCCGACCTGGAACGTGCCGCCGTCGATCATCTACAACGAGTATCTGCCGGCCCTGCAGCAGGATCCGACGGTTTTGCAGCGCATGGGCCTGAAGCTCGAGCGCAACCGCGACGGCTCGATCCACGTCTCGCAGCCGCCCGGTGAGGCCAACGCGCTCGGCCGCATCCGCTTCAACTTCCCGAACAAGTTCCTGGTCTATCAGCACGACACGCCGGACAAGTACCTGTTCGCGAAGGACGAGCGCGCCTACAGCCATGGCTGCATGCGCGTGCAGAATCCGGATCAGTACGCATCCGTGCTACTCAACATCACCGAGCCGAACCAGCACTACACGCCGGAGCGGATCCGCAGCATGTACGGCTCGAGCGAAGTCGATCTGAAATTCCCGACGCCGATCCCGGTCAACATCACCTACCAGACCGCGTTCGTGGACGACGCCGGCAAGCTGCAGATCCGCAAGGACGTCTACGGCCGCGACGCCACCATGCTGTCGCTGCTCAGGAACAGCCGCGGCAAGGATCTCGAAACGGTGGTGGCGCATGCCCAGCCGAGCTATGCGCGTCCGCCGAGCAGCAGCCTGCCTCCGGGCGTCAATGTCGCCGGCGACAACAGCGGCTTCGGGTCCTCCGGACCGAACTTCTTCGAGCGCCTGTTCGGAGGGTTCGGACAGCCGGAGCCGCAGCCGGCCCGCCGCGGTCAGGCCCAGCAGCAGCGCCGGGTGATCACCCGCTAATCTGCTTCGCGGCCCGATTGCGATAAATTTTGAAGCAAAATCAACGATCTCGCTCAAAAAGCGAGATCGTTTACGTTAACCATTCCCGGTGCCAGCCGGGGGACTGGGCTATCTTTTGCCACACTCGCCCAGTTAGTTAAGCCTAACTTGGGGGCGGGTCGGTAAACCTCGGTTAACCCTCCCGCTTTAAGAAAGCGTTCACCGTCTTCCGCAGGGGGTCTGCGAAAGGTGCCGACCGAACGCTCGTCGACTGGGTGGGCTCATAGTGCTGGCTGTCTTCGCACGCCGCTACAATCCGCTGTCGTTGCCTAAGGCCGGGTACCAAGTCGGCCTGACCGCGCTATTGCTGTTGGCCGGCGCGGGATCGGTGCATGACGCGACCGCGCTGAACCAGACCCGCACCCTCTCGTTCCACCACACCCATTCCGGCGAAGACCTCACCGTCACCTTCAAGCGCGATGGCCGCTACGATGAAGCCGCGCTGAAGCAGCTCAACCACTTCCTGCGCGACTGGCGCTCCCAGGATGAGACGGTGATGGACCGCCATCTGTTCGACATCCTCTGGGAAGTCTACAGCGACGTCGGCGGCAAGCAGCCGATCCAGATCATCTCCGCCTATCGCGCCCCCGCCACCAACGCCATGCTCCGCCGCCGCTCCTCGGGCGTCGCGCGCCACAGCCAGCACATGCTGGGGCATGCGATGGACTTCTTCATTCCGGGCGTGCCGCTGGAGCAGATCCGCTTCGCCGGCCTGCGCCTGCAGCGCGGCGGCGTGGGCTTCTATCCGACCTCAGGCTCGCCGTTCGTGCATCTCGACACCGGCGGCATTCGCCACTGGCCGCGGATGACCCGCGAGCAGCTGGTCAGGGTGTTCCCCGATGGCCGCACTGTCCATGTCCCGACCGACGGCACGCCGCTGAAGGGCTATGAGCTCGCCAAGGCCGACATCGAACGCCGCGGCAATGGCGACGATGCCGCTGTGATCAGCAAACCGACCCTGTTCGCGAAGCTGTTTGGGGTCGGCAAGTCGGGTGACGATGAAGACGAAGGCGCGGCCAGCGTGAACGACAAGCCCGCAGCCGCGGCCAACACCGTAGTTGCCGCCGCAGCGCCCGCCAAATCCGCCGATCCGATTCCGCTGCCGCGCGCCAAGCCGCAATTCGCCGCCGCGATCCAGCTCGCCGCCGCCGACGCGCAGCTGGTTCCGACGCCGAAGGCGAGGCCTGCGATGCAGGTGGTGCAGACCGCCGAGAATACCGAGCCGCAATCGCCCGCCGACATCATCAATGCCCGCGGCTTCTGGGGCGACGATTCGGCGGCGCCGAAACAGGCATCGGCCGCGCAGATCGCCGCACTGAAGGCGCGTGAAGCGGTTGGCGGCACCGATCCGCAGACCACGGCCAGCACGACCGAAAACTTCAACAAGGCGCTCGCCTATGCGCCCGCTGCATCGTCACCGGTCGATCGCGCCAACATCGTCGCAGCGACCGCCCCGATCCTGCGCAATGTGCGCCCGACGCGCAACGCGGCGGCGCCCAGCACCGAGATCAACACCGTCGTCGCAAAGGGCGCGCCTGGCCAGGGCGTGATCACCACGTCGGCGCGGATCTCGGCCGCCAAGGGTAACGACGTCTGGATGCGCGTGGTGATGCTGGCGCCGAGCGCGAGCAATGCCATGCTGACCACGGTGCTCGGCGACACCGACATGAACATGATGCGGGCTCATTTCGTGAAACCGCAGGCCGCGGTCGCCATGACCTTCTCGGAAGATCCGATGATGGGCATGACCTGCGACCACTTCTCGGGCTCGGCGACCGCCCCCCTGACCACCCAGTCCTTCGTGCTGCGCACCGCCGCGCTGCGTTGAGCCTCTCCGACACGATCACTTCATGAGCCGTTACGCCGGCAGTCCTGCCTTGAGCAGGCCGGCCTCGTAGCGCGCCCGGTCGGGCGTGCACTTGTAGTGCTGGGTTGCCAGATGGGCTGACACCGAGAAGGCCGGCTCGCGCTTCAGCACCTCGGCCGCATGGGCTGTGGCCGCAACCGCGTTGCCCATCTGCGCCAGGGTCGCGGCGAGGAAGGCGTGATGGGTGTGATCGGGCCGCGTGATGCGAGAGAACGCCTCGGCGGCGTCGGCGTATTTCTCGGCGCAATAGCAGGCGCGGCCGAGATGGCTCCAGAAGCGCTCCGGATGGAATGGATTGAGGCGCATCGCCCGCTTGATCCAGTCGATGCCTTCCTCCGGCCGTCCGAGCCAGGTCAGGAGCTCGCCCTGCTGCACGACGACGAGGTCGTAGTTCGGGTTGAGCGCGAGCGCGCGCTCCTGGTGGAAGGCTGCCTTGTCGTGTTCGTCGCGGTTGAGGTTCAGCGCGGCGAGGATCCGATGCACGTCGCTGTCATTGTCGTCGAGCTTGAGCGCGATCTCGAGCTCGGCGGCCACCTGCGCAAAGGTCGCGTCGCGGTCGTCGCACCAGTTGTAGACCCAGGTCTGGCCGAGCACGCAGGCGCGCCAGGCGTGCGCGTGGGCGTAGTTGGGATCGAGCACGATGGCCCGCTCGAGCAGGCGCTGCGCTTCCGCATTGTCGTCCCGCTCCGAGCGATGATGCAGCACCTTGGCGGCCAGCACGCACTCATAGGCCGCCATGTTGTCGGTCGGCTTGCGCTTGACGCGGTCGTGAGCTGCGGCCTCGACACGTCCCGGCAGGATTGCCACGATCGCGCGCGTCATCTCGTCCTGGATGGCGAAGATGTCGGCGAGCTCGCGGTCGTAGCGCTCGGCCCAGACGTGCCGATCGGCCTCGGCGTCGATCAGCTGCACCGTCACGCGGATCCGGCCGCCCGCCTTCCGCACACTGCCCTCCAGCACATAGTCGACCGCGAACTCCTTCGCGACGTCCTGCACCTTCACAGCCTTGCCCTTGTACACGAAGGTCGAGTTGCGCGAGATCACGAGCAGATCGTGGAAGCGCGACAGCTCGGTGATGATGTCCTCGGTGAGCCCGTCGGCGAAGAATTCCTGCTCGGGATCACCGCTCATGTTGGCGAGCGGCAGCACGGCGATGGAGGGTTTCTTGGCGACGACAGGGGCGGCCGCCGCATTCGGCTGACCGGTCGTGGATTTGGCGCCCGATTCGAAGTGGACACGGAAAACCCGGATCGGGCGCACGATGTTCTTGACGGTCTGGTCGCCGAGATCCTCGAAGCTCAGATCTTCCAGACGATCGCCGACCTGGTCGCGGACCGCGCCGGAAATGCAGATGCCGCCAGGCTCGGCCAGCGTCTCCAGCCGGGACGCGACATTGACGCCGTCGCCGAAGATGTCGGCGCCGTCGACGATCACATCGCCGAGGTTGATGCCGATGCGAAACTGCATCCACCGCGCCGGCGCGACGTCGGTGTTGCGCTTGGCCATCCGGCTCTGGACCTCGGCCGCGCACAGCACCGCATCGACGACGCTGTGGAATTCGACCAGCATGCCGTCACCGGTGGTCTTGATGATGCGGCCGCGATTTTTGGCGATGGCGGGATCGATCAGCTCGATTCGATGGGTCTTGAGGCGCGCAAGGGTACCCGTCTCGTCAGCCTCCATCAGGCGGCTAAAGCCGACCATGTCGGCGGCGAGGACCGCTGCGAGCCGGCGCTCTGGTCCTGGCACGTCCATCTGAACGATCTGCCCGGTTACCTCGTCGCCAAGTCTAGCAAATCCCGGGATGTCACCCAAGCCTCGACGGAGGCGCGGCAGGAGCCATCGGGAGTACCCTCGGCGGACCGCCTGACGGCGTCAGGCCAGCCCGGCCGGCCGCCTCACAGCATGCCGAGCGCCTGCATATAGGTCTCCAGGATGGTCTCCTGCTCCTGGCGCTCATTGGCATCCTGCTTGCGCAGACGCACGATGGTGCGCAGCGCCTTGACGTCGAAGCCGTTGCCCTTGGCCTCGGCGTAGACGTCGCGGATGTCGTCCGAGATCGTCTTCTTTTCCTCTTCGAGCCGCTCGATGCGCTCGATGATCGACCTGAGCTGGTCCTTGGCAAATCGCGTTGCGGGCTCGTCCTGAACGGCGGCAGACGTGGTGGCCATCGCGTACTCCTGAAATGGCAATGAAATGTCGCGCGAATACGCGCCACGCGCACCGCTTGTTGCGGGCGACCCTCGATTTTGGAGCACGTCCCGTCAAGGAAACATCGCGCTCATCCACAGCGCGCCCACAGGAGATGCTGGTGGCCGCGGAAACTGACGTCACACAGATCGGGAATTAGTGGCCGCTTTGGGCCTTCTTCATCGCCGCGAGCTGCTCCGGCGTCGCGCTGCCCTGGTACTTCGCCTTCCACTCCTCATAGGGCATGCCGTAGACCGCCTCACGGCTCTCGTCCTTGCTCACCGCAAGGCCCTTGGCGTCGGCCTCTTCCTTCATCCAGTTGGACAGGCAGTTGCGGCAGAAGCCGGCAAGGTTCATCAGGTCGATGTTCTGCACATCGGTCCGGTTACGGAGATGGCTGACGAGGCGCCGAAACACCGCAGCCTCAAGTTCCGTTCTGGTTTTGTCGTCAATGCTCATGATCGTGATCCCGGTGTGAGGCGCTCACCATATTGATATCAGGTGGGAATTGTCACAGATTTTGCCATATCGACGCGCAATACGGACCTGTCCGGCCAACACTTGCCACGGTGCCACAGCGCGGGAAACGGGCGCCCGCCCGTTGACAGTGCCTGCCGGGCACGCGAAATCGTCAATGGTCTGATATAGCTTCGCCACATGAGCCCAACAGATTCTCTCGCCTCAGCTCCTCCCCGCACCATCCGCCTGATCATGGCCGGCCTCCTGCCGGTGCTGGCGGTTGTCGCGGCCTGCCTGTGGACGAGCCCGGCGGCCGCCGATTTCCGGCTCTGCAACAACACCTCGAGCCGCGTCGGGATCGCGCTCGGCTACAAGGACGCCGAAGGCTGGACCACCGAAGGCTGGTGGAATGTGTCGTCGCGGACCTGCGAGACCTTGCTCCGCGGCAATCTTGTGGCGCGCTACTACTACATCTACGCTCTCGACTACGATCGCGGCGGCGAATGGTCCGGCCAGGCCTTCATGTGCTCGCGCGACAAGGAATTCACCATCAAGGGCACCGAGAATTGTCTGGCGCGGGGCTTTGACCGCACCGGCTTCTTCGAGGTCGACACCGGCGAGCAGCGTGCATGGACCGTCCAGCTGACCGAAGCCAACGAACAACAGCCGCAGAAAGTACCGGGAATGCCGGGCGGCGTAGCCCCGGGAAGCCCCGGGGCGATGCCGGGCCTGCCAAATCCGCCGCCGGGCGCAACGCCGCCGGGCGCGCCGGGTCTGCCGCCAGCCGCTACGCCGCCCGGAAACAAACAATGAGACGACTGCGACGAATCAAGATCCTCGCAACGCTCGGCCCGGCCTCCTCAGACAGCGCGATGATCCGCAAGCTGTTCGAGGCAGGCGCCGACGTCTTCCGCATCAACATGAGCCATACCCCGCATGACAAGATGCGGGAGCTGGTCAAGACCATCCGCAATGTCGAATCGAGCTACGGCCGGCCGATCGGCATCCTGGTCGACCTGCAAGGGCCGAAGCTGCGGCTCGGCTCATTCGCGGAAGGATCGACCCAGCTCAAGAACGGCCAGAGCTTCACCCTGGATTCCGACAAGACCCCGGGCGACAACAGCCGCGTCCAGCTTCCGCATCCGGAAATCCTCGCCGCGCTCCGCCCCGGCCATGCGCTGCTGCTCGACGACGGCAAGGTGCGGCTGATCGCCGAGGAAACCTCGCCCGAGCGCGCGGTCACGCGCGTCGTGATCGGCGGCAAGATGTCGGACCGCAAGGGCGTCAGCCTGCCCGACACCGATCTGCCGGTCTCGGCGATGACGCCGAAGGATCGCGCCGACCTGGAAGCCGCAGTGCCGGAAGGCATCGACTGGGTCGCGCTGTCCTTTGTGCAGCGTGCCGAGGACGTGATCGAGGCCAAGAAGATGATCCGCGGCCGTGCCGCCGTGATGGCCAAGATCGAGAAGCCGCAGGCGATCGACCGCCTCGCCGACATCATCGATGCGGCGGACGCACTGATGGTGGCCCGCGGCGATCTCGGCGTCGAACTGCCGCTGGAGCGGGTGCCGAGCCTGCAGAAGCAGATGATCCGGATGGCGCGCCGCGCCGGCAGGCCGGTGGTGGTCGCGACCCAGATGCTGGAGTCGATGATCCAGGCGCCGGTGCCGACCCGCGCCGAAGTCTCCGACGTCGCCACCGCGGTCTACGAAGGCGCCGATGCCATCATGCTGTCGGCGGAATCCGCTGCCGGCAAATTCCCGGTCGAGGCGGTCTCGACCATGAACCGCATCGGCGAGGAAGTGGAGCGCGATCCGACCTATCGCAGCGTGATCAATGCGCAGCGCGTCGATCCCGAGGCGACGGTGGGCGACGCCATTGCCGACGCCGCGCGGCAGATCGCCGAGACGCTCGATCTGTCGGCGATCATCTGCTGGACGTCATCGGGCTCGACCGGCATCCGCGTGGCGCGCGAGCGGCCCAAGGTGCCGGTGGTCGCGATCACGCCGAATCTCGCCACCGGCCGCAAGCTGTCGGTGGTGTGGGGCGTGCATTGCGTGGTCGCGGAGGATGCGCACGATCTCGACGACATGGTCGACCGCGCCGGCTCGATTGCATTCCGCGACGGTTTTGCCAAGGCCGGCCAGCGCGTCATCATCGTCGCCGGCGTGCCGCTGCGCGCGCCCGGCACCACCAACATGCTGCGCATCGCCTCGGTCGGACCGAAGGGCGACGCGCAGCTCTGACAAGCGCCGCGATCAGCCCTGCAGCGACGCGTCGAGCGTGATCTTGGTGTTGAGCAGCTTCGACACCGGGCATCCGGCCTTGGCCTTGCCCGCCAATTCCTGGAAGGCCGCATTATCGGCGCCCGGGATCTTCGCCGATAGCGTCAGGTGAACGGCGGTGATGGCGAAGCCGTCAGCGACCTTCTCCAGCGTCACGTCGGCCTTGGTCTCCATGTGCTCGGCGGTGAGCTTGGCTTCGCCGAGGATCAGCGACAGCGCCATCGTGAAGCAGGCGGCATGCGCCGCGCCGATCAGCTCTTCGGGGTTCGAGCCTGGCTTGCCCTCGAAGCGGCTGGCGAAGCCGTAGGGGTAATCGGCGAGCGCGCCGCTCTTGGTCGAGATCGCGCCCTTGCCGTCCTTGATGCCGCCCTGCCATTTGGCCGAACCATGGGTCGTCGTCATGCGTTGCTCCTGAGGTTGGTTGAACCCAGCCACAAGCCTACAACGCCAATGCGACGGAAGTGTTCGCCGCGAGAGCTTCGGTTCGATCAGAACCGAAGCTCTAGCGCCGACCAGCGCCTTCGCCGGGGTCGTGGCCTGCACCACGAGACCGCGGGCACGTGCATCCATCACGCCGACCGCGCGCAGCGCCAGCAGCGTCACGGTCTGCACCGCATCGCGCAGCTTGATCGGATCGTCGAGATTGCTTGGTGCCAGCGGACCGACCAGCGCTTCGTGCAGGGCGCCGAGCAAGGCGGTGGCGGCCAATGCCGTATCCTGCGCCGGCAGATGCCCGGCACGCACGGCGGCATCGATGCGCATGGCGAGCTCGCCGGAAATATCGCGGCGGCTGGCGAGGCGCGATGCGGTGACGTCGACATCGACCGGCTCGGCCAAGATGCCCCAGGCGAGCTTGCGCTGCGACAGCACGTGGACCGCGATCGTCGTTACCGCGGCGGCCAGCGCCGATGACGGCCCTGGCGCTGCATCGGCGGCGCGCCGGATTGCGGATAGCTCGTCGCGCGAGACTTCCGTGATCAATTCCGAGATCAGCTCGGCCTTGGACGGGAAGTAGCGGTAGACGGTGCCGGCCGCGACGTTGGCCCGCACAGCGACCGGTGCGATCTGCACCGCCGCCATGCCGCCCGCCGCCGCAGCATCTCGCGCAGCCGACAGGATGGCGCTGCGCCGGGCAGCCAGCCGTTTCACGACCTGATGTGTTCGCCGGTAGACCATGGCGTTCCGTCCCCCCACCGTATGCCCTGGCCGGCGCCCACCGGCAGAACACACGCGTCTTCAATGTTTTGAACGATTGATCCCGCAATCGCCTGAAGAAGTGAACAACTATTCAGACGGGATGACAAGCTGGAATTGTAAGGATTTTGCGACGGCCGCATGCGACCTCCGATTGAGCCGGCGGCCGCCCCGGGCCCGCGGGTGCCCTGAGCCCACCCGATTCAGCGACAGATCGGCAGTCGCCAACAGCACTCAGGTTCGGATCAGGCCTTCGATGGTAAACCGCGAGCTAAGATCATTGCTCGAAATCGAGGCATCTGGTCTCGCGCAGACCCACGCGCATCGCGCCGGCATTTACCCGAATTTATCTGAGACCGTGGTCGAGTGCGCGCAACGTCGCGCGCGGCGTTGTCTCTGGATGTCCCCGGCCGAACCAAGAAAGCGCATGTCACTCTCCATCACCAGCAGCGTGAGCAGCCGTAGCTCTGTGCGAGGACTGGTGCCGCTGTGCGCGGCCGTAGGCGCCTATCTGTTTTATCTCTCCGCCGGTGAAATCCTGCTGCGCGATTCCGACACGGAATGGCAGATCAAGGTCGGACAGTGGATCCTCGAACACGGCGCGATGCCGACATCGGACGTGTTCTCCTTCACCCGTTTCGGCGAGCCGTGGATTTCGAGCTCGTGGCTGTCGCAGGTGGCGTACGCCCTCGTCTATGGCGGCGATTGGGCCGGGCCGGTGATCCTGACGTCGATCGCGATCGGCGCGACGGTCGGGATCTTGCTGCATCTCTTGAACTCGTATTTCGATCCGGCGCGTGCGATCCTGATCGCCGCGCTGGCGCTGCTGTTGTCGACGATCCACTTCTTCGCGCGGCCGCATGTGCTGGCGCTGCCGGTGCTGCTGGCGTTCATCGGCGGCCTGATGGCGGCTGCGGATCGCCGCACTTATCCATCATGGTGGCTGCTGCCGCTGATGGCGCTATGGGCCAATCTGCATGGCGGCTTCGTGCTCGGCCTTGCGCTGATCGGGCCGATCGGACTGGAGGCGGTGTGGAGCGCAGAGCCGAGCCGCCGCCGCGAGCTCATCGTGCGATGGGAACTGTTCGGCATCGCGGCGCTGGCCGCGAGCTGCGTCACGCCCTACGGCTGGAACAGCCTGCTCGGCGCGACCAAGATCCTCAGCCTCGGCAAGCTGCTGACGCTGATCGGCGAGTGGATGCCCGCGGATTTCAGCAAGCCCAGCTTCTTCGAAGCCACGCTGCTCGGCCTGATCGGCCTGATCTGCTATCGCGGGCTGACGCTGTCGGTGCCGCGGATCCTGCTGCTGCTCGGGTTGGTCTGGATGGCGCTGAGCCATATCCGCAACATCGAGGTGTTCGCGTTCATCGCGCCGCTGGTGCTCGCCAAGCCGATATCAGAACAATGGGGGATGGCGGCCGTCACCGCCGCCCGCTTCGAGGTGCGCCGCTCGCTCCCCGTCGTCACGATCCTGGCGGCTGTCGCGATGGTGATCGGGGCGTGGATGACCACGACGATGTTTGTCGCGCAGCACCAGTTCAAATTCCTGCCGGTGTTCTGGCCCGCTGCCGCGGTCGACGTCCTCCAGCAGCACAAGGCGCAGCGCGTGTTCAATACCGCGCCGTTCGGCGGCTATCTGGTGAGCCGCGACATCAAGGTGTTCATCGACGGCCGCGCCGAGCTGTATGGCGAGCAATTCGTGCTCGACTATTACGCCGCGCTCGATGCCCGCGACGCCGGCCAGCTGCTCGACCTGCTCGACAAATACCGCATCGACGCCACGCTGCTGAGCTCGGACTCTCCGGCCGGAAACGCGCTGGATCACCTCAAGGGCTGGAAGCGGCTGTACAAGGACGACGTCGCCGTCATCCATGTGCGATCGGACGAGACGAGGGCCGGGGCGATGCCGGCGGCTACGGGTTCGAACTAACCGGCGCCGCATAGGTCCAAAATCGCATCGCCGCCCCCGTCATCCTGATGTGCGAGCAAAGCGAGCCTCGAAGGATGAATCGGCCACCAGCCGGGCCGTCGATCCTTCGAGACGCCGCTGCGCGGCTCCTCAGGATGACGGGATTAACCCCGGTGCTTAGTTCAAGCTCGTTCAACCCCAGCCTTCAATTTCCCGTCTGCAACTCGCCGAAGCGATCCCAGCTCTTGCCGTTGAAGCGCATCAGCTGCATCTGGTCCACCGGCACGTGATCGGCCGGCGACGTGTTGACCTTGATGCCCGGCAGCAGCATCGGCAATGCTACGGCGCCACGGCGGAGGCCAAGCCTATTCGCCTCAGCAATCTCAGCGCTTGCTTCGCTCTTTGACCGGGATCACGAATTTCAGCCCCGACCATATCGCATCGACGGCGCAGACCTTGATGTCGACCAGGCCGGCCGCGAGCCCGGCCTCGCGCACAGCCCTGTCGTCGAGGTCAGTGGCAACGCCTGAGCTCTTCTTCGGCCACGACACCCAGATCATGCCGTCGGGCGCGATCGCCTCCCGGTAGCGTCGCAGCCTGGCTGAGAGCCCCTTGGCTGTGGTGGCGAACAGATGCACGGCATCGAGCGGCGCCCGCGCCGTCTTCGCGATCCGCAGCTCGGCAGGCAGTTCGCCGACGATGTCGCTGTACGGGACGGACAGCCCGTCGACAAAAATACAAAAGCCCGGCTTGAGGCCGAGCTTTTGCACAATCGGTTTGCCGGAGGTGCCGGCCATGGCGGTCGAGGCTTACGCCTGCGGCTGCGGCTCCAGGCCGGTATCCGGATCGGGACGCGGGCGCGGCTTGCCGGCCGGCGGCACGGCGGAGGCGCGCGGCGTCGACGGCTCCAGCACCGACTCGCGGTTGGGCTTCTTGCCCTTCAGGAGGTCGGTGATCTCGTCGCCGGTCAGCGTCTCGAACTCGAGCAGGCCCTTGGCGAGCGTTTCGAGATCGTCGTGCTTCTCGGTCAGGATGCGGGTCGCTTCCTTGTAGCCTTCCTCGACCAGACGCTTGATCTCGGAGTCGATCTTCTGGACCGTCGCCTCGGACGCATTTTGCGTGCGCGAGACCGACATGCCCAGGAACACCTCGTCCTGGTTCTCGCCATAGGAGACGGTGCCGAGCTCTTCCGAGAGACCCCAGCGCGTCACCATCATGCGGGCCAGGCGGGTCGCCTGCTCGATGTCGGAGGCGGCGCCCGAGGTCACCTTCTCGCGGCCGAAGATCAGCTCTTCCGCGACACGGCCACCCATCATGATGGCGAGGCGCGAGGTCATCTGCTCCAGCGACATCGACAGCTTGTCGCGCTCCGGCAGCTGCATCACCATGCCCAGCGCACGGCCGCGCGGAATGATGGTCGCCTTGTGGATCGGATCGGTCGCGACGACGTTGAGGCCCACGATGGCGTGGCCGCCCTCGTGATAGGCCGTCAGCAACTTCTCTTCCTCGGTCATGACGAGCGACTTGCGCTCGGCGCCCATCATCACCTTGTCCTTGGCCTCCTCGAACTCGGCCTGCGTCACCATCCGCTTGTTGCGGCGAGCGGCGGTCAGCGCAGCCTCGTTGACGAGGTTCATCAGGTCGGCGCCGGAGAAGCCCGGGGTGCCGCGCGCGATGGTCTTGAGGTTGATATCCGGCGCCAGCGGCACCTTGCGGACGTGAACCTTGAGGATCTGCTCGCGGCCGACGACGTCGGGATTGGGCACCACGACCTGACGGTCGAAGCGGCCCGGACGCAGCAGTGCGGGATCGAGCACGTCGGGACGGTTGGTCGCCGCGATCAGGATCACGCCTTCATTGGCTTCGAAGCCGTCCATCTCGACCAGCAACTGGTTCAACGTCTGCTCGCGCTCGTCATTGCCGCCGCCGAGGCCGGCGCCGCGATGACGGCCGACCGCGTCGATTTCGTCGATGAAGATGATGCAAGGCGCGTTTTTCTTGGCCTGCTCGAACATGTCGCGGACACGGCTCGCGCCGACGCCGACGAACATTTCGACGAAGTCAGAACCGGAGATGGTGAAGAACGGCACGTTGCTTCGCCGGCGACCGCGCGCGCGATCAGCGTCTTGCCGGTGCCGGGAGGGCCGACCAGCAGCACGCCGCGCGGAATGCGTCCGCCGAGCCGCTGGAATTTGCCGGGGTCGCGGAGGAATTCGACGATCTCCTGCAGATCCTGCTTGGCCTCGTCGACACCCGCGACGTCCTCGAAGGTGACGCGGCCATGCGCCTCGGTCAGCATCTTGGCGCGCGACTTGCCGAAGCCCATCGCCTTGCCGGCGCCGCCCTGCATCTGCCGCGACAGGAAGATCCAGACGCCGATCAGCGCGATGAACGGCAACCAGGAGACGAGCAGCGAGACGAACCACGGCACGTTGTCGCCGGGCGCCTTCGCGGTGATCTGCACCTTGGCGTCATAGAGCCGCTTCACGAGCGACGGATCGCTCGGCGCGTAGGTCTGGAAGCTGGTGCCATTGTTGAAGGTGCCGTGAATCTCGGGCCCCTGAATCACGACATCGCGGACGTGGCCCTGATCGACTTCAGTGAGAAGCTGCGAGAACGAGATGTCCGAGGACGACGAGCGCTGGCCGGGATTCTGGAAAAGCGTGAACAACGCCAGCAGCAGCAGGACAATGATGACCCAGAGGGCGAAATTCCGCAGATTGGCGTTCATGGTCTTCCTTCGGTGGTCGCGCGGATCGCGGCCTCTCTCTATCCTTGGGCAGGCTCTGTGGGAATCCCCAGGGAATCCATCCCGTCGATGCCCTACAATCTAGGTGCCGCTGGGGTCGATGCCAAGGGAACCACGCACGACTATTTACCGCATCCTAGCGCGATTCCCGGTCAAAAAATGACGCAGAATCCGGTGTTTTTCCGGGGTGGTTAAGCCACCTTGCCGGATTATGACAGCGATTGAAACAATCGAACCCGGCTCAACGGGAACGTGCCCGGCGGGGCGGTGCCGGGCTGATCCTGATGCGGCCGGAGGCGACGCTGATAACCGCTCCGGCAAGCGTCTGTTTCAGCTTGGATTCGCGTTGTCCGATGGGCCCATCCAGCGCCTGATCGACCGCGGCGAGCAGGGTTTCGACTTTGCCGAGTTCGGCCGGCCCCTCATGTCCGGTGCGGTCGATGGCGCGCTTGAGCAAACGGAGGCGGATCTCGTCCGGCATCACCGCGAACAGCGCGGCGTCGAAGCCTGCGTCGAGGTTATCCTCGCTTTTCAACGCAAGATAGCGCTCGGCGCCATCGACCAGCACCTCCAGCGCGGCATTGGCCCGCGCGATCCGCGCGGCAAGCCGTGCCAGGTTCCTCGCGTCGCCGCCCTCCTCGGCCAATAGCGGCATCAGTGCGCGCAGCCGCGGTCGCGTGAAGGTCAGGTCGCGGTTGGTCGGATCGTCGGCAAAGCCGATGCGCGCCTTCTGCAGCGTTGCGATCAGCTGCGCCTTGGAGATATCGAGCAGCGGCCGCGTCAGCAGAACGCCGTCGCGCTCGGTCTCGCGCGCCATCGCCGACAGGCCCGCGACGCCGCTGCCGCGCAGCATCCGCATCAGCAGCGTCTCGGCCTGGTCGTCACGGGTGTGCGCGGTCAGGATATGCGTGGCGCCGTGCTTGCGCGCGGCTTGTGTGAGCAGACGGTAGCGCGCCTCGCGTGCGGCGGCCGGCACGCCGGTGCTGGGCTTGGATCCGTTCCAGCGCAACGTGTGATGTGGCAGGTCGAGGCTTCGCGCCAGCCGCTTGACATCGCGCGCCTCGCGAGCCGCTTCAGGACGCAGACCGTGATCGACGGTGACCGCCACCAGCCGCGGCCCTTGCGCGAGCGCGCGGCGCCAGCGCGCGGCCAGCCACATCAGCGCGACTGAATCCGGACCACCGGACACCGCAAGCACGATCGCCGGCGCGCGCGCCAGGCCTGCGAACAGGCGCTTGGCGTCCCTTGCGGGGATGGCGGATTGGTCGTCGGGCATCGCAGAACCAGCAGGTCGTGGAAAGGCCGGAAGCGGCCTCTCCTTGCCGGTTTAGCACTTCACGCGCTTCTGCTCGCGGTCAACCGCAGCTTTGACCCCGCCGGATGCGCGCGGGTACTTCCGCGTGATCTCGCCGAACGCGGCGCAGGCGGCTTCCTTTTCCTTCAGCGCCGCCAGCGACTGGCCGAGCCGCAGCAGCGCGTCGGGCGCCTTCGCTGATTTGTCGAACTTGGTGGTCACGCCGAGGAAGGTTTCCGCGGCGTCGCGATATTGCTGGCGCTGGAAATAGCTTTCGCCGAGCCAGTACTGCGAATCCGCCACCAAGGGATCGGTTGGATACTTCGTCGCGAAGTTCTTCATGGTCTCTTCGGCGAGCGCATAGTCCTTGCGCTGCATGTAGCCGATGCCGAGGTCGAACTCGTCCTTCGACGTGGCCGACGGCGGCAATGTGGTCAGGGCCGCGCTTGCGCCGGGAGCACCGCGCTGCGGGCTGGTGTTGCCGAGATTGAGCGGCTCGCCCGCCCCGCGGCCGCCGGGCGCGCCGACCGCCGCCTCGTTCTGCATCGGCATCTGGCCGCCGCCGAGCGCGCGCGGAGCGCCGGGAGCATTTGGGTTCTGGCTCGGATCGAAGGCGTCGCCGCGGCCGCGGCGGCCGGGGGCTGCCGCAGTTGCCGGCTCCTGCACGATCGGCGCGGGCGTTGCGATCTGCTGCTGGTCATAGCCGCCCTGCGGCTGCCGGCCATATCCTTGCTGTGGCTGGCCGTATCCCTGTTGCGGCTGGGCGTAGCCCGGCTGGGCTTGCGGGTAAGCCTGCGGCTGCTGCGCCGGAGGCACCGCCGCGACATTGGGCTGGCCGGCCGGAGCCTGTCCTTGAGCGCCGGGCGGCTGGCCACCAAGCTGGCGCAGCCGCTCTTCGAGCTGACGGTTGCGGTACTGCAGTTCCTCGTTCTGACCGGTCAGCTGCCGCAGCTGGTTTTCAAGCCGCTCGATCCGCATCTCGGCATCGGAATCGTCGGACTGGGCAAACACTGGTGCGGAAACGGCGAACAGCGCCGCGATCGCCGCGGCGGAGGAAAGAAAATGAAGCCTGGATGACATTTTGCCCTGACGACGAGATCGACGTGAAAAGCGAGCGACATTGAAGGACGGAGTACGCCAGAATTGTGACTGGCACTTCAAATCCGGGACAGCGCCGCGGATACCGGTTTAGTACGGGCGCTGGAACAAGCAAGCGGCCAATTGCGCGCAGCTTCGTTCATCTTGATGAAAGCGGCCCAGCCTACATGCGGCCAAAACAAAACCGGCGCCCGAAGGCGCCGGCTTGGAAACGTATTCGCGATCGCGTCAGGAGCTGGCGTTCAGCACGGTGACGGCGCGACGATTTTGCGACCAGCAGGAGATGTCGTTACAGACCGCGACCGGGCGCTCCTTGCCGTAGGAGATGGTGCGCATGCGGCTCGGATCGATACCGCGCGAGGCAAGGTAGGCGCGAACCGACTGGGCGCGGCGGGCACCGAGCGCGATGTTGTATTCGCGCGTGCCGCGCTCGTCCGCATGACCTTCGATGGTGAAGGAATAGCGGTTGTAGGTCTGCAGCCACTGCGCCTGCTTGTCGAGGGTCGCAGTCGCCTGCGGGCTGAGATCGGTCTGATCGCTTTCAAAGAACACGCGGTCGCCGACATTGACCACGAAGTCCTGCTGGCTACCCGGGGTCGCGGCGCCCCCAATCGCGCCATTGGCGTCCAACGGGTTCTTGTTGGCGCAAGCGCCCATCGACAGCGCCACCGCCAGAACCGCAACCAGCTTCATACCCTGGAGATAATTCATTCCCGGAGCCTCCACGCTCACGCTCTTCGTACTACCCAATCGGTCTACAGGGCGATGGTTAAGCGAACGTTCCGTCAACCTTGACGAGACCTTGCTGGACCCCATCAAATGCCAGACAATGCCGGAAAGCGCCCCCGATGGTTAATGGGTGGCAAATGTGGCGCGACGGTGAAGGGAAGGCAAGGTTCGCGGGAACCGGCCGCTTTTGCAGGACAATTTGGCCCGCGCGCAACAGCCGGCCGACTTCAGATCGATACGAATGCCGGTTTTCTCAGGGATTCGGCACGATCGACGCGCGCTCGAACGGCCGGACCATACCGTCGGGCTGCAATTGGCCTTCCCGATCGAACAGCATCCGCCGCTCGAAGGCGCTCGAGCGCAGGAATGGATAGCGGGCCAGCACGCGTTCCCGCACCGTCGGCAGATGCGACGCCATCAGGCCGACCGGCTTCACCAGCCCGGGATAGAGCCGCGGCTCCGACCAGGTCTCGTGCAGGAACACGCGCCGGTAGAATGCCATGTGCTCTGGCCGGACCGGCGCGAGCCCGTAATCGGCATTGAAATGCACGCCCGCGGTCGAGCCGAGACGCACCGTGACATAGGGCAGTTCCGGATTGTTCCGCGCCTTGTCGGGATCGGCGACGAAGCGCGTCGAATCGATAAAGACCAGACCCTCATCGAGTTTCGGCAGCAGTACGTCGCCGAACACATCGAGCGTCGGCGAGGAACGCCACTCCGGCGTCGCCACGGTGATCCGGATCGAGCTGCAGAGCTCGCCGTGCAGATAGACGCCGAACACCCAGGCATTGGGCGCATCATCGAATGCATCGACGACGCGTTCGTCCGCCGAGGGCCGGATCGCGCCTTCGCGCAGATAGGCGCGGTAGCGCAGGCGGTAAATCTCGTCTTTCTGTTCCGGGGTCTGAGCGAGACGGTAGTCGACTTGATCCAGCGGGTCCGCAAGCCTTCCTGTCGCGGGCTTGATGGCTTCGGCCGCGGACCTCATGTGGTACTCCCTGAAACAACTCAACAACTTGAACGCGCGTCCAAAAGATTAACAGCTTCTTAATAATCGTCAAAGCAATCGAGGCAATACAGTTAACCTCCGACCGCAAGGGTGCACGTCAGGTCGTGCATCTGACGGCCATCACAACTATCGATTGAAGGTATTCGGACGGCTCACGCGATCGAGCGCGAGGGAACCACGTGCAGCTGCTCGTCGGGCCGCCGGCCATGCGAGGCATTGAGCAGCTGGCGGATGCGGACGGCGGGAACCGGCCGGCTGAACAAATATCCCTGCGCTTCGGTCACCGCGCCGTCGGCGCTGATCAGTTCGAGCTGCTCATTGGTTTCGATGCCCTCGACCACGACCGACATGCCGAGGTCCGCAGACAGCCGCGCCACGCCGCGCAGCAAGGTCAGCGGCCGATCGCTGTCGATGCCTTCGAGGAAGGAACGGTCGATCTTGACCTTCTGCAGCGGGAAATTGTGCAAATAGCTGAGCGACGAGTAGCCGGTGCCGAAATCATCCAGCGAGATCCGCACCCCGAGTGAACGCAGCTGCGACAGCACGTCGTGGGTCAGTTCGGTGTTGTGCAGCAGCGAGGATTCGGTGATCTCGATCTCGAGGCGGTGCGCCGGCAGGCCGGAGACCTCGAGCGCGTAGCGGACCTCGCTCAGCACGTCGCGCTGATGGAACTGCTGCGGCGAGAAATTGACCGCGACGCTGACCGCCTCGGGCCACTTCATGCATTCCATGCAGGCCTTGCGCAGGATCCAGCGGCCGAGATCGACGATCAGGCCCATATCCTCGGCGACCGGAATGATATCGACCGGAGAGACGGTGCCGCGCGCCGGATGGTTCCAGCGCAGCAGCGCCTCGCAGGTCGAGACCTTGCCGGACTTCAGATTGATCAGCGGCTGGTAGAACAGCTCGAATTCCTCGTTGGCGAGGGCCTTGCGCAGATCGAGCTCGAGGATGCGGCGGGCCTCGACGGTCTGCGCCATCTCGTCGCGGAAGAAGCAGAAGGTGCCGCGGCCGTCGGCCTTGGCGCGGTACAGCGCCATGTCGGCGTTCTTCAGCAGCGTGTCTGCGCCGACACCGGGCGCGGTCATCGCTATGCCGACGCTGGCGCCGATCTCGACCAGATGGTTGTCGATCTTGTAGCGCTCGCTGAGGCGGTCGACGATGCGCCGTGCCAGCGCGGCGGCGTCCTCATGCGAGTGGATGTTCTGCTGGAACACGACGAACTCGTCGCCGCCGAACCGCGCCACGAAATCCTCCGGACGCAGCATCTCGCGCAGCCGCTCGGCGACCGCGCAGAGCAGCTGGTCGCCGCAGGGATGGCCGAGCGTATCGTTGACCTGCTTGAACTGGTCGAGATCGACGAACAGCAATGCGGAGCGGTGGTCGCCATGCTGCATGGCGAGCAGCCGGCCGATCTCGTCGCGGAAATTGACGCGGTTGGGCAGCGCAGTCAGCTCGTCGTAGCGTGCGAGGTGGCTGATCCTGGCCTCGGCGTCCTTGCGCTCGGTGATGTCCTCGACGAGCACCACGGTGCCGCCGCCCGCCATCGGCTGGAACGTCCAGTCGAGCGAGCGGTTCTGGGCCGGATCGGGGTCGCTGGTGACGATGTCGCCGCGCTGCGAGCTCTCGATCTCGTAGAGGATCTGCTGCGCGGCCGCTGCCGAGATCGCGCCGGACAGCACGCAGGCATTGCAGATGTCGGTCGCGCTGGCGCCGCGCTGCACGAAATCCTCCGACAGCTCCATCATCTCGATGAAGCGGTGGTTCATCACCGCAAGGCGGCCGTCGGCAGAGAACATGCACAGGCCGTGCGGCATGTTGTTCAGCGCGGTATCGAACTGGCCCGCCAGCGCCGCCTCGCGCTCTTTGGCGATCCAGGCATTGACGTAGATGCGCTGCAGGCTCGTGGTGAGGTGGCGGATGGCGCTGAAGAACACCAGGCTGAGCAGCGCAAGCGCGATGTGATAGGGACCGCCGACATACATCAGCGCGGCGATCAGGGGACCGATCGACATCAACAGATGCAGATGGAAGATCTGCGGCCGGCCGAAGGTCCGCCCGACCCCAGCCGAGGTATAGGCGACCACCGTGGTCACGCAGAGCATGTGGGCTGCGGCATCGTTGGTCGTGACCAGGACGGCGGCGCCCCACAGGCCGAGCGCAATGCCGTAGGCGAGGCTGCCGATCCGGTAGCGCTTCTCCCACGCCTCGGACTCTTCGACGGTGAGCCGGGAATTGCGCTGCTGGTAGCGGTACATCTGCCACGCGCGCGCCAGACCGACCACGATGAACAGCGGCACGCACAGCCAGGACAACAGATTGCCGGTGACGAACGCGATCACGGCGCCCGCGATCGCGGGGCCGAAAGCGCCGAAGACCATGGGCGCGGGGTTCATGAACAGGGAATCGACCAGCGCCGCGGAGATCGTCGGCGACATCGACTGGTCCGGTTCTCCCGTCTGACTTGCAAACTGCATTGTGAGAGCGCGCGTCCTTTTCAGCTCGCACTCTTACTGATCGCAGGTGAAGTCTTTCTGAGGGAATATCGTTAGCGAGTCCTTGCCGCGGACTATCAACGACCGGAATTCACCATAAAAATCAGTGCGCTAGATGAGAAGCGCCGACCCGCCCCGGGGTTCCCCGGAGCAGCTATGCACGCCCTCACGACAACAGCGGCGACCAGGCGGGGTCGGAGGCAAAACCGGGGGTCGGGACCCGCAGCTCATTGCGCCCGGAAACGTCGATGGTGAACAGCGACGGTCCGCTGTTGCCGCCGGGATCGCGGAAGAACATCACGACGCGTCCGTTCGGCGCGAAGGTCGGACCTTCATTGTGGAAGCCCGAGGTCAGGATGCGCTCGCCCGAGCCATCCGGCTTCATGATGCCGATCGCGAACTGCCCGCCGCCCTGCTTGGTGAAGGCGATGTAGTCGCCGCGCGGCGACCACACCGGCGTCGAATAGGTGCCGTCACCGAACGAGATGCGCTGCGCGGCGCCGCCGGTTGCCGGCATCACATAGATCTGCGGCTTGCCGCCGCGATCGGACTCGAAGCAAAGCCGCGTGCCGTCCGGCGCGTAGGATGGCGAGGTGTCGATCGCCGGCGTGTCGGTCAGCCGCGTCATCGACTTCGAGCGCAGATCCATCACGAACAGGTTGGAGTTGCCGCCCTGCTGCAGGCTCATGATGACGCGTTGGCCGTCGGGCGAGAAGCGCGGCGAGAACGACATGCCGGGGAAGTTGCCGACGATCTCGCGCTGGCCGGTCTCGATGTTGAGCAGATAGACGCGCGGGTCGCCCTGCCCGAATTCCATGTAGGTGATTTCCTGGGTCGACGGCGAGAAGCGCGGCGTCAGCACGAGGTCGGAGCCGCGGGTCAGATAGCGCACGTTGGCGCCGTCCTGGTCCATCAGCGCGAGCCGCTTGACGCGGCGATCCGCCGAGCCGCTCTCGTCGACGAACACGACGCGGGTATCGAAATAGCCCTTCTCGCCGGTCATGCGTTCGTAGATCTGGTCGGAGATGATGTGCGCGATGCGGCGCCAGTATTCGGCCGAGGTGTCGTACTGCTGGCCGGCGAGCTGCTGGCCGGTATTGACGTCCCAGAGCCGGAATTCCGCCTTCACGCGGCCGCTGCCCTGGCGCGTCATTCGGCCGGTCACCAACGCCTGTGCGTTGATGCTCTTCCAGTTGTTGAAGTTCGGCGCCGCGTCGATGTTGATCTGCTTCTCGAGATAGGCAGCCTGATCGATCGGCGCGAACAAGCCGCTGCGCTTCAGGTTGTTGGTGATCACTTGCGTGACGCCAACACCGACTTCGGCGTCGCCGGGTGTGCCGGCAGCGAAGTTCGGGATTGCGATCGGCACCGGCGCGAACTCGCCTTCCGGAATCGGAATTCGTTTGGGGCCAGCCTGCCCGAAAGCGCTCCGGGTTCCGGCAAGCGCGCCGAGGGCCGCAATTCCGGAGATCATCTGTCGACGGTCGAGGCGAAATTTCATGGTCCGCAAATCATTCGTGTTGGTCATTGTCGGTAACTTTGCTTGCCGTTGGCCAGGCGACGCGATTGTCCTCAGGTCTTCCGTTCCGTGAACACCGGCGCGAAATACTTCCATTCATCGAAGAAGGCGGCCGGCAGCTTATACGGCTGGCATTCGATGATCGCCCGCAGCGCGCTCTCCTGATAGACGCGCAAATAGGGCGTTCCCGGGGTGCCTTCCGGCACCGGCGGCGCTTCGAGCTTGCCCTCACGGTTCAGCTTGATCTCGAAAACGGCCTCGGTCTGCTGTGCCTCGATGCCGCCATAGGGCTTCTTCCAGCAACGCTCGACCTGCTGCTTGAACATTGCGCCCCAGGTCGCGGAGTTGTCGGCGGCCTTGCCCTTGGCAGTACCGAGCGATGCATTGGCGTTGAGCGTATCGCCAGTTGCCGAGGCGCGCGTCGGGTCGCGCTTGTCGAGCAGTGCCGCGATCTTGCTCTGGTCGAACACGCGATCCTTCGGCTTCTGCTCCGGCGGCGGCTTGGCGGCCTGTGCGACAGGCTTCGGCGGCGGCTTCTTCTCTTCCTTCTTGATCGCTTCCGCGATCGGGTCGGGCTTCACCGGATCGGGCTTCTTCTCGACCGGCTTCGGCTCTTCCTTCGGCTTGTTCTCGACCTTCTTCGGCGGATCCGGCTTCTTGTCTTCCGGCTTCTCCACCTTCGGGGTGGGCGCCGGCGCCATATCGGTCACGACCGGTGGCTTCTTGTCGTCGATCTTGCCAACAGCGTCGTCCATCGGCTTGGCCTCGGCGACCTTCTCGACCAGCGGCTTGGGATTTTCCTTCTTGCCGTCCTTCTGGCCAGACATCACGTGCGAAAGCTGGTCGGAGGAGATCACGTCGACGGCAACGGATTCCTCTTCGGGCATGACATACGCCCGGGTCGAAAACGACACGAGGCCCCACCCGATCACGAGCACGTGCAGGGCAATCGACGCCGCCAGAGTCTTGTCGACCTTGACCTTCAAATCAGGCTTCCCCGTGCTTGGCATGGTGGTTATCCGCCTTCCGGGATGATGACGATATTCGCCTTGAATCCCGCGGCCCGGACCTCTCCGAGCAGTTTCATCATATCCGTGTAACAGACGTCCTTGTCGCCACGCAGATAGACCACTTTTTCGGCTTCCGACCGGGCGTCTCCGACAGCCTTGATCTTGGCCGGAAAATCGGCGGCCGTGATCGGCGCGTCGCCGAGATAGAGCTCGACATTCGAGTTGCAGCCGCCGCCGGTGCGCTTGACCGACAGCGTCAGAGGCGGCTGGTTCGACGAGATCGACCTGCCGCCGCTCGCGACCGGCAGGTCGATGTCGATGTTCGACGTCATGAGCGGCGCCGCCACCATGAAGATGATCAGCAGCACCAGCATCACGTCGACCATCGGCGTGACGTTGATCTCGGCCATCACCGGCTTGCGCCCGCCGCGGCGGCGCCTGCCACCGCCGGACCCTGCCATGCTCATCGCCATGATCGTGCGCTCGCAAGAGTGACCATCGTGACCATCATTGATCCCGAACATGATGCGAGGAATCGCGTCATGTTCTCATCTCTCCGTTTGAGCATGATCTTTTCGGAAAACCGGTACCCACTTTTCCGGATCATGCTCTAGCCCCGCTCGTCGATCTGACGCGACAGGATGGCGGAGAACTCGTCGGCGAACCCCTCCAGGCGCGCAGCCTGCCGGTTCACCTCCGAGGTGAACTTATTGTAGAAAATAGTCGCCGGAATTGCGGCAATCAGGCCGATTGCGGTCGCAAACAGCGCTTCCGCGATACCGGGCGCCACCACCGCCAAAGAGGTGTTTTTCGAGGCCGCGATCGACTGGAAGCTCGACATAATGCCCCAGACGGTGCCGAACAGGCCGACAAACGGGCCGGCCGAGCCCACGGTGGCGAGCACCAGGAGGCGCCGTTCCAGCCGCTCGACCTCGCGGGCGATCGAGACGTTCATGACCTTCTCGATTCTGGCCTGCAGGCCGGCAAACGACCGCGATTGGCTCTCGAAGGAGCGCTTCCACTCCCGCATCGCGGCCACGAAACAGGCCGCCATCGACTGGGTCGGCTTGGCCGAGAGCGCCCGGTAGAGCTCCTCGATCGACTGGCCGGACCAGAATGCCTGCTCGAACTTGTCCATTGCCCGCTTGGTGCGGGCGTAGAGCAGGATCTTGTCGATTGCGATCGCCCAGACCCACACCGAGCAGGACAGAAGTCCCAGCATCACGCATTTGACGACCCAATGAGCCTGCCAAAACAATGCGATCAGCGATACATCGCTCGATGCCAGTGGCAGTGTAGACTGAGCCACATCGGCGGGATTCATCGGCAATATCCTCTCAACGCAAGTGTCCCAATTCGGCGGGCCGCCAATCGGCACCCCTTCCACGGCCGCGCGCCCGGCGCGGCAAAACTGCGCGAGAGCCTCTTACATCTGTCGCATGGGGGGCCCGTCCAAAGCCGGGCCCTGCTTCCCCTGCCAACATGTCAAAACGAGGGCTTTTCACGCGGCATTCCGACCCTAACCAAACGCTAATCATGGTTAAGGCGAGGTTACCAAAGGGAAATTTGGAGGCGGGAAATGCCGCCGGCGGAGCCGGTTGGCGGGTTCCCGGGATGAACGGATCCCTCGCTGGGAAGATCCGACGCCCCGCCCCTCCCCGCGGTCGTCCCTGCGAAAGCCAGTGCGAAAGCCGGGACCCATAACCACCGGATTCGGTGATGAACGGGATCGTGGCCCCGGCGTCGCGCATCAATTGCGAGTTGGGGTGATGGATCCTGGCTTTCGCCAGGACGACGGTGGTGGATGGTCGCGATCCCACTGCCACACCACCGGTGTCCCGGAATCCATTCATCCATCCGATGCGCCGCCTGATAGATTCCGGGCTCTCGCTTCGCGAGCCCCGGAATGACGACGGAGAGTGATCGCCGCGCTAACGTTGGCTCACGTCAAATGCCGCACGATCGCCAATCCGGCGAACAGCCCCATGATCGACAACGCCACCGAGCCCGCGACATACAGCACTGCAAGCCCGAGTTCGCCGCGCTCGTAGAGCAGCGCGGCGTCGAGCGAGAACGCGGAGAAGGTGGTGTAGCCGCCGAGGATGCCGGTCATCAGGAACAACCGCCAGGGCTGCGAGGCTTCGCCCTTGAAGGCGAGATAGCCGGCGATCAGGCCCATCACGGTCGAGCCTGTGATGTTGATGATGAACGTGCCGTAAGGAAATGCGGTGCCGATGCAGCGCGCGCAGGTGACGTTGATCAGGTGCCGCAGCATTGCGCCAAGACCGCCGCCGAAGAACACCAGAAGATAGCTTGCCGCGTTACCCACCAATGCCCCCGCTGGTGTGTGAAGAAGCTTGAGCAGCCCTGCTCAAAACTCACCCTCCCCTGGAGGGGGAGGGTCGGTTCGCATGAAGCGAAGCGGAATGCGGAGAGGTGTGATCTCTCGGCACGGACAGTATCGCGCGCGGAAAGACCGTCACCCCACCCCGCCGCTCATTTCATTCGCGTCGACCCTCCCCCTCCAGGGGAGGGTGAAGAGGCGCGCGCGAAAAAATTCCGAGCGATGCCTAGCCGGCCTTGCCGAACAGCTCGTCGACATAATCCCAGTTGACGAGGTTTTCGACGAACGCCTTCAGATAGTCCGGACGGCGGTTGCGGTAGTCGATGTAGTAGGAGTGCTCCCAGACGTCGACGCCGAGGATCGGCACCGCCCCGTGGACCAGCGGGTTCTCGCCGTTCGGGGTCTTGGCGATCTCGAGCTTGCCGCCCTTGACCTGCAGCCAGGCCCAGCCGGAGCCGAACTGGCCGACGCCGGCGGCGGCGAAGTCGGTCTTGAACTTCTCGAAGCCGCCGAGGTCTTCAGTGATCTTCTTCTCCAGCCGACCGGGCAGCTTGCTGCCACCGCCATTCGGCTTCATCCACTTCCAGAAGTGGAGGTGGTTGTAGTGCTGGCCGGCATTGTTGAAGACGGCCGCGTTCTTGCCGAACGAACCCTTCACGATCTCCTCGAGGGACTTGCCTTCGAATTCGGTCCCCTTGATCGCGTTGTTGCCGTTGGTGACGTAGGCCTGGTGATGCTTGTCGTGGTGAAACTCCAGCGTTTCCTTGGACATGTAGGGCGCAAGGGCGTCGTGGGCGTAGGGCAGATCGGGTAGCGTGAAGGTCATGGGGTAATGTCCAACAGAGGGTGGGAGACTACACTTAACGGGTCCCCCTTATAGAAGGTTCCAGCGCGGAGAAACACCGCATTTTCTGATCGGCTATGACAGATCGGCACAGCCGAAAGCCAAGTCCAAAGCCAAGAGCAAAGCCAAGACCAAGGACCCAGACGATGAGCATCGAAATCGACATTCTCAACGGAGATGCGTCATGGCCGCGCGCCGAGCCGTTGCTCCGGGCGGTCTGGAGCCCGGAGGTCATGCAGAACAAGCCGTGGGCCGATATCAAATGGGCTCACGCGGATTTGCGCGTGCTGCTCGACGCGCCCGATGACAGCGGGCTGGCCTGCCATGTCGGTATCTATTTCCGGACCATCACCTGGAATGGCCACAAGGTGCATGTCGCCGGCATCGGCGGGGTCTCGACCCGCGAGGACTGCCGGGGGCGCGGCTACGCGTCGCTCGCGCTCGACGCCGCCGTGCACACCATTCGTGCCAACGATGCGGTGAAATTTGCAATCTTATTCTGCGAGCCGCACAATTTCGCGTTCTACCAGGCGCGCGGCTGGCATCCCTTCACCGGCGAAGTTACTTGCGAACAGCCTGCGGGGAAGATCCGCTTCGAGGCGATGGCGCCATTCGTCAACGACATCGTGCGCGCGCCGCGCCAGGGCAAGATCGACCTATGCGGCCTGCCGTGGTGACCTCTGCGCGGGCGCGGGTGGCGGGAGTCAGTCCGAACTCGTAACATGTCAGTCATCATTTATTGAACGAGCCTGGTCCACTGGCGTCGAATTGCAGTGCGCCCCTCTCCCGCTTGCGAAGTGAGCCGCGACGCATGACCATTGAAGCCTCGATCGACGACGTCAGTTCCGCCGCGGCCGCACCTGCGGTGCCGGTCGATCATTTGTTGACGGCGCCGATCCTGCCGACGCTGCTCCGCCTCGCGGTCCCCAACACCATCGCGATGTTCGGCTCGACGCTGGTCGCGGTTGCCGAGACCTCCTATATCGGCAGGCTCGGCACCGAGCCGCTGGCCGGCATCGCGCTGGTGTTTCCGTTTGCGATGCTGAACCAGATGATGTCGGCAGGTGCGATGGGCGGCGGCGTCTCCTCGGCGATCAGCCGCGCGCTCGGCGCCGGCGATCGCGACCGCGCCGCCGACCTGGCGCTGCATGCGGCGATCATCGGGGTCGGCCTCGGCCTGTTCTTCACCGTGATGATGCTGGGCTTCGGCCGCAGCTTCTATGCGCTGCTCGGCGGCCATGGCGGCGTCCTTAAGCAATCCCTGCATTACTCGCAGGTGCTGTTCTCTGGCGCGATCTCGATCTGGCTGGTCAATACGCTGGCGTCCGTGGTGCGCGGCACCGGCGACATGCGAATTCCCTCGATGACGCTGATCACCGTGTCGATGATCCAGATCGCGGTCGGCGGCGTGCTGGGCCTCGGGTTGTTCGGCGTGCCAAGCCTCGGCATGCGCGGCGTCGCCGCGGGCCAGCTCACGGCATTCACGTGTGGTGCAATCTTCCTCGCCTGGTATCTCGCCTCCGGCCGCAGCCGGCTGAAGCTCGACTTCGCCGCGTTCAGATTCCAGCGCGCGATGTTTCTCGACATACTCAAGGTCGGCGCGATCTCCTGCCTGTCGCCGTTGCAGAGCGTGCTGACCATCCTGATCTTTACCAAGATCCTCGCAGGCTTCGGCACCGAGACGCTGGCCGGATACGGCATGGGCTCGCGGCTGGAATTTCTGCTGATCCCGATCGCATTCGCGGTCGGCGTCGCCTCGGTGCCGATGGTCGGCATGGCGATCGGCGCCGGACTTGTCACGCGGGCGCGCAAGGTGGCGTGGACCGCCGGCACGGTCGCGGGCCTCGTGGTCGGACTGGTCGGACTCGTGGTCGCCGTCAAGCCGACGCTGTGGATCGCACTGTTCACCAGCGATCCCGGCGTGACGGCCGCGGCTTCGTCCTATTTCGCACTGGCGGGCCCGGGATTCGGCTTCTTCGGCGTCGGCGTCTGCCTCTATTTTTCGTCGCAAGGCGCCGCCAAGGTCGGCGGCCCCGTGCTGGCCGGCACCATCCGTCTGCTCATGGTCGGCATCGGCGGCTGCTGGCTCGCCACCGTGAGCGCGCCGGCATGGACGCTGTTTGCGCTGGTCGGGGCGGCCATGGTGGCCTTCGGCCTCGCCACCATCATATCGATTCGACTGACGCGCTGGGGATAGCATCGCCTTGCCTGAGCATGGCGACCCCGGAAGTAATCTACAGAATTTTTTGGATCATACGCGCCTGATCGCGCGAATATGACATTGCAGAAATCTTTCGACTTGTTATGCAGGCCGACCTTTTGGGGAACAAGCCATGGCCTGCAGACTGGGATTGGTGATCGCAATCATTGCGACGGCACTTGCTGTGCCTGCCGCGCTTGCACAGAGCGCGCCTGAGCCCTTCGGCGTCTGGCAGACCCAGGCCGGCGATGCCCACGTCAAGATCAGCAAATGCGGCGGCGGCATCTGCGCCGTGGTGGTGAGCCTGCGCGACCCGATCGATCCGATGACGGGCAAGCCGCAGGTCGACAACAAGAATCCCAATCCGTCGCTGGCCAACCGGCCGATCATCGGGTTGCCGCTGTTCTCCGCCATGCAGCCGGTCGCCGCGGGCAAATGGTCGGGCCAGATCTACAATGCCGATGATGGCGGCACCTATGCAAGCAGCGTCTCGGTCACCGGAGAGAGCACGCTGCGCGTCGAGGGCTGCGTCGGCGCGCTATGCGGCGGCGAGACCTGGACGCGGGTGGGGAAGTAATCTGACAGCTGAATGGCCACCGCTCTCTCCTCTCCCTCTCCCCGCCCTTTCGCGGGGAGAGGGTTGGGGTGAGGGGCTGTTAACGCGTCAACGGTAGCAGTGACGCTCGCGGAGGCTCCCCCTCACCCGTAATTTCAAGCTTCGCTTGAATTACGACCTCTCCCCGCAAGCGGGGCGAGGTGAGAACAGCCCTACACCGCACGTGCCTTCAGCACGGTGG
This sequence comes from Bradyrhizobium tropiciagri, assembly GCF_001189845.1. Lineage (GTDB taxonomy): Bacteria > Pseudomonadota > Alphaproteobacteria > Rhizobiales > Xanthobacteraceae > Bradyrhizobium > Bradyrhizobium tropiciagri. The sequence continues at coordinate 70,133 of NZ_LFLZ01000027.1, forward strand.
CGGCCGAGGCGTAACCGCCGCGGGCGCCGTCGATGAAATGGACGTGGTCGGCGCGCATCGCCGACGGGGTGAAGCAGGTCATCATCGCGGCATCCTGCTCATGCAGGCCGTAGCGCACGACGCCCTGCGCGGCTGCGGCGAAGAGGCGCTGCTCGAGTTCGGTAGCGAGCTCCGGCGTGCAATCCAGGATCATGCGCAGGCCGTCGTCGAATTTGCGGAAGTCGGAATTCTCGACCAACTGCCGCAGGTAGTTTTTCGGCACGAACTTGCCGACCGGGATATTGAACCGCATCAGCGTATAGGTCCACAGCGTGAACGCGAGCACCGTGGCACGGCGCAGCGCGAGCGAGCCGCCGCGTCGCGCACGCGCCTCGTACTCCATACCCTGCGGCGGCCAGCGCAGCGACGGGCCGTCTGCAGGCACCGGCCGTCCAGCTTCCGGGCTGTTCTCGATGCGGACGACGATGTCCTCGATCACCTTGCGGAAGGCTGCGGGATCGGCGTCCTTTGCGGGCAGCACCAGCACCGAGAGGATGACGCCACGCGCTGACGGCATCACCTCGAAGCGGCAGGACAGGCCGGACAGATCGGGCTGCGTGCCTTGCGGCGCCGGATCAACCGCGAATTCGCCGCGCTTCATCGCGGCGTCCGCATAGGCAAGACCGCCGCCGGTGAACATCGCGTAGGAGAGATTGGCCGACGGTCCGAAGCGCGCGACGCGCACATCGGCGCCCGCAGCGCGGATCGCCGACATCGGCATCAGCGCCACCCGCAGCACCAGATCGAGATCGTCGCGCACCCAGCGCGCGGTCGCAGCGAGTGCCTCGCGCGCCTTCTCGAGATCGGCGGGCGCGACCGCGAAGCTCGCCCCGTCGCCGCCGAACACGAAGGGGAATTCGCGGCCATCGAGCGCATTGGTGACGGAAGCGACCACCGCGGCGCCGGCCATGTTGACCGCCTTGTAGCGCTGCGCCGCGATCGCCTTGGTCGATTCGACGATGTCGGCGACGCCGACCGTCCAGTCATCGGGCAGCGGCGCATACAGCGCCGGATCCATCAGGCGCGCGAAGCCGCGAAACACCGGAATGCCGCCGTAGAATATCTCGCTGCCGCCAGCCATCGCAACGCCGTGTTGTTTCCGCCTGTGATGAGACTCTCTAGCAGATACGGCGCGGGTTGGGACTGGTTTTGCCGGCAGTCGGGCGCCTTGTAGGCCGGATGAAGTCCCGTCATCCTGAGGAGCCGCAAAGCGGCGTCTCGAAGGATCGACGGCCCGGCTGTCGCCACGAACGGACGGCGGCCAGTGACGACATCTGGGGCCGATTCATCCTTCGAGGCTCGCTTCGCTCGCACCTCAGGATGACGGTGATGGCTTCGTAGCCCGGGTTGCGCTGCGCTCCATGCGGACTACGGCCCTACTGCCTCACGCCGCCTCGCCCGCCCGTCGCCACGGCGGAAACGGATCGTGCAGCGCTGCCCAGGCCTTTGGGTCCATGCCCGGTTTGCCCACAACGAGGCAGGCATCGAGCCGGCGGCGAATGTCGTCCTCGTTCATGCCGGAGCCGATGAACACCAGCTCCTGACGACGATCGCCATAGAGATCGTTCCAGCTCCGCTGCATCATCAGCTTCCAATCCGGATGATCCGGCCAGCGCTCGCGCGGGATCGCGGCCCACCATGAGCCGAGGCCTTCGGTGCGCACGATCGCGCCGGCCTGGCTCATCTCGCCGCACCAGTCCGGGCGCGTCGCGATCCAGAAATGGCCCTTGGCGCGGATCACGCCCTGCCAGCTCTCGCGCAGGAAGGCGTGGAAGCGCACCGGATCGAACGGACGCCGTGCGCGGTAGACGAAGCTCGTGATGCCGTATTCCTCGGTCTCCGGCACGTGCCCGTCAAAGCCGTAGAGCTCCTTGTGCCAGAGCGGATGCTGCTGCGCACGCTCATAGGCGAAGCGGCCGGTGTCGAGGACGCGGTCGAACGGGACCTGTGCAAACGTCGCCTCGACGAGGTCGGCGTCGGGATTGAGCGCGCGCACGATGGTGCGGGCCGCTTCGCGCTCCGCCGGTGTCGCCGCATCGACCTTGTTGAGCACGACGACGTCAGCGAACTCGATCTGCTCGACCAGGAGGTCGACCAACGTGCGCTTGTCTCCGTCGAGCGCCTCGCCGCGCGCGCTGAGGAAATCGGTCGAGGCATAGTCCTTCAGCAGATTGGCGGCGTCGACCACCGTGACCATGGTGTCGAGCCGCGCGACGTCGGAGAGGCTCGCGCCATCTTCATCGCGAAACTCGAAGGTCGCGGCGACCGGTAGCGGCTCGGAAATCCCTGTCGATTCGATCAGCAGATAATCGAACCGGCCGCTCTCGGCGAGCACGCGCACCTCCTGCAGCAGATCGTCGCGCAGGGTGCAGCAGATGCAGCCATTGCTCATTTCGACCAGTTTTTCGTCAGTCCGGGACAGGTTCGCACCGCCATCGCGAACGAGGTCGGCGTCGATGTTCACCTCGCTCATGTCGTTCACGATCACCGCAACCTTCAGGCCGTGGCGGTTGTTCAGGACGTGGTTCAGCAAAGTGGCCTTTCCAGCCCCGAGGAAGCCGGACAAGATGGTGACGGGGAGTTTTTGCATCGAGATCAAACAGTTGCTGGAGGGACAGGCGACGGCGGGACATGGGCATTCGTGCGTATGTAATGTTATAACATAACAACAATGGCCGAGAGCCTTGTCAAGATGGAAGCTGCCTCCAGCCAGGACGGCGGCTTTCGGCACGCGCGTGCCGGCGTTGTCACGAAAAAGCAGGCACACAAATGTGGGCGGCTTCACGCGCGCGTCTCATCTCAGGTTGTAATTTGAAAAAATTGCCCGCCTGAACCGGAAAGGATCGCGCCGTGACCCTCGCCTACGGATTCGTCAAGACCAAGGTGACCTCCGAGCCCAAGCTGAAGCCGTCGCACCACGGGCACGAGACGCAGTATCACCTACACTGCAATCTCGACGTCGACGGCGAGCAATGGGATGTTGCCATCAACGTCGGCACCAATGACGCGGACGATTTACTGAAATACAAGCTGGTGTTCGACTTCCGCCATCCGATCATCCAGACGCTTGCGGCCGCAAGCGCCGGCTCGCAGGATCTGACCGGACAAAGGAAATTGCCGGCGCTGGATTTCCTGCGCAGCAATCTGCTCGACAATACCGGCAAATGGCGCGACAGCGACGTGATGGACGGCTCCGACGACACCGAGCCGGCGGCGACGCTGAAGCGGCTGCTGTCGCGCGCGCTTCAGGAGAGCCGCGACGTCTACATCTTCGGCCGCTTCTACGCGCAGGGCGACGGCCTGCACGACGTCCATCTCAACCAGGGCTCAAGCAAGGGCTTCATCCATCGCCCGGGCGATGATTCCAACGACCACAACGACATCTGGCAGGACGGCGCCGTCATGGTCGATCTCGGCGAGCCGGAATGGGCGGCCTATGTCTCGGCCTTCACCCAGCAGCTGGTACCGACCGACGATCTCGGCAATCCGCAGCCGGATGCGACCACGATCGGCTGAGCCGCCGGGCGCGGATGGAGCGAAGCGAAATCAGGGGCATCTGGCAAAGCTCTTAGTCCCGTCATGCTGAGGAGGCCGCGTAGCGGCCGTCTCGAAGCACGACGGCCCCGCTCTGACAGCGCGGCCGTTTATCCTTCGAGACGCGCTTCGCGCTCCTCAGGATGACGGGTTGAGAGAGCTATGCGCTACACCTTCCCCAAGCCGCGCAGCACGAGCTGGTTCATGCGGCTGGCGAAGGCGGCGGGGTCGGCGGGCATCTCGCCGTCGAGGATCTGCGCCTGCTCGAACAGCAGGAGCGAGAGGTCTTTGGCCTGCGCCCCGTCGGTCGCGAGCGCTGCGACCAGCGGGTGGCGCAGATTGACCTCGAGGATCGGTTTCGTGATCTCGCCGCGGTTCTGTTGCGCGAGCAGCCGCTCCAGCGCGCGATCGCGTGCATCGCCGCCGGCAACGAGGCACGACGCGCTCGAAGTCAGCCGCTGCGAGGCACGGACGTCGGAGACACGCTCGCCGAGCGCATCCTTGATCATGGCGATCGTGGTCGCGGCATCGGCAGCGGGCTCGTCCTTCTTATCGTCGGCCTTGTCGTCGGCGAGCGGGATCAGGCCGAAATCGACATCGCCCTGGCTCAGCGACTTCAGCGGCTTGCCGCCGAAATCGATCGGCGCCGAGGTCCAGAACGCATCGACGGGATCGGTGAGCAGCAGCACCTCGATGCCGCGGGCGCGCGCCGATTCCAGCTTCGGGTTCGACTTCAGCCGCTCGATGCTGTCGCCGACCAGGTAATAGATCTCGGTCTGGTTCGGCTTGAAGTCGTCGACAACCTGCTTCAGCGAACGGTTCTCGCCCGACGTCGTGGTGAAGCGCGCCAGCGCCAGCAGCTTCTCGCGGCGCTCGAAATCCTCCCACAGGCCTTCCTTGATCACGGGGCCGAACGCGTCCCAGATCTTCGCGAAGGTCTCGGGCTCCTTCTCGCCCAGCGTCTCGAGCTCACTCACGACGCGGCTGGTGACGGCTTTGCGGATCTGCGCGAGCTGTGGATTGTTCTGCAGCATCTCGCGCGAGATGTTGAGCGGCAAATCCTCGCTGTCGATCACGCCGCGGATGAAGCGCAAATACGCCGGCAACAGCTCGGCATCGTCGGCGATGAAGACGCGGCGGACATAGAGCTTGACCTTGCCCTTGCGCTCGACCTGGAACAGGTCGAACGGCTTTTGCGACGGCGCGAACAGCAGCACGGCGTAGGACTGCCGGCCCTCGGCGCGGTAATGCAGCGTCATTGCCGGCTCGTCGAACGCGCCCGCGATCTGCTTGTAGGCCTGCGCATAATCTTCGGGCTTGAGCTCGGATTTCGAGCGCTGCCACAGCGCGCTCGCCGAGTTGATCTGGCGCGACTCGCCCTCTTCCGGCACCAGCAGGATCGGAAACTGGATGTTGTCGGAATATTCGCGGACGATGCGCTCGATCTCGTAGGCCTCGAGATATTTGGCGGCGTCCTTTTTCAAATGCAGCACGATCTCGGTGCCGCGCGCGACGCGCTGCGCGGCCTCCTCGCTCGCCGGCGCGATCTCGAAACCGCTGCCGCCCTCCGACGTCCACACCCAGACCTCGTCCGAGCCGGCGCGGCGGCTGGTGACGATGATTTTGTCGGCGACCATGAAGGCGGCATAGAAGCCGACGCCGAACTGGCCGATCAGATTGGCGCCGTCCTTGGCCTCGGTCAGCTTCGACAGGAACGACTTGGTGCCGGAGCGCGCGATGGTGCCGAGATTGTCGATCAGCTCCTGCCGCTCCATGCCGACGCCGGTATCGATCACCGAAAGCGTGTCGGCCGCCTTGTTCGGCACGATCCGGATCTCCGGCGGCGCGCCGTCGGCGATCAGGCCGGGGTTGGCGATCGCCTCGTAGCGCAGCTTGTCGCAGGCGTCGGACGCGTTCGAGATCAATTCGCGCAGGAAAATATCGGTCTCGGAATAGACCGAATGCACCATCAGGTGCAGCAATTCGGCAACCTCGGCCTGGAACGGCTGGGATTCGGCGGCGGCAGTTGTGGTCATGCGGAACACTCGGACAAACCTGAAGTGGCGGGAAAGCCCTGATATAGCGCGATCGCGCCGGCTGGCAAGCCAGCGCGGGGAATCGTCAGTCCGAGATCGCAGCGATATAGCGCTCCACGGAGCGGTCGAATGCCGCCCTGGCGTCGGAGGCGATGTTCTTGCCCCACCAGGCGCCGTAGATCCGATCATACGCCAGCGGCGCGACCGCGCGCGCGACGCGGCGGACTGCTGACGCATTGAGCGGAATGTAGTTCGGATAGGAGTACATGAAGCTCACCGAGCGGCGGTCCATCGCCACCATCGCGATGTCGCCGGTCAGGAGCGCACCGCGCCCGTCGGCGCCCTTGCCCCAGTGCAGCATGGTGGCACCGGCGAAATGGCCGCCGCCGCGCACCAGCAGGATGTCGTCGGAGATGCGATGGCTGTCGCCCTGCCACGGCACGATCGACCGATAGGGCCGCGTCACCCATTGCGCGTCGTCGCCGTGCAGATAGACCGGTGCGTCGTCGAACGCCGCGCTCCAGTCGGCAAACGCGCCATAGTAATGCGGATGCGAAATCGCGATCGCCTTCAGCCCGCCGAGCGATCTGACATGCGCGATCGCCTCATTGGTCGCCAGCGGCACGCAGTCCCACATCACGCAGCCGCCGCGATCCGGCACCAGCAGCGCGCGCTGCCCGATTGCGAATGACGGCTCGAGCGCCAATCCGACGAGGCCGAGGTCGTCGCGCCAGACCAGCCTGTGCCGCAGCGCGAGCTCATCGCGCGTCAGCCACGCCTGCCCGTTCCAGTTGACATATTGCCGCTCGTCCTCGCAGATCGGGCAGCACGGCGGCGGCGCCGCGGTGTCGGGAAATTGAGCGCCGCATTGTTCGCAGGACCAGAGAGACATTTGGATCGCACGCGTTGGGGTGAAGCCAGATCCCTGCTCTACGTCAGCAGCGGAAGACGTTCAATGCCGGCGCCCCAGTTCCATCTGCATCTCCGCCGGAGCCACGCCGAACTTTCTGCGGAACGAGCGGTGGAAATAGGACAGGTCGTTGAAGCCGACCGTGTAGGCGATGTCGCTGACCTTGCGGCCGGCGCCCTGTTCATGCAGCAGGAGCCGGCGCGCCAGCAGCAGACGCTGCTCGAGCACGAATTCCGAGAAGGTGGTCCCTTCCGACGCAAACAGCCGTTGCGCCTGCCGCGTGCTGAGCGCGTTTGCCTTTGCTACGGCCTCGATCGTGAGCTTGCCATTGTCGAGATTCTTCAGGACGTCGGCCTTCATCAGATCGAACCGCGCCTTCGCCACGCCATCGCGTGCCGCCAGTTCCTTCTGCTCGGCGTTGCTGCCGAGCACGAGACCGACGAGATCGGCCAGATGATGCGCAGCCGCCTGCTGGCCCGGCATGTCGAGATCGCCGGCGAGTTCGGTGCACAGCGCGGAATAGCGCTCGATCATCGCACTCATGGCAAGATCGCGCCCGAGCGGGCGCGCCAGCTGCGTCTCCGCTGATGGGGCGACCTGGAGCAGCAGGCGCCGCGGAAACCGCGTCGTTGTAAAACTGCCGGATGGGGTGAGATCCGCGGTGCCGACGATGTTCATCTCGGTGAGGCACATCTGGCCGCGCGCGATCTCGATCGACTTGCTTGCTTGTGTGACATGCACCGTGCCGCGGGTAACGAAGATCAGCACGAGATCGTCGCAGCCATCGTCCAGAAGCGCGCGGGTGCGGGCAAAGCGGGCCGAGCCGCCGCGCGGCGTCGCGATGGCAACCGTATGCAGCAGCGTGAACTCGTTGTGGCAATCGATGCGGCTATCGTCGGTCGGTCCGACGTCGAGTCGGCAGAAGCCGCGGCAAATGCCCTCGCGCCACGCCTCATAGGCCGGCCCTTTCGCCAGCCCGTGATGGAAGATCGAGAACCGGTTGGGCACCTGTGCCTCGGACATGATCCGTGCTCCGAACGCACGATCGATCACGACGCAGACGCGATCGATCGCTTGCTGCCCGGCGTTGGCATGTCGTTCCTGTCCCTACGCTTGGCGCGACGGTCCACGACCCCGGCGGGGAGCCTGATACCACTCCGCCGATTGACGGTAAAGCTATTCACGAGATGCAACCCTATGATGCGAAGCGCGGAAGCCGGGAATAAAACGGCGCAGCAGTTTCGTGACGCCGCCCTGCCCTGGCTCGATGATGCCTATGCGTTCGCCCAGGTCCTGATGCGGACCGAGGCGGATGCCGAACAGGCCGTGCAGGAGTGCTACCAGCGCGCACTGCGCCTGTTCGACGGCCTTCGCGGTCCGGCCGTCAGGCCGTGGCTGCTCGCGATCCTCAAAACCGTCTGCCAGGAAAAGCTTGGCGAAGCGCGCGGCCGCTCGACGAACGATGTCGGCAACAAGGAAAAGTCCGGCCCGCGTGCCATGCCGACAATCTCGCAACTCGTCGATGACCTGCCCGCGCCGCTCGGCGAGGTCATCGCCCTGCGCGAAGTGATCGATCTCTCCTACAAGGAGATCGCCGAGGTCACCGGCGTTCCCGTCACCACTGTGATGTCGCGAATCGCGCAGGCCCGCGGCCTGCTGCTCGCGGCGCGGCGAGCGGCACAGGCGTCCCAGGTTCCACCCACGGGCGGCACGTCAAAACCGACGGTCCACCGCGCGAACGCCTGTTGAACCGCCGATTATTGCGAACGGTTCGAGGTCCAGCCCTTGTACTCGGCGATGTTGTCGCGCGTCACGAGCTTTGACGGCAACAGCTCGACGGTCGAGGCAGGCTTCTGGCCGTTGAGCAGGCCGACGCCGATCTGCACGGCGCGGCGCGCCATGAAGAACGGATCCTGCGAGGACGAAGCCTGGATTTGCGGAGAACCTGGATCCTTGAGCGCGGCCTCGATGTCGGGTGCACCATCGACCGCGGTGATGACGATGCCGCTGCGGTTCTGCTGGCGCGCGGCGAGATCGGTGCCGATCGCCTGCGGATCGTTGATGGCGAAGATGGCGTCGATCTTGGCGAAGCGGGTCAGGTAGCCCTGCGCCACGGTGAGGCCGCCTTCGCGCGAACCCTTGCCGTCCTGGTCGCTGGACAGCACCTTGATGCCGGGGCTCTTGCCGAGCACGTTCTTGCAGCCGACCACGCGGTCGATCACTGCGGAAACCTGCGGCCCGTTCTCGATGATCACGTCGCCCTTGCCGCCCAATTTGTCGACGATGTACTGGCAGGAGATCTCACCGGCCTGGACGTTGTTGGTGGTGACGGTGGCATCGGCGCCTTCGGCCGCGGTATCGACGGCGACGACGATGATGCCGGCGGCCTGCGCCTTCTTGATCGCGGGGCCAACGGCCTTGGGATCGCCCGGATTGAGCAGGATCAGATCGACGCCGGCGGCGATGAAATTGTCGATCTGCGTCACTTGCTTGCCGAGGTCGTATTCGAAGCCGACCGTCGTGATCTTGACGTTGGGGTTGGATTTCTTCGCCTCGAACTCTGCGCCCTTCGACAGGGCGACGAAGAACGGGTTGCCCAGCGAACCCAGCGAGATGCCGATCGACTTCAGCTCCTTGGCGAAGCACGGGGCTGAGCCGAGGGCGAGCACGATGGCGGCGCCGGCAAATGAGATCGTCTTCATTGGCTTCCTCCCTGGTCTGTTTGAAGCTCCGGCGCGGCGACCAGCGACCGCACCAGATTTGTTGACTTGTTTGGGCATGATCCCTTCGGAAAACCGCTGCACACTTTGCGCTAACGCGGCCGTCCCGGTCCGGATCATGCCTTAAGTGCGCGCCGAGCCCTGTAGCCGGTAGCGGTCGAGCGTCACCGCGCCGATGATCACAAGGCCCTTGATCACGTACTGCCAGACGTCGGACACGCCGGTGAGGATCAGGCCGTTCGACAGCACCGCGATGATCAGCGCGCCGACCAGCGTGCCCCAGATCGAGCCGATGCCGCCGACAAACGAAGTGCCGCCGAGGATCACGGCGGTGATCGCATCGAGCTCGTAGGACTGGCCGAGTTGCAGGCCGTTGGCGGCATAGAGCCGTGCCGCCTGCATGGCGCCGCCGAGACCCGCGAGCAGGCCCGACACGCCGTAGACGAACAACAGCACGGCCCAGACCTTGATGCCGGCGAGCCGCGCTGCGCTCTCATTGCCGCCGACCGCGTAAATATGCACGCCGAGCACGGTGCGCCGCAGCACCAGCCAGGAGACCACGATCACGAGCAGCGCGATCACCCAGAGCCAGGGTATCGACAGCACGCCCGGAATGAGCGTCAGCGACCCATTGCCGATGAAGGCATAGGGAATCTCCGAATTGAACACCGTGGTGTCGGCACCCAGAAGGCGCGCCACGCCGCGCACGGCGGTGAGCGAGCCCAGCGTGACGATGAAGGGCGGCAGTCGCAGCAGCGCGACGAAGCCGCCATTGAGGATGCCGAAGACAGCACCCGTGAGCACCGCGGCTGGCAACCACAACGCGCCGAGATCGGGAAATTTTGAGATGATCAGCCCCGCCATGGCCGAGGCCGCCAGGATCGAGCCGACCGAGAGATCGATGCCGCCGGTGAGGATGACGAAGGTCATGCCGGCCGCGAGCACGGTGTTGACGGCGGCCTGCTGCACCACGATGCCGAGATTCTGCGCGGTGAAGAAACGGCCGTCCGACAGCAGATGAAAGCCGATGCACAGCAGCACCAGCACCGGCAGCATGCCGGCCGAGCGGATCAAGAGCCGCGTGCGCTGGCGCCTCGTCTCCTGTGCGGCGACGAGGCCGGGCGCGGCGGCGGCCTTGGCGGAAGCACCGTCATCAGGCATCGAGCTGCTCCATTCCGGTTGCAAGCGCCATGATCTGCTCCTGGTCTAGCGGCGCCGGCGCCGTTCGCTTGATCTCGCCGGCAATCGATCCGGCGCGCATCACTATGACGCGGTCGCAGATGCCGATGATCTCGGGCAGGTCGGACGAGATCACCAGCACCGCCGTGCCCGCCTTCGCGAGATTGTCGATGATCGAATAGATCTCGGACTTGGCGCCGACATCGACGCCGCGCGTCGGCTCGTCGAGGATCAGGACCTTGGGCGTGGTCGCAAGCAGACGCGACAGCAGCACCTTCTGCTGGTTGCCGCCGGAAAGACTACCGGCCGCGACGCGAATGTCGGCGGCGCGGATCCCCAGTGCCGCGAATGCCTTCCGTGCCCTGTCGCGCGCTTTGTCGCGGTCGACGATGCCGCCGAGCCGCGCATCGCGGCCCAGCACCGCGAGATTGATGTTGTCGAGGCAGGACATGTCGAGGAACAGGCCGAGCGCTTTCCGGTCCTCGGTGAGGTAAGCAATGCCCGCATCGAGCGCTTCGCCCGGCGTGCTTATGTCGACGGTGCGTCCTTCGATCTCGACATGGCCGGCGGTCATTGCCGCGGCGCCGATGATCAGATGCGCCAGCTCGGTGCGGCCGGCGCCGACCAGCCCGGCGAGGCCGACGACCTCGCCGGCATGAACGGTCAGGGAGCAACCCTTGACGCGCCGTCCGTCGGCGATGTCGACGGCCGCGAGGCTGGGCGCACCACGCAGCGCGTTGGCGTCGTTTCGAGGATCGTGCTCCTTCTTGTAGAAGGAAGAGACGTCGCGTCCCACCATCAGGCGGACGATGGTGTCGGCGCGGATCTCGGGCTTGTCGAGCGAGCCGACCAGCGTGCCGTCACGCAACACCGTGACGCGGTCGCCGAGCGCGTAGACCTCGTCCATGCGATGCGAGATGTAGATGATGGCAAGGCCCTCGGCGCGGAGCCAGCGGATCAGGCCGAACAGCCGCTCGCTCTCGCCCGCCGACAGCGCGGTGGTCGGCTCGTCCATGATCAGGATCTTCGAGCGGGCGTGCAGCGCACGGGCGATCTCGACCAACTGGCGCTGGCCCATCGACAAGTCCGCGACCAGCGTCGACGGTGCGAAATCGGCGCCGAGCCGTTCGAGGATCGGGCCGACGCCGGCCTCCATCGCCTCGCGCGCCAGCATCCCGAAGCGCGAGACTTCGCGGCCGAGATAGATGTTCTGCGCGACGCTGAGATTGGGGGCGAGCGACAGCTCCTGATAGATGATCGAGATGCCCGCCGCGCGGCCGGCGTGCGGGCCGTTGAAATGCACGGGCTTGCCCTCGATGCGGATTTCGCCGCCTTGATCCGGCCGGTAGGCACCGGACAAGATCTTCATCAGCGTCGATTTGCCGGCGCCATTCTCGCCCATCAGCGCGTGGATTTCGCCGGGATAGACCGTGAGGTCGACGCCGCGCAATGCCTTGATGCTGAAGAAGGACTTGGAGACCCGGCGCATCTCGAGGATCGGGTCGATCATCTTGCCTCCCCACCGCGCGGACGGCGTTGCGTCGCACCGCATCTTGTTTTGGTTTCTCGTGCGAGCGGGTGGCATTAAACAAAAGGTTGTATCGTAGAGCAATACCTTCGAACGATCACAAGTCGGGAACCGGACGCGTGTTGCGGACCTCGCCGCCGTTTGCGGACGCGCTGGCTCTCGTCAGTGCTTTGGCCGGTACAGGCTGCGCCATTTCGGCAGCCGCTCGGCGTAAGCTCCGCGAGCCCGCGTTCGGGTTCGAACGTCTCGACCCGCTGCGGCGCCGTGCAGACAGCCTCGACCGGCTCGCTGCTGACCGCGAGGCGCCCGAGCCGCGCAGCGCCGAACGCGGCCCCGGTTTCGCCACCGGCAAAGCGATGCACCGGAATGTCGAGGACATTGGCCAGCACTGAAAGCCAGAACCGGGAACGCGAGCCGCCGCCGATGGCATCCACTGCAGTGATCGCCATTCCGCTATCGGCGAGTACGCCGCGGCAATCCGCCAGCGCGAACGCGACGCCTTCGAGCACAGCCTGCACGATCGCGTCGCGATCGGTGCCGTGGCTGAGGCCATCGAGCATGCCGCGCACATCGGGATCGTCGTGCGGCGTCCGCTCGCCCGACAGATAGGGCAGAAAGCTGACAGGCGACGGCGCTTTCGGACGCTCTCCGAGCGGCGCCAGCAAATCGGCCTCGGGAATCCGCAGCAGCCGCGCGATCCAGGCGAGGCAAGACGCTGCCGAGAGGATCGCGCCGGCCTGGATCCACATCCCCGGAACGGCATGACAGAAGGTGTGCACGGCGCGCGCTGGGTTGCCGGCGATCGCAGGGGTCGGCACCAGCAGCGCACCTGAAGTTCCGAGCGAGACGAAGGCAGCATCGCTCCCGATCGCGCCGATGCCGACCGCGCCCGCCGGATTGTCGCCGGCGCCGCCTGCGATCATCGGCGGCTTGCGCATGCCCCAGCGCTGCGCCAGTTCACGCGAGAGCCGCGCGGACGGTGCGCAGCCCTCGACGAGCCGCGGCATCTGGCGACGCGACAGGCCGGTCGCGTCGAGCGCGGCGTCGGACCAATCCCGTCGCGCCGCATCAAGCCACAGCGTGCCCGAGGCGTCCGAGATATCCTCGATCGCTTCGCCTGTCAGCACCAGGCGCAGATAGGCTTTCGGCAGCAAGACAAGCCTGGTGGCCGCGAAAATCTCAGGCTCGTGCCTGGCGACCCACAGCAGCTTGGGCGCCGTGAAGCCCGGCATCGCCTTGTTGCCCGTCGTCGCCCGCAACGCCGGCCAGCGTTGCTCCAGTTCGCCGCATTCCACAGACGAGCGCCCGTCGTTCCAGAGAATGCAAGGCCGCAACGGTTTCCAATCCGCATCAAGCAGCGTCGCGCCGTGCATCTGGCCGGACAGGCCGATGCCCTCGACAGCAGCCAATTCGGCCGGATGATCCGCCTTCAGCGCGTCCAGCGTCGCGAAGGTGGCGTCGATCCATTGCACCGGATCCTGCTCGCTATGGCCCGGACGTGGCGAGGCCACCGTCAGCGGCTGGCTGCGGCTCGCCACCACGCGCTGCGCGTCGTCGACGAGAACGGTCTTGATCGCGGAGGTGCCGATATCGATCCCGAGATACATGGTGCCTCGCGTCCAGAAGGGAGCCCGACAAATGTGCTCACTTCACATCGCCGATCAAGGCCGCGCAAACGCCTGCTGCACCGCGCTGGGGTCGGTGATGCCGTTGGCGATCAGCAGTTCAAGCAGGACGCGCGCCTTCTGCGGATTGAGGTCGAACGCGACCGCAAAGCCGAGCTTGTCGTCCTCGACCTCGACGTTGCGGTTGACATAACCCGAACCGACCCGGCTCGAGCGCACCACCACGACACCCTGCTTCGCCGCCGACGCCAGCGCATCGATGGCATCCTTCGACGAGTTGCCGTCGCCGACGCCGGCCAGCACGATGCCCTTGGCGCCGCGCTTGACCGCATCCTCGACGTCAGCGGCATCCATGTTGGCGTGCGAATAGATGATGTCGACCCGCGGCAGTGGCGGCGCATCCGGCAGCTTCAGTTTCGCCGTCTTGATCGTGACGGCCGGTTGCAGGAAGCGCAGCGAGCCGGTGTCGACATAGCCGACCGGCCCGGCATCGGGCGAGCGGAACGTCTGGACGCTGGTGGTATTGGTCTTCTGCACCCAACGCGCGCCATGGATGGTGTCGTTGAGCACAACCAGCACGCCGCGGCCGCGCGATTCCGGCGCCGAGGCGACCCGCATCGCCTCGTAGAGATTGGCCGGGCCGTCGGCGCCGATCGCGGTCGACGGTCGCATCGATCCGACCAGCACGATTGGCATATCGGTATCCAGCACGTTTTGCAGGAAGAACGCGGTCTCCTCCATCGTGTCGGTGCCGTGGGTGATGACGACGCCGTCGACCTCCTTGTTGTCGATGGCCGCGCGGATGCGCTTGACGAGGTCGAACCAGACCTTGTCGTTCATGTCCTGCGAGCCGATCGACGAGATCTGCTCGGCCGAGATCTCGGCGAGCTTGTCGATGCCTGGAATGGCCGCGATCAGATTTGCGGCGTTGACCTTGCCTGAATCATAGGCATTGCCGGCGCGTGCATTGGCTTGCCCTGCGATCGTGCCGCCGGTGCCGAGCACCAGCACCTTGGCTAGTGCGGTTCCGGAGGCCTGTTGTGCTGATACCGGCGAGGCAAGCCCGATCATGAGGGCTGCGGCGAGCCCGAGGATCACAAATGCGGAACGGGTCGATCGAAGCGGGTGCAGCGTCATTTGTTCCCCCAGTGACAAACCATCTACTCACAACTGGTGGTTTTGTCGCGCAAGAAATGGACAAACTTGCGGCGGAAACGCCGCTGGCAAGGTCTCCCCTGCCGGTCTCGCGTCGGTCGCGTCATCCGACCCGCCGCCCTGTCCTTCGGCGCGCGCCCAAATTCTTGACATCGCCGGAATGACGGCGCACATTTTTCGAATATTATTCGAATTTTGGTGCACCCATGCACTTCGAGCTTCCCGACGATCTCCGCGTTCTGCAAGGCAGGATGCGCGAATTCGTGCGCAGCGAGCTTCAGCCCCACGATGCCGCGATCGAGGCGACCGGCATCGTGCCGGACAGCGCGATGGCCGGCCTGCGCCGGATGGGATTGTTCGGCACCAACACGCCGACACAGTTCGGCGGGCTCGGCCTCTCGATGCTCGGCAGCTGCATCGCGATCGAGGAGCTCGCGAAAGCGCACACCGCCTTCTACTATCTGAGCGGGGTGAACGTGCATATCGGATCGAAGGCGATCGAGTTCTTCGCGCAATCAGCGGTGCGCGACCGATGGCTGCCGGAGCTCGCCAGCGGGCGTGTGATCGCCGCCTTCGCACTGACCGAGCCGGACGCAGGATCGGATGCCGCCCGCATCCAGACCCGGGCTCGGCGGGATGGCGATCATTACGTGCTCGACGGCCGCAAGACCTACATCACCAACGCGCCGGTCGCCGGCGTCTTCACGGTGTTCGCCACGCTCGATCCGTCCAAGGGCGCGAAGGGCATTGCGGCCTTTGCCGTCGATGCGACAACGCCGGGCCTCTCCATCGGCCGCGTGGTCGAGATGGCCGCCGGGCGCGGTTCTGAACATGCCGAGGTGATGTTCGAGGGCTGCCGCATTCCGCGCGAGAACCTGCTCGGCGAGGAAGGCGACGGATTCGCGATCGCGATGCGGTGCCTGGATGCCGGACGCACGCATTGGGGCGCCTATTGCGTCGGTGCGGCGAGCCAGCTGCTGGACTACGCGCTGGATCACGTCTCGGAGCGCGAGACGTTCGGGCGCAGGCTGCGCGACCATCAAGGCATCGAATGGCAGATCGCCGACATGGCGAGCGCGCTGCATGCCGCGCGCCTGGTCGCCTATGAGGCGGCCTGGCGCTACGACCAGGGCGACGCCGCCGCGCGCACCGCGGCGGCCGCACTCTCCAAATATACTGGCGCCGACATGGTGCAGCGCGTGGCCGACATGACCATGCAGCTGTTCGGTGGCGCCGGTTATTCCAGGGACCTGCCGATCGAGCGCATCTGGCGGGAAACCCGGGTGGTCCGCATTCTCGATGGCACATCGGAGATCATGCGACAGATCATCGCCCGCAACGCGTTCCGCAGCCATGAACGGCGGAACACGCCGATCTGACCGGCAATCTTACGCTGTATCCCGTCGCAATAGCGCTTGTGTTCCGATCCTGCTGCCTTACTGTTTTTGCGGACGCGAGGAGACGACCGTGGCTTCGGGGACGACGCTCAAGCTCAAGCAACAACGCAGCCGCGACCGGCGCGAGCAGATCCTCTCGGCAGCGACCAAGCTGTTCGGCCAGCGGGGCATCGACGGCACCTCGCTCACCGACGTCGCCGCGGTGGCGAAAATACCGCTCTCCAGCATCTACGACTATTTCGAGGACAAGCGCGCGCTGGTGCTCGACGTGCCCGCGGGCAATTTCGAAGCACTGTATCAGAAGACCGAGCCGCTGCTGGTGAAGGGTGGCGACCCCGTCGAGCAGCTTCGCATCATCTTCCTGACCAACTTCCAGTACATCAAGGACAACCCGAGCTGGGGCCGCGTGTTCTTCCTGGAGATATGGCCGAGCGTGCTGGCCGCAGAACCGCGGGTCAAGAAGGCGGTCGACAAATACGCGCTGCGCTATGTGCAGCTGATCAAGCAGGCGATCCGCGCCGGCACCTATCGCCGCAATCTCGATCCCTACACCGCGATGTCGCTGATGATGGGCGGGATGTGCCACCTCACCGCGGTCTGGCTGCTCTACGGCCGCAAATACGATCTGGTGAAGAAAGGCAGGACGCTGTTCACCACGCTGCACAACGGGTTCGTGCAGCATTAGCTGATGGCTCGGCCCTCGTAGGATGGGTAGAGCGCAGCGAAACCCATCAATTCTGGCACGCGGGAGCATGATGGGTTTCGCTGCGCTCTACCCATCCTACGCACTGGCTGTGCCTCAACGCGCCGGCGGTGCAAATGACGACAGTTCGGTACCAGCAACCGTTCCAGAAATTCGTTATACGGTCCTGCGGATCATGTTCTAGTATGACGCAATGGACGCCCCGCGGCCCAAGACGCGGGCACTGGGGATGGGAGCGAACCGATGGACGTCAAGGCCGTTCTGCCGCCACGTGGCCGCGACTATCGGCTCGATCTGCTGCGCGGCTTCGCCAACTGGGCGATCTATCTCGACCATATCCCGAACAATGCGGTGAACTGGATCACGCAAAAGAATTTCGGCTTCAGCGACGCAGCCGACCTGTTCGTCTTCATCTCCGGCTACACCGCATCCTTTGTCTATGCGCGCATGATGCTCGAGCGCGGCACCGTGATCGGCGCCACCCGCCTGATCAAGCGGGCCTGGCAGATCTATGTCGCGCACGTCCTGCTGTTCGTGATCTACATCGCCGAGATCGGCTATCTCGCGCAGCGCTACCGCGATCCCAATCTGGAGAACGAATTCAACGTCGCGGGTTTCATGCAGAACCCGGCCGAGACGCTCTATCAGGGCCTGATCCTGGCGTTCAAGCCGGTCAACATGGACGTGCTGCCGCTCTACATCGCGCTGATGCTGGTGTATCCGGTGGTGCTGTGGGCGATGCTGCGGAAGCTCAATCTGACGCTGCTGGCCTCATTCCTGCTCTATCTCGCCGCACGCCATTTCGGCTGGAACCTGCCGGCCTACCCGTCCGGCTCTTGGTACTTCAACCCGTTCTGCTGGCAGTTCCTGTTCGTGTTCGGCGGCTGGTTCGCGCTCGGCGGCGCCAGCGAATCGATCACCTTCATCCGCTCGCGCGCCTTCCTGTGGCTCGGCGGTGCCTATCTGCTGTTCGCGCTGGTCATGACCCTGGCCAGCCGCTTCCCGGAACTGGGCCAGGCGATGCCGGCATGGCTCTTTGATGCGTTCAATCCGAACGACAAGACCAACCTCGCACCGTATCGCGTGCTGCACTTCGTGGTGCTCGCCTTCTTCGTGACGCGCTTCCTGCCGCGCGAATGGCCGGGCTACGAGTCGCCGATCTTCGAGCCGATCATCAAATGCGGCCAGCAGTCGCTCGAGGTGTTCGCCTCGGGCGTCTTCCTTGCCGTGGTCGCGCATGTCGTGCTGGTCGAGATCTCCGGCAGCCTCTGGATGCAGATCGTGGTGAGCGTTGTCGGCATCGCGCTGATGACCGTGCTCGCCTATTACCGCTCCTGGTCGAAGAAGGTCGACAAGGCGCCCGCGAAGAAGCCCGTGGCGGCGCAGGCGCCGGTGGCTGCGAAGCCGGCGGAATAGCCGGCGGGCCTGTCGAGGGCGACTCGGGTGGTCAGCGGCGCTGCGCATGCGCTAGAGCCTATTCCGTTCCGATTGAATCGGAACGGGGCTCTAGATTCTTGTTTTGACGCGTTTTCTTCACGCGAACCGGTATCCACTTCGCTCGAAAACGCTCTAGAGTGAAGGCATGTCTCCTGCCTTCACCCATGACCATCCCGACATGCTGCAACTCGAAGCCGACGTGCTCGACGCGCGGCCCGGCGCCATTTTGGTCGAACGCTCGCCGTTCTTTCCCGGCGGCGGCGGACAGCTCGCCGACCGCGGGATTCTGCGATGGTCCGGCGGCGTGCTGCCGGTGACCGGGCTCGCGCGTGACGAACGCGGCCTCTGGCATTCGGTCCCGGGCGACAGCGTGATCTCCGGCAAGGTCATGCTCGAAGTCGAGCCGGCGTTTCGCGCATTGATGTGCGAGCTGCACACGCTCGCCCATGTCGTCAACGCGCTGGTGTATACGCGGTTCGGCGGCGCGCTTCTGACCGGGGCGCAGCTCAATGACGACGGCACCTTCCGCGTCGATTTCGATCTGCCGGGCGCCGACAACGAAGCGCTGCGGGCACTCGAGGCGCCGCTGAACGACATCATCCGGCAGGACCTCCCCGTGAGCGCCGCCTTCATGGCGCATACCGAGGCGCAAGCCATCCCCGGATTGTTTCGCAGCAAGGCTGTCGCGCCGCCGGTCGGGGAAGACGGCCTGGTCCGGATCGTCGAGATCCTCGGGCTCGACCGGCAGGCCTGCGGCGGCACCCATCTGGCCTCGACCGGGCAGTCCCGCCCCGCGCGTATCGTCAAGATCGACAACAAAGGCCGCCAGAACCGCAGAATCAAGGTTGCGATCTGAACAGCTCCGGCAAGCCGACCACAGAAATCACGGCGCATCGTGCCGAGCAATCTCTACGCTATCCACGGCCCGGCCGTGCCTGGGGATGATGTTGTGCGGTTCGCTCGACGGGGCGCGATCGGCTTGTTAAGCCGCGTCTCCGCAAGGACGATTTGAGTCGGGGACATGACCGTAGCGATCGAGATGGGACAGACGACGGCCGGCGCTTCGGCGGCCATCGACCTCGAGGAGCTATTGGCGACGCGCCTCCTGGTGCAGGGCAATTCGGGTTCCGGCAAATCCCATCTGCTGCGCCGGCTGCTGGAACAGAGCGCGCCGTGGGTGCAGCAGACCATCATCGACCCCGAGGGCGACTTCGTCACCCTGGCCGAACGGTTCGGCCACCTCGTCATCGACGCCGAGGACCACACCGAGCGCAGTTTGCAGGTCGCCGGCGAACGCGTGCGCATTCATCGCGTCTCCACCGTGCTCAATCTCGAGGGGCTCGACGCCGAGAACCAGATGCGGCGCGCCGCAGCCTTCCTCGGCGGAATGTTCGAGGTCCCCCGCGATCATTGGTATCCGATGCTGGTGGTGGTGGACGAGGCGCAACTGTTCGCGCCGGCGGTCGCAGGCGAAGTGTCCGACGAGGCGCGCAAGCTGTCGCTCGGCGCGATGACCAATTTGATGTGCCGCGGCCGCAAGCGCGGGCTTGCCGGGATCATCGCGACCCAGCGGCTGGCGAAGCTCGCCAAGAACGTCGCCGCCGAGGCGTCCAACTTCCTGATGGGCCGCACCTTCCTCGATATCGACATGGCGCGCGCCGCCGACCTGCTCGGCATGGAGCGGCGCCAGGCGGAGGCCTTCCGCGACCTCGAACGCGGACAGTTCATGGCGCTGGGCCCTGCGCTCTCGCGCCGTCCGCTGGGCCTGCGCATCGGTCCAACCGACACGCAGCCGCGCAACGCGGCGCCGCGGCTGATGCCGCTGCCGGAAGCTGCACTCGAAGACGCACGCGCCATCATCCTCGCAGCCCCGCCGCCCGACACGGCGGCCAGGCCGCCGCGCCGCGCCGGCACCCGACCTGCTCAGCCAGCTGATGGCCGCCAAGCCGACGGTACCTGAGATCGATCCCGAGACTGCGGAACCGCCGCCGAGCGCCGAGCAGCTTGCCGAGCGGCGCGAGCGGCTGGATCGCATCCTGCGCGCCATTCTCGCCGAGCCCGACGCCGGCTTTCGCGCCATCGGCGTGCTCTATCAGGAGTTCGTGGTGCGCTGCCGGATCGAGGGACTCGGCGCCGTGGTGCCGGAGCTGACCGACTTCCGCCGCATGTTGACGCGCGCCCGCGCCGGGCTCGGCACCGAGATCGCGGAAGACGATGCCTGGCAGGATGTGCAGCTGCGCGCCGCGATCCTGCCAGAGGATATGCAGGGCGTCTTCATGATGATCGCCCGCGCCGCGAAGGAAGGCTGGCCCTGCCCGAGCGATGCCGCGATCGCCCGCGCCTATGGCACGCACTCGCTGCGCCGCGCGCGGCATCTTCTGACCTATATCGAGGAGCAGGGCCTGATCGTCTGCCAGCTCGACGGCGCCGGCCGGCGCATCGTGACCCTCGTCGAGCTCGCCTGGGCGACAGCGGCAGCCGACCCGAATGCCGACGACGTGGCGACGGAGGCGGCCGGCTCGCCGTCGTGATCGAACGGCGGGCATCGAACCGCCGGGCACGGTGCGAACTCCGGAAGCACGGTATGACACGGAAAAGGCCCGCCGAACGGCGGGCCTTTTCGTCTCTGCCGACTGGCGGAGCCACCTACCTTGGTGGCGGCCCCGTCATACCTCACCTTCGCGTCATCACGCGTGCTGCGGCTGCGCCAGCTGGCTGACCTGCGTCGCCGGCGGATCGACAACCAGGGTACCGCCATGGCCATCGCTCGACGTCGTGAATGTCGAGGCCATGTAGTTGCCGAGCAGCGCAATACTCGCCGTGACGGTGCCGTCCGTCACCGTGAGCGTGCCGCTCGTGCTGTTTCCGCTGAAGGTCGGCGTGTGAACGTTCGTGAAACTGATGTTCGCGAAATCGATCGCATCCGAACCCGTCATCCCGGCGACGGTGCCGCTAAAGCTCGCCGAATTGTCGAGCTTCAGCGTTCCGGTCGAGCTCTGGAACGCCACGGCGGCGTTCGAAGCCCCCGGCAATTCCAGGGTAGCGCCCGCTGCGATGCTGGCATTGCTGGAGCTCTCGCCCGTCGCGTTGAAGGACTGCCACGCCCCCCACGCAGTGCCGTCATTGGCCCGGATCCAGAGTTGATCGGTGCCCGAGCCGGCCTGATAGATCGCCGTGGCAAGCTGTGCCGCGGTGACGTCGATCTCGGTATTTGCCTTCATCGTTACGTTGTTGACGATCCAGGCCCCGTTCGTGTTGGAATCCCACAACGCATATTTCGTTATGGTATCGCCATCCGCGTCCGTCGCGCTGAACAGGCTCGATGCGGCGAAGGTCTGCCCGGAGACCGTCACCACGTTCGCGGCCGACACCGTCGGCGCCTGGTTGGTTGCGGTCGCCGAGAACGCCGCCCAAGACCCCCACATCATGCCGTCATTGGCGCGCACGTAGAGCAGATCCGCCGGCGAACCGCCGGGGCCGAACACGTAGCTCACCTGCGACAGGTTCGCCGCCGAGACGTCGATCTCGGTGTTGGCCGCCTGCGCGACACCATTCACCACCCAGTGACCGTTGCCGCCGGTGTCCCAGAACGCGTACTGGGTGATCGCGTCGTCGGCGACAGCATCGCCCAATATCAAGTCTGGGATTCGACATCGTCGGCCGGCAGCGGCCACTGGAGCGTTGGCGGCAACGCGCAGACCGCCAACACCGCCATCAACGTCAGCGCAGGCCAGCTCGCCAGCACCACCTTCCAGGGCGGCACCGTCACTGACGACCTCTGGGTCCGCGCCAGCGACGGCATGATGTGGAGCGCCTGGCAGGAATTTCATTTCCTCGTCTAGCGAACGAACGGGTTTGCTGGGTGGCGATGATCCGTCCGTCCCCCGGCATCGCACCTCGAAGCGCGAACCTTCTCCCAAAACAAAAATGGCCCGCGCGATGCGGGCCATTTTATCCGAACCGGCCTCTCATCGGCCAGCGTCATCGGCGAGCGCATGTGTCGGATGACGGGTATCGCCACGCCGGTTTTGTGGGCGCACGTACATAATGAGGGCTTCCGGAAGCTCTGCCTTCACCTTCAGCGCAGCGGCAAGCGCGTCTTGTCCGTCCAGGACCACGTGGTCGGCCTTTCCGTTCAGTTTGAACCCGACGGTAAACTGCATCCAAAAACCTCCACGTCTTCGCCACTAAGCTGTTGCGGCGAAGAATATGCTCCGAAGCAGATGGGTGTAGCCGGATTCGAACACCATGATCGCCACAAATACCAACACCAGCACCGGCGGAAGCAGGATCGCGTAGGCCAGGGCCAGCCGCTCCCAGGCCATATGCATGAAGACAGCGACGATCAGACCGGCTTTGAGCACCATGAACAGCAGGATCAGCGACCATCGGAGATGGCCATGGATGCCAAAGTAGTCGACAAGATAGGAGCAGGTGCTGAGCACGAACAACCATCCCCAGACCACGAGGTAAAGCTTGATCGGATGCTGCTGGCCTGCCGCGTGCGTCGCCCCCGATGCGACTGCATCGTGCGCGTAAGCGTGTAGCGCATGCTGTGCTGCCTGCCCTTCCACATGTACCGCTGCGTTTGTCATGCGCCACCTCACCAGAGATAGAAGAAAGCAAAGATGAACACCCACACTAGATCAACGAAGTGCCAGTACAGGCCGGTGATCTCGACGATCTCGTAATATCCCTTCCGGCTTGTGAAGAAGCCGCGTCGTTCGCGATCGAAATCCCCTCGCAAGACCTTGCGCGCAATCGCGATCAGGAAGATCACGCCGATCGTCACGTGGGTGCCGTGGAAACCGGTGATCATGAAAAAGCAAGCGCCAAACTGCGGCGCACCCCACGGGTTACCCCAGGGCCTCACACCCTCCATGATCAGCTTGGTCCATTCGAAGGCCTGCATTCCGACGAAGGTCGCGCCGAATGCCGCGGTGGCCAGCATCAGGGCCGCCGTTCGGACGCGGTCGTGGCGGTAGCCGAAATTGACGGCCATCGCCATCGTTCCGCTGCTGCTGATCAGAACGAAGGTCATGATAGCGATCAGGATGAGCGGGATATGCTTGCTCCCGATGTTGAGCGCGAAGACTTCGCTCGGATTGGGCCACGGCACGGTCGTCGACATGCGCGCCGTCATGTACGACAACAGGAAGCAGCTGAAGATGAAGGTGTCGCTCAGGAGGAAGATCCACATCATGGCCTTCCCCCAGGACACGTTCTTGAATGCGCGCTGATCTGAGGCCCAGTCGGCGGCGATGCCTCGCAATCCGGGGATCGTCCCGGGCGCGGCCTTCGGCTGCATCAGTGTCGTTTCTGCCATCGGTCCTTGCCCTCGCTTAAGTGAGCAACTGGCGACAGATGTTCACGAAATTTTCGGTCCAGCCGGTCAGCAAGCCGAGCAGAACCAGCCACACCAGTAAAAGGAAATGCCAATAGATGGCGCAGAGCTCGACGCTCAGGCGCACCTGCACCATCGGTGCGCCGCGCCACACCTTGGCGCTCGTCCTGCCGAGCGCTACCAGCCCGCCGATCAGATGTAGCCCGTGCAGCGCGGTGATCAGGTAGAAGAAGGAATTGGCCGGATTGGACGCCACGACATAGCCGGCGACGTTCAGCTGCTGCCATACCACCAGCTGTCCGGCCAGGAACGTCACGGCGGATGCTCCACCCACCAACAAGCCGACGAGCATGTCCTCATCGTCGCTGCGGCGCGCGGCCATCAGCGACCATTGCAGCGCTGCGCTGCTGATGATCAGGACGCCGGTATTGATCCACAACAGCTTCGGCAACGGCAGCTCGCGCCAGTCCACCATGGTGTTGCGCATCGAATAGGCGCTGATCAGGAGCGCGAACAGCGAACCGACAACCGCGAGAAACACGCCCAGCCCGATTTTCGCCGGCGGCACGGACGATCCCCTCTCGCCGCGAAAATCGACGGCCACCCCCTCCTCCAGCCAGGGTTTGGCCGCAAGCCGCTGCTGCGAGAGCCACCATCCCGCGATGGCCGCAATGGTCGCCATGAACAGGATGATGGCACTCACGGATGGGCTCCCTGCGCCACCGCTCCGGACGGTGGCTCATTTTGCGGCACGAAATCTTTGGCGGCACCGGGAACGCTGTAATCGTAGGCCCAGCGATAGACGATGGGCAGTTCCTTGCCCCAGTTGCCATGCCCCGGCGGGGTCTCCGGCGTCTGCCATTCCAGCGAGGTGGCGCCCCAGGGATTGCCGCCGGCCTCCTTTCCCTTGAACAGGCTCCAGACGAGATTGAACAGGAAGACGAGCTGGGCGAAGCCGACAATCAGGGCCGCCACGCTCATGAACGCATTGAGGTCATGGGCGGATGCCGGGACGAACGACGTCTCGCCAATGTCGTGATAGCGGCGGGGCATCCCGAGCAGGCCGAGATAGTGCATGGGGAAGAAGACCGCATAAGCCCCGATGAAGGTCACCCAGAAGTGGAACTTGCCGAGCACATCATTGAGCATCCGTCCGGTCACTTTCGGATACCAGTGATAGATCCCGCCGAACACGGCCATGATCGGCGCGATGCCCATGACCATGTGGAAGTGTGCGACAACGAACATCGTGTCGGACAACGGAACGTCGACGACCACGTTGCCGAGAAACAGTCCGGTCAGGCCGCCATTGACAAAGGTGACGATGAACCCGAGAGCGAACAGCATCGGCACCGTGAGATGAATGTCGCCGCGCCACAGGGTCAGCACCCAGTTGTAGACCTTGATGGCGGTCGGAATGGCGATGATGAGTGTCGTGGTGGCGAAGAAGAACCCGAAATAGGGGTGCATGCCGCTGACATACATGTGGTGCGCCCACACCACGAAGCTGAGAGCGCCGATCGCGACGATGGCCCAGACCATCATGCGGTAGCCGAAGATGTTCTTTCGCGCGTGGGTGCTGATCAGATCGGAGATGATGCCGAAGGCCGGCAAGGCGACGATGTAGACTTCGGGGTGGCCGAAGAACCAGAACAGATGCTGGAACAGGATCGGGCTGCCGCCGCCATACTTCGACAGCTGCCCCATCTCGACCAGCGTCGGCATGAAGAAGCTGGTTCCCAGCAGGCGGTCCAGGAGCAGCATCACCGACGCGACGAACAGCGCCGGGAAGGCCAACAGTGCCATCACCGTGGCCGTGAAGATGCCCCACACCGTCAACGGCAAGCGCATCAACGTCATGCCGCGCGTGCGGGCCTGCAGCACCGTCACCACGTAATTGAGCCCGCCCATCGTGAAGCCGATGATGAACAGGATCAGCGAAGCCAGCATGAAAACGATGCCCCAGTCCTGCCCGGGGGTGCCGGAGAGGATCGCCTGGGGCGGATAGAGCGTCCAGCCGGCGCCGGTTGGCCCGCCAGGCACGAAGAACGTTGCGGCCAGCACCAGCACGGCGAGCAGATAGACCCAGTAGCTCAGCATGTTCACATAGGGGAAGACCATGTCCCGGGCGCCGACCATCAGCGGAATGAGATAGTTGCCGAAGCCGCCAAGGAACAATGCCGTGAGCAGGTAGATCACCATGATCATGCCGTGCATGGTGATGAACTGGAGATACTGGTTGGCATCGATGAAGGAGAATGTTCCCGGGAATCCCAGTTGCAGGCGCATCATCCACGACAGCACCAGCGCCACCATTCCGATCGACATCGCAGTGATCGAGTACTGGACGGCGATCACCTTGGCGTCCTGCGAAAAGACGTACCTCGTCCACCAGCTTCTCGGATGATAAAGCTCCACCTCACCGACTTCGGCGGGCGGGATGCCTGCGACATGATCAAGCGGGATATCGACCATCGGAATTCCCTCCTCGGTCTTCTGTTCGGCGACGAGTTCGCTTCACGATCTCCGGCACATCCTCGTCAGCCTGTTCATTCGCTTCCTGTCTTGTACGCCGCCTTCGCGACGTCGCGCTGGCCCGACAACTCGGCGAACGTCCGCTGCTTCTCCAGCCACGCGTGATATTCCTTCTCTTCCTCGACGATGACCCTGCTGCGCATCTGCGCGTGCGCCGCGCCGCAGAGTTCAGCGCAGAGAACGTCGAACGTTCCTGTGCGGGTGGGTGTGAGCCAGTAATACGTCACCGAGCCCGGTATCATGTCCATCTTCGCCCGGAATTCGGGCACGTAGAAATCATGCAGCACGTCGATCGAGCGCAGCAGCACCTTCACCGGTTTGCCGACCGGCAGATGCAGATCGTCGTTTTGAACGACGACGTCGTCCTGTCCGTTTGGATCGTTGGGATTCAATCCCAGAGGATTCTCGGAACTGATGAGGCGCGCATCGGAGGTGCCGAGCCGGCCGTCCTTCCCGGGAAGCCGGTAGCTCCACATCCATTGCTGTCCGACGACCTCGACGTCGGTCGCATCGGCAGGAACAGTGACGAACTGGTGCCAGACGACGAGGCCCGGCGCCAGCATGGCGACGACGCCGATTGCGGTGCCGATGCTGAGCCACCATTCGAGCTTCTTGTTCTCGGGATTATAGGCTGCCCGCCGACCCTCCTTGTGATGAAAGCGGAGGACGCAGTAGGCCATGAACGCGATGACCGCGCAGAACACCGCCCCGGTGATCCAGAATGTCAGGTTGATCGTGTCGTCGATGTAACGCCAGTTCGAGGCGATCGGCGTCCACCACCACGGGCTGTAGACATGGAACAGCACCGAGGCGATCGCAACCAGGAGCAGTATGAGCGCTACAGCCATCCTTCATCCTCCCAGCCATCGAAGGCTACGGAGACGAACGAAAGGGCGGAGCTCACGTCAAAGGGATGGTGTCACGTCCACCATCACTGCGCCTCTTGCCTCGCCCATTTTGCCGGTCGGACATGACAAAGATTCAGCGTCACGACCGCAATCGCATCGGAGCTGGGGGCGTTCACGCATTTAAAATGGTCCCCGTCGGGCCCGGCGTCAATAGAGGAGTGGATTGCATCCCTTGTCCGGCGCGTGTTGGGGCGAAGGGGTCCGCGCGTCGGCGAACGCCTTTCGGCACGGCCAGGCGATGGTGCGTCGCAAAAAACCGGGCGATGCGAAGGCACGATTTCGCGGACCGCATCGTTCGCTTGCTTCTCCCGCGCATCGGACTAACTTCACTGTACCGGTTGCGACGAATGTCGTCCGGCAAGCTCCTTCTCGTTGAACCTGATTTGCCGGACTCAGTCGCGATTTTCGCGCACGAGGCGGATGCGTGTGTTTTGAAGCGCTCCGTTCACCTGCGGCCACGAGCAAGGAGACCGGAGCCATGACCACCGTCTTCGCAAGACCCAAACTGCAATTGTTCGGTGTCTCCACCGTCTATGTCGTTCGCAAGATCAACCTTTCCGACTTGGGCAATGCGCTGCGCCTGGGCTGGGAAGACTTCAAGGCCATTCCGACCCACGCCATCGTCCTGTGCGTGATGTATCCGGTCCTCGGACTGTTCCTGTTCAGACTTGTCATTGGCTACTCGGTACTGCCGCTGCTGTTTCCGCTCGCGGCCGGCTTTACCCTGATCGGTCCCTTCGCCGCACTCGGCCTCTACGAACTGAGCCGCCGCCGCGAGCGCGGAGAGGAGCCAGGCGCCTGGGATGCAATGCAGGTGCTGCGCGCGCCGTCGTTCGGTGCGATGCTTGAACTTGGCGTCCTCCTATTCGTTCTGTTCGGAGTCTGGATTGCCGCCGCGGACGCGATCTACACCGCAACCTTCGGCTATGCGCCGGCTGCGAGCATTCCCGATTTCGCGGAGCGTGTGCTGACGACGTCCGAGGGCTGGACCCTCATCATCGTCGGATGCGGCGTCGGTTTCCTGTTCGCGGTAGTAGCCTTGTGCATCAGCGTTGTCTCGTTCCCGCTGATGCTGGACCAGCACGCGACAGCGATCGATGCGATCCGAACCTCGATACGCGCGGTGAAGATGAATCCGGTCGAGATGGCCGTTTGGGGACTGGTCGTTGCGATCCTGCTGGCAGTGGGCTCACTGCCTTTCTTCATCGGTCTCTGCGTCGTTCTGCCGGTGCTCGGTCATGCCAGCTGGCATCTTTACCGGAAGGTGGTGGAGCCTGACCCGAATCCTCCGCAGGAAGAGCCTCGCCCGGCGATCGGTCACCGCTACGCGGCAGATTTCCCGGCCTCCCTCTTCCCATGGAGCCGCGAGCACTAAAGGAGCAGCCACGAACGGTCGCAGCGTCACCGTGTTCGGCGGAACCGGCTTTCTCGGCAGCCGGATCGTCCGCCATCTGCTCGATCACGAATTTGCCGTCCGGATCGCGTCACGGCATCCGGACGGAAGGCCGGGCCGACCTGATCCGGAGAATCCACGACTTCAATCCGTAGAGGCCGACATTCACGACGAGCGATCCGTCGCGAAAGCGCTGGTCGGCATCTACGGAGTCGTCAATGCGGTCAGCCTCTATCGCGAGCGCGGACCGGAGACTTTCTACTCCGTTCACGTCGAGTCGGCTCGGCGGTTGGCCGACCAGGCCCACCGGGCGGGAGTCGAACGGCTTGTTCAGGTGTCGGGGATCGGTGCCGATGCCGCCTCGCCATCCAGCTACATCCGAATGCGCGGCGAAGGCGAGCAGGCGGTTCGTGCGGAATTCGCCGGTGCATGTCTCGTCCGTCCGGCTGTGATATTCGGACCGGACGACGCGTTTCTCAGCACCATCCTCAAGCTCCTTCGTCAGCTTCCAATCTATCCGATGTTCGGCCGCGGCCGGACCAGATTGCAACCGGTCTATGTGGAAGACGTTGCGGAAGCGGTTGCCCGGATCATGGCGCGAGCCGAGCGCCAGCCAGCGGTCTTTGAGCTCGGTGGCCCAACCGTCTATTCTTACGAGCAATTGCTGAGAGCGATCGCGCATCAGGCGGGCCTCGCGCCTCTCCTGATCCCAGTCCCTTTTGCCGTTTGGGACGCGCTGGCACGGGCCTCCGAAATCCTTCCTGGCCTCCCCCTTACGCGCAGTCAGGTGGAGCTCATGCAGATCGACACCGTGTCGTCGCCGCGGATGGCAGGATTCGCCGAGCTTGGCATTGCGCAGGTTTCGATCGAGGAATTCCTCCGGAGAATGCTGTCGAGTCCGCGATGATGCCGCTTGGTCGACCGGGCAGCAAAAACCCCGGCAACCAATCAAGATTGCCGGGGTTTCGTACCAATTTGGTTGCGGGGATAGGATTTGAACCTATGACCTTCAGGTTATGAGCCTGACGAGCTACCGGGCTGCTCCACCCCGCGTTAAACCGTTGCATACCTTGCAGAAAGGGTGCCCGAACCTGCCGGCCAACGCTTGTAACGGCGCCGAGCGATCCGTCCGGAGAGCTTCCTGAGAAGGCGACCCGGGCCGAAGCCGTCGGGTGCGGGGCGTATGTATCAACGTGAGGTCGGTTTGGAAAGCCCCGCGAGCGCCTTTTTGAGGATTTTGTGACGTCCAAATCACCGGTTTTCCTGACAAATTTACCGCCGGGAACCGGGCCTTGCCAGACCGCACGTAAAAGCGGAGCTTGGCGCCAACAAAATCCGTCAAGGAAACGTCATCCGAGGGGAAACGCCAATGGACCGGCCGTTGAAGAGCCCGGGGCTGTACGCGCTTGAGGAGGTCTTTCACCGCCAATTCGAGCTGTCCCGCAGCGAGCCGGCGCCGACCTTGCAGGCGCGGCTGGACCGGCTGCGCCGCCTGCGCGCCGCGCTGACCGAGAACGAGGCGCGATTCGAGGCGGCGATCTCGGCCGATTTCGGCCACCGCTCCACCGTCGAGACCGCGATCGCCGAGACCATGCTGGTGCTCGGCGAGATCAAGCATGCCGCCAAGCACCTCAAGGGCTGGATGGCGCCCGAGAGGATCCCGACCACGGTACAGTTCGCGCCGGCCAAAAACCGGCTGATCCCGCAACCGCTCGGCGCGGTCGGGATCATCGCGCCGTGGAATTATCCGCTGCAGCTGACGCTGGCGCCCGCGGTCGCGGCGATCGCCGCCGGCAACCGCGCCATCATCAAGCCGAGCGAGCTGGTGCCGCGGTTCTCCGAATTGCTGATGGAAGCGATCGCGAAGAAATTCGACACCGCCGAGCTCGCGGTCACCGATATCGACGACGACATCGCAAAGGCCTTTGCCACCCTGCCGTTCGATCATCTGATCTTCACCGGCTCGACCCGGATCGGCCGGCTGGTCGCGGAGGCCTGTGGCCGCAATTTGACGCCGGTGACACTCGAGCTCGGCGGCAAATCGCCCGTCATCGTCGACGGCTCCGCCGACATCGATGAGGCCGCGCAGCGCATCGCCTACGGCAAGCTGCTCAATGCCGGCCAGACCTGCATCGCGCCCGATTACGTGCTGGTGCCGCAAGCCTCGGTGCAGCCGTTCGCGATGCGGCTGCAGGGCCATATGCAGCACATGTTCGGCACAGATCCCAAAAATCCGGACTACAGCTCGATCGTCTCGGACCGGCACTACGCGCGGCTCGAGGGCCTCGTCGCCGATGCCGCCGCGAAGGGCGCGACCATCATGCAGCCGGCGGCGCCGAACGAGCCCGAGTGGAAGGAGCGGCGCAAATTCCCGCCGACTGTCATCGTCGACGCGACGCCTGAGATGACCGTGATGCAGGAGGAGATCTTCGGGCCGCTGCTGCCGGTCGTGGGCACGCGCGACGCAACGGAGGCGATCGCCTTCATCAACAGACGCGACCGCCCGCTGGCGCTGTACTGGTTCGGCACCGACAATGCCGCCCGCGACACGGTGCTGGCGCGCACGGTGTCCGGCGGCGTCACCGTCAACGACTGCCTGTTCCATTTCGCGCAGGCCTATCAGCCAATGGGCGGCGTCGGCGCGTCCGGCACCGGCGCCTATCACGGCGAATGGGGGTTCAGGACGCTGACCAAGCTGAAGCCGGTGTTCTACCGCTCGCGCTTCAACCGGCTCGCCGATCTCTATCCGCCCTATGGCGCCAAGGTCGCGCGTCTGGAGAAGCTGATGCGGATGTTGTCGTAAGATCCAAGCCGTCATTGCGAGGAGCGGAGCGACGAAGCAATCCATAGCCCCGCATAACGGATAGATGGATGCTTCGCTTCGCTCGCAATGACGCAAAACGAAGACCAGGGGGAAACATACGTGACTGACACATTCGATTTCGTGGTGGTGGGCGCGGGCTCCGGCGGCTGCGCGGTGGCGGGGCGGTTGTCGGAGGATCCGGCGACCTCGGTGGCGGTGCTCGATGCCGGCGGCAAGAACGACAATTGGGTGGTGACCACGCCCGGCGCCATCATTCTGATGCTCTCGAGCAAGCTCAACAACTGGGCGTTCGACACGGTGCCGCAGAAGGGCCTGAACGGCCGCATCGGCTATCAGCCGCGCGGCAAGGGCCTCGGCGGCTCCTCGGCCATCAATGCCATGGTCTATATCCGCGGCCATCGCGCCGACTACGACCACTGGGCTTCGCTCGGCAATACGGGCTGGAGCTATGCCGACGTCCTGCCCTACTTCAAGCGTTCGGAGCATAACACCGAGCTCGACGGCGAATATCACGGCAAGGGCGGGCCGCTCAACGTCACGGGCCTGCAGTCCGACAATCCGGTCAAGGAGATGTTCCTGCAGGGCGCGCGCGAGGCGCAGTTCCGGATCCGCGACGATTTCAACGGCGCTGAACAGGAAGGGCTCGGCATTTACCAGGTGACCCAGCGGAATGGCGAACGCTGGAGCGCCGCGCGCGGCTATATCCATCCTCACATGGGCCGCCGGCCCAATCTGCGCGTCGAGACGCAGGCGCAGGCGACCCGCATCATCTTCGAGGGCAAGCGTGCCGTCGCCGTCGAATACCTGCAGGGCAAGGAGAAGAAGGTGCTGCGCGCAAAGCGCGAGGTCATTCTCTCGGCCGGCGCGTTCCAGTCGCCGCAATTGATGATGCTGTCGGGCATCGGCGACGCCGCGGCGCTCGGCAAGCACGGCATCGCCAGCGTGCATCATCTGCCGGGTGTCGGACAGAACCTGCAGGATCATCCGGATTTCGTGTTCGGCTTCGCCTCCGACGCACCCTACTTCTCGGGACTATCGTGGGGCGGGATCGGGCGGATCATCAAGGGGATCGGGCAGTACCGGCGCGAGCGGCGCGGCCCGATGACCTCGAACGTCGCCGAGTGCGGCGGCTTCCTGAAGACGCGGCCTGAGCTCGACGTCCCCGACATCCAGCTGCATTTCTGCATGGCCATGGTGGAAGACCACGGCCGCAAGCCGCGCTGGGGCACCGGCTTCTCCTGCCATGTCTGCCTGCTGCGCCCGGCAAGCCGCGGCAGCGTGTGGCTGAACAGCGCCGATCCGCTCGCAGCGCCCGCGATCGATCCGAATTTCTTCGGCGAGGACAGCGACGTCGAGACCATGGTCGCAGGCTTCAAGATGACCAAGCGGCTGCTCGACACACCGGCGCTGCGCGCGCTGCAGCAGAAGGACATGTTCACAGCAGATGTCCGCACCGATGACGACATCCGCAGCATCCTGCGGGCGCGCTCCGACACCGTCTATCACCCGGTCGGCACCTGCAGGATGGGCACTAATGATCCGCTCGCGGTGGTCGATCCGAAGCTGCGCGTACACGGGCTCGACGGTTTGCGCGTGGTCGACGCCTCGATCATGCCGACGCTGATCGGCGGCAACACCAATGCGCCGACCATCATGATTGGCGAGAAGGCCGCCGACATGATCAGGGCGGAGACGCGGGCGGAGTGATTTCCTTCGTCATTCCCCGGTGCGCAATTGCGCACCGGGGAATGACGGCTGTGGTATGGCGAGCGTCACCGACAAGAATGATTTCTTTACCGGCATCGAATAGGCCGGACATCGACAGGTTGCCGGAAGTGGATAATTGATCGCTACAATTGTCTTTGATGCAAGCCGGTTTCATCAACCTGGGGACCGTAGGAGATCGGGCAGGAAATTCTTACCCATGAACCTCTTCGATGCCGCCGTGATCCTCGGCTTGTTGTTCGCGGTCGTGACCGGCTTCACGACCGGTCTGTTGCGCAGCGCGGTCACCATCCTGGCCTATCTCGTCGCGATGCCGCTCGCGGTCGCCGCGCTCGCGATGATCGGGCCCCACATCGCGACGCTGCCGTCGTCGCCGTTTCCGCCGAACGGGATGCTGCTGTTCGGGCTGTTCCTCGTGATCGGCGTCATCCTCGGAAAGATGGCGCGGACGATGCTGGACGACACCTTCGGCGCGGAGATCGGGATCGGCGACCGGCTCGGCGGCGCGCTGCTCGGCGCCGTCCGGGTCGGCCTCGTCGTGACCACGCTGGTACTGGTGTTCGATCAGCTGGTGCCGCTCGCCAGGCAGCCGCAATTCCTCAACGGATCGCAATTGCTGCCGTTGTTCTCCGCGGCCGGACAGGCCGGATTCCGCTCGCTACCGCCCGAAGCCACCATGGCGATTGAGCGGTTGCGGCGCGAGCAACGCATCTAGCCGAACAGCTGACCTGCCAGTTCCTGCCCGGCATGCACTTATGCATTGCACGTCCCTTACCGGCGCCACCGGGCTTGGCTAGACTGGTGCCATCAAACCTTTAAAAACCCACTCGACATCACAGGGAGTGAACTCGTGGATCTTGGAATCAAAGGCCGCCGCGCCATCGTCTGCGCATCGAGCAAGGGACTGGGCCGCGCCTGCGCGATCGCGCTCGCCAATGAGGGCGTGCATGTCACGCTGACGGCGCGCGGCGCCGAGGCGCTGAAGCAGACCGCCGACGAGATCCGCAAGGCGCATCCATCCATCACCGTCACCGAGATTGTCGGCGACATCACGACGCCGGCCGGACGCGAAGCGGTGCTCAAGGCGTGCCCCGAGCCGGACATCCTGATCAACAATGCCGGCGGTCCGCCGCCCGGCGATTTCCGCAACTGGACCCGCGACGACTGGATCAAGGCGATCGACGCCAACATGCTGACGCCGATCGAACTGATCAAGGCGACCGTCGACGGCATGATGGCGCGCAAGTTCGGCCGCATCGTCAACATCACCTCGGCGGCGGTGAAGGCCCCGATCGAAATCCTCGGCCTGTCCAACGGCGCGCGCGCCGGCCTCACCGGCTTCGTCGCCGGCCTGTCGCGCAAGACCGTGATCAACAACGTCACCATCAATGGCCTGCTGCCGGGCCCGTTCGACACCGACCGTTTGCGCGGCACCGCAAAGCCCGAGGCCGAGAAGCGCGGCATCTCGGCCGATCAGGTCCTGAGCGAGCGCGCCAAGCTGAATCCCGCCGGCCGCTTCGGCCGTCCCGACGAATTCGGCTACGCCTGCGCGTTCCTGTGCGGCGACAAGGCCGGCTTCATCACCGGGCAGAACATCCTGCTCGATGGCGGCGCCTTTCCGGGCACGTTATGAGAGCGGTTTGGTACGAACGGACCGGCGCGGCGCCGACGGTGCTCACCGTCGGCGAGATGCCGACGCCCGACGCCGGTCCCGGCGAAGTCCGCGTTCGCCTCGAGCCTCCGGCGTCAATCCGGCCGATGTCGGCCGCCGCAGCGGCAACTATCGCGCGATGGACTTCCCTCGCGTGATCCCGAACAGCGACGGCGCCGGGATCATCGATCAGGTCGGTGAAGGCGTCACGCGCTTTGCCGTCGGCGACCGCGTCTGGCTGTTCAACGGC
Source organism: Bradyrhizobium tropiciagri (assembly GCF_001189845.1). Classification (GTDB taxonomy): domain Bacteria; phylum Pseudomonadota; class Alphaproteobacteria; order Rhizobiales; family Xanthobacteraceae; genus Bradyrhizobium; species Bradyrhizobium tropiciagri. Next base: position 105,026 of record NZ_LFLZ01000027.1, read on the forward strand.
CAGCGCAACGGCCGCGCCTTCGGCACCGCGGCCGAGTACATCACGCTTGCCGATTATCTGGTGACGCCGCTGCCGCAGGATGTGTCGTTCGCGGCTGGTGCTACGCTCGGCATCCCCTGTATGACCGCGTGGTGCGCATTGTTTGCCGACGGACCGATCGCCGGACAGACGGTGCTGGTCACCGGCGGTGCCGGCGCGGTCGGCCACTATGCCGTGCAACTGGCAAAGTGGGGCGGCGCGCGGGTGGTCGCGACGGTCAGCTCGCAAGTCAAGGACGTCGAGGCGCGGCTTGGCGGCGCCGACATGGTCGTCAACTACCGGACCGAGGACGTTGTTTCCAAGGTGATGGCCTTCACCGAGAACCGCGGCGTCGACCGCGTGATCGACGTCGATTTCGGCGGCAATCTCGCCACCACGCTGAAGCTCATGGCGCCGAACTCGACGATCGCGGTCTACGCCACCAACGGCAACCGCACGCCCACGCTGCCGGTGCGCGAACTGATGGAGAAGTGCATCACGGTGCGCTCGCTGGTGCTGTTCGCGCTGCCGCCGCCGCTGCTCGCGGCCGCGCAGGCCGACATCACCAAATGGCTGACGTCGGGCACCCGCGTGCACAACATCGCCGGGCAATTCGCCCTGGCGGAGACCGCCGACGCTCATCTCGCCGTCGAGAAGGGCGACAAGATCGGCACCGTGATCGTCGACTGCGCGCGATAGTATTCCCCCTCTCTCCGTTCTCACGGGGAGAGCGTATGGGGGCCGTCACCGCGAAGAAGGTGATAGCAGAGTATGCCGAGACTCCCCCTCATCCGGATCGCATCTGTCGATGCGATCCGACCCCTCCCCGCCTGCTCCTACTGGATCGGCGTGATGCGCTCGTCGCCGGGCGCGAGGCCGAACTCGTCGAGCCCTTCGGCGAGGAAATCGCCGAGCATCGGCTCGCCCAATAGATAGCTCGCGGTGCGGCCGTTGCGGCCGCGCGCAGCCTCGCGGCGGAGATCGGCCCATTCCTCAATCGTGCCGTCGCCGCGGCCGAGCCGCATCAAGGCGACGAGATCGACCTGCTCGTCCTCGCTCAGCGCGTCGATGAAGCCAGTGATCTCACGCGCCACCGGATCGTTGCCGTCGTCCTCCAGCACGTCGATCATCTCGTCGTCGGCGCCGTTCGAGCCGGAATCCGGATCGACGATCCCCTCCTTGACGTCGAATTCCCGCGCCTTCTCGATCAAGAAGCCAACCTTTTCGGGAGAGATTGTGAGTTCCGGCATTCGCGCACTCCTTCAGTCGAACGTGACGGTAACGCAGGAAGCGCCGACTTGATCCATTGCGCCGCCGCGCGGAAACCCGCATGGTCCGGCGAGAAACAAAAAACAGAGGGCACGCCGCATGCAGTGGACCGTAGGCAAGGTCAGGATCACGAAGGTCGTCGAACTCGAGACCGTTGGCAGCACGCGCTTCATCCTGCCGCTCGCCGGCCGGGAAGAGATCCAGAGCCTGCCCTGGCTGATCCCGCATTTCGCCAATGAGGACGGCCGGCTGAAAATGTCGATCCATTCGCTGCTGGTGGAGACGCCGGAGCACCGCATCATCGTCGACACCGGGCTCGGCAACGACAAGCAGGGCCGCAACGTGCCGACCTGGAACAATCGCAGCGATCCGTTCCTTGAGAAGCTGGCCGCGGCCGGCTTTGCCCCTGACAGCATCGACACCGTGCTGTGCACGCATCTGCATGTCGACCATGTCGGCTGGAACACGAAACTAGTCGGCGGCAAATGGGTGCCGACCTTCGCCAATGCGCGTTACGTGTTCGGCAAGACCGAATACGAGCATTGGCGCGACCACAGCGACGATGCAGCGCATGCCGCCGTGTTCGCCGATTCAGTGAAGCCGATCGCGGATGCCGGCAAGGCCGAGCTGGTGGCGAGCGATCACCGCCTGACCGAGGAGATCACGCTGATCCCGACGCCGGGTCACAGCCCCGGCCACATGAGCATCCACATCAAGTCCGGCGGCGAGCAAGGGCTGCTGACCGGCGACGTCGCCCATCATCCCTGCCAGATGTACCATCTCGACTGGTCGTCGACCGCGGATTCCGACCAGAAGCAATCGGCTGTGACGCGGCGCCAGCTGTTCTCGCGCTTTGCCGACACGCCGACACTGGTGATCGGCGGGCATTTCAACGCCGGCCACATCAAGCGCGATGGCGACGCCTTCAGGTTCGTCGCACTGGGGTAAGTATCTTTTGCTTGAGCATGATCTCCGCGCAAACGCTTGCGTTTGTCGCGAGGGAAAACCGGTTTCCACTTTTCCGGATCATGCTCTAGATCAAACTGGCGCGCGCGAGGAAGAGCGCGTCAGCTTCGCTGGCGGCGATCGCGGCCGGATAGGGCAACGCCTTGGCCCGTCCCGGAAGGGTGCGCTCAAGTTCGGCGCGCTCCGCGTCGTCATCAGCGATGTAGACGGTGACTCGGATCAGCCGGCCGAGCTCGGCCTTGCGCGCCTTCATCCACAGCACCATCGGCTTGCCGGCGGCGACCTCCGGCTGATCGTTGACATTGACGATCACGGCGAGCGGGCGGTCTGCGGCAAGCAGTTCGGCGTATTCCGCCGTCCAGTCGCAGCCGTCCTGCTCGGTCTGCAGGCGGCCGGTCGCGATGAAGATGCCGGGCTCGGCTTCGCGAAAGAATTTCATGGAGACTCCTCGTGATACGGGCGGCGCCTCGACACGCTCATCGAGCAGCTGCGGCGGCCGGGTCACAGATACGTATCGACCGACGGTCGGTCAACTAACCTAAGCCATTTCAAAGTCATTCTAAATATGCGATCTCAGAATCGGATATCAGCTACGGATGGATGCTAACGGCATGATCGGCAAGCGACAGGCGGCCAAGCGCGACACATCGCGGCACTGGCGGCGGACTCAACCCGCCGAGGTCAGGGTGGACGACCTGATGTCGGCGGCAGCCGCCCTCTTCGTCGCAAAGGGTATCGAGACCACCACGATCGACGACATCGTCGCCCGGGCCGGCGTCGCGAAAGGCACCTTCTACCATTACTTCTCGACCAAGGCGGACGTGATCATCGCCCTGCGCGCGCGCTTCACGCAGGATTTCCTGTCCCGTGTAGCGGCCGCGATCAATGAGCGCGCCGCAGACGATCACGCCGGACGGCTGTCGGCCTGGCTGCGCGGCGCCGTTGGAACCTATCTTGCCAATGTCGAACTGCATGACGTCGTCTTTCACGACTTCCCGCATCATCAGCGCCAATCGCAGGAAAAGGACGACGTGATCGCCCAGATCGTCGCCGTGCTGGAGGATGGCCGGAAGGCCGGCGTCTGGACATTCCCGGACGCCCGCAGCGCGGCGCTGATCGTGTTCGACGGAATGCATGCCGTGGCCGACGATGCCATCATCGCGGGTATGCGCGATCCCGAGCCACCGTGCCGGCTGCTGGAAGAGATGTTCACGCGGATGCTGGCCGCGCCGCGCCCGTGATCATGACCGCTATTTGAAAGAACAGCTCAAAACGGCCACGCCGGAAGGTGATGGCTGCAATGCCGTGACCGCGAAGCGGTTGAATTTCCGCCCGCGCTGTTCCATGAAGCGTGTCGAGGTATACCAGTAACAATCCTCAAGACATCGTAGGGAGTGATCAACATGAAGCTTGTTCGTTATGGCGAAAAGGGTGCGGAAAAACCCGGTCTGATCGATAAATCCGGCCAGCTCCGCGACCTCTCGGCCCATCTGAAGGACCTGACCGGCGACGCCTACGCGCCGGAGTCGCTGAAGAAGCTTGCTGCCCTCGATCCCGCCTCCCTGCCCGCCGTGTCCGGCAAGCCGCGCTTCGGCGCCCCCGTCACCGGCATCTCGAAATTCGTCGCGATCGGCCTGAACTATTCCGACCATGCCAAGGAAACCGGGGCGGCGATCCCGACCGAACCGATCATCTTCATGAAGGCGAACACCTCGCTGTCCGGCCCGAACGATGCGGTCGAGAAGCCGCGCGGCTCGACCAAGCTGGACTGGGAAGTCGAGATCGCCGCGATCATCGGCACCCGCGCCAAGTACGTCTCGGAAGCCGACGCGCTCAATTACGTCGCCGGCTATTGCGTTTGCAACGACGTCTCCGAGCGCAACTTCCAGACCGAGCGCCTCGGGCAGTGGACCAAGGGCAAGTCGCACGACACGTTCGGTCCGGTCGGCCCGTGGCTCGCCACCAAGGACGAAATCGCCGACGTGCAGGACCTGTCGATGTGGCTCGACGTCAACGGCCAGCGCCGCCAGACCGGCTCGACCAAGACCATGATCTTCACGATGGCGAAGTGCATTTCCTACGTCTCGCAGTTCATGACGCTGCTGCCCGGCGACATCATCACCACAGGCACCCCGCCCGGCGTCGGCCTTGGCATGAAGCCGCCGACCTTCCTCAATGTCGGCGACGTCGTGACGCTCGGCATCGAAGGCCTCGGCGAGCAGCGCCAGGAAATCGTCGCGGCTTAAGGTTCGGCTAGCGCCACTACCGTCATTGCGAGGAGCGATAGCGACGAAGCAATCCATCTTTCCGCGGAAACGGAAGCAATGGATTGCTTCGCTTCGCTCGCAATGACGGACGTCCAAGACGTATCTCGCGCATTTCGCAGAAGGCCCTCCCAATGAAACTCACCTTCTCTCCCGCCTCCCCATTCGCCCGCAAGGTGCGCATCGCGGCGATCGAGCTCGGCCTGATCGACAAGATCGAGTTCGTGCCGGCCACCGTCGCGCCGGGCACGGCCAACGACGAATATTCCAAGATCACGCCGCTGAAGAAGCTACCGGTGCTGATCCTCGACCATGGCGACGTCATTCTCGATTCCTACGTCATCGTCGAATATCTCAACGAGATCGGCGGCGGCCGGCTGATCCCGGGCTACGGCCCGCGGCGCTGGAAGCTGAAGACCGATCATTCGCTGCTCAACGGCATGCTCGATTCCATGCTGCTGTGCCGCTACGAGAAGATGGTGCGGCCGCAGGGCTCGCTGTGGCAGGCCTGGTACGACGATCACTGGAACCGGGCCTGGGCCGGCATGGCGCGGTTCGAGAACGGCCCGACGTGCTGGAAGGATCTTCGTTCGACATCGCGCAGATCGGCCTCGTCTGCGTGCTGGGCTACGCCGATTTCCGCTTCGCCGATTGCGGCTGGCGCAAGGCCTATCCCAAGCTCGACGCCTTCTACCAGCGCATGCAAGAGCGGCCGTCGGTGAAGATTTCCGCTCCGCCCGCCGCATAGCGCGCAAGGCGGGAGGATGACGATGCGCCATCGCCTCTCCCGCTTCTTGCTTCTCGGCGCGAGCCTTGCGCTCGCGTTGACGGCCTCGATCAGCACACTGAGGGCCGACGACATGAAAACCGGACAAAGCAACCAGCCCTGCGGATCGCCGGCCGCGCTCGACGATGGCTGGACGATCGCGTCACCGGACAGCGTCGGCATGGATGGCGAACGGCTGTGCGGCATCGGCGCGCGGCTCGGCCTGCGCAGTAGCGAGATTCATTCCGTCGTCGTGGCACGTCATGGCAGGCTGGTGTTCGAGCAGTATTTTACCGGCATCGACCAGCCATGGGGGTACCCGGAAGGCCGCACCGAATTCACGGCGACGACCAGACACGACATGCGTTCGGCATCGAAGAGCGTGACGTCGCTGCTGGTCGGCATCGCCATCGACCGCAAGCTGATCGCCGGCGTCGACGAGCCCGTGTTGAAGTTCTTTCCCGAGCACCAATCGGTGAAATCAGCAGGATGGGACGCGATCACGCTGCGCCATCTCTTGACGATGTCGTCAGGCATCAAATGGGATGAGACGCTGCCCTGGACCCATCCCGACAACGACGAGCCGCATCTCGCCTTCGATGCCGATCCGATCGGCTACGTCCTCGGCAAGCCGATCGCTGCGCCGCCCGACGCGCTATGGAATTACAATGGCGGCGGCACGGATTTGCTCGGCAACGTCATCGAGCAGGTCTCCGGCAAACCGCTTGAAGCCTTTGCGCGCGAAACGCTGTTCCAGCCGCTCGGCATCACCGATATCGAGTGGAAGGCCTATCCGAAGAACGGCAAGATTGCCGCCGCTGCCGCCCTCCGACTTCGTCCGCGCGATGCCGCAAAGATCGGCCAGCTCGTGCTCAACGGCGGGAGTTGGAACGGACAGCAAATCATCTCGGCCGAGTGGATCGCGCAATCGATCGCACCGCGCTTTCAGGCCGTCGGCTATTTCGGCGGCACGTTGTTCTACGGCTATCAATGGTGGGTCGGCCGATCGCTGGCCGAGGGCAAGGAAGTGAGATGGGTCGGCGCCTTCGGCTGGGGCGGCCAGCGCATCATCGTCGTGCCCGATCTCGATCTTGTGATGATGACGACGGCAGCCCAGTACGGCCAACCAAAGGAAGGCCTTGCGGCGATGGATATCCTCGCCAACATCATCATTCCCGCCGTGCGCGACGCGCACTGATCCTATCCAAGGAATCACTCATGAGCCTGAAATTTGCCGCCGGCGATCTCACCATTCATCGTATCGTGGAAGAGGAAGGCAAGTTCCTGCCCGCGAACGACATGCTGCCCGGGCTGACACCGGAGCTGCTTGCGGAGAACCGCGCCTGGATGAAGGCGGCCGGGGCGCTTGACGACAGCGACACGCTGATCCTGGCGTTCCAGTCCTACATCGTGAAGACGCCGCACCACACTATCCTGATCGACAGCTGCATCGGCAATCACAAGCCGCGGCCAGGGCGGCCGAGCTGGAACATGAAGACCGACGACACCTATCTGCGCGGTCTTGCGTCGGCCGGCTTCTCGGTCGACGACATCGACTACGTGATGTGCACGCATCTGCATGTGGACCATGTCGGCTGGAACACGCGGCTCGAAAACGGCCGCTGGGTGCCGACCTTCCCCAACGCGCGCTACGTGTTCGACAAGAGCGAGTTCGACTACTGGACCGAGACCAATGCGAAGGCGGAGGTGCCGCCGTTCGTCGACAGCGTGCTGCCGGTGGTCGAAGCCAAGCGGGCCGAACTCGTCGGCAATGATTTTGCGATCGGCGATCACATGCGCATCCTGCCGACTCCCGGCCATACCCCGGGTCATGTCGCCTTCACTTTCGGCCGTGGCAAGGACGATGCGGTGTTTGCCGGCGATTTGATGCACTCGCCGATCCAGACGCTCTATCCGGAGCTGTCGCCGAAGTTCGACGTCGACCCGGCGCAGGCTGCAAAGTCGCGGCGCGGCTTCCTCGAGCGCTATTGCGACACCGAGACGCTGTGCTGCCCCGCGCATTTCCCTTCGCCGTCGGCGGGGAAGATCAGGCGGAAGGGCAACGGGTTTGTGTGCGAGACGGCGTGAGGCGAGCTGAATTCGCGGCGAGCTCGCCGCCACCCTCCCCTGGAGGGTAGGGCTATCGCATATGGAAATTCCCGAGTCTGTTCCGATACTTGGATTGGTCTTGCGTTGATGTGCCCCATGCAAGTGTTGGAATCGGATGGAGAACAAATCGGAATCGAACCGCGAATGGCGAGCATGCTCGTTCGAACTGTCCGTCGCAGAACCATCGATTCCACGCGGGTTTCTTTCATATGC